>NZ_JARXIC010000003.1 GCF_031127905.1 Thalassobacterium sedimentorum | reverse complement strand
GGATGTTTCAGCCATCCAAAACTTATTAGATCCTTTTCATTCAAAGTACAGATATTGTTGCTGGCTTATCATATTTTTAATATGCAATGGCATTGCGACTTGTCACGCCCGCATCGTGATGGCTGCTTGGGATTTGCGGGCGCGACAAGTCGCGCCCTACCTCTGGCTAGCGTGATCAAACCTTTAGAAGGGTGCTTGACCTACTAACGCAGCGCATTTTTTTCAGGCACGCCTAATTGTCATTCTTCCTGCTAATTGTTGGCATGATTCGATTATCACCTCATTTTTCGATGCTATTGTTGGGCTTGAGCTCCTGCTGGATGCATTCTGAATTATCTGCAGAAGATCTCGCGACGCCTGCATTGACGCCCGTGAGTTTCCAGGCAGATTGGTTTTCCAATGCTCAGTTTGCTGGATTTTTCTGGGCCGAGCAGGGCGGTCTCTATGCCGAGCACGGATTAGACTTTAAGTTTTTGCCATTTGAATATGGCACACACTTCATTGAAGACGTGGCTTCGGGCAAAGCAACCTTTGGTACTGCTGAAGCCTATATTTTGATCGATGCGGTTGCAAAGGGGGCCGATTTGGTCGCCTTAGGTGCCGTACTCGTTAAGAGCCCTGCGGGCTATATTTATTTAAAGGAAAGTGGCATCGAAGGCGCCGCCGACTTAAAGGGAAAGCGAGTGGGCATTCATGCCTACACGGATGAGCTGTTTAAGTTCTTCGTCGCCACCGCCGGCCTACCGGAGGGTTCCGTCGAGCCCGTTAAAGTGCAGCATAAGATCGAAACCTTGCTGGATGGATCGGTTGACCTGCATCAAGGTTATGCGATTGATGAAATGCTGCGGTTACAATCCATGACGGATCAGCCCGTGGGGACTCTGTTATTTGAAGACTTGGGCATGCCGATGTATTCGATGGTGATTTACAGTAGTCGCAAATATGTGGAGGCGCATCCGGAAGTCGCAAAGGCCTTTGTCGCGGCCTCGGCTGCTGGCTGGGAGCGTGCCATGAGAGCGCCCGAAATTGCTGCTTTGATTGTGAATGGACCCTATGCCAGTGAGGAAGTTGACGCAGCCATGGTGCCCGTCCAGGCTAAAGCATTAAAGCCATTTGTCATGAAAGAGGGCCATCACACCTTATCGATGACCAAGGCTAAGTGGGCGGCGATGCAAAAAAACTACCTAGAGACGGGTATGATTAAGCAGGCGATCGATTTAGATAAGTTCTTGGAATTTTCCTATTCAGATTTGAAGTGAGATTTACATCTCACTTCGGCTGATTTTTACGAAGGCATCCAGCAAGCGGGCACGCACGTCTGTCATGATGTACGTTGCTTGAGGTTGCTGTGCTCGCTTGGAAGCTGTCTCATAAATATACTAGAATATATTTGTGTGGAGGTGGGGACCTCTCGCCGAGAGGTCCGTTCGCGCATTGAGTCCGAAAATCGTCGGGTCGTGGATTTTTCAGCGCTCCTTCATTTCGAACGGACGCCTTGGCAAGGCATCCCTACCAATAAAGGCTTTGCTTCAGGTTGCGTACGCTTGTCATGCCCGAAGGGGCTGATGACTTGGCTGACTGATCAAGTGCAGACGTCCGATGAGCGAACACGCCACGATGCTTCGGCTCTGCTCTACTCGCTCGGTAAAAACTCTGCGGTCATGACATCCTTCGCTGTGATTGTATCTGCTTCGATGACTTCGAGTTCGACCAGTTGATCAATCTGCTTCTGGAAACGTTCGGCTGTGATATCCAGATAATCGGCAAAGAAACCTGCGCTCGGATTGCCGCGGTGTAGCTTTTCGGTGATGATCTGATTACGAGACCAAGCTAAATATTCGGGCGTCACCTTGGGGTTGATCTTTAACATGATCTCGTGCGCTGGTGTCGGATCGCCTTCGACATATTCGATATAGCCTTTCTTGAGCGCGCGTAGTAGGGCCTTGAGCTCTTCTGGGTGCTCGCGCGCAAAGCGCTTGTTGGTGAAGAGGGAGGTGTAGGCATCAAAGCCAGCGTCCCATACGTAAAGATACTTGAGATCGACACCTTGCTGTTCGACGTAAAATGGCTCCGCGATGTAGAAGCCCTGTTGAATGAAACTCGGATCTTGAATTAGGCGCTGGAGTTGGAAGTTTTGCGGGATCACTTCGAGCGTGATATTGTATTGCTTTTGCACATACGGAAGGAAGGGCCATTCCGGGCGAGCCATGATAGTTTTGCCGTCGAGTTCCTTCCATTCAGTGATCGGGTTGCTGGCTTGCAGCATCATAGCGCTAGGATCTTGTTGGAAGACGGCTGCGATGTTGATGAGTGGGGCGCCATTGGCAGTCGCCATGACTACGCTGGTGCTGTCAGCTTGGCCGACTTGGGCGATGTTGGCGCCCACTTTGTTGAGCGAGTAGGAGCCCGTGCCGCCTTGGACGAGTGTGACGTCGAGACCTTCATCTTCAAAGTAGCCGAGTGCCTTGGCAGTGTAGAGTCCACCATGTTCAGGTTCGGCCACCCAGTCGAGTTGGATGGAGAGCGGGAATAGGCCATCTTTGGCTTGAATGTCGGCTTGATCCCCACATCCGATAAGTGCGAGTGCTGCCGCTACTGTGATAACGTGAGAGGCGAGTAAATGGAGTCTGTTATGCATTCGAGTTTGGATAGATTTTGAATAAAAAAGGGCGGACAGAATAATCCGTCCGCCCTGGAGAGTTTAGTTAATGCTCCGTTTAGAACATGTATTTGAACGATACTGTGTAAGTGCGTTCGGGTGCTTTAGTGACGAGTGTATTCGCTGCGAATGTGGGGTCACTGCCGTAGAAGTAATCTTCGTTGGTCAAGTTATCGATGTTGAAAGCAACTTCCCACTTCTCTGTCGTATACTTAGCACCTAAGCTAGAGATGAGCGCGGCGGGAAGCTCGATGTTGTGGTCGAAGCTAGAGTAGAACTCTTCTTGCCATGTGACACCACCGTTGACTTGAAATCCATTGTGGAAGTCGTAAATCCCGAACAGCTTGATCACTTGTTGTGGCGAGCCTGGGTAGACTAGGTCTGTGTTGGCTGCTGGAATTGAGTTGCCAGTGTTGGCGTCGAGTGCGCCTCCTAACAAGGCCCAGTCCTCTTCTGAGTGAGGTTGACTTCTGTAATCCAAGCCTGATACACGGCGAACTTCTTGCCATGTGTAGGATCCGATCAATGTTAGGTGGTCGGTAACTAGCCATGTGATTTCAGCTTCGATACCTTCACCTTCGATTTCATTACTTTTCTGTTCGCGTGAATCAAATGAACTTTGTTCCCATTCATAGTAAGCGAGTGAGGTGAAGAGAGAGCCTTCAAAAAAGTTAGCTTTAATACCAACTTCCCACAGATTGTTTTCGGCGAAGTTCCCTGCGCCAGAGATCACTCCTGCTTGGCTAGCATTGACGGATGTGCCTTCTTGGTAATTTCCGTAGAGGAAGACATTATCGATCAACTCGAAATTGAGGCCAATGCTCCAGTTTAAGAAGTCTGTGTCACCGCTATTTGCTTCGTGCTCTGCTAAATCTGCGTCCCAACCTGCTTCATCATTCCAAGGCCATTTGGTGAAATCCACTACGGATGGAACGCCGACATCATAGTCTGCGTATTCGTAGCGAGTGGATCCCAGTAGGATTAAACGATCTTCGAAGAGTTTAGTTTGACCACTGAGGAAAGCTGCCAGTTGTGTCATCTCGGACTCACCGTTAGAGCCAATTCCAAAACGGCCCCATTGGTTTACCCCGCCGATTGGAGAGTCATCGCCTGCTAGGACGATTGTGTTTGACGAGATTGTGTCTTGGGTGATGTCACGGCGACTGAAGGGCTCATCCCAGAAGTCTGTTAGCTGCAGCGCTTCACTGTAACGAATACTTGCACCATAAGTCAGTGTGGTGTATGGGATCAACGTGCGATCTGTGACGGTGGTCTTTAATTCGATAACGTCTTGTTCGGATTCGAAAGCATAGCCGTATGACGAATTCTTTTCAGTTTCCATGTGTTCGAACAATCCCTTAACTGTGATTGTGCGATCCGGATCTGAATCAAATACGATATCGCCGAATAGAATTAAGTCATTCGAGTTTGCGTAGTCACCCGGGTCGGAAAGGACTTCGTTGCCGTCGATTTTTTCAGTGAGTACCTCACCTCCGTTGTCGAAGTAAGCTTGTGTGTAGACATATTTATCCTCACCGGCGTCGTATGTCATGAAGCCAATGAGAGCTGGGTCAATTCTGGCTTCGGCGACTTCGGCTGTCAGTGCTAGCGCTGTAGTTGAGCCAATCTGCCCGCGGTCTACGGTTCCATACCAATCGCTGCTGGTTGCATTGAGTGGCTCACCGATGACATATTCACCGTCATCAATCAGTTCTTGTGTCGGACGGTTCCAACCTACGTTTTCATTCGACTTGTAGTCGAAATACTCACCGCCCAAGAAAACGGAGACGCCGTCCTTGGGGCGAAACTTGATTGCACCATAAACGGATGTGTAATCGTTATAAATATCGTCGTAATAGCTTTCACCGTCTTGCGTGGTGATCGATACGCGGTATGCCGCAGGGGTATCACCCGGCAGTAGGAAGGGTGCGCCGAAGTCGGCCGACAGTGTTTTGCGACCCCAATTATCGAGTTCTAATTTGATCGATCCTTTTTCTTCATCAAAGAAAGGAGACTTGGGAATCAAGTTTACGAAACCACCAACTTTAGTGGCCGAGAAATCTGCAGGAGCTGGGCCCTTGACGACTTCGATCGCTTCTAGTGAACCGAAGGAAAGTGGCATCTCGTTACGATTGTAAGCGCGCAGCATGCCGTTGATGAATGTGCCCCCCTTGACACCACGAATTGTGGGCGCACCCGCAAGCCCGTAGTAGTTCACGGTCTGTGTGCCGGCGCCGATCTTTTCCAGATCGTCGAGGTCATCGATGCTGAACTGCTCCATGAGTTCTGGAGAGATCAGTGTCACTGATCTCGGCACTTCCAACACGCTGGTGGCGTCGTTAAATAGGCCTGAAATGGCTCGGTCAGTAGGTAACACGCTATCGTTGAGTGCAGCAGCACTTTCTTCAGCGATGAACATTTCCAGTTCTGGAAGTTCTTCCGCTTCAGTGCTTTCTTGCGCCTGAAGGCCCGGGTAGGCTATCGGTGTTAGAAACAGCATTGACAATAATGCTCTATTTTGGGTTATCTTCATGTGTGGTGTGGTTGTTTTGTTTAGTTTGTTGGTAGTCGAATCATCGTCATGCTTAGCAACAGCCATGCCACAATTTTTATTTTCTAATTTGTTTGAACAAAATTACTAATGCTGAGTCGGATTATTCGACCTTCTGTTGTGAGCATGCATTCTCGTTTTCTGCATGACATTGATCACAGTGTTATTTTTCCTTTGAGAAAAAAGTGTAGGTGTATGCCTCACCTTTTCTTGCAGGCTAGTAGTTGGATGATTGCAGATAAGCCCTTATGAATACTGCCTTCATGTATCTCTCTTTCTCGTTCTTCGATGCGTTGGATGAGGAGTTGTTCAAAGTCTTCCGTTAGGATTTTTGAGCTGTAGGCCGTTTCGATTGTTGGTGGGCCTCCGACTCCGCGACCCACATTTGCGGGGGTATAGGCTTCTAATATGAGAGAGCCGCCTGGTCGTAATGCGGGTGGAATTTGTTTATGAATCTTTTTGCGCAAATCCTCTGGAAAATGAGCAAAGATGGACACAATTAGATCATATCGCTCAATTCCTAGATCGAAATTAGCCAGATCGGCATGAATGGTGGTGAGCTTTTGTTGCTCACTCTTTGCGAGTTTTTGTGCTTTGCGTAGGCCGACGATAGAGAGGTCGACAGATGTGACGTCGAAGCCGAGCTTTGCTAGGTAGACGCCATTGCGGCCTTCGCCGTCTGCGAGGCAGAGGGCTCGTTTGCCCTTGGGTTGAGCGATTGTCGGTGCGACTTCGGCGAGAAAGTCGTTGGGGTTTGTGCCGTAAATGTATTCAAACTTATCATACCGTTCGTCCCAAAATGATTTCATAGTGCTATCTTCCTTAGCTGTGATGTTTGCTACTAAAGTTTTCGGCATGTGAGTTCGGCCCTTAGTGTGCGGACACGTTTGAGTGTGTTTTCTAAGTGCAGACTCTGTTGCTGTGCAAATGTGCTCCATAGCTTTTGCCCAATCGTTTGATATTTGCCGAGTTCGCAAAGTTTGACCTCTACGGGCTCACCCCAACATCCGTCTGCTGACAAAGCTTCGAGTAGGCCGTAATTGAAGGCCATCTCGCTTTGTTCGGGGCTCCATTGGCCGTAGCGACCTGGGCGGATGAGTTCCGGGCGTAAAAAGGCGGTCGTGTAGAGTGGCATTGGGCCTCCGTGCATGCCACGCAGATCGCTCAGCCCGGCGGCCTGGTATGCGCTTTTCATGCTTGCGGCTGCGCCATCTTTTGCGGAGATGATGGTGAGGTCCGGGTGCGTGGCATTGAGTTCTTTGACTGTGGCATTTTCCCAGTGGGAGCCACCGTGTGGACTTAGGATTATGAACTCGCGGTAGCCTTGTTGTTGCAATTGCTCAATCAAGGTGCTGCTGATCGCTTGCATCATACGCGCGCTAAAGGAGAGCGTGCCTGCGAGTGATCCATGCTCTTGTGATGTATTGAAGGGGATCGTGGGCAGGCGATAGGCGCTGAGTGCCGTGGCATATTCCTGGGCGAGGAAGTCTGCGAGCAGAGTGTCAATGTTGCAGGGCAGGCAGGGGCCGCATTGCTCGGTGCCTCCAAAGACCAGCAGGGCGCGTTGAGCGCGTGCGCTCTTGAGCTCGGTGCTGGTGCATTCGCTCGAGAGTTGCCGCATTAGTTCTTACTGGATTCAGGTGCCCAATTGCCGTAGCTGCCGGGCTGGTAGTTTTGTAATTTGCCTGGATTGAGTAAGCCCTTGGGATCCGCGTAGTCTTTGACTGCTAGTTTGTCATCGAGATCATGAATGTGCATGCCTTGGTCGAGGTAGGGAGTGTGGGCACTGCCGGTGGGGACTCCGATGCTTTGCATAAATTCGCGCATCTCAGTGAAGCGCTCGGGGGTGGTGTAGCGGAAGATGGTGAGGCAGGCGTAGATCGGTTCGTCTTGGGTGTAGTCACGCAAAATCTCCAAGTGCCACCAGAGCTCGTCGGGGAACTTTTCTTTGATCGCGAGCATCTTCTCTTTGTAGTTTGTGGGATCGAAGCGATTGGCCATATAGGAATAGCTTGGATCAAATTTGAGGGCCCATAGTGTGGTGTGGTTGTAAGTGAAATCCGAATACATGGGCGCTTTACGCGGTTCATGTGGTTCGATCTCGTGCTGCACGGATAAACCGCGCTCTGCGACCAATGCCTTGAAGGCTTCGGATTGGCTTTCTTCGATTTCGAAAAAGATTAGATGTGAGTCGCTGCGGATCCATTTCTTCAGCCCCTTGAAATAACTGGGGATGGGCCATTCGTGGACGCTGATGAGGCGCTTGTTCCAGCTTTTATCATCCGCCATTTCGACGGCAAATTCCATCAGTGCCCACCAGTCTTCGCTTGTCACCATGATCTGTCGCCAATCAGCTTTGGGCGCGAGACGTAGGGTGATGCGAGTGGAGATGCCGTTGGTGCCATAGGTGTGGTGCACCTTGCGTGTTTCTTCCTCTTCCAGGCGAAATTTGCGAGGTGGGTTTTCTACGGTGAGTAAGTCGACTGCTTTGATGGTGCCAGCTTCTTGTAGGCGTCCCCATGTGACCGATCCGATGCCGCCGGAGCCGCCGCCGATATAGCCGCTGAGGGTGGAGCGTACCCATGTGGATGGGTAGCTGCGTAGTTCCCAACCTTCTTTGCGCACGGCGTTTTCGAGTGTTTGGATGCGGACGCCTGCCTGGGCTTCGACCCAGCCGTCACCAATCTCAATGATTTCGTTGAGCCCGTTGATGTCGATCAGTACGCCACCTTCAAAGGGGGTGCATTGACCGTAATTTCCAGTGGCCGCGCCGCGAATCGTGACCGGCACTTCCTCGGCGACACAGGCAGCAATTATTTGCTCCAGTGCTTCTTCGCTTGTAACTTTGACCACCGCGTCGGCTCGCTTGCTGGCGAGTGATTCCTTTAGGAAGGGTGAATACCAGGCGTAGTCGCGTGAGAGCTTGAGCGTGGATGTTTCGCTGGTGATCAGGCTCGTTTCGCCAACAATGCTGGCTAATTGAGAAAGGAAGGCTGTGTTGAGTTCCATGGCGCTATATCGCTGACACTTTGGTTTTTTATTCAGTGATCATTGCCTGAACCTCAGCGGGCAAATACTTCGTGGGGGCGAGTTCTTTCGCATCCATCGGCTCGCTGATGAGTCCTACGTCGTGCAGGGTGTCGATGAGCTTTTGCATGTGTGCGGGTTGTATTAAGCCAGTTTGGTCGACTGCTTCATTACCTGCAACTAGATGATTTTCCAGCATGGCGTTGACGCTGTATTCGAGGAACTCAGGTTTCATTTTGGTGTGAAGTTGTGTGATCAAAGCATTGGCGCGTTCACGGGGGCCAGCCATGTAGGACTTCCAGCCTTTAATCGATGCGGCGACGAAAGCTTCGACGATTTCTGGGTGTTTCTCCGCATAGCCTTTACTGGTGAAGATGACACGATAGGGGTCGAATCCACTATCAGCGATTAGCAGTGTTTTGGCGTTCGCGCCCTCTTTCTTGATATAATAAGGCTCATTGGTGATGAAGCATTGTTGTACGAAGTTGATGTCAGCTAAGAAGCGGCTCATTCCGAAGTCGAGTGGCACAAGGTTTAGGCTGATGTTGTATCGCTTTTCTAGGTAGCGAATCATGGCGGCACCTGGTGTGGCCATAACGGTGCGGCCGTCTAAGTCCTCAAAGCTGTCGATCCCGCTCTCTTCGTGCACCAGAAAGGCTTGTGGATCGTGTTGCATCAAGGCTGAGACGATAATCAGGGGGAGGTTGTTGGATGCGTGCACGATCATATCGTCGGCGCGTCCAATGCCGAACTCCACTTTTTGACTGACAACTTTCTGGGTGCCCATCGCGTTGGGACCACCTTGGCTGATTGTCACGTCGAGGCCGACTTCTTCATAGTAGCCTTCGACGACTGCTTGGTAGAAGCCTCCGTGTTCGGCCTGTGCATACCAGTCCGTTTGTAATGTAACGGGGATTAGGCCTGTCTCACTTTCTTCGGCGTTTTTTCCGCAGCCCATTAAAAAGAGGCCTGCCGTGAGCAATAGGGAGAGGTGAGGAAGTTTGTTTTTCATTGTAAGAAGTGCTGTGGATTTATGTGTTGTCGGTTTTGCGCGCGGATTCGTGCCAGTCTTTGAGTAGATACCAGTGCAGCCAGTTGACACAGCCGACGAATACGAAGCCTAGCATACAGGCAACTAATGCTGTGGCGAAGAGTTCCGGGATCTTGAGCTGTGAGTTGTAGAGAATGACCATGTAGCCAATGCCTCCGACGCCTCCTTGTGAGCTACCAGCAAACAGGTCGCCGGCAATGGCTCCGATAGGAGCGAGGGTGCCTGCGATTTTCATACCTGTTAAGAAATATGGCATCGCAAAAGGCACACGTAGATACATGATTTCTTGTGCCTTGCTGGCGTTGCTCATTTCAAATAAGTCGAGCAGATTGCGATCGGTCGAAACGAGGCCCATGGTCGTGTTGGCCACGACCGGGAAGAATCCGATCATGAAAGTAATCGCGGTGATACTTGGCAGCCCTTGTCCCATCCATAGTACGAAGATGGGAGCTAGCACGACGACTGGCGTCATTTGTAGCACTAGTATCCATGGATAAAGTGCTTTTTTGACCCATACTGCAGATGCGAGAAGCATGGATAATATGTAGCCGACTGTAACGGCAGCGATGAAACCAATCACAGCGGAGAGAGCGGTTTGTCGGGTTGATAACCAGAGCGCTTCCCTTTCAGACCAGAGTGCCGTGGCAATTTGATGTGGAAAGGGAATGATTATGCGTTGCACGTCGTAGCCTACGGAGCGACCGTATAAGTAGCTGATCAAATTCCAAATTGCTAGAATGATAATCCCGGAAGCAATTGGAAGTAGTGCGGATTGAATCTTTTTTGAAGTCGTGGCCATGATGTTTTTTAGTGTACGGTTCGGATGGCATTAGAGACCTTCGCCACGTAGTTGAGATAGGCAGGGTCTTCGCGTAGTTCTGCGTTTCTTTCTTTGGGCAAATCGATTTCGATCACCTGAGAGATGCGTCCTGGATTTGCGGAAAGTACGACGACTTTATTGGATAGGAACACCGCTTCAGCGGCTGAGTGTGTGACGAAGAATGCGGTCCATTGATCACGTGCGTGAATGCGCAGTAAGTCTTCGTTTAGATTGTCGCGCGTCATCTCATCGAGAGCGCCAAATGGTTCGTCGAGCAAGAGCACGCGCGGTGCTAAGGTAAGCGCTCGTGCAATGGAGACACGCATCCGCATGCCGCCGGAGAGCTGCCATGGGAATTTGTCCAGGGCGTGTGAGAGATTGACCAGCTCCAGCATCTTGCGTGCAGTCTCTACTCGGCGCTCTGTTGATTCGCCCCGAAGTTTGAGTGGCAATTCTGTATTTTGCTGCACGCGTTTCCAGGGCAAGAGGTTGGCTTCCTGGAAAATGAAGGCCATTTCCTCGCGGGCATTTTTAGGATTCATTCCATCGACCACGACTTCGCCTTCGCTGAGGGAGTGGAGGCCGGCAATGATTTTGAGCAAGGTAGATTTGCCGCAACCGCTGGGCCCGACCAAACTAATGAACTCGCCTTTGGATGCTTGAAAATTGATGTCTTCCAATACGGTCGTCTCACCAAACCGCTTGTGGGCTTGGGTCAATTGGACCATTGGAATGTTATTACTTTTGGTAGTCATAGAGAGGACGCGTCATTCACAGGGTTGGAAGTTTGAGCCGCGAGGGGCGCACCGTGTCGTGGTAGACTGTTTGTCGGGCGCGCTTAAATTGGCTTTGATTGAGCAGGCCTAAGCGATCTGCTTTGGTGTTGGGATGGCGTGCGATGAGTGGGAAGGCCGAACTGGCGATGTCGAGGCGCAGTTGATCGCCTGTGGGAATGCAGACTGCGGTGGCATCGAACTTCAGCTTTAACTTGTAAACATCATTGTCGCCGATTGCTATAGGATTGGTTGCTGCCGCGGCCATACAGAGGAAGGTGGCGCTGCCATCGGGGCGTAGCCAAGAGAGACGCGCGACGAAGTCGGTGGCCTCGGCGGTTGTGCCGACACTGAGCTCCAGTTCGGCGTGTCCGACGATTGTTTGTTCGCGGGTGAAGGGGGCGCTATCGTAGACGAGGATGTTGTTACCTTGTTGCTGCGCCTTTAAATCTACCGGGCCCCAGACTGGGATGAAGCCACCAGGGGCGGTCACTGGCACTTCAGGGTCGTAGGCGAAATGGTCGGAGGGTGAGTCTGAGGCGGCTTCTGCGAGCAGTTGTCCATCGCCAAAGCTACTATTCGCATTGCCACCTGAGCTTAGGTGGTAGTCGATGCTACTGCTATTCGGCGGCCAGTGAGAAGCGGTTTGCCAGCAGTTTTTGCCGAGCACAAAATATTGAACCCCTTGGTGCTTGGCGTCGCCGCGGCCAAGTTGTGCGTTGAAGAATTCGACCAGCATGGCGTCTGTGTCGATGCGTAGAGCGTCACCAAAGTCGCGCCCATTCATCCATCGTTCCCACGGGATGTGTTTCCATGGGCCAAAGAGAAAGAAGTCCTTGGAGCTGTCTTTCCTGCATTGGTAGGCGAGTGTGCTGCCTTCAGAGTAGAAGTCGTAGTAACCGGCTAGATGGAAGACGGCGACTTCTGACTCGGCGAGCGCCTGGGTGCAGTCGAGAGCTTGCCAGTAATCGTCGTTTTCTGTGTGAGCCATCCAATCGACGGCATAGCTAGGGATGTCGTCGGCGCTGAGCGGTTCGGCGCTGGCGAGTGGAAACTGCTGCGTGAGCTCTTTAAAGTTGCTGTAAGACTTTTCCAGTGCAGCTGCGCTCTCCGTCGCTCCGCGGCGCCATGCGTCTTCGCGTAGCATTTGGTTGCCCCAGCTGAGTGTCGTGGCCAGGCGCAGGATGCCGTTTCTGTAGAACCAGCCATTGTAGAGATCTGCTGCAGCCATGTGGGGGGCGATGGCCACCAAGGCCTTCGGCTTATCCTTTAGCACCGCCAGCTGCGTGTATGCCTGATAGGAAAAGCCATACATGCATACCCGGCCGTCGGCGCCGTCTAGTTGAGCGGCCCATTCAATCGTCTCGCGGCCATCGGCTGCTTCGTTGCGAAAGGTGTAGAAGTCGCCTTCGGATTCTCCACGGCCGCGGACGTCTTGAATGACGACAATAAACCCGGCTCGTGCAAAGTATTCAGGTTGTGCATATACAACAGTGGATGCAATCTCGCGTCCGTAGGGCTGACGCATTAACAATACTGGTTGCGCCTGCTCACTGGGGACTCGGTAGATGTCGCTGCTAAGTTGAGTGCCATCGGATAGCACCATACTTACATTGCGCTCCACCGAGACGTCGTAGTCTTGTGAATTCATTTTAAATAGATCGGCCAGGGCCTGCGAATGCAGGCCCTGTGCCGTGGTCGTTATGAAGCTGTGTGCTTCAGGGTAGTTTGCTTACTGACATCGTTATCGGCGGTGCTGCATTCTGAGCTGGTAGGGAGAAGCCAGCACTGCCAGGCGATTGATGTTTAAACTTCTGCAGTCGCGAGTGGGTTATGTTTGTATGAGGCCATCTTGCCTGGGTTCATTAGACCCTTGGGATCGGCGAGATCTTTCAGCGCTTGCTTTTCCGATAGGTCGGGATGTGCGCCGCCTCCTTCCATCGTGTAGGTGTGTGGATTGGCCACAGCCACACCAATGGATTCACAGAAGGCGATGATTTCGTTGAGTCGTTCTTCAGTTGTGTAGCGAATCAATGGAATGCCCCCGATGGAAACGCCCGGCTTTTCTGTTCTGAATTTTGAATTACCGAGTGTCATTTCAATGTGTATCAATACTTCGTCGCCGTATTTATCTTTCAGCTTCTTGAAGTTGCCATTGAAGTCCTCGCCAAACCCGCACTGCAAATAGGTGATGCTCGGGTCGGCTTTAATCGCCCAGAGTGTGGTATGGTTCCATGTGTAGTCGGTGATAAATGGTGGCTTGGGTGGACTGCCAAATGGCTTGGAGAAAACATGTTCAATGCCCGCTGCCTTGGCCGATGCGATAACTTTTTCCGCGCATGCTTCGTCCACCATGAAGAAGGTGGTGTGCTTGTCCGCAGGTATATGCTTTCTGAGTGGTTTGAAGAAATTGGAGATCGGATTTTCGAATACGGATACCAAGCGCTTCGGAATGCTGTCGTCGCAGGCAACTTCGTAGGACCAGTCGAGCAGTTCCTGCCAGTCGTCGTGCACGAAGATTAGCTGCTCCCATGGGAACGCTTGTGCTAGGCGCATTTCAACTTCGACCATGATGCCAGTGGTGCCATAGGTATGGAGCGCTTTAATGGCATCGCGCTCTTCCAGCTTAATAAACTTTGGCTCGGCTTCCATTGTCATGATTGTGACCGATTTTACATTGTCCTTATAGGCGATGCCGCCGTTCCTGATCGAACCGATACCCCCCGAGCCTCCACAGAGGAAGCCACCGATGGTACTGATGATCCAGGTCGATGGCATGCAGGGCATTTCGTAGCCTTTTTCGCGGGCCGCGATCTCGATCTTGCGAATGGTCGCGCCCACTTCTGCATGCACGACGCCATCTACACTGAAGATGGTATTCATGCCCGAGATGTCGATGACCGCGCCGCCGTAGAGTGGGATTAATTGGCCGTAGTTGCCGGAGCCACCGCCGCGTACGACGAGTGGAATGTTGTGCTCATAGAGGTAGGCGACTGCCTCTTTCAGTTGCTCTTTGCTTTTGACCAGCAAGGCCACTTCAGCTCGCTTGTCTTCAAGCATCTCCTTTAATACGGGGGAATACCAGTAGAAGTCCTTCGAGTATTTTTCGGTCTTTTTGCCGGTAATTACTTGGTCTTCACCTAGAATCGCTTGCAGCGCTTCTAGGTTTTCAGTCGTGACTGAGGTACTGGTTATTGGTGTCGAATCAATTGTCATTCTGTGCTCTTAGCATAATCATTGCCATTCGGGTGCACTGCGCTCGATTTTTTTATATTGTGGTTTTGTCGGATGCGAATCGCTCGGATAAAAATGAATTTCTGCGGTGCGCTGGTATGCACTATGCTAAGCGGTGGCATGCTATCTATTCATCTATTTAATCGATTGCGGCGTGTACGTGCATTCGTTTTTCCACTACTGTTGCCGTCGCTGCTTGTGTTGCTGTTGCCTGTCAGTGTGCAGGCCGCTTATGTTGATAAGGCTGATCTGACTGGTGATTTAATTGTGGAATTAGCCAGTGACCCTGCGCAGGATTTTGTCATACAGCGGGATGCGCTCTATGATATGGGGGTGAAGACTGAAGCTGTTTATATCCCATATTTAAAGAAGACTATTCAATGCACGGTCTTGCCGCTCGCAGCTATACTTGATGCGTATCCAGAGTTTGATGCAGCATTTGCGTATTGTTACGATGGATACATATCTTATTATACATCTGAGTTTATTGCTGAGTATGATCCTTATGTTGTACTGGACTTAGAGGGGAATGAGCGGGGGGATATGCAACTGGAAGGCACTCCCGATATGGGCCCATTTTATATTACTTTTGCGAAACAGTTGACTGCGGGGTCGGAGGAGATTCTCGACCCTGCGAATAAGCGGCCATTCGGTGTGTATAAGCTCAAGCTGGGGAGTCAGGAGAGTTTAGTCGGGCCCTTGTTTGAGGCGCCCTTCGACACGATGGATGCGAACGCGCAAGCGGGTCGTGAGATCTGGATGAATAATTGCATGAGCTGCCATTCCTGGGATCCTGTGGGGCCCGGTGGTAACCTTTCTAATCGAATTGTAAAAATTGTTTCGATGCACGCGAAATATAATAAACAATATTTTCACGACTTTGTGAAAGACCCTCAAGTGACGATGCCAGATTCAAAAATGCCGAAGCATCCCCACTATAGCGATGAAACCATTGAGCAAATCCGCCAATTCCTGACCCATGTTCCCAATTAATAAATTTGAATTTTTCGGTGCCGCGCTTGCGTTGAGCACTTCACTTTTTTGTAGTTGCGCCTCTTCTGAAAAAAGCGCCAACAGCCCCGCAGTTGCTTCAGTCTCTGAATTAACACCGGTACGCGTGCAGTTGGACTGGATTTATAATGCACAGTTTGCAGGCCTGTTTCAGGCGGTCGAGCAGGGGTATTATGCCGATGTTGGCTTCGAGGTCAGTATCCTGCCAGGTGTCGGCGCGGACGAGATTAAGCTGGGCGATACGCGTGAGCCAGTCTTTAGCTTCGGTTCGACCGAGAGCAATGTGCTGATCGGCAAAGTTGCCGAAGGGGCGGATGCGGTTGCGATCGGTGCGATGTTTCAAGATAGTCCGATGGGCTGGATGTATTTGAAAGAGGGGCCCATCGAATCCTTTGAGGATTTGGTCAACGTGCGCGTGGGCATTCATGCCGATGGTGCGCGAGTCATCGCTCTGCTGCTGGAGCAGCAAGGGGTGGATGCCAGTGGGCTGGAGACTTTTGCCGCTAGCTATGATCCTCAGCAGCTCTTAGATGGTAAGGCCGATGCGTTGCAATGTTACTATATCGATGAGTTTGTGAAACTGGAGCAAATGGTCGGCGATCGTGCGGGGGTTTTTCTGGCGCGTGACTATGGCTACCGTGCGTATTCGCAAGTGATGTACACCTCCGGACTGACGGCTACGGAGCATCCGCAAGTTGTGGCAGATTTTTTAGCCGCGACCAAGCGCGGATGGGAATATGCCTTCGCGCATCAGGAAGCCACGATTGATTTGATTCTTTCGAAGTATAATCCAAAGCTCGAGCGTGACTATCAGATTCGTTCGCTGGCAAAAGTTGAGGAGTTGATGGTGCCTGAGCCAGGAGCCTTATTCCGTCCAATGGACCCCGAAGTCTTGAAGGCAGGCCAAGCGCACTTGTTGAAATATGATTTGATTCCAGAAGCAGTCGATATCGATGCGCTCTTGGTGCAACAATACCTCCCTTAATGATCCCCAATGACTGAAATTATTTTAAAAAATGCGCGTATTCCGCGCAGTCTCTCACCTTTTCCTCAAGGAGAAAGTGTACTCGTTGATTGTGATATCCGTATGCAGGATGGCTTGATCACAGCTGTCGATCCCGCTGGTTCAGGCCATGCCAGTGAAGCAGCCTCGGTGAATGACTTGCAGGGGCGCATTGTGATGCCCGGCTTCTTGGATGCCCACGTGCATATTGATAAGGCCTTTACCTGGGCTCGTGCACCTAATGTGCGTGGCGAGTTCTGGGATGCGATTGAATTGCTCAGTAAGGATAAGGAGAATTGGACCGCCGAAGATCTCTATCGGCGCGGGACTTTTGCGCTTCGCTGTGCTGAGGCGCACGGAAGCGTGGCGCTACGCACCCATGTCGATACGGGGCTGGATTGGGGCGAGGTCAGTCACGATGCCATGCAAACCTTACGCGAAGAGTGGGCGGGCCGGATCGATTTACAGACAGTCAGTCTGTGTGGGATCGAGTCATACCTGGAACCTGCCGGTCGGCGCATTGCGGAGTGGACGCTGAAGCATCCGAACGCGCTGCTGGGAGGGATGCCGCAAATGAATCCGGACTTGGATAAACAGTTGCGCTACTTTTTCGATCTCGCAGCCGAGATGGGCGTGGGTGTTGATTTACATGTGGATGAAAATGGCAATGCCGAGGCGGAGTGTTTGCGACATATTGCTCAGATTGTTTTGGAGAAAGAATTTCCTTACCCTGTCACTTGTGGCCATGTTTGTAGTTTGGCCGTGCAAGATGCGGAGCGTGCGGCATCCACGATTGATCTGGTGCGGGAAGCCGGAGTGCAGATTATTTCGCTGCCACTGTGTAATTTGTATTTGCAAGGGCGCCCTACGGAGACGGGGCACCGCGGTACGCCGCGCTGGCGCGGCGTGACACTTTTACATGAATTGCATGATGCCGGTGTGACGACGGCTTGCGCTAGCGATAATGTGCGGGACGCCTTTTACGCATGGGGTGATTTTGATATGTTTGAAGTCTTTACGCAAAGTATTCGTATCGCTCATCTTGATACAAAACCCGCTGCAGCTTGTGCGATGGTGACTTCCGGACCAGCTGCGATTATGGGGCTTTCTCAATACGGTAAAATTGCAGTTGGCATGGATGCCCGAATGGTTGCTTTCGCGGCGAAGAGTTTTAATGAGTTACTCTCGCGCCCCAATCAAACACGCGAGTTGATCGGTTATCATTCAGATGCGAGCAGTGTGCCTGCATACGATGAGCTCTGATGCATTTGGTATACTTTTTATCTTTCGCGGCCTGAATGTGAACTTGGCTTTGATTTTGCTAAGAGGTCTGCATGATACTGATTCGACTATCTAAAATCGCGCTCGTACTCTCGGTTGCGTTCTTCCTATTCCTTGTGGTCCTTAATAATATTACTGACTACGGATCCAACTATCTCTTCGTTGAGAATGTGCTCGGCATGACGACTGTCTTTGAGGGGAATCAACTGATGTGGCGTGCGATTGATTCGCCTGCGATTCATACCATCTTTTATTTCTCAATCATTCTCTGGGAAGCATCCGCAATGGGCCTATGTATCTTTGGCGGCTATCAGTTATTCAAGCGCTTGAAGGGGACTAAGGCCGAATTTGAAGGTGCTAAGCAATTCGCGATCGCGGGTTTGGTTTTGAGCATGTTACAGTGGTTTATCGCATTTATTTCAGTGGGTGGTGAGTGGTTTACCATGTGGCAATCTCCGAGCTGGAATGGGCAGGACGCCGCCTTTCGCATGTTTGCCTGTATCGGCATCGTCATGCTGTTTCTTTATCTGCCCGAGTTCGGGGAAGAGTCAGAAAGCTAGGCACGCGCCATGCATTATCAGGATTGTATTGTTTTTCACGGACCCGAAATGGCTCCGATGCGTTGCGCGTCTTTCCGTGCGGAGGGGGATCGAATCGTTGAGATGGACCTCATCGAGCCGGTGCAGCGCATTGAGCATGGAGCGATTGTGATCATTCCCGGCTTGGTGAATGCGCATACTCACATGGGCGACAGCTTTATTCCAGATGGCGCGACTGGCTTGACCTTGGAAGAGGGCTTCTTTCGGCCAGATGGTTTCAAGTATCGCGAGATTGCGAAGTTGGATCGCGCGTCGCATGTAGACTTTATTAGCGATGCGCTTAGCTACATGGCATGCAGTGGCACGGTGGCGCATTTTGATTTCCGAGAGCAGGGAGCCGAGGGCGCGACACGCTTAAGAGAAGCCAGTGATCGCACGGGTGTGCGTTCAGTCATCCTTGGGCAGTTCGATAGTGTACCTTTTGATCTCGCAGCCCTGACTCGCAATACGGCCGATTTCGATGCTACGGCGATGAATGAGCTACGTGCGCTGTTGGAAGTCGCCGATGGTTTCTCCGAGAGTACCATGAACGACCTGACCGATCCCGCGTGGCAAAGCGTGCGCAATTTAACCCATGCCATGGGCAAAGCGCGTGCGGTGCATTGTTTGGAGAATGAGGGCTACCGTGAGCTTTCATTGCAGCGGACGCAGCGTGGGGATTTGATTCAAGCAATCGAGTTGTATCAACCAGATCTGATTGTGCATCTAACAGTCGCCAATGACGACGAAATACAATTGCTGGCAGATTCTGGAATCACTGCGGTGTTGAACCCACGTGCCAATGCGAACCTTGGGCTGCCGCTACCGCCTATAGCAAAATTAATGGATGCGGGCGTGAACCTATTGTTAGGCACTGATAATGGCCTACTGAACAGTCCCAGCATGTTGGCTGAACTTGATTTTACCTATAAGCTCGCCAAGAGCCAGTATGGTGATGCGCTGCGCCCCGATCCGGCAGAAATTTTAAAAATGGCCACTTCCAATGTCTCTAAAACACGCTGGGGACAAGAACTGCCGGGCGCACTTGAGCTGGGAAGTGTCGCCAATTTTACGGTCTTAGATTTTAATCAAACGCATCTGCGACGAAGTGCACACCTCGTCGCGTCTGTGCTCACCCGTGTCACTCCCGAAGACGTGCTACAAACTGTGCGCGCCGGGAAAGTGATCTACCAACACAATTAATATGAAACATTACCTTTATGAAGGAAACGACGACTTCGCCTGGCATGCCAGGCGCTGGCCGCAATTTGATGAATACGCATCACCCGAGCAAACGCTTGTGATACTACCCGTTTACTCGATTGCCGACTGGTGCATGGGGCGTCCAATGGATTCGGAGGAAGTTGTGGGCTCAGTCGTCTTAGACCAGGCACTGGAAGCGACGCGTGAGGAATTGACGGCTTTAGTGCTGCCTCCGATCCGTTTCAGTCCGCGTCAGTCGGTCGGCACACAATTTCACTTAGACATTGAGCTCGCGCATCAAATGATGATTGAGACGATTCGCTCCGCAGCCGTGCCCGGCTTCAAGCGCTTTGTTTTGTTCAATACCAGCCCATTTCTTGAGGAATGGATCGATGTGTGCGCGCGCGACCTGCGGGTGGTGCATGATTTGCAAATCTTCTGTGTCAACCTTTCCGGGGTTGGGCTCGACTTCCACCCTAGTCGGGGAGGGGACCGCAGTGGTCTCGATTCGATTCTTACCGAGGTGCTTGGCGAGGCGGCAGAGCGCGTCGATACGGAGGCCGCAGCAGCACTGGATCCGATTCCAGGCTCTGTCGTGAAAACAAATGATCCATTGGGGGCACACCCTGAGGGCGCTTCGGTGCTATTGGACGAAGTGGTGGCATCCACCGCGCGCTTACTGCGCGAAATTGATACCCACGCACCCCTGCAAGATTACGCTTTGAATAAGGAGGAAACAGAATGAGTTGGCCCAGTTATAGAAACCGTTATTTGCCTGCGATGACACGTGGGGCAATCGATACATTGCCGAATAAGGACAAAGCCTTTGTAGTCTTGCCAACTGGAGCGATTGAGCAACATGGTCCGCAACTACCTGTAGGTGTGGATGCACTGCTCGGGCAGATTTATTTAGACCGAGCGATGCCACTGCTGGCAGAAGATGCCCCCGTCTATGTGGCTCCGCCTATTCAGGCTGCCAAAAGTAATGAGCATACCGGATATCCAGGCACCTTGATACTGCATCGTGAATCGCTACGACAATTGATTGTGTCTGCGGGACGTCAGCTTTCGGAGTGGGGATTCAAACGTATAGGAGTTTTGAATACGCACGGTGGCAATATCTCAGTGATTAAAAGTGCACTGCGTGAGTTGAGTTTAGACTATGGCATGGAAGTGCAAGTGCTTTCCTCTCCCTACGAAATTGACATCTGTGCCCGTGAGCGCGCCTACGGCATACATGCCAACGAAGTGGAGTCTTCGCTGATGTATGCGACCACCCCCGATATGGTGGACCCCGCGTCCGCTACCTGCTGCTGGACGGGCACTCTGGACGATCCTAAGATCTTAAAATCTGAATTCGCCCCCGCAACTTATGCGTGGAAGACTTTAGATATTTCACGTTCCGGAGTGGTGGGCGATGCCACCGTGGCCACCCGCGAGAAGGGCGAGCTCTGGATCTCACGCGCCGCCGAGGCCCTCGCCGCGCGACTCACCGAATTAGTCAGTTAAACTGAAGACCTCATTATAAAACCTATGAAACCTAGCATCACACGCACTGCAGTCCTGCTCGCTCTAGCGACAGGATCCATCGTTCACGCCTATCAGGTCCGCTCCGATATGATCCTCACTATGGCGGATGGGCAGGCGACGGTGATTGATGGTTATATGGAAGTCGGCGAAGATGGTCGCATCGTCGCGATCGAGGCGGGTGAGCCACCGGCATCTTCCTCCGAGGAGATCGTCGACGCGCGTGGGCGTATTGTGATGCCCGGTTTTGTTTCGGGGCACAATCACTTGTGGCAAAGTGCCTTTCGTGGACTTGGCGCGGATCAAGAACTCTATGGCTGGCTGAAGAGTCTACATTGGACCTTCGGCCGGCATTTTGAGACCGGCGACATGTATGCCTTTACCTTGCATGGAGCTCTCGATCAGATGGTCAATGGCATCACCACTACGTTGAATCATTCGCAAACAATCGCTCCCAGCTACGAGGATTATATGGAGCAATTTGCGGCAGAGATGGATGCCGGACAGCATTTCATCTACAGCTATGTGCTCGATTCCGATGAGCCCGATGTTGAGGCTCGTAAAGCAAAACTGGTCGATTTGATTGCAGAGACCGAGGCTCTGCCCGACGGGCATCCTTGTCTGGGTTTTGGCTTACATGGAGTGGGCATTTATCGCGGCGCCGATAAAATGAGTGAAGAAGTCTCCGTGGCTAAAGAGTTGGGGCTCGATATGCAGGTTCACTACCTGGAAGAGAAGGCGGAATCACTTAAATCCGGACAATCTAACTTCCAGACGATGAAAGAGGGAGGTGCCGTCTGGGATGGCCTGGTATATGCTCATTTTATACATGTGACGGATGAGATCCTTAATGTGTCGGCTGCGGCAGGTGCGAAGATGATCTGGAATCCACTTTCGAACGGACGTTTGGCTTCAGGCCTGGCGGATGTTCCACGTTATATAGATCAGGGGTTGCAAGTCGGCCTGGGGGTGGATGGCGCCGCCAGCGCCGACATTGCGGATCCCTTTCAGAATATGCGAATGGGCATGTATGCACTCCGTATGCGTGATTCCGATGCCGGAATCATGAGCTGCTATCAGATCTTAGAGATGCACACCTTAAAGACGGCCGAAGTGCTGGAGGTTGAGGATCAAGTGGGCAGTTTGGCACCGGGGAAGTATGCGGACTTTTTAATCATCGATCCCGTTTCTCCGGTCTTCGACCCATACGCCACTTTAGTTTTTGCCAGTGATGCTTCGAATATTGAGAGCGTTTGGGTGCGCGGAGTGAAGCAAGTGGAAGCCGGTGAAGTCTTGAAACATGATCTGCCCGAATTGCGCAGTGAGGTCGCAGAACGCGTGGCACGTATCGCAGCGGCAGCGAAGAATACCAAGCCTGAAGATCACATGTAGGCGTGAGTGCGCCGTGCCTGCCGATAGCTCCAATCCTTAGGATTGAAGATACGTAGCCTCGGTTCTTTGAACCGGGGAGCGTAGGTCGGACGATCTGTCTCGCGCCTGCCGAGAGCCCCAATCCTTAGGCTTGAAGATACGTGGCCTCGGTTCTTCGAACCGGGGAGCGTAGGTCGGACGATCTGTCTTGGGGTTGCTGATAGCTCCAATCCCAAGGATTGAAGATACGTGGCCTCGGTTCTTTGAGCCGGGGAGCGTTGGTCGGGCGATCTGTCTTGTGCCTGCCGATAGCTCCAATCCCTAGGATTGAAGATACATGGCCTCGGTTCTTTGAGCCGGGAGCGTAGGTCGGACGATCTGTCTCGCGCTTGCCGATAGCTCCAATCCCAAGGATTGAAGATACGTGGCCTCGATTCTTTGAACCGGGGAAGAAAAGGGAGTCGTTAAACCCAATGTCGCTTTGTCCTCCACTCTGTTGGTGCGGCACAAGGCCGTGTCCTCTTATGCCTGATTTCTTCTTTACGGCTTGTCGTTTTATACCTTGGCTGCTTGCTCTGGCTGGAGTTCTTTAGACCAGATTTCTTCGCCGATTCGATTGAAGTGACGGACGGTCAGCGCTTGCGTTTTTCCATCGATTTCCATTTCTCCGAAAAACTGGAGGCCTTCGGAAGGTGGCGTGAAGGGGGCCATGCCTTCGGGGATGCCGGTGAATTTGACCTCGGGGCCGAAGGTGCCATCGAGTGGGTTGGGGCCGAAGTTACCTGCATGTAGTGGGCCGCTGACAAATTCCCAGAAGGGCTTGAAGTCTTTGAAGCTGGCCTTGGCGGGATTGTAATAGTGTGACGCGCAGTAGTGAACGTCGGCGGTGATGAAGTGCACGTTGGTGATGTCTTCGCGCGCAATGTTTTGGAACAGGTCGGCCAGTTCCAGTTCGCGTCCGAGGGGGGCGCCGTGATCGCCGTTCGCTCCATTTTCGTAGATTTCTTTGCCCCATTCGGCGACGACCAGTCCGATCGGCATGTCACTACAAATAATCTTCCAAGTCGCCTTGGAGGCTTTGAGCTCGGCTTTGAGCCACTTGAGTTGGTCCGCACCTAGAAAAGCAGTTTCCTCGCTCTGTTGAGTCTGATGATTGTAGCTGTTGGGGCCGCGGTAACTGCGTAGGTCGATCACGAATAGATCTAAGAGTGGGCCGCGGCTAATTTTGCGGTAAATGCGGCCGGGATCCGTGTCGTGAGGACGGATGGGATTGCAGTTGAAGAAGGCGGTCTTGGCATTGTGTGCGAGTTGCTTGACATCCTTTAGCGTATAGCGGTCGTCATCGAGTATTTCTTGCGGATACCAGTTGTTGACGACTTCGTGGTCATCCCACTGCTGGATCATCGGCACTTCGGCTTGTAAGGCTCGTAGGTGATCGTCCTGCAAATTGTAGTAGAAGTTTTGTCGAAAGTCGTCGGTGGATTCTGCGACGCGTGTTTTGGCTTCCATCAGTTGATTGCGCCAGATGCTGCCGTCGTCGAGTGTGACTTCGGAGGACATCGGGTTGTCGGCGTAGATCAAGTCGCCCGAGTTGACGAAAAAGTCCGGCTTACGTGCGCGAATGGAGGCGAAGGTGAGCATACCTCCGTGGGCGGGATCGATGCCGAAGCCTTGTCCTGCAGTGTCGGCCGACCAGCAGAAGCGCACATCGCAGGCTTCAGTGGGCGCTGTCTTAAATTGTCCACTGCAGTGCTCGCTGCGCAGTTTGGGATCTTTCAACGATTGAAAATGAACGCGGTAGAAGTAACGGGTGTTGGGCAACAAACGCCTGACTAGGGTGTGCGCGTTATAATCCGTTTGTTGGAGTGCGTGCCCCCCTTTGAGTGTTTCAACTTTTGAGAAATCGGGCAGGGTGCTGAGCTCGACCCACATCTGAGCGCTCTGATTTGTTTTCGACCAGAGCACGGCACTGGTCGTATCGACATCACCACTGGCGGCTCCGTGCTTGAGTTGTGGGCGTAGCTTATCTGAGCCGAGTATCGCGGGCCCTTGACCGAAGGCTGACCAGGGAGACAGGGCGATGCTTGCGGACACGCCAATCAGGCTGTTTTTTATGAAATGTCGTCGATTCATGGGCCTTTGGTTTTTGCCTTCTTATTGTAGTAGATGACTGCTTGTGGATTGTCTGAGAGTAGTGAGAATATGAATACGATCGGACAGAGCACGGAGCAGGCGATGATGGCGATCGAGAAGGCGTCGGTTAGCTCGTAGCAGAGTCCGAACAAGTAGGGGCCGAGTGCACTGGTGACGATCATGACGCCCGTGACCCAACCATTGATTGCGCCCAGGTTTTTACGGCCGTAGAAGCGTGCCCATGGCACATTGACCAGAACCCCAAAGGAGCCCCAGGCGCAGCCGCTGCCCACAATGAAGCACCAGCGCCAGAAAGTGTCTGACAAGTGGTAAGCCCCGGCCAGTGAGAGCAGCTGAGCGATCACCATAAAGCTCAGCACATGCTTCATCTTTAAGCGTTCTGCATAGCTGCCGATGAGTATCGTGGTACCAATGTGAAAAAACGAGGAGGGGAGGAAGACGCCCACAGCAGCCTCGCGAGTCATTCCCAGCGAGTCACCAAGCCCAATGATATGGAATGAAATACCAGTGCCGATCAAACCATTCAATGCCAAGCCCGCGACAAAATACCAAAATGTGCTGGTGCGCAGTGCTTCCGGAGCGGTAAATTCTTTGACGATCGGCACTCTGATTTTACTGTCTTTGCGCTTGGAAGTCGACTGCTCCACTTCGACGCCACAGGCCTCTGGGCTGTCGCGAAAGAAGACGTAGGCCATTGTCGTCATGCCAAAGATGAAAATGCAGCCCAAAGTGATCCATGTGCGTTGCCAGCCGAGTGAAATCACAAATCCGTTCAGGAGTAAGGGGGCGGTTGAGAAGCTGAGCGAGAGCATGGTGCCATTGATGGCAGCGGCCCAACCACGCTTACCTTCGAACCATCGAAAGACCATGGAGCGGCAAGTCGTCATTGAGAAACTGACACCCATCAAGCGAATGCCGGCAAACGAAATAAATATCAGGATAAAGGCGTAGGGGACCGAGGTCGTCTCCGCGCTCGGAAACATGGAATAAATTTGCCCGATGTAGCCGGTAAAGAGTAGGATGAGCCCCAGGCCGAAATAACTCAGGCAGCCAATGACTCGTGCGCCTAAGCGATCAATAAAGCGGCCAGCAATGGGCGCACATACGCCTGCAGCGATGGTGCCGAGAGTGTAGGCGAGTGCGAAACTGCTACGCTCAAGGTCCAGTGCGCCGATCATATCGTCGACAAACACACTCATGCCCGGTGGGCTGCCTGGCACGGCAGAAATCATGCCGAGGGTGCCGACGACTAAAATGACCCAGCCGTAATAGCCGGGCCATTTTTTTATATCGAAAGGTCGATTGGGTTTGAAAGGGCGAAAATCCATAACAGCGCTACAGCACGTATTCAGCCGTAATACTGGTTACGGCAATAAATGCATCGCACTCACTACGCCCTGTCTAATGTGCTTCTTTGTTTTAGTGTAATTCTACTGTAACTTGAATTTCGACGGTAGCATTATTAGGTAGTCCTGCTACGGATACGGCAGCACGTGCGTGCTTGCCCGCTTCGCCGAATACAGCTTCGAATAAATCCGAAGCACCATTGATCACCGATGGGCTCTTGCCGTAAGCGGGAATGGCACTGACATAGCCGCCCACATACAAGAACTGTTTGACTGCATCGAGTGTGCCAGTGATGTCGCGAATGGTTGCGAGCACATTCAAGGCGCACATTTTGGCGGCGGCATAACCCTCGTCCAGGTCGCGGGTGTCACCGATTTGGCCCTGCCATTTTTCGCCGGTGGAACTAAAACTAATGACTCCAGCGAGTATCAGCATGTTACCCATGCGACGGTGTGTTAGGTAGTTGCCGCCCGGTGTGGGTGCGGTGGGGAGAGTGATGCCGAGTTCGGCAAGTTTAGCTTCGGCGCTCATGGTTTGCTTAGCTTTGAGAGACGGTGACGGTGACTAGTTCGATCGGTGCAGCCGCATAGGCCGCTTGAAACGCTTCCAAGCCGGAAGTGGCTGTTTTAGGCACACGACGGTAAGGCACTTTAAATACGACGGTCGGCTCGTCCAGTGGATAGGGGCTCAATACGTAATGGTTATCGCCCTTGGGAATGAACTCGATTTCAGTCTCGCTGCCATCGCGCCGTGGGTGCGCGTGCTGCAGTTTGCTAGGCTTGGAGAATGCGACACCGACGTGGAGCGAGAAGCTGTCGCAAGCCTGTAGGAATTTAAATCCTGCGAGCAGGCACTCGTCTGTGAGGTAGGGCGCAATGTCGGCTTGTAGCTGCAGGCGTGCCTTGAGCTCCTCTTGTCGATTAATTTGGCCATCAATGAAGGCCTTGTGAAAGGCGCGATCTTCATCGTTTAAGGTGGAGAGGTCTGCTTGCACCGTGAGTAGATTGACGGTGTGCATCGAAATGAGAATCGCAGCATAAGGATCACGCAAAGCGGCATCCTCCGTAGCTTGACCACGCACGCCCAGATAGTCGTGCAAATCAATTTCTTCAAATGCATCGTAAGTGCCCACCAGCTCTTCGGAGAAGGCGCTGGGGTTCATCTCATGCGTGAGGAGTGGCAATGCATCGCGGTTATTCCAACTGTCGTCGTGACGTGCGGTGGCATCCAATATGTGGGTGAAAGGCTTAGGCGGTGCGAAGAAATCGTTCTTCCAATGCCGGGCAAATTCACCCGCGAGTGCGGCGTGGTCTGGATGGCTGAGCAAAAGCCAGTCGTTTTCCTGTTCAATGCGAATCATTTTATATATGTGCTCTTGGTCAGTTGTCGTTGTGCGCGATTAGATCTGTCCCTTGGATGCGCGGTTGGCGCTTTGCACGCGCTCTAGGAAATCCTCATAGCGAGGTCCTGGCTCGAGTAGGACGACTCGTTGCAGTAGTGTGACGGCAGGTGAGTAGTCGCGTAGTGAGATCAGCATGCGTGCATGTTGCACTAGTGCGTCGACGCGTGTCTCATCGACCTGTGCGGCTTGCTCATAGGAGAAGGCCGCGTCTTCGATGCGATCGAGTTCGCGTTGCAGGTTGCCTAAGGTCAATAGCGCCTGACCGTTCATCGGGTCTTCCGCGACCAGTGCTTCTAGGATTGTGGAAGCCTGTTCGGTTTCACCCAGGCCCATGGCTGCTTGTGCTTGGAGTGTGAGGAAGGTGGATTGTTCTTTCGGACTAAGAGAGTCGAGTCGGCTCTTGGTCTTATCCAAATAGGTGGAGGCCTCGTTCCATAGACGGCGGCTTGCAAAGCTATGTGCGGTGCGAATTAGACGTGCGGAACTGAGTGATTCTTGATCGGCGGCGAGGAGGTAATTCTCCAGTGCCATTTGAGTCATGCCCTCATTGAGGTAGATGTCGCCCAGCAGGCCTAAGGAGGCGCCGTCGGCATTGCCCAAGCGTTTCAGGATCTCCAGGTTGGCGCTGGCCTTGGCCATGTCGTCCTCGCTCAGGAAGGCGTTGGCCTGCCATTTCCAATAGTTTTGGTTTTGGCTGTCTTCCAGAATCATTTCTTCCAGCATGCCGGCAGATTCTTTGTAAAGGTTCAGATCCATTAAGCAGCGGAGCTTGCCTTGTTGCCACTGTAAGCTGTCGGGTGCGAAGAGCAGTGCATTATCGTAAGCAGTCAGTGCGCTCTTAGGCTTCTCTAGATTCAAATAAGCGAGTCCCAGCGGGCCGTAGAGTGCGCCATCGGTGCCACCGAGTTCGAGGCCTTTCAGCAGAAAGGGAACCGCTTCTTCATAGCGACCTTCATTGACCATGACCAATGCCAGGTTTTTGTAGGCGCGATAGAAATTAGGAAACTTGCGGATCGCGGTTTGATAGGAGCGAATCGCATTGGACACTTGGTTTTCTTGAGCGTAGAGATTGCCCAGGGTGTAGTCGAGTGCCGCGCTGGACTCGTTGGTGATTGCGGAGCGCAATTGTTGAATCGCCGCGTTGGCGTTGTTTTGCATCAAGGGCACCAATTGCTTGAAAATCTCTTGCTCGTCGGCAGTGATTTTTGGCGTGATCGATGTGTCGAAGCCGTAGCTGCCGAGGAAGCGATTTTGAAATTCAGGATTGGTCCAGAGATTTTCGCTGAGTGGATAGTCTTGAGCGAGTAAGCCGCTGCTAAAAGGAGCAGCCATACTGGCGAGAATGGTAAGTAAGCGTGTGATTTTCATAAGCGCTCGTGGTTGAACAAAATGGATGATAAGAGTGGTTTAATTGATAGAGAATTTCATGGGCAGAACGAACACGGTGCGTGCAGGTTCGCCGTTCTTAGTCGGTGGCGTGTAGCGGAAGTCTTCGGCGGCTTGAATGGCGGGGCGTTCGAAAGCGCTATGTGTCGATGAAATGACGGATTGCACGTTCACGCGTCCGGTTTCGTCCAAGAGCACTTTCAGGCGAACGACGCCTTCGACCCGCTCACGCAGCAGATTCGGCGGATGCTTGGGGCGTCGGCCTTTCAGCATACGTGGCATCTCGTCGAGATCAGAGATCTCGAAGGTCATGATTTCCGAGGCGGTATCCCCCGCGACATCGAAGCCAGCGACTGAGAACGCGTTGGAGAAGTCATCCCCCATGCCAGGGTTCAGTGCCATTTCCAGTTGTGCGAGATCCAAGGGAGGTGGTGGCTCCGATAGGTCTGGTGGGGGGGCTTCTTCGACCGGCGGTTCTTCCGGTGGTGGCTCCTCCGATGGCGGTGGCGGTGGCGGTGGCGGAGCCACGTCGATCGATCGCAGTGTGACTAGTTCGCGGGTTTGATTGCCGATGAACTGAGTAAAAGGAAAGAGGACGAAGATGCCAATCGTCAGGGCCGCCGCCGCGCTGATCACTCCAAGGCTTCGCGATGAAAACTTAGGTTTATCGGGGGCGGTATCTTCTGGTCTATGCTTCACAAATAGTCTGGGCTGGTGGTTAATGCGCCGTTGAGATGTTAACGACTTGCGCACCTCCGAGCTTAGATTCGTCGATCACGCGCACTAGGCGCTCCGTGCTGACAGCCTTATCCGCTTGTAGGATGACTGGCATCTCGGGGTCATCCCGAGTGAGTCGTTGCACGAGACTGCGGACACCATTGACGCCGATGTCGCGGCCCCCGTAAACAACTTCACCCTTGGGAGTGAGTGCAATGAGAATACTCTGTTTGTCTAGGTCCACCGCGGAGGCGGCTTCCGGTTTATTCACATCGATCCCTGTTTCCTCGACGAAGACAGTGGTGACGATGAAGAAAATCAGTAGGATGAACACCATGTCGATGAGCGGTGAGAGATTGATCTCTTCACTCTCTTCGGCTGGGCTGGAAAAGCGTCGTTGTATCATGATTCTTTATGTGTGCGTTCAAATTTTTGAGCTGTGCGTATTTCGAGCTCTGAGAAAAAGCCTTCCAATCGCTGGCAACGTGTTTTGGCGTGGTGCACCAAGATGTAACCAGGAATGGCGATGATGAGGCCGGTTTGCGTGGTGATGAGCGCTTGCGAGATGCCGCCTGCGACGACGTCTAGCGCGCTGCCGCGACTTGAAGACAGGCCGTTGAAGGTCACGATCATACCGATGACCGTGCCCAGTAGCCCGGTGAGGGGCGCGACTGTGACTAGGATCGATAGGTAGTAGATGCGCCGGCGGGCAGGGTTGATATAAGCGTGTCGTAATTCGTGAACGCGTGAGCGAATCGAATCCATTTGCTTGCTGCCTTCTTGTGCGAATCGAATCGCGGCTCCTAGCATGCCGGTGCCGTCTTCTGGTTTGTCGATCCAGTGGCCCCAGGTGTTTTTGTCGTCCTTATCGAAACCGTATTTACGGAAGAAGAACACGAGTTCAAACCCCGCGAGGTAAATGCATAGTGCGAGCACTGCCAGCGGGAACATGAGCCACCCACCTTGTACCCATATCTCTATGATTGTGGTGATTAGTTCGTGGCTATTCATTATTTTTCGCGGGCGATTTTCAGTCCATTAACAAAGGCAATTGCTTGCTTCTCCATTGTGGCGAGGATGCCATTGGCTCTGCGGGAGAGCACAGCATGTAAGATGAGGGCCGGGATGGCGACGATCAGACCGAACTCGGTGGTGATCAGCGCTTCGGAAATACCTGAAGATAAGTTACGCGCATCACCGGTGCCGAAGATGGTGATCAATTTGAAAGTGTTGATCATACCGGTCACCGTGCCGAGCAGGCCCAAGAGAGGGGAGACCGCGGCGGTGGTGGCGACGAAGGAGAGTAGGCGTTGCACGCGAGGTTGAGTCTCGACGACCTTCTCGATGCAGAGCTCTTCCACGAGTGCGACAGACTCACCCGAGTGGCGAACACCGATGCGCAGCATGTCGCCGGCAGGACCTGGTAGGTGGGCGGCGGACTCTGTGGCTTCTTCGTGTTTACCTTCTTTGATTAGGCCCACCAGTTTGGCGACGGCACCCTCATCTGGAGTTTTAATGCCGTATAGTTCGAGTGCCTTAAAGGCTGCAATCACGAGCGATACCAGTGCAAAGCCGAGAATAGGAACGATCCAGACGCCACCCTTTTGAATGTGTTCGATCAGAGTTTCTTTGGTTTGCTCGATTGCGCGTGCATTACCCATCGAAGCATCAATCGGGATCAGGCCCGTGCTGCCGGATGTGGCGGAGGCGACTGCCTCGCTAATGTCGTATTCAGGAATCGGCTCGACTGCTGGGCGAAGTGATTCGCCGCGGATGACCAGACCGCCCCCTTTTTCCGAGGAAAAGTAAGCCAGAGGCCCTGCCAGCAGGAAGGTGCCTTGTGTGTAGCTACCGTCGGGAAGGACTGCGCCGCCTTGAAAGGAGCTGCCGCCGGAGATTTCCTTGGCGCGCTCCAGGCCGAGGCCAATGCCGTTGGCGAGTTGTGTGATGGAAGTCTCGCCGTCTTCAGAAGCTTCCGCACTGTTGAGGATCTCCAAGAGTTTCGGTTCGTAGCTTTCCACTTCGCTGACGTGGATGCGTGCTTGTAGGCCCCGCACGTATTCGTCCAGCAAGTTGCTTGCATACTGGATCTCTTCTTCGCGCCCCTTGATTTGGGAGCGCAGTTGGTCGAGTCGTAAGTCGGCGTTGTCCTGCACGGCGCGAGCCGCTTCGGCTTCGCCGCGTAAGGTGCGGACTTCAGCTTCTAGGTTACGTCGCTCTTGAGCGAGTGGTATTTTCTCCTCGCGAATTTCTGCACGTAATTCGGCAAGTTCGCTGAGGGCTGCTTCGAGATCTGCATTGGCAGATTGTTTCACACTATCCAGTGACTGCGCGCTGAGTAACTGTAGAGAGAATAGGCTAATTAATAGAAAGTATAGGCTACGTTTCATGGATCAAAGAATCGTTTGGTAGTAGTAGTTTTCGATTGAGCGTACGTAGCGCTTATTGAATCGAGAGTGGAATCGAGACGTATTTTGCGGGCGTCTCGTTTTTATAGACGGCAATCAGCTCTTTAATATCGGCTGCGGCTTCGGGGGCTGCTTCCCAGGTCCAGCCTTCGGGGCCGGGTTTTCCGTAGCCTGCTGAACTGCCTTCGGCATCGCTATAAACGGCATAGGCTAGGCCGAAATAAAGTGTATCGGTTTCTTTAGTGGCTTCGCCCGAGTCGCGTAACTCTTTACGGTAGGTGACAGATGAATTGAACTTATCCACTTGAGACAGAATGCCGACGACCGATTGCAGGCGGCGTCCGATTCCCGCATTGGAGCTGGCATTTTCTTCGGTCGGCAAGCGACGAATGAGGGGCGCGAGCTCCTCTTGTAGCAATGCGGGCAGGCTAGGCACCCACGCGGTCATCTCGCTCTCATAGCCGGTGAGCACTTCACCTAAGGTGGCGGCGTCGGCATCTAAGCTTTCCTTTTTAAGCGAGAGCTCTGTGCGCTCGTTGGCAGCAGCCTCGGCGGCGTCTTTGCGGGAATCAATGGTCTCAGCCAGCATCTCCTTCTCAGCATTGAGTAGCTCAATGGTATCAGCGATCAGGGCCTTTTCAGTGGCCCATTCTTCGCGTTCTTGAGAGATCAGTGCTTTCACTTTGACCCATTCTTGTAGGACGTCGCGCGTCTCACTCGGAACTGAGCCAGAAGCGGATGTGAATGCAAAAAGGCACGCAAGGGAGGCTGTTGCCACTCCAGCGCACCGCGGTAGTCGAATCGTTTGGTGCATACACGGTGTAATGCACATCTGGTGCCAAATAGGAAAAAAAGAGCTAAATAATTTTCCGATTAGATTGGCTGATCCCTGTTTTACTTTCTTCTAATAGCTTTAAGTGCTTGTCGATTCAGTGCTTGCGAACGTCAGTATTCTACGGGCGCTTGGCTGCAGCGCGACTTAGACGGTCGTTGACCGCGACGCCGATCGCTTGATTGAGGGCGCGCTCGATGTGTAATCTTGTGTACTTGGCTTGGTCCAACTTTTGGATCAGCCCAAATAAATTATGCGCAATTTCTGCAAGTTCGCCGTTTTCTGAAAGCCAAAAAGTGTTGGATGTTTCACTCGCTAGCTTCGAATTGCTGGGCTTGACGGTATAGATCACAGCTTCTGTTTCCTTTACTTGTTGGGCTTTTGTGCCGTGTGCAAATAATGTGATCGGAGTCTTCGGGCTATAGTGCTGGGTCAGCATGCCTGGCGCAGCCTGTGCACTGGTACTGGGGACTGTAGCTTTGTTTGTATCCGAGTTTTGAATACAATTTTGAATGCCTAGGGCTTCTGCTGAAAGCGGGCCTGGGCGTAGGATTTTGGGCGCAGCTGGATCGCGCAGATCCACAATGGTGGATTCCACTCCGTGGTCACAGGCGCCACCGTCTAGCACCGCGAGGATACGATTGCCCAGTGTGGCATCTACGTGCTGGGCGAGTGTCGGGCTGACGTATCCGAAAGGGTTGGCGCTGGGGGCGGCGAGTGGGAATTCGAGCCGTTTTAATAGACTGCGGAATACCGGGTGTGCGGGCACACGCACGGCTGCGCTGGGAAGGCCCGCGGTGACGAGGTCGGAGATGCTGTCCTTTTTGGGGAGTATTAGGGTGAGCGCGCCAGGCCAGAACTGGGCGGCTAGTTTGCGAGCTCGATCGTTGAATTCGACATGAGCCTCTGCATCTTCCAAGGAATGAAAGTGTACGATTAGGGGATCTATTAGGGGCCGCCCTTTCACTTCGAAGATCTTTCGCACGCTGACTTCGTTGAGTGCATTGCCTGCGAGTCCGTAGACCGTCTCCGTTGGGACGCCGACGACTGCTTCGTCGCGTAGCAAATCCGCGCATAGGTCAATATTCGCTTCGGTCGGTGGCAGTATTTTGCAGGCGTGGGTCATTTGGCTGGTGTGCGTCGTATCTGCGGTGGTCTTTGATTACTGTAGGCAGCGCTGAGAGGTCCGCAAGCGGACACGACAGGTAGATATAAAAAATCCTTCACCTAATTAAAGGAGAAGGATTGGAAAGTCCTGTTTCAGCTCAAGGGCTTACTGCATAGTCAGCATGTTACGAGCCTGCTTGATGCGGTTCGTAATGCGACGCTGGTGCTTTGCGGAAAGGCCTGTGTCTTTACGAGGAAGGATCTTACCAGTTTCTGTGACGAAACGGGAAAGTAGCTCCACATCGTTGAACGTGTAGTCCATCGGGTTGCGGGAGCGATTAAGTGTCTTGTTGTCAGTGCTCATGAAGCGACGGAAAGTATGGGGTTCACGCTAGTGTGCAAGTACAATTTTGGCAAAAATTTAAGTGTTGCTCGCTTAAAATTCAGTCAAAAGAAGGTCGAACATCGAAGGTCCAAGTTTGAATGTCGAAATAATGGCTTCTTCAGGGGATTTTTCATTGTCTCTCGCCTCTACGGGCCAGACGTCCGTTCAATGTTCAATGTTCAATGTTCAATGTTCAATGTTCAATGTTCAATGTTCAATGTTCAATGTTCAATGTTCACGCGTTATGAGCTTTGATCACCTCTAGGAAGGGGGGTAGCACCGTTTTCAGTTTAGCGGGGCCGATGCCGCGGATCTTGATCGCTTCGCGCTCGCTGCTTGGTTTGAGGTTGGCCAGCTCGACCAGCACAAAGTTGGGGAATACGGTATAGGCAGGCTTGCCGCTGGCAGCGGCCATCTCGCTGCGCTTCGCAGCCAGCTTTTGATAGAGTGCGTTGTCTAAAATGCCTTCGGGCGCCTGTCCTTTTTTCAGCTTTTTGGCCGTGGTGACTTTGCCGGCGCTCCCAGCGGTGCGCTCGGGCAGTGCCAGGGCCGGTTGAGCGACGCCGCGCATGACTTGCGAGCCGAGTTCGGTGAGCTTTAAGAGGGGGAAACCTTCTTCGGTCACGACTTGTACCAGTCCCGCTTGCTCGAAACTTTCGAAGAGTGCATCCACAAAAGCGCTGCCTTCGCGCTTGAGTATGCCATAGGTGGAGAGTGCGTCCAGCCCCGCATCGAGGATGGGGGCCGATTGGCTGCCGAGTAGGCATTGAATGATTTTACGCTTGCCGAAGCGCGGTGTCCATTCGTCGGGAGCGCGACGGCTGTTCATGCGAGCAACGCCACTGAGCGCCATCTTCACCAAGGTCCACTCATCGGCCTTAACCTCGCGATTGGCCAGTTGCTTGCGTTGCCGGCAACCGTCGCAGCGACCGCAGGGCTGGCTGTTGCGTTCGCCAAAGTAGTTGAGAATCCACTGCTGGCGGCAGCCGGAGGCGTAAGCGAAGTCAATGACTGCCTTTAGGCGGGCCTCGTCGCGTTGCGCTTTGATGGCCAGAGCTTGTCCGTCCAGTGGTAGGTCGCGACCGCTTTGGCCAAGTTTGAGAATGCGGGTGCCTTTGAGTCGTCGCCCCGGCACCTCGAAACGTTCGATCCATTTATGGCGTGAGAGTGTGGATATGGCGGTGCTGACAGCCATCGGGTTGACCTTGCGGCCTGTATTTAGACGCTCACAGAGGTCATCGACAGGCAGCCGCACCTCGTGGTTTTCGTCACTTTCGGCGCATAGCATGTCAAATACCCGGGCGATCAGTTCTTTGCCAGGGTTGGCACCTTCGATGAAAAAGTCCTGCACCCGCTTGTCCGCGTAGGAGAAGAGCATTTCGCAGACCGAAGGGGCGCCATCGCGCCCTGCGCGCCCGCCTTCCTGATAGTAAGCTTCCACACTCCCCGGCATTTCGTAGTGGCACACGAAGCGGATATCGGCACGGTCGATTCCCATGCCGAAGGCATTGGTGGCGACGACTACGTCCGACCTGCGCTGCATGAAAATTTCCTGCGCTTGCGTGCGCTCCTTGTCGGATAGCCCGCCGTGGTAGCGAATGACGGAGCCTGCCAATGGCTCAATGGCGGCAGCCACTTTATCGACCGACTTACGTGTGGCGCAATAGATGATGCCAGTCTTATGCTGTTTGATCAGGCGCAGTAGAGCCTCCTGCTTATCGGCGTTGGAGCCGATTTTGCGCACCTTAAAACTTAGGTTCTCACGGGCAAAGCCTGCCACGAATTCCGCAGGATCGCGCATTTCCAGCACCTGCATGATGTCGCTCTGCACATCGGGGGTGGCGGTGGCTGTCAGCGCGATACATGGGGGCGAGCCCAGTGCTTTGCGCGCTTCACCCAGTCGCATGTAATCGGGCCGGAAATCGTGCCCCCACTGGGAGAGGCAGTGCGCTTCGTCAATGGCGAACAAGCTGATGGCGTCTTTCGGCAGCGCATTGAGGAAACTTTGAGAGCGGAATCGCTCAGGCGCGACATAGACGAGTTTCAGCGTGCGTTGGCGAATCGCGTCGAGGGTGGCGCGCTGCTCTTCCAGCGTCTGCGAGCTGTTGAGCAGCCCCGCAGGGAGGCCGCGTGCTTGCAGCGCGTCCACTTGATCCTTCATCAATGCAATCAGCGGTGAGACCACCAGTGTCACCCCCGGTAGCAGTAGCGCGGGCAATTGAAAGCAGAGGCTTTTACCGCCCCCCGTCGGCATCACCACTAAAGTATCTTTTTTCTCTAGTACAGCTTCGATAATCGCTTGCTGCGGCTGCCGAAAGGAGGGCATGCCAAAGTATTTTTGCAGAGCGGATTCAGGAGTCATAATCTATGACTGTGCAAATGTTCATGCGATTGCCAAGCCTAACTCGTGCACTTGGTCGAATGATGGCCTTGTTGCTTGCTTAGCTCTTTTCTTCCCGATCGCAGTTCAGCTCTTTTTTTGCAGACATGCCCAGATAAAGAGTTAGGAAGTTCGCGGCACTCAGGACGATGCCAATCGCGTATTGCTGGTAGGCGACTGCCATGCCAATGGCGCCGGTGGCCCAGATACTAGCAGCTGTGGCAGTGCCGCTTACTTCACCATTACCTTTTATGATGGCGCCGCCGCCAATAAAGCCGATGCCAGTCATTAAGCCATACATGAGTCGTGCTTGTGGATCGCCTTCAGGTAAGACTGCGCGGCCGACTAGTAAGAAGGCGCAGGCAGAGATTGCGACAATTGGAAAGGTGCGAAGTCCGGCACCGTGCGCTTTCATTTCGCGGTTGAGCCCGATCGGTAAAGCCAATACATAGGCGATTCCCATTAAACTAACATAGCGAAATAGCTCTTCGAGTGTGATTCCCATTTCCATTTTGAGGAGTATGTATACTTTGAGTTCTTTTTCAAATTTCAGCTGATTCCTGTTGTGGGGAATTCATGTACTTTTGATAAATATTATTACATGTGGCAGCGTCGTATCGCTTTGGATTGTTTAGTGAAGCTAAGCTTTTTGCAGGTAGAACACTGCTCATGGTACTTTTCTTGATCTTGTGTTGATCATTCGGTCAAATGTATTCAGACAAGATGTTCTTTACTTCATACGAGCACACACTTGGGCGCTTGACTTAGAGAATGTCGTTTTTGAAGTTGTTCATGATTTGCCAGTATTTCATGAGCAGCGGTCCCTATAGTTCAATGGATAGAACAACTGTTTCCTAAATAGTCGATCTGGGTTCGAGTCCCAGTGGGGGCACCATGAAATTTTGTAAGTATATTGATTTTCAGCTGTTTGTAGAATCATCTATAATATTTCATACAGATGCCATACACTGTGGCGGTTTTAGGAATTTAGATTTTGGGGACTAAACCACACACACACGCCCTTTGTGACAGTGAGCTTTCCATTTTCGACCGCCTCGACTAACTCCGGCACGCCGTGCTTGCGTATTGCCCTCGCGCGCTCGACGGAGGGCCGTGATGCGTCGCCACATTCACTGCCCTCCTCGCCCGTTGCGGCCGTGACGGTGCGTGCGTCGTGCTGGGTGCGCGCTGATTAAGGCGGTCAATACTCACGCAGTCCAGCGGCGCGCCTTCTGTGGTGCCGTGTCAGATCCAGCGCGCCAAGCGCTGACGGGCAAGTTGCGTCACGGCGTTCCCCTTGCCTTCGATCGTCTCGCCACGGTTCACGGTTGCGCGGTGCGTGACTGCGAGTAGTGCAGGCACAAAAAAGCCACGATTCGGGGTGACAGGTCGAATCGTGGCTTAGTGTGGGCAGGGAACGCCCTATGAGTGGCACCCTGCTTTTCACGCGCCCTAGGCTGTATCACGGCCTATCGTCTGCGGCGCTGAAATGTTAAGAGCCCTGCGCGCCTGAGTCGGTGCTGACAGCGAAGCTTTGGCTGTGGCGCAGGCCGAAGTCTATCATAGAGCTTGTATAAACTTGGACTTTCCCATGGCGAGCTAAGCTGTAAGGGTCTATGATCAGGTCTACGCCTTGCCAGCGGCCGATGAAGGCGTCAGCGAAGTTGCCAAATAGCACGCGGCTATCAGGCACCTGCGCGGATGCTACAGCGGCGTAACCATTGACCTGATTTTCCTCCCATAGGAAGCTAGCCGTTCCTGCTGCCTTCACTGTTGACTTCCAAGCACCACGAACAAGCGGATTCGCAAGGTATGCCATTGTCGCGACGTCGGCATTATCGGCTGACACCTTCGTCTCGAATTCAACAACCTTCGACCAGCTTGGCGCTGAGCCAAAGGTCACAGTGTTGACTCCCGCTGTGTTCATGATTCCCAAAGGCTGCCCGGCTACGCCACTGCCACAGATGCCGGCGCGGTCAGTCTCGACGGCCAAGCCTGCGATGAGGTCGGTGCGGATGAAATCTTCGATGTCGATCGACGATTGAGCGAGTAATTGTTTCGTGAAGACGGAGCACGAGGCGAGCGTGTGCGGTGTGAGATTCACGCTGCCGACTGTCGGTGCGCTGGTTTCGACCTCTTCGCCTTCGGCAACCCAATATGCAGTCGCCGTGCTGTCATGTTTAGGAATCTGCAAGTTGCCTTGAAGCTCGTTAAGGGATTTCACGCCCAAATCATGCAATACGGTGCGGTTCCGCAGTAGCTCAATGAGAGACTCACCGCGAACATCCGTCTGCACGGTGTAGCCCCCGGCGTTCGCAATACCCGCGCTCATTCCGCGTGACGAAAACGAGCGTGACACGGACAGCTCAGCCACGGGGAGATAGAAACCCTTCGCTTCGCGGCCGATACGCTTGGCGATTGCGTCGGACACTTCGCGCTCAATACCGTCAAGCGGTTTTCCTTCGGCCTTTGCGCGAATGGCGCGTTGAAGCGAATAACTTTTGCGCTCACGAGGGCTCATGCCTACGGGCTCGGTGTCGCCGAAACTATCGGCATCTTCGATCGCAATTGGCGTGCTGCGATGAACTTGCAGCAATTGATTCTGAAACGCTTCCACAGATGCACCGCGTTCAACGTAGTCTTGAATTGTTGACGGTGCGACTTTGTATTTTGCGCCTAGGCGGTGTAATTCGGCGATACGATCGCGCTCTGAAAGTGTGCTCATAATAAAATAAAATTTCGTCGGCTTGGAAATTGTGCCACCGCTGCGACGTGTTGCGGCTGGCGTGTGTGGTTTTCAAAACAAGGTCGCTTTGGCTTCGGTCTGCGCTTCGATGACTTTCCGAATGACGCTGGCGGCTGGCGGCCTTGGTGGCTCTGGTGGCTTTCATCACGGTCATGCAGCTGGCTGTGCTGTGTGACTTGGCGCGGCGGTCAGGCGGCGTGTGTGTGGCTGTTGAGCGGGCCTTTGATCGGGTTTGCGAGTGGCACCGCTGGCGGCAGTGGTAAGGCAGTTCTACGGCGAGCTGCTGTCTTGCGTGTGGTCGATCGAAAGAACGTTTTTGCATTAATTGGGGCGTCTGGCGCTATGGTTTCGGCCTAAGCGCCGAACGCCCCGTTGAAATACAATGATTGAAGATTTCAATGTGTATCCATAATGTGGATACGCGCAAGTTTATTGCGAACTTTTTTCATCTTCTTCTTTCTCGTTAATCTGCTGCTGCAATTCTTCGATGGCGTCGGTGAAGACTTTATCGAGAACGTCTAGCATGAGAGCGGCGGCTTTGTCGCGCTCGGTTGCTTGTGTGGTTGCTGGTGTGATGGTCATGATGGTTGTTTACTTTTGCGTGTTGGTGATCTGCTTAACTTTTTTCAGAACACGTTCATGTTTTTCCGGGGGGAATGGCTGGCCGCCGGTTCCATGCTCAAAAAGATAGTCGCCAGAAAAAACGCTTTCGTTGATCAGCCCGGGGACTTTCGTTATTTCAAGTTGGCAGTGGTCTAGTAGCCGTCGCTGCACCGCGTCGGGGAGTTCCGTCATGTGGCAAACGGTGCTGCGAAATGTTACCAATACGTCCGTGAGTAAGTCGAGCGCGGCCTTTTTATCGACCACTTCACCGCGCAAGCGCTTGAGACGTTCTTCGGCGATGTCACCTTGAAGGCGGGCCCGGCGCTCATCTTGCGTCTCTCGCGTATCGAGTGCTGCACGGATGCACTCGCCAAGATCATAGAAGACCGTGCGGCCACGGTGACGGACCGGCCGGAGTGTCCCGCAAAGGGCTTTTGCCTTGTCGCGGCTCCATCCTGTCATTCGTGACAACTCCGTTGGGGTGATTTCGTGCGGGGCCTTGTCGGCCGTTTTATCGGTGTTTTCTGGTTTCTTTTTACTCATGTTTATGTGGTTTGTTTATTTCGGCTGTAAATTTTTCGGTATCCATGTGACGGAAGGTGTGGCGTGTATTTTTCGTGCAACCGAGGCGACCAATCCGTGTGCACCCATCCCCAGTAAGGACCCAAAGCTTTCCCGCGGCACGTATTGCCCCATTGCTTGCATGACGTTGCGATGTGCGGCGTCGTATCAACGTTTCCGATACCTTCATACTGCTAGCCCTGTGCGGCGGCGTGTGCGGCTCCCTGTGGTGGGAACACAATGACGTCCTCGGGTAGTCGCTGCCTGCGGTATGTTAAAGCTTGATGCGTCGCGTCGGTTTCCACGATAACCACGTCGACACTGTTGCGCAGGAAGGCAAGACACTCAGCGCGTAACCAATCGCCGTTCGTGGTGGCATTGCGGCTATTAGGCCCGGCGGGTGCGCTGGCTATGAGCGGCACTGTGATGTAATTGACGCGTGAGTCGTTCGGCGTGATGTCTGTGGTGGTGTCGTGCATGATGTTTTTTCCTTTAGTTGGTGTGGTGATTGGATTGTATCCAGTAAGCGGATACGATTTGAATAACTGAATTATTCCTTTGGGTGGGGGTGCATTACTGCCAAACTTGCATAACTTAAATATCTCAGTATATATGCGGCTTGCGGGGTGATTGGGTGACTGTGCTGTGGTCCTGTTATGCAAGTTATTCAGAAAATCACCCCCGCACTGCTATCTTCAATTATGACCCTCGGGTCATTGATCGTGCGTGAATAAATTCGTGCGTTTTTGTTCCCTACTTGGCACGTCCAGAATCTGAATTGCTCGTGCTTATGCATATTCCCATACCGCTTCAATGCGTCTTCCACTCTCCGCTGACCGCCATAAGGACAACCGCCGGTCTTGATTGCCGTTTGCAGCTTTGCGCCATCGTCAAGGAAGTCGTAGATCCAGCATACAATATTGAGGTCTTGCTCTAATTGCTTCTGGCTCTCGTTCAACTCCCGGACCTTTTCAGCCTCGTCGCTCGATAGTATCTTTACGGATTCAAGCTTTTTAATCCATGGTGTCGTCGAGTTCGCGTCATACGACACGCTGACTTTCCTTCGAACAGGTCCACGAAGCTTGATATTGCTAAAGGTGATTTGGCGCTTCGGATCCTCCTTATCTGTGTCGATTGAGCCCACGTACGCACAATCGAAATCATTCACGATGTCGTTGGTTCCTTCGAATACCGCCTTGCCATCGTCGCCTTTGTGCTTGTTGACGTGTCCCAGTGTGAGCAGTGTTCCTCCCGCCTGCACAAATGACCGTGACACCTTGCCGAAGTCCGCGCTGGCGCTTTTGTGCATCATGCTGACAACCTTCTTCAGCGTGTCGATGACGATGATGTTCTTCGCGGCTTCCCCGGACTGCGCTAGCTCGATAAGCAGGGGGACAACATCACTCAGACTCAATGCGTCGTCGTCCGAATCGGGAACGACAAGATTGAAGCCCACACTGGCGGCGAGCTTCGCTTTTTCGATACCTCCATTGAAAGTGTCATCCGCCAAGATGTAATACAAGTTGTCGCCGTCAATGGTGCCATTGCGAATGGATTGAATCAACAGCGCGAAGGTTATCAGCGTCTTGCCGCCGTTCTGCTCCATGTAAAATACCGTCGATTGCCCCTGCAGCGCCATGCCTGGAATGACTTCGACGGCTTCGACGCGCTTCTTCTCCATTGCGGAAATTCGGTCATCGCTACTGATGGTCGCCCGCTTCAGCTTCTGAAGTAGCCCGCCTGTTTTCGGCTGGTCGATAGGGAGTTCGCTTAAATTACTCATTGTTTTCGCTCTCCAGTTGTTCGACAAAAGCGTCATTAAGATCACTGCCCGGTATATCGGGCATCATCGCCGTGACCTGCGCGGCGAATGGTTTTAGCTGGTTCGCCCAAACCTGCGCAGCGTTGCGCCCGGCATCGTCGTGCTGCGCATAGATTATTACTCGCTTGCCGACGAACTTTGCCAGTGATAGCTCGTCGATCTTCATGGACGCACCAAGCATACAGACCGCGCTCCATTCGCCTTCATCCTCGAAAGCGTGCATGGAGATTGCCGATAGCCAGTCGCCTAGACCCTCACACAGATATATTGTTGTAGTCATATCGCGGATACTCGATGCCCCTATGGGGTAGCGAGCATTCGAGCCGGACAGGGTGAGTGCTTTGGCGCCATTGTTGAATGGTAAGCCATCCACGCGGCGAACTTGTGCCACGCGCCCGGCGTCGTCGTAAGCTATCCAACAACGGCGGCCACGATACTGGCAAAAGCCGAGATGCCCCGCGCTAATTGCCAGCTGCAGACCATACCACCCATCGAAGCGGCGTGATCTGGCTACTGTATCCAGATCTTCGATACTGCCGTCGTCGATCGCTGGCAGCGTAAACGGTCGCGTTGGCTCTGTGCTGCGCTGTGCGGGTTTCGGTGTAGCCTTGAGGGTGAAGGCACGGGTGCCGCCTGTCAGCCATGCGAGCGACTCCGTGAAGTCTTTGCCTGTTGCTTCCATCACGAAGTCGAGCACGTCGCCACTTTCACCGGTGGCGAAGTCTTTAAAGCGCTTGCCGTCGCTGCTTATCGAAAAGCTCGGCTTGCGGTCTTCGCGAAATGGCGAGCGGATACAACCGGGGCGAGGTTCGCCGGGTAAGCCCAGCTTTCGCCATGCGTCCGGGATGGTTACGGCCGCTTTAATCTGATCGAGGTCGATCACTTATGGATGCCTCCTACGCGGTGACGTTCGAGCCATGCTTCGACCTCATCGGGGTCGAACACTATACGGCGTGCGCCTAGTCGATAAAATGGCAATCCCTCTCTTTTTATAAATTCGAGAAAGCTTGCGCGGTTGGTGTAGCCCAGACGCGCCATTACTTGCCGACTAGGAATTAGGTTTTGTTTGGTGTCGTTCATGATGGCTCTATTAAACCATACAACACCCCCTAAAAATATTAGCGGAATTTTTTTATTTTCCGCTAACCCCTATTCTTTGTATCCGGTATCATGATACCTTCTGTTTTTAGAGTCGATGTTCTGCAGATCTTCGTTGCGCATTTCTTGGAGTCTGCGACGTGCGCTGTCGATCTGGTCGGGATGTATCTGCCCCTTGTCAGCTAGGTATTGAACGAGTTCATTACCACTCTGGAATTCCAGATTTTCACGCCTGAGGGCCTTGCGGATTTTGTTCTTCATTAGCTTCTGGTCCTCATGCTGGAACTGTGCAAGAGTTGCGACGGTGGCAATCGGATGACGCGTCATGAGTTTATGAACAAGGATAATTCCAGCGTCAGGAAGTAGAGTGAGTGCGTCTTCTAGGTTCAGTGACTTTCCGTTCTTGCAAGCGTTTACCGCATCCGTCGCCGTGGTCATCTTGAAGTCATCGGGTGCGAGCGCGTAACACATGAGTGTTGAGAGATTGGAGTCGGTGAAATTCGCTTCAGGATGCTTTTTTTCTAACCACTTTTTGACTTTTGGAATTAGGTCAGCGTTCAGCGTATTGGCTATCGCTGGAATTCTCGGATTTGGTTTTTGTTTTTGAGTAGTCATTACTTCGCGGCCTTTCTAACTGCTGTCTCTTTTCTTTCCGCCTTGGTTGTCATATCGGGGAACTCACCGAACCACTCCTTGCCATCTTCTCGGGTGAATAGCTCCAGATAGTGTTTGCGGATGATTTCGGGGGAATTGCCAGCCTCGAGGGCTGTTCGCGCCATGTCACCACTGAGCGCCACAAGGTGCGAAATATAGCCATTGCGAAAGCAATTAGGGGGCAGTGTGAAGCGATTGCCTGTCTGCCCTATGTCGCGTATCCTGTCCATTGCCCACGTCGTGCCGGGACAAACTTCACCAGCGGGTTGAGCTGAAACTGACAACCACTTGAGCGCGTTCTCAGATAAGCGAACGATGCGATTTGCGGGTGTGCCCTTCTTGGCGCTCGATACTCTCAAGAATCTGCGCTCTAGATTTATGTCATCCCATAGTTGCCCCTGCACCTCGGAACGACGAAGACCGCACAAGCCAGCTAGCGCAAGTGGTGCGACGTATTGCGGGTGATGTTGCTTCATGAAATCCAGTAAGCCGAATAAAGACGGCGCTGTGATCGTCTCGATTATACCTCTCGTTTCTTCGGCAGTGTCGGTGATTTCGGCGGCTGTCTTTATCGCCCTCGATACGTATCCTTTCTTCTGAGCCCAGCGAAAGAGCGTCACAAGTCGTTTGCGCTTTGTGTTGCGCGTGCTCGGATTCTCGAACGAGTCGAGCCATGTTTGCAGCGTAGGTTCTTTGAGTTCTGTTATCTTCAAGCTGCCATATTTCGCGCTGAAGGCGTCAAGGTGTTTTGTGTATGTTGCCGCTGCTCTGCCTGTTTTTAGCTTCGCCTTAAGGAACTCAGCATAAACGAATTCAAAGGTCTTATCCATCGCGGCGCGGCCTTGCCTCTCCTTCCACTCCTTCGCGGCCTCGATCAAATGGACGTCGGCGAACTCACGTGCTGCTTTCCATTCCTCAAGTGCAGCTAGCAGAGGAACTTCTCCTGCCAGTTCGCGGGCTTTTGCCAGTTCGCGTAAATCTGAGTTAGTCGCTCCCGCTGCTTCCACCTCTCCCGCTGCTAGTTGCTCAAGGCGTCGTTTCCCGTCCTTCAATGCTTCATCTTCGTCAGTGAATTGTTTTATGCGGCGAGCGCCATCAGCACCATACCAAGCCACTTGATAGATATGCCCGGCAGCTGTTTTGCCGTGTTTGGTGCGGTAAATCGTAATTTTGGTGTTACCTTGGACTAGGCGTTTAGGGAATCGAACCTTGGATTTCATACAATCCCATACATACAATAACGCATTAAGCCATACAAGACGTAATTACATGAATTTGTAAGTTGCTGTAAATAGCGTATTTATGGGTCTGGAAAATAGGGTTCGGTTCTCAGTGGGGGCACCAGGCATCGTAGTAAGCCCGATTGCTTCAGCGAAGTGTCCGAGTGGTTTACTTCTTCGGTAAAATGACACGTCTGCGGGGGATGACGCGCCGACGGTTATCGCTGGTGTTGGTGTTCGTGTTGTTTGCATTTTCCAGACCTGGGGGGAGCGTCGCAGTGTTTGCGCTTTGCTTGGGCTGAGTGGTCGAGGATACCACAGGGAGGGGGGCGTCGCTGACGCTCATTAGCGTCAGGCGCTCGGAGCGTCCGTTCATATTGACTGTAATTGTGCGTGAATCGGCGTCATAGCTGCGCACACTGATACCGCCTTCGGCTTGGTTCTCTTTTATCCAGTAGCCTTTTTGTTCGGTTTTGTTGAATACACTAAATTGATAGTTGTTGTTAAATTTGACGACGCCGCGAAATTCGATTTCGCGGCTAATTGGGCCATTGGTTTGTACCACGGGCTTGGGCGGTTCTGTTTGTTTCTCGCCGTAACCAGGGGGCAGGAAGGGGTTACTACTTTCGAGCGTTTCGGCGGTTGTAATGTGTGAGAAGGAGCTCGCTAGAGCGAGCGCGAGTAGGCGCAGGGCCTTCGCTGGTGTAGATCGCCGTATATGAGGAGCTAAACAGCGCTCTGCACATCTGAAACTCCGGCGGAGGGTGTTTTTCATTGTTTGAGCTAAATTTGTTAACATTTGCTGTAGCGTATCTTAGCGACGTAGTGAACGAGGTGAGGTCTGGACCGACTTTTCTGTTTTAGGCTCCTTTTCTTCAAATTTACTACCTTTGAGGTAAATGTCCGATGTGGTGCTGGTCTCAATGTATTGTTTGATGACATCGGTCTCGGCGGCTCCCTCGATATACGTTTTCGAGACTTTATCTGCTTTATCCGGATTTTCTAAAACTGTAGGACGAATAAAAATGATAATTTCGGTGCGGTCGTAATTCTCACTGGAGTTGCCTAGTATGTTTTTTATTAAAGGGATGCGTCTCACCAGAGGGAAGTAAGTGTTACTGTCGGTGCCCGTGTTTTCCTGCAAGCCACCCAGAACGACGATTTGTCCGTCTTTCACGCTAATGGTCGAGGTGGCTTCGCGCACGCCGATGACAGGCTGATCATTCCCATCGATGGTAACGGTGTCGACGACGTTCTCGACGGTTTGTTCGATGACCATCTGGACAGTGCCGTCGGCACCGATGAGCGGGGTGACGGTGAGTTTGATGCCGATATCACGGTATTCTACCGTGCTGCTAGTGGAGGTGCTATCGCTGTAGTTTGTGCTGCCAGTGATGATTGGCTGCGACTTACTAACGTTGATGATGCCTTCCTCATTATGACTGACTACGATGCGCGGCGCGGAGAGTACGCGTGTGTCGCTGTCACCATTGGTAGGTGTGATTGCGGTGCTTAGCGAGAAGTTTGAAGGATCGTCGAGGCTGATGGTGCCATTGCTGAAGGAAAGTCCATCCACTGTGCCTGCGGAAATATCAGTGAAGAAATTAGTGGATCCATCGTAGGTGAAGCCTATGCTGCTCAAGCCACTGCTTTGTGTTTCACTGAGTGTTACTTGTGTAATGACTGCCTCGATCAATACCTGTGGTAGCGGGATGTCAATTTTCTCGATCAGCTCCCGAAGTGTTTTGAGATCTTGTTGAGTGCCGTAGGCGACGATGGAGTTGGTGCGCTCGTCGGCGGAGAGACCGACGAAGTTTGAAAATTGAAGTGAGCTGTTGGCTTCGGTGCTGCTGTTGCCGGCTGTGGCAGGTGTGGGGGCGGCTGGTGCCGTGTTGTCATTTCCGCTGTTTCCGTTATTTTCATTGCGCTGAGCGTTGCTGCGTTCGTTTTCGCGGGCAACTTTAGCGTCTTCTTCGCGACCTTCTTCTTGTCCGGAAATGATGTCTTCGATGATGGGGACGACTTCCTCGGCCTTGGCTTGGCGGAGTTGGAAGACTTCGCTGCCCGTGAGGGGGGCGGCATCGACATCAACGCTTTCAATCACGTCTAATATGATGTCAAGGTTGCCGGGGTGGGTGATGAGGATGAGTTGGTTGGTGCGTTCGTCTGCGGTGACACTGGTATTGCCTTCCAGATAGCTATTGAGAGGGCCTTCGATTAGATTTTCCAATCGATCTTGCATCTCAGATGCTTGTACGAAGTCGAGCTTGATAAATTTGATTTGCTCGCGGACGCTTTGCGGTTGGTCGGCTTCGTTGAGTATATCTTCGATACGTTGCAGATTTATCAGGGCGTCGGTGACGAGCAATGCGTTGGATTTTGGGAAGGGGAGGATGCTGGAGTTTTGTGAGACTAAATTTTGGACTAGGGGCGCGGCAGCTTCTGTGGCATTGAGGTAGTCGAGTTTAAACAATTTGGCGTAAATTTGTTGGCTGGGTTCCAGTTCCAGACTGCTACCACCCAGCATTTGAGGCACGTGGCTGTTTACGTTGGTGGCGGGAACGGCCTTCATAAAACGACCGCCCATGTCTGTGAGCATTACGCCGTTGAGGGTTAATAAACTTTCGATGGCGAGCACTGCTTCACGTTTGGTGAGTGCCCCGCGGGAGTTGAAAGTAAATTTAGATGCAGGTAGGTCTTGACGGCGTAAGATGATTTTATCGGTCATTTGCTCCAGCAGCGTGAGTACTTGGTCGGCGGAGTCTTCGATTAGGATGAGCTCGCCGATCATCGCTTCGGGCTGCTTTAGCTCGGGTTCTACAGGGATGGTTCCCGCGGCTGGCAAGTTGACCTGGGCGGGCGGGACTTGAGCGTGAGAGAGGGAGGCAAGCGCCAAGAGTGCGCTGAGAGATAGAATAGAAAGACGGATCATTACAAGTTAGGGTCTTTTAAATCGAAAGAGTTGATTTCATAGCGCACATCGAGCTGTTCTGGGGTGCGCTGGTTTTTTTGGATGCGGACATTCTGTATATTGATGTAGGGGGTCTCTTGTTTGATCAGGTTGTTGAGTTGTATCAGTTGAGACATTGAAATATTTTTGAGGCGTACGCGCAGGTTGTGGTCGTTAAAAATTTCTCCTTCGCGGGTGCGAACTGAATCGATGTCTGCCTGCCCCGAGAGTCCGATTTGTCGGGTGAGATTGTCGATGCGTCCTGAGAGTTGAGCGGCTGCGTAGGTTTTGGAAGGGTCGACTCGTTCGAGTGCGGTTGCCAGGCCTTGAGAGAAGAAGTCGCTGCGATCCAGCCACTCCTGCTGTGTGGCGAGTGTGACTGTTGAGAGTTTACGCTGCGCATTCCATGCCGAAGTTCGATCGAGCCAGCTGTTGCTCCAGATGAAAAGAAATACCAGAATGAAGCAGAGTGAGAGTAGCTTCTCACGCAGGCTCATTCGTTTATACAAGAGGCGTATTTTATCTTTGAGTGCGCTCATGACTCATTGCCTCCTTGTGGGCTGGGGGCTAGCTGTGGCGGCGCTTCGCTATGGGTATAGTCTAAGGTGACGGTGAAGGTTACCTTGGTTTGTCCGGCTCGTTTTAGAGATTTGGGAGCTTCGACCAGTTTGAAGGTGCCGGATTTACTGAGCGCATCAGTGTAGGCGTTGAGTTCATTAATCGTGTTGGCTTTACCTTCGATGGTAATACGATTATTACCTTCTATTACTGTTTCATCATATTCGATACCTGTGTTGCCAAGTGCCTCGCGTATGAGGTTGGCGGCTCTGAGTATGGCGATGGGGCGTAGTTCGTTTTGGGCAACTTGCTCCAGTTTATTCATCAGGCTTTGTTTGTCTTCGATGCGACGTACATTGGTGGTTTGAGCTTCAATTGTTGCTTCGCGGGTGCTCAGCCAGTATTGGCCGCCAAACAGCAAGGCTTCCAATAGAACTAGAAATAGGGCGAAGCAGGCTGCGTAACCAATGATGTGGGTGACCAGTGATGCGGTGCGGCGTGTGTTTCGTTCGAGATTTTTGTATTCAGCGGGGCGAATATCGGCTTGCCAGAGTGTGGCTTCGCTGGGTTCCAGGGGAGACCAGTGGCCGTTGGTGGGTGTTGTACCGATCGTTTCAAATCGGAAAACAGGAGCACCTTTATCGGATAGTTCAATGGGAAGTAGGCGTAGGCAGATGCTTTGAAGCTGGCTCTCTTTGGGCGTCGTGCCGGGCTCCGGGGCTTTGTTTACTGGTGAGGTGCTGTTGGCGGTTGTGTTGCAAGCTAGACTGCGGACGGCTTGCGGGATCGACTCGCCGCTTGCCAGCAGGAAGGTGGTGTTAAATGGTTCGCCTTGCAGGGTGACTTGCGTGTCGCAATTGAAGCGTGCGCCATGTAGGGCTGCAAAGTCCGGTAGTACCCAGGTGTAGTTTTCGAGATCGCCGTGACCTGCACGTTTGAGCCGATCTTGTAATGCGGCGTATATGAGTAGGCTTTGGCCGTCCGGGGCTGATAAAAAGCCCCAGCGCAGTTGCTCGAGTGGAAAGGGGGCGATCGCTTCCATACTGAGTTCGGCGAAGTCGGCGAGTTCGTTGGGGGCGAGTGCCGGAGGCACCACGACTGATTCGACGAAAAAGTATTCCGCAGGCAGTAAGAGAACTTCCGCGGGGGGAGTGCTCTCGTTTTCTTGTGCTATGTTGGATGGGTCGCTCACGGCTGATGTCTCTGGCTCAGAATGAATCGCTTTCTTTTCCGATGTCTAGTGCCGAATAGCGCGCAGGCGGGCTAGTTGGACGGCCTTGGCTGTACTCGGAAACTTGTAGGATTGTAAAGGGATAATTAATGGCGTCTTGTTCGCTGGTGGCACCCGTCTTGGGGCTGTCGGATGAATCGCTACCTGGAGTGCTACCACTGCTGCTCTCTTCGTTTTCGAAATTAGGCTCGACTAGGGCGGTTATAGTGAAGGGGACGTGGCCACGCCATAAATTGACAGTGACCCGTAGCAGTTTAACTTCTACGCTGCTGTTTTCGCTATTGGCTGAGCTCGGGATTTGCTGTAAATAGGGGAGTTCGTTGAGACCATCGAATATATGTTCTTCATCGAAGCCATCTTGGAGTGCCAGTAGTTCTAATACTGCTTGGGGGCTACTATTGAGATTTGCAGTACCTGAGTTAATAACAGAGACCATGTCGTCAAGTTGAGCAAATCGCTGGTTAGGTTGCCCGTCCTCGTCAAAAAATTCATCTTCCCATATTTCGATCAGGCTCAGTTCATCCAGGCTCTGTAGGGGAGCATTTGCTGCGCGATAAGGTGGGTCGCGACTGAGGTAGTCGTCTGATTCGGCACCGTTGAGGCGTCGGCTATCATCGCTATCTATCCAATCGAGCAGCATGCTGCTGAGCTCGCGGGCTGTGCCGAAGTCGAAATCGAAGCTCTCTTCCAGCATGCGGTTGAGTGTATCCTCCTCCATTGTATTGATCGGTAGCTTGCCGCTTTCGTCGTTGATTTGTATGGATACTTCCCAGCCGTTGGGAATGGCGATGCCAGCGTATTGGATCGGGTCGGCCCACCCTTGTTCGGGTGCGAATAGTTTTCCCTCGTCGATCAGAGCGACTTCATGGATCGTAGCGAGTGCCACTTCGAGCATGCTATAGCTGAATGAGCGTACGTCCGAGGGCTCGTTGAAAATGGCGCGATATTCGAGGTCCTCGATTGCTTCGTCAATGAAGCGTGTGATAATGAACGAGAGTAACAGTGTGATGGCGAGGACGGCAACCAGGACGCTGCCCTGCTGCCGGGGGCAGGAGTTGGATCGGCTGAGCCGAGAGCGGGGAGTGGAGTGCACACTCGCTCGCCACGTTCTTCCCTGCATCTGCTTGCTGTTTACATTCATCTTTAAAAAAGTAATACGCTCCTCGAGGGAACAGGTATCGTGAGGGTTCGCACTTTAGTTTCACCTCGATATTCGAAAGTCAGTTTTAGGAAACGAGGGAGTATGAATTGCTCATCGCCATCGCCCTCTTTGGCTTCGGTTTCGGTCTCCCATTTTTCGAAGTTCTCGTCCCAGTAAATGTATTCGACTTTGGTAATCAGATCGCTGATTGGAGTGCGGTTGAGGTCACTTATGTCTTCAGAATCTTCTTGTAGTGGGGTGTACCAGAGTAGGCTGAGGCCTTCATCGTGTTCAAAATGCAAAAAAGCTTCAATTCCTACTGTTGGGGCATTTTGAGTTTGGATGAGGAGTGGCGGTGTTTCCATTAGCTTGAAGTGAAGCAGGGGGTCTTGGTAGTCAGCAAATCCTGGAGGTTTGGACCAATCGATGGGGTCTTCGGCTACGGAGATTAGTCCGCTGCCTGAGTCGTCTTCGTTTTCTGTTTGATTGGAGTCTACTTCGGTATTGTCGGGAGTGGGAACGTTGATCGTGGTGCCAGCGTTGGTGTCGGCGTTGTTCTCGTTATTCGCTGGTTCGGAGGTCTCGTTGGCTGTGCCAGGGGTGTTGGAGTTTGTGCTCAGTGCAATCTCTGTGCCTGCGACTATGAAGCTCGCTTGTAGAAATTCCGCGACTCCGTCGACGTGGTCCTCGAAGAAATGTCGATCTTGCCGTTCCATCCATACATCGGTCACGGAGACGAGGAGTGTGGCTGCGGCTGCGAGTAGTGCGCCGGCAATCGTGACAGCAAGAATCACTTCCAGCAGTGTGAATGCAGAGTTGGTGACGCAGCTTGCTGTGGCGCCAATTCTGCCGCGTGAAATGGGGGCGCGCTGTGCTGGCTGTTGCATCAGAAGTTATAGTTCCTCCGGATATCTTCAAGTGCCTCGCGCTTGTCTTGGAGTAAGTCAGAGCGTTCATCGCTTTCTGACCAGGTTGGGCGTAGCAGGTAGAGTGCTTCACTGTGATCGCTCGGGAGTCCCTCTGGCGGATCACTGAAGTGAATATTAAGCTGCACTTGAAAGAGGTCGATAATGTTGGTTGCTATGATTTGCGCTTCCCAGGTGGCTTCCCCGCAGTGCAGCGTTTCATAATGATCACCATCCTCTGCGTCTTCCAGATTTGCTTTCAATAACAATTGCAGACGTACTGCACGAATGTCACTGTTGAGGCGGTCGTAGTTGGCTGCGCTTTCCCGCGCGAGTAGTGCATTGACAAAGGCGGACATCAATACTGAGGCTGTCATTGCGAATATTGCGACGGCTATGAGCACTTCGACCAATGTAAAAGCTGTATTTCTGTGGGGGCGGCTTTTCGGAGTGTGTGCGCTCATTGGGGGCCCTTCACTAAACTGGAGAATGGATCGAAGATGATGCGTTCGGGACTGCCAGTGCCGGTGTCGATCTCCGCGACAAATGGGCTGGAGCTGCGGTCTGGGGCAAAATGCACGCGTTTGGTTTCGAGTTGGCTGCGTTCAGCTTTGGGGAAGGGGCCCATGCCTCGGGCCGGGGCGACCAAGTAAAAGCGAATCTCGCTAGCTCCATTCTTGAAGTCGTCGCTGAGTGGAAAGTTTGTGCTGTCATTCAGTCGGAGGGCGCCCGATTCCTTGTCGAAGCTTAAGGATGTGATTTGACGCTCACTGGCTGCCTGAAATCGAGCCGATCGAATCGCTGCGCGCAGAGTCTCTTCGGGGTCGATCCGATCATCGAAATTCAAAAACGTCGTAAAATTGGCAATAATCACGCCAGCAGCTAGCGAGATTAAGGCAAAAACGAGGATGATTTCGAGTAGCGTAAAGCCTGCATGAGCGCGTGGGCGATTCGAGGCGCGGCTACGGAGGAAATGGCTACTGGCTTGTCCAGTTTCCAATGTCATCCCCGCTCTCTACACCGTCTGCTCCGAGTGACCAGATGTCAAAACTGCGGCTACCACTGATATTGCGAGTGCCGGGGAAGCGATACTGGTAAGGTTGTCCCCATGGGTCGATCGGGGCTTCTTTAATATAAGGACCCTTCCAGCGTTGTTCTTTACCTGCGGGGGCTTGCATTAGTGCAGCCAAGCCTTGCTCTGTGGTGGGAAAATTCCCTACATCCAAGCGGTAGCGGGTCAATGCAAGCTCAGAGTTACTATTGACGAACAAGCGGGCAGCTTCCTCTTGATTATCCCCGAAGATGCCTGTCAATTGATTGAGTGCGACGCTCGCTAAGAGTGCAACCAGGGCGATGGCGATGAGGATTTCAAGCAAGCTGAAGCCACTGTTTCGATGGGAAGATTGGAGCAGTCTGGATTGTTTCATTTTGAGTGATTTTCTACACATACTATCATTAGATCTCCGGATGGGAAGAATAGTTTCACTGCTTATTGTAACACTTTAGTCACTTAAGTGGAATTTTTTACTTAAAATTTGAATTAGAGACTAGGACTACGTGGGCCCGTGCGCTTCGCTTCACGTATGCGAACGACCTGATCATAGATTTCGGGGCTAAAATACTGTTCACCCCGGGTGACCGCCTGAATGGCTTTTTCCAGTTCTGCGAGTCCTGAAATCTTGTTGATGAAGCCGTCGGCCTTGCTTTGAACTGCGATTTTGATGCTTTGGTGGGCGGTGTTGCCGGAAAAGATCAGTATTTTGGTTTGAGGTAGCTTGCTCTTCAGTTGTTGAAGAATTTCCAAGCCACTGATCTCTGCGAGATGAATGTCTACGATAGCCAGGTCTGGCCTTAGTTTTAGGCACTGCTCTATGCCTTCTCTTCCGTCGCCTGTCATCCCCAGCAGTTGAATGTCGGGGAGTACTGTTTCAAGAAAGGTGGATAGTAGATTTTGCAGAATTTCCTCGTCTTCGATGATGTAAACAGTGTGCATGCGTGTGATGTGTGGTAGCGATTATCAAGATTAAGTTTTTAGCCGTTGTGACTGTCGAGGGTTTTTAGTCATCATTCACTCAGTTAAAATTAGGCAGCAACTTGTGCTTTTTGTCGGAAAAGCTTTCTACTGATTGCCTTCTTGTAAAAAGTTTCCTACTTTCTGGATTATGTCTGATACTACTGTGATTCCAGCTCCACGAGCCCTTGAGACTGTTGATCGGCTGCGAGCCAATATCGAACGCACGATACGTGGTAAAACGATTGCTGTAGATCGTACGATTATCTGTTTGCTGGCGGGGGGGCATCTGTTGATCGAGGATTTACCGGGCTTGGGAAAGACGACACTGGCTTATTGCTTGGCGCGCTCGATAGATTGTTCTTTCTCTCGGATCCAGTTTACCAGTGACATGCTGCCCTCTGATATTATTGGCGTGTCGATTTACGATGAGAAATCGAAAGATTTCCAGTTCAAACGTGGGCCCATTTTTGCGAATATTGTTTTAGCTGATGAAATTAATCGAACGACACCTAAAACACAGTCGAGCCTACTGGAGGTTATGGGGCGTGGCAAATTGTCCGTTGATGGTCAGACTTATACGGTGCCGCCGCCATTCATGGTGATTGCGACACAGAATCCGGTCGATTATGAGGGCACCTTCCCATTGCCTGAGAGCCAAATGGATCGCTTTTTGATGCGCATGGAAATGGGGTATCCGGATTTTGAATACGAACTTGATATACTGAAAGGTGGTCATCTGCACTACGATCATCTGGAGGCAACCCCAGTGGTATCTCGCAAAGATATTATTGAACTGCAGCAGTACACGCGACAGGTTTACATTGAAGACACCATCGCGGAATACATGGTTCGGTTGGTCACTGCCACGCGGCAGGAGCCTGCCTTCCGCTCTGGAGTCAGTCCGCGGGGCACATTATCACTTAAGGTCGCAGCACAGGCAGCTGCTCTTTCGCAGGGGCGCGCTTTTGTGTTGCCCACGGATGTGCAGGACGTGTTGCAGCCTGTCTTTGCCCATCGTTTAGCTTTGCGTAAATCGATGTCAGATCCGTTGGAAGAGCGGCGTTCTATTGAGGGCTTGTTGACGCAACTGAGCGAGCGTGTGGCCGAGCCGGTCTGAGTATTCGATGGTGGATAGTCAGATAGAAATGCGTCGTTGGCACGACTGGACGGATCCTGATTTTTTTATGGAAGGGCGGCAGCATGAGCGTCGTTTAATCCCTTTGTTCCTGCGGCAGATTTTGCCGAGAAGGATGCAACAGACCAAGCTGACACTGACTGGCTGGATGTTAGTGATTGTTGCGCTTGGCATCGGGTCGGCGGCGTACAATACCTCCAGTAACATTCTATTTATGACGCTTTCCATGCTACTGAGCAGTCTGGTGTTAAGTGGTATTTTATCTGTGGTCAATTTTCGGAAATTAAGTTGGGCATTACAGGCACCGCAGCATTTACAGGTTGGTGAAGTTGGGATGGCAGAAATCGTGTTGAAGAATGAGAAGGGGATGTTTCCCACTATGAGTATGGCGTTTCGGGTGAGCAGTCGTGATGGTATGCATCTACTGTATTTGAAACATGCCATTTCTGCGGGTGATATTGCATCCTTAGAGTGGACCTTTGTTCCAGTGCAGCGGGGGCGATTAAGCGTCTATTTACATGGAGTCGAATCGAAATTCCCCTTTGGTTTTCTGAGCAAGGGGATCGAAGATACGGCTGAAGCAGCAGTGTGGGTGTGGCCCGAGCGAATTGAATATAGCTTTTTGCCACTTGCACATGGGCGGCGTTATCAGACTGGGGTGGCACGGCATCAGGCAGGTGTGGGGAATGACTTGCTGAATGTGAGAACTTATGAGATGGGCGATTCGCCTCGACTGATTCATTGGAAAGCGACGGCTCGAATGAACAAGCTGATGGTGCGTCAATTGGCGCAGGAGGGAGAGAGTGGCTTTCATTTATGGCTGGATCCTATCGAGCAGCTTTGGAATGGGGCTCAGATTGAGACTTTGTGTTCAGCTGCCTGTGCTTTGGCAGAGGATCTATTCCATGTAGGACGATTGGAAAGTGCCTGCGTTGGACAGGAACCGTGGATTCGGATACGCGGTTTGCGTGAGTTGCATGATTTTTTTGATCAGCTTGCACGCTTAGAACCTGTGTCCGGTGCGGGGACGCCGCCCGGCGAGCATAGTGTCGGTCGTCGTAATATGATTACTTTTAGACCGTATGGGGAGCGCGGTGTATCTATTTATGTCAATGGGACGCAAGCAGGTCAGGCTTAGCCTCGGAGAGTTGCATGAAGTCAAGCAACTGATGGGTGTATTGCTCGCGATACTGTCGTTTTGGTCGTTGGCTGCCTTGGATATTGGGAGTCAGTCGATATTGCTGATGGGGGGGGCAGTGGCGACAGTGGCTTTTTGTTTCCCACGTTGGGTTGCACGTATACCTGCGCTGGTGTGGCGTTGGGCAGGGCCAATGATTCTATTATTTATTGGTATTGATTTTATGCTGCACATGCCCGCATTTATTCCGCCTCTGGTGCGGATGGTGGTGCTGCTGCTTATTTATCGGATTTTGGCACCGCGTAATTTGCGCGAGGACAAGCAACTAATTTTGTTATGTCTTTTCTGTGTCGTTATTTCGGGGGTATTGACCGTTTCGCTCTTGTTTGCATTCCAAATACTTATTTTTGCCCCCTTGGCGATGGCTTTATTGTTCGTGATTTGTATTTTGGACCGTGGCAAGGATGTGACGCCATGTTTGATTGATTGGGAGCATTTTGAATGGTCTCAATTAATCCGCCGTGTCTGGTGCGTACTAGATTTTCGGATGGTTGTGCTCTGCGCGGCGATGTTCTTGCTAGTAGTTACTGTTTCGAGTTTACTATTTATTTTGACGCCTCGATTCGACATGCATCGGGCGATTCCCTTTATGGAGTTGAACTCTAAAGCAAGATCTGGCTTCAGTGAGGAAGTTGCTTTGGGCGAGGTGAGTGAGATTCAAGAGGACAACCGGGTGGCCTTGCGAATCGATGTGCCTGCTTTGGATGCAGTGAGTGCGATGCCCTATTGGCGGATGCTGGTATTGGATGAGTATGAGGGTGGACGTTTTCGTGTTTCACCAAGTTTAAGGACGAAGCCTTTTCGACTTTTTCAGGAGAGTCGGGAGTTGCGCTCACCTGTGATTCCTTTACTGCAACGCAGTGGTGCGCTTTGGACGTTTTATATGGAGGGTGGGATAAGTCGTTACCTTCCGTTGCCAGGGGATTATGTAGGGCTGCGTTTTCAGAAATTTCAGGCTATCGAATTGATTCCAGACTTGCATGTTCTGGCACTGGATTCTGTAGGACAAAATGTGTTTTCGTATCAGGTTGAGGATTTACAATTTAATCTTCGTTTTGCGGCAAGTGATGAGGAGCGCGATGCTTTATTGGAACCATCTCCACCTGAGAGAGTGGATGAATATGCATCGCTGCCTTATCCGTTTACGACGCTGGATTTGAATCTGAGGCAGGATTCGATTGAGGTATTAGAAGAGATTAATCGAAATATTGTGGGAGAGGCTGATCGGGATGTGTTGGCTTATAGTCGAGCTGTCACGGATTATCTCTGGGAGCAGTTTGCCTATTCTTTGCGTCCGGATATGGACTATCGGTTTGATCGAGACCCTGTGGTGTCTTGGTTGGAAACCGGGAGCCAGGGGCATTGTGAGCTTTTTGCGGGTGCTTTTATTTTACTCGCTCGGCAGGCCGGATTTCCTGCGCGCATGGTGGTTGGCTATGCAGGAGGAACATGGAACACCTTGGAGAATTATTTCGTGGTGCGTAATCGAGATGCGCATGCGTGGGTGGAGATTTATGATGCCGCAACCCAAAGTTGGCTGCGTGTTGATCCCACTCCAGGGCGTGGTTCCAGTGATCCTGAGTTAATTGTCCAGGGAAGTATGGTATTGGAGTCTGGATGGGCCGCCTGGATCGATAGCTTGCGCATCCAGTGGTATCGACGCATTGTCAATTTCGAGCAGAGAGATCAGGTTGAGTTAGCGTTGAATTTAAAGGATACCCTGCGGGCTTATATGACAGCAATCAAGCAGGTCTTGCGTGAGTGGGGTGCTGCGATACAGATGTGGTTCACGCGTCCATTGAATTTGGGGAGTATGCTGCCGATTATATTGATCATAGTTGTGGGGGCTGCGGTGTATGGGCTCTGGCGTATGCGTGACTTATTATGGGGACTGTTATTCCGCATGCTGCGCCGGCCGTTTAAGCTTGATCCGGTCCGTCGGCGAGCCAGCCGCTTGTTAAAGTTATTAAAGGCTGCTGGAATTCAGTCGCAAGTCGTGGCCGATTTGGAAGCGATACGCTTTGGTCCGGAGCAAAGCTTAAGTGAGGTAAAGGCAGTTTTTGCGAGGGCGCGACGAGCTTTAAAATAGGGAGTTGCTAGCTGTTGCTCTGGAGGGCGTGTTAGCGAAGCTGTATTTGGTGGCTTTGATCGTCGTTGATGGTTAGGTAAAGGTGCCAGGTATCTTCAGGTAGGGCGTCGGGGATACGCTCTGGCCATTCTACGGCGAAGCACCAAGGTGACTTTAAGAAGTCTTCGATCATGAGGGCGTCGAGATCGGCTCCGGATTCGAGTCGATAGGCGTCTAAATGGATTAGTTGACGGTCACCGTGGTAAATCGTGTAGAGATTAAACGTGGGGCTGGTGACGGCTTCTTCTATATTCCATGCGCGGGCCAGACCACGCACGAAGGTTGTTTTGCCAGCGCCCAAATCACCATGGAGTGCTAATACTGCATCTGCGGGTAGATATGTAACCAGACGCCCCGCCAGGACTTCTGTTTCAGCCGCTGTTTTTGAGCGAATGCCGTGTTTTAGTTGCTCCAGTAGATCGATCATGATTAGACCAGATGCTCAAAACCCTTCACCCATGGCAAGGCTTCTTTAGTGGAGGCATCTAGATAGAGCGCATCATTCTGGCGTGTGGCAATCACACCAATTTTAGTGAGAGGAGTCAGTGGGAAGCGTGCATTCCACTCGGACTCTAATTTCGATAGCTGCGCTTCGCTTTTGATTGTAATGAGCAGTTCGTAATCTTCACCATCGCAAAATGCATGTTTGAGCGCTGTCTCCCCGGTTTTTTGGGCGTGACGATGCGCATCAAGTGATAGCGGGAGAGATGGAAGGTAGATGTGTGCGGCGCTTCCCTGTGGGAGGAGCGCGTTGAGATCCTTGGCGATGCCGTCGGTAATATCCATCATCGAGCTGCAGTAATTGCTTCGAGCTAACCACTGGCCTTCAGTCAGCCTTGGGGTGAAGTTGTAATGTTTTTGGTAGATACTGCCTCCAAGGGTTCCAGTTACGTAGATTGCGTCGCCGATTTCGGCGCCGCTACGTAAGAGAGGCGCGACGTGCATCTGCCCTGTTAGGCTAAGGGCCGCTGTAAATTGTCCTGCTGGTAAGGTGCCGATGTCGCCCCCCACTATAGAAACCTGATAGTTTTGACAGGTTTGTCGTATGCCTGACATGAAATCCTGTAGCCAATCGGTTCGTAGGTTTGGTGCGCAGAGCAGATTGAGGAGCGCTGGGCCTGGGTGGCCGCCCATGGCTGCGATGTCACTTAAGTTGCGTTTGATTAGTTTGGCTCCGGCTGCTGAGGGCGGGACGCTGTTATCGAAATGGCGCCCATAGCTAACACTGTCGGTTGTGAATAACTGACGGCCAATATTCGAGGTATCCATCACTGCGCAATCGTCTCCCATGCCAGTCGGGCTTGGGGGGGACACCGGCCCGAGCCATTTGCCGATGGCAGTGATTAGCTCGACCTCTCCAAGTGCATGAATGGTTTGATGCGAATTGTCGGAAAACATAGTAGCCCACTGGGGGGGATTATTTTAATTGTAGCAGGACCGGGCAGTGATCAGATCCCATAATTTGATCGAGAATGTCGGCATCAGCGATGCGCTCACGCAATGAATTGGAGACGCAAAAGTAGTCAATGCGCCAGCCGATGTTTCTTTGCCGTGCGGTCGCACGGTAGGACCACCAGCTGTAGCGTTCGATCTCGGCGGGATGCAATAGGCGAAAGGTGTCGATGAAACCTGCTTCCAAAATTGCATCGAATCGGGTTCTCTCTTCGATGGTGAAGCCTGCGTTTTTACTATTGGTTTTGGGGTTGGAGATATCGATTTCAGTGTGTGCGACATTGAGATCGCCGCAGAAGATGACTGGTTTGAATGCTTCCAGTTTTTTTACATGTGCCAGGAAATCGACGTCCCATTCTTCGGTTCGGTAGTCGAGACGGCGTGGGCGTTTATTTTTGTCATGGTTTTGCGCATTTGGAGTGTAAACCGTGACTAGGTAGTGATCCTCAAATTCCGCAGTGATGACACGGCCTTCATTATCATGTTTCTCGATGCCTAAGCCGTATTGGACTGAGAGCGGCTTGGTTTTGGATAGTATTGCGGTGCCAGAGTAACCTTTTTTAGTGGCACAGTTCCAGTAGACATAGGGATAGTCTTCAAAGGTGAAGCCCTCGATCAGATCGTCTGAGATTTTAGTTTCTTGTAGGCAAATAACATCCGGTTGCTCACTTGCTAAAATGTCGAGGAAGCCTTTTCTCAAAACCGCACGCAGGCCGTTGACGTTCCATGATAATAGTTTCTTTGTTGCCATAAACCACCATTCTACCTGCTTTTGGCGCAGGAGCAACTCAGAATCGAGCGGAATGTGGCTGACTTTTGTGCTTACTTTACCTCATGTAGGGAGTTGAAGGCCAAACGGGCTTCTTTAAATTGTGACGCAAAGACGTGTGCTGGCGCTTGAATGCGCACGATGTATATGTTGCCGCCACGCTCTATCCAGTTTTCACCACACACCAATGTTTGTGCATCGTTTTTTACACTGTAGCGTATCGTCATTGCACGTTGTCCAAAGATCCGAAATTTCGAACGGCCGTTTTCGGTGAAGGCTGATTCTTCCAGTATTGTAAAAGCTTTTTCTGGAGTCTGGCGTAGTTGCATGCCCTGTAAGTATAGGTTTAAGGTCGCATCACTGAGTGCATGTGGAAAGTGCGCTGTAGAGAAGGCTAGAAATTCGATTTTGAAGTTCTGAGTTTGGTCAATAACCAAGCGAGTGGAGCATTCACCATGTGTAGGCACCGAGTGGTAATCGGGTAATGGGTCCATTTGCAGCACCTTCGGTCCGATCAGACGTAGGCGCGGCAGTCGCATTGTTTCCAAGGTTTCTTCGTAGCTGGAAACTTGATACGGTTGTAATGCAGACGTCGGGATCGCAGGATAGCTCTTATGGGCCGTGGATTTGTCCGTGTCTGCGGTCAGTTGAAGACTGGCTAGGATAGTCGCAATTACAAGTATGGCAAGGGGCTGGAGAGGCATAGCTAAGGAGTTTTTAGAAGTAGCTCTTAAGTCGTGAGACGTGGCTGCTGTATTCGGCTTCGTTGATCAGTTGGAAGTCAATACCGCGGTAGCGACGAGTATTCGGTGTCCCGGGGGGCAGGTAGCCTTCGCCAAATTTCGAGTGGAAGCCCCATTCGCGTCGAGGGGCATTGTAGACGTTTCCGTATCCCCATCCGCGCGTGCCAACCTCACTTTCAAAGAGAGCCACGAGTGAACCACGAATTTGAATAGTGATATCATTCCAGTTTTCCAGAAAGCGCGGGAAATTTTCCACGCCTCCGCTGTAGCTGGTTGAGCCTGTTTCTCCCGAAGGGACCAGACCGGTTAAAACTGCTGCGGAGACCTCTGTGTTACTGGCCCGACGATCACTTAATTCATGAATGCTGTCTGCATCTGTCCAGCTTTCGCTCAGGAAAGTTACTGAATCTGCGATGAGGGCTGCTGGTGCTTCATGGCCTTCCTGGCCAAAGGTGCTTGGGTCGTCTGGAGTTGTGGGGGAGCCTGTGTTTAAATCACCATCGGCATTGTAGTGACCTTCGACGTAGAGCATCTGATTGGTGGCCAGTGTCATGCCGTAGGTGTCGGTGGCGTGGGCAAATTCGGGGTTGGGAATAATGTCACCATTGATGAGTTTCACCGCGCGCCCACCTATTGCTGGATTGACGTTGTCGTCTCGGGAGGAAGTCGTCTCCTCTTGAGGGAAGGCGACATACACGACGCCATTCCACCATTTTTCAGGAGTTTGTCTGTCTGCGTTGCCTCCCCAGTCGTTTTTATCATTGGTGTGCACTAAGTCTTTTAGTTTTGAAATGTCGATTTCAATGATATCGAGATCTTCAGCTTGACGCTTGTCGTGCAAGCCACTGGTGACATCGCCATCTTCTTCTGCGAAGTTCTTGTAGGTGGCGAAATCTGTAGACGGTTCCAAGGTGCGTGTGCGTGGGGTGCCGGAGCTGTTATATTTTAGGCTGCCGTCGCTGTTACGATTGTAGGTGTAGTATTTGATGTCCCCATCGGTTTCGACTTCGATGACGAGGCCCGCCTTGTAGGCGAATTTCTGTTGTTCAACCTCGTTGAGTTTGAGGGCTGCTTCATAGCCGGCAGGGTCGTCTGTCTGCGAAGGCACAGCTAATTCCGTTTCTTTAAGCACGGGTTGAATCAGGTTGTAGGCACTGTTGAAGGATTCCTTTTTATCGGTTGAGGGATTGGTGTCTTCGATATAATCGCTGACGCCGACAGGATTTTGTGACAATATACCGTGGTCCTGCGTTTGGAGATTTCCGTCGAAGACCTGATCGGCTAAATCTGCGAAATTGTCTTCGCTACTGGTGAGCCATGAGCCAGAGAAGTCGGCGGCACTGTCTTCTGGCCAGGTGCCATCCTTTTTCAGATTAACTAATTTTCCACTGGCATCAGCGATGCGCACGGGGCTGTAGCTTGCCGAGCGTCCGTAGTCGGGGTGACGACCGTGGTAGAGCTGACCAGCGAGTGTGACCTTGGAGTGGAAGTTCAGCTGTTCACCCGATTGAAACCAAGAATCAGTATTGGAGTGTACATTTCCATAAATGTCCATACGTGGTCCCGGAGCGATTTCGAGTGGTACGTTGTAAAAAATCGCATACGCGAACAGTGGCGCATCGCGAACTTGTAGGTATTGGCGAGCGTAAACGGTTGCTTCACCCACTTGTGCGCGATTCACGGTGGCCTTGCTGATCATTTCAATATTGCGCTCAAATACCCGTGTGCCGGCCAGTTCGTCGAATTGATTCCCCGGTATGCGTGGATCAATATAGACCCAGTCGCCAGGAGGGACTTGGCCACCTATGACTTCGGTTGCCTGTGTGTTAAATTGTGCAGCTGCGCTGTATTTGGTGATTGCCGGGAGGATCAGGTTACTGAGTGAATCCTCCTCGCTGTGAATTTGTACAAATTCGTCTGAGATATAAAGTGGGTTTCGAGAGGGGGATAGTGAGTCTACCGGGAATGCACTCTGGTTTTCAAAGCGATTTTTTAGATCGGCTATGCTGGCCTGTAGAATACTTTCAGCTGCTTGTTTTGCTTCGTGGTAGGCTGCTGCCTTTTTGTTACGTAGAAATTCACCCTGAACCAGGTCAAGTGTTGAATAAATGCCAATACCAAGTGCGGTGGCGATGATCAGGACCAGGAAGAGCCCGCTTCCTTGTTGTCGATTGCTTTTCATAGTTATTAGCCTCTGGGAGATATGGTTAAATTGTAGGTATTGGTGACTTCTTTTACCTCGTTGCCATGTAGGATTTCTCCGTTGACGACAAATGTGTTGTTGCCGAAATTTCTGAATAGTTTGCCATCGGCAAGTCCACGTGATAGTTCGAGCACGACGGGGTGTGTGTCGCTATCATCGGCAAAGTAGTGTGCCAGGAAGTCTTCGAAATGATTGTTGCCTGCTGAGGTGTCGATTTCCTGTGGGCTGGAGAATATTTTTTCGGCACGATAAACTGGGCTCAGGCCGTCACTATCGGGTTTGCGGAAGAATACTACGAGCTTGGTATAGTGCAGAGGATCGTCTATATCAGGGTAGGGGTCGTAGTAAACGAGGACCAGACAATCCCCCGTTTCGCCGCTTTGTTTCTGGTCGCTGAGGTCATCGCGATCCTCAGTGCTAAAACTCTTGTAGACGATGCCAGTACGTGCTCCGAGGGTTTCTTTGCTGATGCGCAGAGTAAAATTACGAACATCATTGGTGATACGAGCTTTGTTCGATGCCCAGAACATTCCCTGGGTTGAATTGAACATAAAAGTAGCTAAACCAATCGAGATAAAGCCTAAGATTACGCTGACAAACATGATCTCCGTAAGAGTGAAACCAGCTTTCGAGTGAGCGTGTGCTGAGAGATTCATATAAAACTAGTGGGTGGGGACCGTACTGCGAGCATTGTGAATGGCCGCCTCGCGCACGCGCCCTGTATTCGGGTGCTCATAGGCGTAGCGAATCGATAGCCAGTATCCGGATGCGCCACTCATCGCTTGAATTGATGGAGTAATTTCTAAATCCATTGTTTTAGCGATTGCTCCGCTTTTTTCAGTGACGATTGGAACTTGCAGGGTGTTTGGTACATCCAGAAATAGATCTTGTTGCTGATCGCCTTCGATAATCATGGTGAAGATTGCTTTACCATCTTTTGTCGGCGGTGTTTCCAGTAGATTGAGGCGTGTGCTTTTCATTTGCTCAATGGTACTTACGGCCACGGTTAGCGCAGTGGTCTCGTAAAGGTTATCCTCGGCTGTGTATTTTGTATAGGTCAGGCCCTTGGTGAAGGCTAATACAAAAAGCGCGAGAATGAACAGCGAGATCACCACTTCGACTAGAGAGAAGCCTAAGTGAGTATCCGGGGTTGTAGAGTTGTTTCTACTTTGGTTTAGACAGTACATTCCAGCGCATGACCTCTCATAATATATGCGGCAAGTCGATTCTGATTTCTTTCGCGGAAGACGCTTTACTAATTATTTATCAGTTAAATGTAAATGTATGATTCTGAGGGATAAATGAGTGCTGGCCTTGAATTTTTTTTTAGGGGCTTTACAGGTGAATACAGTGTGATTCCCTTATGTTTTTTTGGGGGGATGTGCCCGTGCACAGGTGTCAGAAACTTATAATGCGAGATTACTTGAGAATTGTGCCTGAGAAATGCTTGCTTCATTCGAGATGCAAACCAAAACCTGAACTTTTATCGACACTCACTGAAGGTGAATACATTGAATTTCCTACAAATAGTATCTAGTGTGGAGCATTGCAGAGGCCGCCTATCGGTTGTTCACGATTTATGACTGCGCGTACCATTTGTAAATACAGTGGATTCACGCTGACTGAAGTGATTGTGGCTATTGGTATCTTTACAATGGTGATTGCCGGCGGCTTGTCAGGTGTGCGGCGTGGTTTTGATATTTTGCAGGATTCCCGCAATTACACTCGAGTATCGCAGATCCTGCAGAGTGAAATTGAGACGCTGCGTACTTTGTCATGGGATGAGTTGACGGCTTTGCCGCAGAATGTGGCGATTGAAGTGGATACACAATTTGATACCTCTGCCTATGATATGTACGTTGTGCGCCGGTGGATTACTGAGGTCAACGAGGATGTGCGTCAGGTGCGCGTGATTGTGAGTTATGAGAATGATCGTGGTCGTTTAGTGACGCTGCGTTACCACACATTTTTTACCCGAGGCGGGGTCAATGATTATTTTTACCGGGCAATATAATCATGCGCTGTGTCCGAATAAATGTTTTCCCCCGTAAAGCCTACACATTGGTAGAGCTGATGGTCTCCGTTGCATTGCTGGGTATTGTGATGACGTCGATGGTTGCTACCTTTATGGTTTTTGCTTCGGGTTCGAAGGGGGTGGCAGCTTACACGGAAATGAGCCGTCAGAGTCGCATTGCTCTGGAGTTGTTTGCGCGTGATGTGCGTGCAGCCGAGGATGTGTGGGTTGCCAATCAGGATGAACTTCGTGTGATTATTCCGCAAAATGCTTTTTATAATGGGAATAGCGTGGCCTACCACTATGACTCAGATATCGGAATTTTTAGTCGTGTTGAACGTGACCAACATGGGGTGGTTCGCTCCAATGAAATCTTGTTGGATGGGGTGGAAGGCTTTACATTTGGTTTCTTTGACCCTCTTGGACAAGCGCTTCCATTTGATACGGAGTCGTTACTACTCTCAGCTAAAAGTGTGCAAATTGATGCGGCATTGCGACGAGTGGTTTCCAGGACTGAGGCCACAGATTACATTATCTCCGCTCGTTTCATGATGCGCAATCGAGCTGTTACGGAATAAGTCTATATTAATAATGAGTCATTTCATCCATGCCAATGAGTCCGTCGGAGCTGGCTCGCGTCAGCGAGGCTCGGCATTGTTGACGGCTTTGATTTTTTCCTTTGTGGTGGTGACGTTAATGAGCAGCTATTTATTTTTAGCCAGTTCTGATTATCGTGTTTCAACGCGTGCTTTTTTGTTGGGGGCGAGTTTTAATTTGGCTGAAGGCGGCGTGGATCATGCAATTTATGCTTTAAATCAGGGAGACAATAGTGGATGGCGAACTGGGGTGGATCGTGATCGGCGCAGTTATTGGTCGCGTGAATTTGGTCCTTATGATTTAGGCGGGAATATTCAGGGATACATTCGGGTCGTGATTCTTGATCCGACGACGTCAGCGCCAGAGATCTTTAGTGAGGGAGAGGCGAATGGACATGTGTCCGGTCGCGTGACTAAGCAGATACGTGTGGCACTTTCCGGAGGTTTTTATCCTTTTCGCAATGGTTTTAATTCTAAAATGGGAATTGTGCTTAAGGGAAGTCATGTGACCTTCGATAGTTATGATTCCCGTGTCGGGGGGTATGGGCTCGGCAATCGGAATTCCGAGATCACGGTGGCGACCGTTTCAGTGGAAAGTGATGCGATCAACATTGGGAATGCAGATGTTTATGGCTATGTTGCCACTGGGGGCGGGGCTCCAAATGTTGGACCACAAGGAGCGGTGACCAGTTATGAGAATCCTGGCGTGATTGATTGGAGTCGTATCACAACAGATTTTTATGCGGAGTTTCCTCCAGTGGAGGCGCCAAGTTTAAATGCCCCATCTACCAGCCTTCCAAGTTGGGGGTATATGAATGGCGGAGATTATTTATTGAGTTCTTTTTCTATGAGTCGAGGTGTCTTATATGTAATGCGCGATTCAAGAATTGTGGTGACCGGGGATATGAAAGTTTCTGGCAATGCATTAGTGTACATTGCGAATGGAGCCTCTTTGCAGATCTACGCTGCGGGCGATGTCGATATTTCCGGGAATGGCATATACAATGATAGTCAAATACCGTCCAATCTGCTCATCTTTGGCACTCATGATGAGGTCGGAGAACAGCAGATTCGGGTGCAGGGAAATGGTTTTCTTGCAGCAGCGATTTATGCGCCGAATTCTGAAGTTATCTTAAGCGGGGGCGGTAGTTCTGGCCGCGTGTATGGTGGAGTTGCTGCGTATGAAGCAAAGTTGACTGGACGAAGTCATTTCAGTTATGACGAGGCCCTGGAGGATTACAATCTCGGGGTGGGCGGCTATCAGGTGGTGGAGTGGGTCGAACTTTCTGGGGTCGGTCTGAATGTAATGCGTGTGAATATGGAGCTCTACGGCTTGTAATTTTAGCACTATTGATAAAATCCGCCACCCAGTAGTTTGTCGCCATCGTAGAGCGCCAGTATTTGTCCTGGCGAGAGGGCGCGCTGGGGCACATCGAAGGAAACTTTGGCTCGGTTGTCTCCGGTCGGTGTATAGGTGATTGCTTGCGACGCATCACGGTAGCGTGGTTTTGCGAGTAGGCGGCAGGGTTCTGAAATGCATCGATTGACGAAACTCAGGCCATATACTTCGACTTCTTGCGTGAACAGGCCGGGGGAGTCGGGTCGATCAAAGGCAACCACCAGTTCGTTTCGCTCCATATCCAAGGCAGTCACGACATAAAATTCGTTATCGGTATTGGAGGGAATGCCGATGCCACGTCGTTGGCCCGTGGTGTAGCGGTGTAATCCACGGTGGCGTCCTAGCACTTTGCCCTCGGGAGTTACGATGTTGCCGGGTTTATCATCGATATAATATTCCAAGAAGCGGCGAATATTCATATCCCCAAGGAAGCAGATGCCCTGGCTATCCTTCTTCAATGCGTTGGGAAGCTTCCTTTCTTGCGCGAGTTCACGGACATCGGGTTTATTTAGTTCGCCGACCGGGAAGAGAGCATGCCGGATTTGAGACTGTTGTAATAGTGCGAGGAAATAGGTTTGATCCTTATTTTTATCCAAGCCTTCCAGTAGATCCTGTGAGCCGTTGGCGTTGTCGCATTTGCGTACATAGTGGCCAGTGGCGATGGCGTCGAATCCAGCCTGTAGAGCGTAGTTTTGAAAGATGCCAAATTTCATCTCTCGATTACACATCATGTCTGGGTTGGGTGTGATGCCGCGCTGGTAGCCGTCTACCAGATAGTTGACCACATGTTCCCTATATTCATTGACTAGATTGACGATTTCATAATCGATGCCCAAGTGCTGGGCCACCGAGCGGGAGTCTTCAATGTCTTGCTGTGCCGGGCAGTCAGCCAGTGGCATTTCTTCATTCATCCAAGTGCGAATGTAGGCCCCTGAGACGTCGTAGCCTTGCTCTTTTAGAAGTAAGGCCGCTACGGCGCTATCGACGCCGCCTGAGAGCGCTACAAGTATTTTTTTCATAGGTACCCAAATAAGTGGAGCCTGAGAGCTGCGTCAACTATCGGGCGAACTTGATTTTTGAATATTCTGTAGTAATGGGTATTGCGATTGCTAGGGGCTTCCACAGAAAGAATAGTAAGCATGGCTAAAAAAACGCAACAGATCGCGAACGCATTTTGGGAATCAAGCGAGACTGGGTTAATATTCCTCTCTTCGGACTGGGGGAGCACGACGACCCTACCTCCACTTTTATTAGGACCGAAGGAGCAGACATTCTCGAAACTTGAGCGGTTGTCGCCGGAGGAATGTGGCCGTTTTTGCCGCTATTATCGGCGTAAAAATAGTTGGGTTTTTACAGTTCGTTCGAATCGGCATCCGCAGCTGTTGGATCGTAAGGTGCGGGTGTTTTTAGGGGGCGATTTTAATCAATGGGAGGCTGCAATTGGTCAGTCTCAGTGGGAGCTGAAACCTAATGGAGACGCCGCGGAGACAAGCTATGAATTGCGTGTACCGTTGAAGTTGATACCCAGTGGTAAGCAGTTTGCTTTTAAATTTGTGACTGATCAAGGTGAATGGTTGGATGTGCCTGATAGTGCGCCTAATCGCATTGAGAGGAATGGGGTCTCTAATTTTTCGTTTCAGCCTGAGCTGACAGGGAGTCATATTTTTCGTTTTTATACACCCGACGGTTATGAGCCGATGGGGAATGAAAAAATAATTTGGCGTTCTGCGGAGCAGGAGGAAGTGCACGAGTTGCCACATACGCAATTCTTGACCGCAGCTAAGACAGACCTGGAGCTCGGCGCGATTGTCAGCGAGGAGTGTACCACTTTCCGTTTATTTGCGCCTCGTGCGAGTGCGGTGAAGCTATGTTATGGTCAAAAGGCAGACGGAAGTGATGCATTGGTCTTGTCGATGAAATGCTTGGATGCTTGCACTTGGGAGTTGCAGGTCACCCAGAATTTGGATGGCTATTATTATAGTTATCGCGTTGAGGGAGTGAGTGTCGAAGGTACCTCTCACTTTGATCCTAATTTTGCCGTGTTAGACCCCTATGCCAAGGCCTGCCTAGGCCGTCGTGGTCCTGGCATTGTGGTGGCTCCGGAGCGTATGGCTAAGGTGGCCGTGCCTTTTACCCCGCCTGCGTGGCATGATTTGGTCATCATGGAGGCCCATGTGCGCGATTTGGCGGCACATGCACCAATTGAGCTGACGGCTCAGGAGCGCACTGGTTATGCCGGTCTGCGCAAGTGGCTAAAGGCCGAGGGATCCTATTTAAAGGAGATTGGCGTCAATGCGGTAGAGCTACAGCCGATTCAGGAATTTGATAATGAGCAAGCTTCAGACTACCATTGGGGCTATATGACGGTGAATTATTTTTCGCCGGAGAGCAGTTACGCTGCGGCACCGGAGCGCGCTTCGCAAATCGAGGAATTTCGTGGGCTAGTTGAGGACTTTCATCGCGAGGGCATGGCTGTGATCATCGATGTGGTTTATAATCACGTCGGTGAGCCGAATCATTTATTGTTTATTGATAAGTTCTATTACTTTCATCTCGATCAGGGGAATGATTTGATGAACTGGAGTGGTTGTGGCAATGATTTGCGCTGTGATACAGCTATGGGACGTCGTTTGATTATCGATAGTTTAAAGCATCTGGTAGAGACTTACGACGTGGATGGCTTCCGCTTTGATTTGGCTGAGTTGATTGGTATTGAAGTGCTGCGTGAGATTGAAGTGGAGCTGAAACAGGTTAAACCATCGCTCATCTTAATTGCAGAGCCATGGAGTTTTCGTGGACATATTCAAAAGGAGCTCAAGGAAACTGGTTTTGCTTCGTGGAATGATGGCTACCGAGAATGTATCTCTAAATATGTGAAAGGTGAGGGCAGTCAGGATATTATTCGTCATTTCTTAGCCGGCTCGCCGGGTACCACGCGTTTTGCCGCACAGACAATTAACTATACTGAATCGCATGATGATCATTGTTGGTTGGATCGCATTACAGAGCGGCCGAAATGTGATGGTACGGATCCGACACTTTTGGATCGTCGGCGCACGCATTTGATGGCATCGTTGTTGTTTTCATCCTTAGGCGTGCCCATGCTGGCCGAAGGGCAGGATTTCTTGCGTTCTAAGCGTGGCATTTCAAACACATATCAGCGTGGGGATGTGAATGCGCTCGATTACAATCGTCGTTTCGTCTATTCTGGAACGCACGGTTACTTCCGAGCTTGGATTCGTTTTCGTTTGTCTGATTTGGGGCAGGCCTTCCGTTATGATGGCGGTTTGAGTGAAGGCTATCTGAAATTTTTCTTTGTCGAGGGCGCGAGTGCCGCGGTGGTACTTTTTAATGCAGATCGCTCTGTCGACGCGCCGCAACTGGTGTATGGTATCAATCCACACCTTAGCTATGCAGATATCGAGTGCATTGAGTTACAGCCACAACGGCTTAAGCAGATTGCCGATCAGGAACGCTTTTGTTTGGAAGGGATTGATTCCGCTCGGATTCCATTGAGTGAGACGCGGATTAATTTGCCTCCCTTGACCTGCGGTCTGTGGTTGGTCCGATAGCCGTTTATAAAAAGAGGGGGTGGGAGGCGTATGTAAAAAAAAAGATCAGGCGTTTCTGCCTGACCTTTTTTTAAAGTGTATTGTTTGGGTGTCTTAGTGGGCGAACTTGTATTGTTTCGCAGCATTGCTAGTCACTTCGATCCATTCGTCCCAAGTTTCCTTGAGTGAGGCGCGCAGTGACTTGATTTCCTCTTGCAAGTGCTTCTTCTGGTCATCACTGGCCTGTTTGAGTTCACGCGCTTTGAGCATGAGTGCACTCGCTTTTGCTTCGAAGGTTGCAGAGAGCTCTTCCAATTTTGCTTTGAGCTCAGTTGCGCAATCATCCATTTCATTGCTGATGTGATCCAAAATCATTTTTTTATCTTTGGACACCAGTGATTTCTGTACGGTGATTTCATTAATCACGCGTAAGCTTTTAACTAGACCTAATTTGGAAGCGAGCCAAATGGTCCATTTGGAAGGGTCGAAGTGATACCAGCGGATGCCGTTACGGTAGTCCGCGGCAAAGGCGTGGTGGTAGTTGTGATAACCTTCGCCGAAGGTCAGGACGGCCATAATTGCATTGTCGACCGCGCTGAGTTCACGGGCATAGGTTTTGGAGCCATAGGTGTGGCAGAGTGAGTTAATGAACCAAGTGCAGTGGTGGATCATTGCCATGCGCATCAGGAAGCCCATGTAGAAGGAAGCCAGCGCACTGCCGGTAATCGCCCAGCCGAGTAAGAAAACCGCAAAATTGACGCCCAGTAGAAATTTCCCGTAGTGCTTGTCTTGCAGCATGACACGTGGGTTTTTCATTAGGTCGGCTACCAGGCTCTTGTCGAAGTCGCGTTTGTAGTCGAACAGCCAGAGTATGTGAGCATACCAAAATCCTTTTTCGATCGAATAAGGGTCCTTGTCAGTGTCGACATGATTGTGGTGAATGCGGTGGTCATGCGACCACTTTAGTGCCGACATTTCAAACGCGAGTGCTGAACTTAGCAGTACGCACCACTCGAAGAAAGGATTAGCTGCATAGGCCTTATGCGAGTAGAGTCGGTGGTAGCCCACAGTGATTGACATGCCGCCCATGATGTAAGTGATCAGAAAGAGCGCGATTGCTGACCACGAGAATACGTTGATAAATGCGGGCAGTAGCGCCACCAGTGCGATGTGGTAGGCGACCACAAAAATAAACATGTCCCAGTTTTTAATTTTCATATGTAAATAGCTTTGTTTTAGCGACTGATTCGCTAGGTTAGTCGAGCGTGCGTGGGCTTTATAAGTATCTGATGCGCAGCCATTCGCGGCGCTCTTGAAGTCCTCTGCCAAGCTCAAGAGTAGTCCAGCGTAGTCATGTCATAAAGGCTTCTAATGTCAAGCGCAATTGAGGTTTCGAGTCGACTACTGAAGCTGTTTTTGATTAATTAAACTTATACATTGACCTTCTTGGATTAGCTGTAATGTTTGCTCGCGTTCAATTCATTTGAATACGTGGAATAACACTTGCCATAGGGTAGTACCTGCCTACAAGTGCCAGTTTCACGAATTTCACCTCAACCTGAAAAAAACACATATATAATATGGCTACAAAAATCGGAATTAATGGATTCGGCCGCATCGGCCGCTTGGTCTTTCGCTCGCTCGTCGAGAAGGGTCTTCTTGGCTCGGAAATCGAAGTGGTTGCAATTAATGACCTCGTTCCAGCAGAGAACCTCGCATACCTGCTTAAGTATGACACCACACAGGGCCGTTTTAAGGGCACTGTTGAAACTGAGGGTGACGACACACTCGTTGTGAATGGCAACAAGATCAAGACACTCGCTCTTCGCGAAGGTCCTGCAGCCCTTCCTTGGAAGGAGCTTGGCGTTGACATCGTGATCGAGTCGACTGGTCTTTTCGTTCAAGACGAAAAAGCTGCGGGTCACATCGAAGCAGGTGCTAAAAAGGTTATCATTTCTGCACCAGGTAAGGGGGACGGCGTGAAGACAGTTGTTCTCGGCGTGAATGACGACGAGCTCACTGCTGAGCACGATATCATTTCCAATGCATCTTGCACCACTAATTGCTTAGCTCCAATCACTAAGGTGATCCTTGAGAACTACGGCATTGCTGAAGGTCTAATGACCACAGTGCACTCCTACACAGCGACTCAAAAGACTGTGGACGGTCCTTCTCCTAAGGACATGAAGGGTGGCCGCACTGCTGCGCTCAACATCATTCCTTCCACAACAGGTGCCGCCAAGGCAGTTGGTCTGGTGCTTCCTGCGGTTCAAGGAAAGTTGACTGGTATGTCTTTCCGCGTGCCTACTCCAACTGTTTCGGTTGTTGACCTCACAGTTAAGACTGAAAAGAGCACTTCATACGAGGACATTTGCGCGAAGATGAAGGAAGCTTCTGAAGGTTCGCTCAAGGGTATCCTTGGTTATACAGAAGACGAAGTGGCTTCTTCTGACTTCATCCACGAAGAGCTCAGCTCGGTATTCGATGCGGGCAGCGGCATGGGTCTGAACGACACATTCTTCAAGCTTGTTTCCTGGTATGATAATGAGTGGGGCTATTCCAACCGCGTTGTTGAGCTTGTTCAAAAAGTTTCCAAGTTCCTCTAATTCCGGATCTCGGTAACAATTGACTGATTTTGCTGGCCGCCGCGGCAGGTATCCCATGCGGATTCTTGACCGCTGCGGCCTTTTTCTTGCCAATCGGCACTTCGTTGTTGCTGATGGTCAGTCCCATTCGTCGTCTAGCTGGCGAAGTCTTGGGGCAAATTATTCCTAAATTTCAATTTCCTAATTCTTAATTTTAAAGACATGGCCACTAAAACTATTAAAGACGTCAATCTCTCCGGCAAACGTGTGTTCGTTCGCTGCGATTTTAATGTGCCGCTGAAAGACGGTGTCATCAACGATGACTCTCGTATTGTTGCTGCGCTGCCAACGATTCAACTGCTGATCGCTCAGGGCGCTAAGATTATTTTGGCTTCGCACTTGGGGCGTCCTAAGGGCGAGAAAAATGCGAAGTTTACACTGGCGCCTGTGGCTGAAGAGCTGGCTAAGCAGTTGGGACAACCGGTTACCTTTGTGGAAGACTGCATTGGTGAAGAGGTCGAAGCTGAGGTGGCTAAGATGGGGGATGGCGATGTACTTTTGCTTGAGAACGTGCGTTTCTATGCTGGAGAAGAGAAGAATGACCCTGAATTTGCGGCAGCATTGGCTAAATTAGCGGATGCTTTTGTTAACGATGCCTTCGGCACTGCGCACCGCGCTCACGCCTCTACTGCCGGGGTGGCGGCGCACCTGTCTCCCTGTGTCTGCGGCCTGTTGATTGAGAAAGAGCTCGCATATTTAGGCGACAAGACCGCCAACCCTGAGCGTCCACTTACTGTGATTCTTGGTGGTGCGAAGGTTTCCGATAAGATCAAGGTGATTGATGCCTTGCTTGAGAAAGCGGACACCATCATTATTGGCGGTGCGATGGCTTATACCTTTGCACTTGCTGAAGGACGCCAGGTTGGAGAGTCGTTGAGCGAGCCTGATTATATCGAAACTGCAAAATCTGCCCTGGCTAAAGCCAAAGAGAAGGGAGTGAAGTTTTTGCTACCAGTGGATAATCTCGGAGTTAAGGATTTGGATTTTGGCGCAGGCACCATCGGTGAGAGCAAGTTCTTTGAAGGAAATATCGAAGACGGATGGGAAGGGGTTGATATTGGCCCCAAGAGTATCGAGCTCTTCAGTAATGAAGTGAAGAATGCGAAAACCGTGCTCTGGAATGGACCTATGGGGATTTTCGAAATTGATGCGTGTAACAAGGGTACCTTTGCAGTGGCTAAAACGATCGCTGAATCTGACGCCTGTTCCATCATCGGTGGTGGGGATTCGGTCAAGGCCATTAAGATGGCTGGCTATGGTGATCAGGTGACATTTATGAGTACCGGCGGTGGGGCTTCACTCGAGTTTCTGGAAGGAAAAGAGCTTCCGGGGGTCACTGCGCTGGACCAAGCCTAGGGACCTCGCTTCTTTTTTTAATTTCTAATTTTTAATTTAAAATATTATGAGTAAATCAGCACGTAAATACCTCATCGCAGGTAACTGGAAAATGAATTTGAACTCGGCCGAAGGTGCAGAGCTCGCAAAAGACGTGGTGGCACTCGTCGGTGCACAAACTGATGTCGCCGTATGTGTGTGTCCTACCTTCACGGTTTTAGAGTCCGTATCTAAGGTCGTGAGCGGTTCCAACGTTCAATTGGGCGCACAGAATATGCACTTCGAGGCATCCGGCGCATACACTGGAGAGATTTCTGCGGAGATGCTGCGTCATCTTTTCGCGAATTTTGTCATTCTAGGGCACTCTGAGCGCCGTGAATATTTTGGTGAGACCGATGCGATCGTAAACAAGAAAACGCTGGCTGCGCTTGCGGCTAACCTGAAGCCAATCGTTTGCATTGGTGAGACATTGGAAGAGCGCGAAGCTGGTAAGGTAAACGAAGTCATCAAGACTCAGTTGGAAGGCGCGCTTGTAGGTGTGACTGCAGCTGCGGCAGATGCGCTGGTGGTTGCTTATGAACCAGTTTGGGCGATTGGTACCGGTAAAACCGCGACACCAGAAATGGCGGAGGAAGTGCATGCTGAAATTCGTAGTCTGCTTGCTGCATCAATCGGTGCGGAAGCGGCCGATAAGGTGCGTATTCTATATGGTGGTTCTATGAAGCCGGAGAATGCTGACGAATTGCTCGCGCAGGAGAATATTGATGGTGGCCTCATTGGTGGAGCAGCGCTTAAAGCCAGCTCCTTTGCCGCATTGGTTGAAAGTGCTCAGAAGCTTTCTAAGTAGTTGTTAGTTTTATTGTTCAAGAAGCTGGAAACCGCATGGTTTCCAGCTTTTTTTGATGCCCGATTTTACTCTGCTTGGAGTGGCACTTTGCAGGGGGAGAGATTTTAAGGCTCGACATTTTGCGCCTTAATCCCCATAGATCAAAGGTTTATGCCGCCTCGGGCGGCTTTATCCACAGTAGACAACAACTCATTCAATGAGAAAAAAGATAATTAGCGCGCGTAAATTCATCAAGCCTTCCTTCAGCTATTTAGTTGAAAAGAAGCGTGACGGTGGCGAATTCTCCGACGAAGAAATCCGTTTCATCGTCGACTCTATTTTAGACGAAGAGATGCCGAAGTTTCAGCAGGCTGCCTTTGCTATGGCAGTCTATTTTCAGGGTATGTCCGCACAAGAGACGGCAACCTTTGCAGAGGAAATGATGCTCTCCGGAGAGGTGATTGATTTGACGAAGATTACCCGTCCGAAGATCGATAAGTATTCCACAGGAGGCGTGGGGGATAAGACCACATTGGTACTGGCCCCGCTTGCAGCGGCCTGTGGTGTGGTCATGCCAACTATGAACGGCGTGGATGAGGAGCATGTGATCAGCAATCTGGACAAGCTCTCATCGATTCCAGGTTTTAATCCTGTACTCGACCTCAAGGGCTTTCATTCGCAACTGAAGAAAGTTGGCTGTACTTTTATTCAGCAAGATCCGGAAATTGCTCCGGTGGATACGATATTGTATCAGATGCGTCAGGAGACTGGGACTATTCCCAGTTTGCCATTAATTACTGGAAGTGTCTTGAGTCGTAAACTCGCTGAAGGTGCTGAAGGTTTGGTCATTGATGTTAAGTGGGGGAATGGCTCCTTTATCAAAGACGTCGAGCAAGCTAAGCAACTGGCGCGTTCCATCACCCGGGTTGGTCGTTCGATGAAGCGTCGTTGTGTGGCCTTGGTCACGGATATGAATCAACCGTTGGGAGATACTGTTGGCACGGCACTGGAAATAAAGGAAGCCATCCAATTGCTGAAGGGCGAAGGCCCTGAAGATTTACAAGAGCTAGTGCTCAAGCTTGGGATGGAAATCGTTCGTCTGGCTGGGGTGGCTGGGTCTACACTTTCTGCCAAACAAACAGTGCAGCGTCATTTGAAGGATGGTTCTGCACTACAGAAGTTTAAGGATATGATTGAAGCGCAGGGCGGCGACAGTTCCGTGATTGATGATCCGGATAAGTTCCCGCTTGCCAAGCATGTGCGCAAGTTGCCTGCGCCTAAGCGTGGCTATGTGCACACGATCAATGCAGGCCTTATCGCAGAAGGTGTGGCCAAGCTGGCCAAGAAGAAAAATGGCACCTTCGATCCTGCTGTGGGTGTTTCCGAGATTAAGAAGGTGGGCACCCAAGTGAAACAAGGTGAGCCTTTGATGATGATTCACTACAACGATGAAGCTAAGATGGAGGAAGCGCTTGAATATCTTAAGACTGCTTACCGTCTAGCGCCAAAGCGTCCGAATCCACCGGAATTGATCGTTGAGCGTGTGGCTTAAGTCTTGAGCCATTGCTAATTTTCAGCCCCGCCGTTGATTCGGCGGGGCTTTTTTGAGTATGCTTGTTGTGGAATTGAGCGTTTTCTGACTGACTCATTGCCTGCAAGCTCTAATGTTATCTATCTATGCACGCACCGATCGATACTCAAACCGCTGACTTTATCCACCGTCTGCCTAAAACGGAGACGCACCTCCATATCGAAGGAGCCTTGCCTTATCAATTATTACAAAAGCTAAATCCTGAAAAGTTCAGTCAGCCTCAGAGGTGTTGGGCACCTGATTTTAAGTGGCAGTGTTTCGAAGATTTCGAGGCGCACTTGATTGAGCATGCGATGCATTGGTTCACTAGCCCCGAGCGCTATCATGAGGCCGCTAAGGTAATCTTTGCCGGGCATCTCGACCAGAATGTTCGCTATGTCGAAACTTCCTTTCATGCTGGTATGATTCAGTTCTTGGGGATCCCCGGACCTGAAATTGTACAAGCCATCCAATCGGCGGTCCCCGCGGGTTTGGAAGTCCGTGTATTTATGGGAATGGCACGTAATTCGTATAATGAGGTTCTGGCCCCGGTACTGGAGGAATGTGTCACCTGGGAGGGACTTTCAGGCATTGATTTGCATGGGGTCGAGTACCTGCCGCTGGAGGCTTGGACCTCGAAGCTTTGGAGTAAAGCACGGGCACACGGATTGGTGACAAAGGCGCATGCCGGGGAATTCGGACCTGCCGGGCATGTGCGCGAGGCGCTCGAGGTGCTTGGAGTTCAGCGGATTCAACACGGTGTCCGAGCTATTGAAGACAATTCAGTCATTGAGCTTGCGATTCAAAATGATGTGACCTTCGACCTGTGTCCTATCAGTAATGTAAAGCTCGACGTGGTTGATGAGCTGAAAACGCATCCCATCCGCCAGTTTTTTGATCGTGGTTTGCGCTGTACACTGAGCACTGACGACCCATTTTCTTTTGGCAATACGGTAGAAGATGAATATGCGGCATTAAGTGCAGGGCTAGAGTTTACTCATGCTGAGCTCAAGCAGATCGCCCAAAACGGTTTCGAGGTGGCATTGGTGGATGAGCGTACGCGCCAGGGCTGGTTGGCTGAGGTGGCGGCGACATGATCGTAGAGTTGTTGTGCTGGGCGGTTGCTGGGCCAGTTCGCTGGCTCTTGATACCTTAAGTTTAAATTTCCCTTTTTGTGGCTTTGACCTTCTTGCGTAAATCGTACGCATTGCAGTGATGGAACCTAACTTTTCAAAACTAGCTGGTGTATTGACCGGCTTTTCGACTAATTTGCAAAAAGGTGAGCGTGTACTAATTGATGCCTTTGATATACCCGAAGCTATGGTGGTGGCATTAGTGCGTGCGGCTCGTGAGCGTGGGGCCGTCCCTTTTGTTAATTTGCAGCGCGCACGGATTAGTCGCGAGCTAATCAATGGTTTGGATGCGGAGCAATTTGAGACACAGTCATCCTGGGAGCTCGCTCGTATGCAGAAGATGGATGCTTACATTGCGGTGCGTGGGTCGGATAACATTTTTGAAATGTCGGACGTCGATCCAGCCAAGGTGAGTCAAGTGATGAAGGCCATGAAGGCAGTGCTGGATTATCGGGTTAACAAGACCAAGTGGGTTATTTTACGCTGGCCGACACCAGCGATGGCCCAGCAGGCGATGATGAGCACCGAAAGTTTTGAAGAATTCTTCTTCCGTGTGTGCACACAGGACTACAGTCGTATGACGGAGGGAATGGCGGCACTCGAGGCGCTGATGACGGCAACGGATCGTGTTGAGCTAAAGGGCCCGAATACCGATCTGCGTTTTTCAATCAAGGGCATCAACGCGGTGGCATGTGGTGGTACGCACAATATCCCTGATGGCGAAGTCTTCTCCTGCCCGGTAAAAGACTCGGTTGAAGGTGAGATCACTTATAATGCGCCCACCGTTTATCAGGGCACATCCTTTGATCGCATTCACCTCAAGTTTGAAAAAGGGAAAATCGTGCATGCAGACGGCACTAATGCTGATCGACTCAATGAGATTCTGGATTCCGATGCTGGGGCGCGCTATATTGGTGAATTTGCGATTGGTTTTAATCCACACATTCTTGAGCCAATGCGTGACATTCTCTTCGACGAGAAGATTGCCGGCTCTTTCCACTTTACGCCGGGGCAAGCTTACGAAGAGGCTGACAACGGCAATCGCTCGCAAGTGCACTGGGATATGGTGCAGATCCAGCGTCCTGAATATGGCGGTGGTGAGATTTGGTTCGATGGCGAGCTGATCCGTAAGGATGGTCTCTTTGTAAAAGAGGAGCTCAAGAAGTTGAATCCTGACTATTTACTTGGTTAACAGTTCCAACAGTTCCCCTTGCGTCCTGTTATTCTGAACGGTTCGATTTATCAAAAAGTCACTTGCAAGATGCCTCGGTTCAGAGCTTCTTGGAGACATTAAGATGGAAAAAGGTTATCAAGTTATCGCGCGCCGCTGGCGTCCTAAGCAGTTCAGTGAATTGGTGGGGCAAGATCACATCGTGCGTACCTTGAGTAATGCCATCGAGAGCAAGCGCATTGCGCACGCCTATCTCTTTGTCGGCCCACGTGGCACGGGGAAGACTAGCACCGCTCGTTTGTTTGCCAAAGCGCTCAATGCCGAGGGGGGGCCGAGTGCCACGCCCGATAATGAGTCCGAGACCAGCCAGGCCATTATGAATGGCTCCTGCATGGATGTGATCGAAATCGACGGTGCGTCCAATAATAGCGTCGAGCAAGTGCGCAGCCTGCGTGAAGAGTGCCAATTCGCACCGGCGCAATGCACTTATAAGATCTACATCATCGACGAGGTGCACATGCTCTCGACCGCTGCGTTCAATGCTTTATTGAAGACTCTGGAAGAGCCGCCCGAGCACGTGAAGTTCTTCTTTGCCACTACCGAGGCGCACAAGGTGCTGCCTACCATCGTCTCGCGCTGTCAACGCTTTGAGTTTCGCCCGATTTCGGACGCTGTGATCGTGGGGAAGTTGACTGAGATTTGTGAATCAGAAGGGATTCAGGTCGAGCCGACTGCCTTGGCGTCTATTGCGCGCCTTGCCAATGGTGGCATGCGCGATGCGCAATCGATTCTCGATCAGATGATTTCTTTTTGTGGCAGCGATATCAAGGAGAGTGATGTGCTCGACGTCTATGGTCTCGTTTCAGACGAGCGGATCGCGCAGTTGGCGCAGGCGCTTGCCTCATTGGATTATGCCGCCATTATCGCTGCGGTGGATGAGTTTGCAGTCGAAGGTCGCGATCTCTTTCGTATCTTGATTGATCTCGAAGCGCATGCGCGGGTGGCATTGCTTGATGCCATTCAAAATAGTGGCAACACCAGCAAACTGGGCGGTGAAATGAGCACCGAATCCATCATGCGTATGCTCGATGCCTTGCACCGCGGAGAAGCGTCCGTGCAGAAGGGCCTTTCCGAGAAAGTGAATTTCGAAGTCGTGCTCTTAAAAGCAGCAGAGGAGTCGCGCTCGCGTGCGATTGATAGCTTGATCAAGCAAGTCGCTGCAGCAGGGGGCGGGAGCGGCGATGCCGGCGAAAAAAAAAAGCCTTAGTGATTCCAGCCGCTGATGGTGGGGGCGTGGTAATCGCTGATGAGCCATCGCTTGGAAATAGCGTGGCGGGGGCGACGGGTGTATCTGCAGACGAACCTGTTGAGAATCCCGGAGATCTACTGACAGCTGCGCTCAATGGTGAAATCAGCGATGAAGAGCTTGAAGCGGTGGATCAGGCTCTTGATTCAATGATGCTGGGTGAGGCGGCCGTCTCTAAATTAGCAAAGGGCAAGCCATTACTCACGGTCGAAGAAGCTCAGGCGAAATTAAGTCCTGGGATTTTAGAGGTCTTAGCGACAAAGTTCAAAGGTAGTCTGACGCAAGTTCGTCATATCGATGAGCAAGATAAAATATTTTAGGTCCATTGCGGAGAGTGGCTGTGCTACCCTGTTTGGATTTTCGAGTTGTTGTGTAAGAATAATTTGTCCTGCGGCATGCCGCAGGAAACTTCTTAACTCATTGTTTAAGGTTCATAGGATTCAGCTGCAGCTTCATCCGTTGTTGGGGCTGCGGGAACGGTTTCTGCGGATGCTTGAGGCTCATCGTCGATGAGCCCGATGTCACGGCCGACGCGGCCGACGTCGAAGAAGCTGACGTAAATAACGAAGCCTAAGAGTATGATCATAAAGGCGCCTTGTACGTTTTCCATCACTTTTTGGGGCAAGGGGCGGCCGATCACTTTGGAGATGGTGGCAAATAGCATGTGACCACCGTCGAGAACGGGGATCGGTAATAGATTGAATATTGCGAGGTTAACGTTAATCAGTGCCAGCATCCAAAGCAGGTCGATGAATCCGATTTGTGCCATTCGGGTGAGTCCGTGCACGATCCCGACCGGGCCGCTCATGTTTTTGACATGCACATCCGAGTTTGTGTGAACTAGTGCAAAGAGCGTCATCTTCATGGTTTCCGCGAAACGATAAAGTTGATCAATGGGATTATAATGCACAATTTCAGTCTTGTATTGGAAATCGTAAGCAAAGCCAAAGCGTGGGCTTTGCTCGCCTTCCTTGATACGTGGTTGAATGGGGAGAGTGATTTCCTTGCCATTGCGTTCGACGGTGACATCGATGCTACGGTCACCGTGATTGGCTAAATAAGTACTCAGAAAGGCACCGGAAATAATCTCTTCGCCATCCAGCTTAATCAGGCGATCCATTGGTAAGAGCCCCGCTTCGATTGCTGGCATGTCTGGTTCGAGCCGCACGACTATGGGTGCGGACGTTTCGTCGGTTTCTGGCTCGATGCCAATGTAACGCATACGCTCGCTGGATACGAGTTCCGGGTATACGGTGAATTCCATCGCCTTACCCTCGCGCAGTACGCCGACTTCAACTTGACGGCGGCCCTCTACGCCGACTTCTTTGCCTACGCCTGTGGCAATTGCATTCTGGAAATACCACCAGTCTGGGACTGCCTTATCGTCGATCGTGCGAATCTTGTCGCCTGCACGAATACCTGCAACATAAGCGGGGCCAGGCACGATTGCTCCGTCGGCGTTGCGAATTTCTTCCGCGACATAGCCCACAGTGGTGGATTTTACGATCTCTCGACCGACGCCCCAGAGTACTAGTGAGAGCACGAGGGCAAAAATGAGGTTAAAGACCGCGCCCATGACGGCGACAATCATTTTGTCAGCATAAGAAATTGGGGGCAAGCGGTCGGCATCTTCTTTTTCGCCGCCTTCTATGCGGCCCATATCGGCCAGTTGGGGCAGTGAAACGTAGCCACCTAGTGGTAGCAGTGAGAGTCGAAAGTCAGTGCCGTTACGGTGCCAGCCAAAGATGCGGGGACCAAATCCGATTGAGAATCGATCAGCGATTAGTCCGCGCTTTTTAGCCGCTATAAAGTGACCTAGTTCGTGGATGAAAATAGAAAATCCAAGTGCGAAGAGGGCAATGGCGATATAGAGAACTGTGGAAAACATGTTTTGGAAATAAAGTGTGCGAGTGAAATGTCTAGTCTGGCTGGTGAGCGGTCTGGCGATTATGGCAAGGCTTTAGCTGAGTTAGCACAGCTAGATGCGCGATAGGTCCAGACCTTATTGGAAACGCAAGGATTGTGCCATAGCGCGTGTTTCGGCGTCGAGTTGTAAAAGCTGGTTGAGGCTGGGTTGCGTGGGCGATTGAATATGACAGAGACTATGTTCAATTAACTTTGGAATTTCAAGGTAGCTGAGTTTTTTGGCTAGAAAGCGTTCCACTGCCACTTCGTTGGCAGCGTTGAAGATGGCGGGTGCTCCGCTGCCTGCGCGTAGGGCTTCATAAGCGAGTTGTAAGCAGGGGTATTTCTGGTAGTCGGGTGAGTTGAAATCGAGTGAGAAGGCCTGACGAAAGTCGGTGGTGGGTTCGACGCCCGGCGCGCGGTCGGGGTAGAGTAGGCAATGCTGAATGGCGAAGGTCATCGAGGGGGGGCTGAGTTGGGCGAGAATGGAGCCATCGATGAATTGTACAAAGGAGTGGACCACACTCTGAGGGTGAATGACCACTTCCAGGCGTTCCGGTTCCAAGCTGAATAGCCAGTGTGCTTCAATGAGTTCGAGGCCTTTGTTGGCCATAGTTGCGGAGTCGACTGTGATCTTTGGGCCCATTGACCAGTTTGGGTGCTGGGTCGCCATCTCGGGGGTGATATGACTGAGTTCTGCGGCAGGTGTGTCGCGAAATTGGCCGCCAGAGGCTGTTAGGATGAGCTTGTCGACTTGCCCGTCGGGCTGTCCTTGTAGGCATTGAAAGATGGCATTGTGCTCACTATCAGTTGGTAGTAGGCGTACACCTTTGCGCTGCGCTGCCTCGATCACATGGGCGCCACCGAGCACAAGCAGTTCTTTATTGGCCAGAGCGATGTCCTTGCCTGCTTCGATGGCGGCCAGAGCCGGGCGTAGGCCGGCTGCGCCGACCACGGCAATCAGCACGATGTCGGCCTCGGTGAGTGTAGCGAGAGCCTCGAGAGCCTCGGCGCCGCAATTCAGTTGCGTGTCCTGAGGGAATGTACCCGCCTGCCGTGCCTCCTGGTAAGCGGCCTCATTCTGAAGCACGGCTTGCGTAACCTTGAATTCGTGGCAGATGGCAGCCAGCTCCTTGTGGCGACTCTGAGCGGCTACGCCGACGAGTTCCAGGCGGTCCTGATGTTTGCGTAGCACACGCAAGGTGCTGCTACCAATTGAGCCGGTTGCACCGAGCAGGATGATTTTCTTTTTCAAAATAATGTGTACTTAAAAAACAAATACCCCAGTGGGGCGGTCAGAATCAGGCTGTCCGTTAAATCGAAGATCCCGCCGATCCCTGGAATAATTTTGCCAGAGTCTTTGACGTCGGCCTGGCGTTTGAAGGCTGACTCAACTAGGTCGGAAGCAATCGAGGCGATGCCGATGGGAATCGCAATCAGCGCGCAGAGCCACCAGCTAAAGCCAGCTGGAGCTAGGGTGTGGAAGCAGCCAGTGAGAATGATGCCAATCAGCATGGAAAAGGCGATGCCGCCGGCTGCGCCCTCGTAAGTTTTCTTAGGGCTGATCACGGAGAGCGGTGTCTTGCCTAGTTTCATTCCGACGAGTAGGCCACCCACGTCGGCGCATTTTGCGACTGCCACGACCCACACGGCTAAGAACATGCCTGTTGCTGCGCTTTCTCCGTTGGTCTCGGCTAATTTGACAATCTTAATCAGGAAGTGCAGTAGGTAGGGCACATAGAGCAGGCCAAAGAGCGTGGGCATAAAGCTACGCAGGCGTCCGGCCTGAAGATCCAGTCGGATTATCGTCAGTGTGAGTAGTACGAAGCTGAGGGCAAACAGATCGTTTCCGGAATCGATGCCTCCTATGTAATAGGCACCAATCGTGATGATGGCCCCTGCGATTAGACCGATCTTTTTCATCGGTTTGAGCCCCATCTTTTCGAATAGTTGATAGAGCTCTAACTGGGTCAGAAAAGCTAGGATGGCGATGATGAAGACTCCGGCATGAACTCCACAAAGCCATAGCGATATGGCGAGGATAGACCAGAGTGCGGCGAAGCTGAAGATACGTTGCTGCATGTAGGGGAGGGGTGGTTAGGCTTTTAACTGTGCGGTCGTTTTGCCATAGCGGCGCTCACGTGAGGCGTATACATCTAGGGCAAGTTTGAATTCGGCCTCGTTGAAATCGGGCCAGAGGACTTTGCTGAGGTAGATTTCGGCATAAGCCGATTGAAGGAGTAGGAAATTACTGAGCCGGGATTCGCCAGAGGTGCGAATGACGAGATCCGGGTCGGGCATGTTACGGGTGTACAGATGTTGTTGCAGCGTATGATAGTCGAGGCTCTCGATGTCGAGGGTGCCGGCTTGAGCGGCCTTGGCAATGCTTTTGACTGCGTCGAGCACTTCAGTGCGTGAGCCATAATTGATTGCGAGTCCCAATGTGTATTCGCTGAAATCCTGAGTTGCGGCCTCGCTTTCATGCAGCAGCGTTTGAATCTTTTCGGGTAATTCCTGGTAGCGACCGATGACTCGAAGTCGGACCTTGCGTTTGATGAGTTCTGACAGCTGATCTTTGAGGAAACGCTCCAGTAAGTTCATTAAAGCATCCACTTCATCCTGTGGGCGTTTCCAGTTTTCGACACTGAAAGCGTATAGGGTTAGGTTTTTTACACCATAGGTTTGTGCGGCTTTGAGTGCGCGTTTGACGGCCTCGGCGCCACGACGATGCCCCTCGATACGAGGAAGTTTGCGTTGCTGCGCCCAACGGCCATTACCGTCCATAATGATGGCGACGTGCTCAGGAATGTTCGATGCAGTCATGCGTTCAGGTGATTTTTTCTATATAAGTAGATGAATGTCATGTTTCGCGGCAGAAGTGCAGTGAAAGATGACAAGCTCCCCGATAAAAGCAATTGCCGGGTACGGCGCAAGGGTAGAGCGTGGCGGATTTTCATGCTTTGCGCTCGACCAAATGAGGGGGACTCTATAGCTAGCATGCAAGTATTCGATCTCCTCATTTAGTGTTGGTGGTCGGAGTCAGCCAAGCCAGGAAAACAAGTTATATGCCCACCTATATTTACGAAACGATCCCTCAGAATGCCGGAGAAGAGCCGGTTCAATTCGAGTTGCAGCAGTCTATGAAAGATGCTCCTTTAACGCAACATCCGGATTCTGGCGTGCCAGTGCGCCGTGTGATTTCTGGTGGTTTCGGATTTACGGGGAGTGCGAAGCAAGATTCTGGTCCAGGGAATTGTTGTGGCGGCGGTAGTTGTGGTTGCCATTAGACCACCGCTGTAGCTGCTATCGGTGTCGCTCCATTGACCTTTAAACTTGATCTTTGGTGCTCCCAGCTAAGCAACTGGAAGTGGGCAGTTAAACTGAGAATTAGATTTGAAAGTCGCTGCCGCCTGTCACTTCATGCAGGCCGCACTCGCGCTTGAGCCCACCGAAGCGTGTCTCTTCTTCAGTCATGCCCTCGCCGAGCTTTTTGGTGCTGTGCCAATCGCCTACCGACACATAACCTTGGTCCCATAATGGGTGGTAGGGCAGGTCGTTTTCGGTGAGATAGGTGTATACGTCCCGGTCGTTCCAATCGATGATGGGATAAATTTTAGTGATCTTGTTTTGCTTTTCGATGACTTTGCGCTCGCCGCGCGAGCTTGACTGAGTTCTGCGTAGGCCAGAGAGCCAAGCGGTGGCCCCCAGTTCTTTGACTGCGCGGTTCATGGGTTCGACCTTGTTGATGTGATTGTAACGCTCCAATCCTTCGAGGCCTTGCTCCCACAACTTGCCGTGGAGCGCTTCTTGCTGGGCAGCGGTCTGGAGCGGGATATAGGTCTTGAGGTTTAATTGTAGGCGCGCCGTCAGTTCGGCTGCAAATGTGTAGGTCGCGGGAAATAGATAGCCTGTGTCTACGAAAATGACAGGAATTTGCGGAATCTGCGTGGTCACTAAATGTAGCATGACTGCGCTTTGAACGCCGAAGCTGGTCGTTAATACCAGTTTGTCGCCGTAGCTCTGGTAGGCCCAGCGTACGCGCTCAGTAGCGGAGGCGATCTCTAGGTCCAGTGCTTCGGTTTGGGCAGTTTGTGCGGTGTGACTATCACTCATATGTTTTATCTTTAGTTTTTGAGTAAGAAAGTCAAGAAAGGCCTGTGGGAAAAGTGATGGCCCCTCTTGTTTTCTCATAACAATCGCTACATGGGTACACAAAAAGGCCCCGCCTGTGCCGTCTTTAGTGGGAGTTCTTAGCCTTTTGAGTCTAAGGTGGGGGCTTTCCTCGTAAGTATTTGTCTTCCGATTGACGGCTGGACAGCCACCTACGGGGGGCAAGCTCCCGATTTTTAAAGAGTAAAGGACAGATACTCCATTAAGTCTCGAACACTGCAGGGTTGAAATTAAGCTAGCTCAGGTTTTGCAGGACGCAACTGGAAATGGCATAAGAATTAAAATTTGCAGTGATTGGTAGTCGCTGACTGGACAAGTCAATCGGGACTGCGCACACTTCGGCTGGATGAAAATTCTACCTCAGGAGATCATTGCGCGTAAGCGTGATGGCTTAGCCTTCAGTCGAGCCGAGGTGGATGCATTTGTTGCGGGAGTCGTGTCGGGGGATTTTAAGGACTATCAGTCCAGCGCTTTGCTGATGGCGATAGTTTTGCAAGGGATGTCGCCCCAAGAAACTGCGTGGCTGACGGAGGCGATGATGCGCTCCGGTCGTGTCGTAGAGCTACCGGAAGTGACGCGTCCGAAAGTGGATAAGCATTCAACGGGAGGCGTCGGGGACAAGGTTTCGTTGATTCTTGCTCCACTGGTGGCGGCTTGTGGGCTATGTGTGCCAATGATGAGTGGACGTGGTCTCGGGCACACGGGTGGCACTCTGGATAAATTGGAGTCCATTCCGGGGTTTCATACGCAGTTGAGTGATGCCGCTTACCGGCGACAGCTGCAGGCGATTCATTTAGCCATGATTGGGCAGTCTGCCGATATGGTGCCTGCGGACCGCAAGTTGTATGCCTTGCGCGATGTGACTGCTACAGTGGAGAGTATTCCTTTGATTTGCAGTAGTATTTTAAGCAAAAAGATGGCCGAGGGCATTGATGCTTTGATGGAAGTCACTTATGCCTTGTGCGCGGAGATGTTATTACTTGGCGGCATGTGCTCCACTTTGGATGGTGCGATGTGTGTCCTGCGATCTGCGATTCAGAGTGGTGCGGCACTTGAGGTTTTTCGTCAACTTGTTCAGGCGCAGGGAGGGGATTCGCGGGTAATTGATGATTATAGCCTTTTGCCGCAGTCTGAGCACTGTCGTGAGATCAGCTTCGAAATGGAAACGACGATGTATGTGAGCGCTTTGGATGCGCGTAACTTTGGGGAAGCGGTCTGTCTGTTGGGAGGTGGCCGCACTTCGACTGATTCGGTGATTAACCCCGCTGTGGGCCTGGAATTATTGAAGAAAGTGGGGGACCGAGTACAGCCGCAAGAGCCCGTCGTTCGTGTGTATTATCAAGATTTAGAGTCTTGCGAGGCGGCGGAATCACGACTGCGGGCGGCAGTTCATTTCGCTAAGTGCGCGCCACAAGCCTTACCCTTGGTGGTGCAGCGCATTGCTTCTACTACGTCTTAGGTCTGAGTTCGCTGAGTTGGGGGGGGGCTTGTAGCGAGTATTGCCTGTTGGAGGCTTAGTTATAGATTCGTTATGTAAATTATGAGCATGTTCACAGAGCGCTGATGCGCATCGACGCTAAGATCACGTTTGTGTGAAAAATCTCCTTTCCATTGGACTGATAATCGGTGACGCTGGCTTATTTATGATTACCACAACTGAAGCCCTTGCCGATGTCGTGCGTCGTGCGCGTGAAGCCGGCGCAGTTGGCGTCGATACCGAGTTTATCTGGGATCGCACCTATTATCCGACCTTAGGATTGATTCAAATTGGCTATCCTGATGGCCACTGTGAGTTGATTGATGCGCCTGCGATTGAGGATTGGTCGCCCTTAGCTGAGCTCATGTCGGATCCAGGCACAGTTAAAATTCTTCATGATGCACAGCAGGATCTGAATATATTATATCGGGCATGCGGTGGCCTGCCCAAAAATATTTTTGATACACAGCGCTGTTCAGGATTTGTTGGTCTCTCATCGACTATTTCATTGAGCGAATTGCTGAAAACCTTGCTCAAAGTGCGGCTGGCTAAGACGGAGACTCGGTCGGATTGGACGGCCCGGCCTTTGACGGATGCGCAGCTTAAGTATGCTGAAGATGATGTGCGGCATTCGGTGGACTTGATGCTGAATATTATGGGGCAGGCGGAAGCGCTTGGACGTAAAGCGTGGATTGAAGAAGAGATGAAAATCTATGAAGATGAGTCTCACTATCAGGAGCGTGACCCTGATTGTGAAATGCCTCGTGTGCGTGGTAGTGGTTCCCTTACTCACCAACAACGGAATATGCTGCGTGCCTTAGGCGCCTGGCGTGAGTTAAAGGCGCGTCGTCGTAATCTTCCGCGTGGCTTTGTATTATCAGATGATGCTCTAGTGTCTTTGATTAAGCGTCCGCCCAGTTGTGCCGAGGATATACGCCAAATGAAGGGCTTAAGCGAGCGTTCAGCTGAACGTAATCGTCAGTATATCTGGGAAGCTATTGAGCGCGGCCGCAACGGGGATTTGCCTGAATTGCCCAATCATAAGCACAATGGGCCTTCGCCTGATGATGGGTACGAAGCGCGCGTCGACCTCTCTCTGGCCTCTATCAAGGGAATTTGTTTGGCGGGTGATATCGATCCGGCTTTGATTGGTAATCGTGCCGAAGTGACAGCTTTTGTTCTGGAGGTTGATAATGTCGATGCGTCTCGCCATCGCTTGTTACGTGGTTGGCGTGGGGAGTTTTGTGGCAATGCCTTGCTGCGCTTGCTGAAGGGGCAGGGGAGTATTTCGATTGATCCCGACACGAAGCTGCCGAAGTTGAGTTAAGCGGCGGCTATGCGGCTAGACAGCTACATTTGGAAGCCGTCTTTAGCGATACTTACGACAAACTCGCCTTTTTGACTGCCACTGGCGACACGCTCACGCACTTCAACGGCTGGTCCGGTGTGGATGGTTTCGTGTAATTTGGTCAATTCACGTCCAACACTGATACAACGATCCTCGCCTAGGGTGGCCACTAGATCATTAAGGAATTTGCCGATACGGTGGCAGGATTCGTAAATGATGATCGTGTACTCGAAGTCGCGTTTATTCTCGAAGAATCGTTTACGTGCTGCGCTTTTAGGCGGGAGGAAACCAACATAGAGAAAACCATCACTGGGAAGGCCGGAGAGTGCTAGTGCGGTTGTCGCCGCCGTCAATCCCGGCGCGGCTGTAACTTTGAGCTTACGTTTGCGGCATTCGCGCACCAGGCGAAAGCCAGGGTCGCTGATTGCAGGCATACCGGCGTCTGAGATCAGTGCGATTTGTTCGCCTGCTTCAATTCGGTCGGCGAGCTCGATTGCCATGTGCTTTTCATTCTCTTCTCGGTAGGAAATGAGTGGTGCGTTTTTTTGAATCGCCAGTTTGCTGAGTAATTTACCAGTGACTCGGGTATCCTCGCAGGCTATGGAGTCGGAGTTCTTGAGTGTTTCGATCGCGCGAGCTGTCATGTCGCCGAGGTTGCCGATCGGCGCAGCGACGAGAGTGAGTTGGCCGTTGGAGGAAGATGTGTGGGAATGTGGCACAATAGAGTTGCTGTTGAAACGCAGGCTGTAGTCAATCGCAAGCTGGGGTTTGTTGATTGATGCCTAGTTGAGTTTTACGAGTATTTAACGAGGATATGTGATAGTGTTCTTTATTAATGATCGCTGAGGCCTTTACTCTGTTTGATGTTGAACCTTCACGGTGAAACGGCATCTGCAGCAACGCACTTTTAATATGCAAGAAGACCTAGAAAAAGTATATTTGGATTTACAACGGGAGTGCCTGGTTGAGGGGGCTCGTATTGTAGCGATGGGGGCTTGGGTCTATGATGTCGCTAAAGGGTTAGTGCATTGGTCTGAAGGGGTCTATGATGTGTATGGTATGAGTTCTGATACCGATCCACCTTCGCTTGAAGAATGCCTTTCATACTATATTCCGGAGGATCGCGACAGACTACGGGAGGCCTTAGTTCAAATTGAGACAAATATTGGATCCTATGATTTCGAGTGCGAGCTGATCACTCGCGCGGGCGTGCATAAGTTTGTTCGGGTCATCGGCAAGAGCGGGAGCTTATTGCAGGGCTGTAATCATTGTTTGTATGGAGTCATTCAAGATATCTCAGAAACCCGACAGATTCGCAATGCACTAATTGAAGCCCGCGATCAGGCGAATGCTGCGAATCAGGCAAAATCTAATTTTCTGGCGACTGTAAGTCATGAGTTAAGGACGCCTTTGAATCCGATTCTAGGCTTCTCGGATATATTGTTGGAGGAAGTTGAAAATGAGGAACAACTCGAGATGGTACGTGCAATTAATGAGGCGGGACAGAGTCTGGTGGAGACCATTAACCGTATTATTGAATATGCAGAGTTGAGTCCGGAAAAAATGAAGTTGCGTCAGGATGAGTTTGAGTTGTCCACTCTTATTCATGAGGTCGTGGAGGATTTGGCAGATTGTCAGCCGCATTTTTCAGTGGAGGTCGATATGCAGCAGGAGGCGTCCTTGCCTGCGGGAATGCTGCTGCAGGGAGATTTTAAGAAAGTTAAGTGCGTACTTTCGAATTTGCTGGGAAACGCTGCCAAGTTTTCCGGGGCCACTGTTGCACAATTGCGTAGTTCACTGAGTCGGCTGGACCCTGATCATGTGTTATGGCATGTTGATATTGAAGATCGCGGAGTTGGAATTGATCCTCAATTAGTGGAGCATATTTTTGATCCATTTCTGATAGGAAATGCAACTTATACCCGCCCACAAGGTGGGTCGGGGATGGGACTTGCGATTTGTCGAGGTTATGTGGAGCTTATGGATGGGCGGATCTCGGTGAAAAGCGAGCAGGGCGAAGGAGCGACATTTAGTTTTTTTATCTGTCTCTCTATTGCTGGCAATCAGGACTGCGTGAAGTGTGCATCTGCTGGTTCGCTCGGTGAGGATGAGCCAGTGTTTATTGATGAATTGACTGACTTTTCGGAGGAACAGGAGGTGGATGTATCCCTGGAGCCAACTGCTTTGGATACAACTAAAATTTCGGTATTAATGGTGGAGGATAATACCTCAAACTTGTTTTACCAAACTCGTATTTTGGAAGAAATGGGCTATCGTTTAACGACAGCAACCGATGGGCAGCAAGCACTTGAAACCTACCGTCCCGGCTTGTATGATGTTATTTTATTAGATTTGCATATGCCGGGCATCGATGGCGTGGAGGTGCTGAAATCGATTCGGGAAGATGAGGCGCGTTGCGGCGCAGCTAAAGTGCCGGTCATCGTGCTCACTGCGGATTTGCTACGTTCGACGCAGGCGACCTGCCGCGAGTACGGGGCAGATGTATTTGTTTCCAAGCCAGTGAATGCAGCGGAGTTGAAGCGTAAGATCGAAGGCGTCTTGGCTGATCGCTGATCAGAGATTGAATTTTAGGGTTGAAGGCCCATTGTGCCCTGCATGGACATCGAAACATTTCCCAATCCGAATCCGGAGCGTAATTACACTATTCAGCATATTCAGGAAGAGTTTACTTCCACCTGTCCGATGACAGGGCATCCGGATTATGCAACGGTTGTGTTTAGCTATGCGCCTGATGAAGTCTGTATCGAGCTTAAAGCCATGAAGCTCTATTTGCACAGTTTCCGCAACAAAGGCATCTTCTTTGAGGCGGCGACCAATCAGATCTTTGAAGACCTGTTTGCCGTTACAAAACCTAGGTGGGCTCGCTTGGAAACTGTATGGCGTGGGCGCGGCGGCATTCGCTCCAATGTGGTGGTGGAGGATGCTCAGGCGGGCTATGATGGCCCAATTACGCTGCCTTATTCGGCTTAGTGCTTGCTTGCGATTTACTGAGTGACTTCGAAGACTGCTTGAATCTCAACGGTGCTGTCTTTGGGAAGGCCGGTAACAGCAACTGCAGCGCGGGTATGGCTACCTCGTTCGGCCAGAATATCGACCAGTAGGTCGGAGGCGCCGTTTATGACTATGGGGCTGTCAGCAAAACCAGGCACGCCGTTTACGAAACCATTCAGTTGCACGATCTGAGCTACCTTGTCCAGGTCCCCTAGGTGTGCTTTAGCCACTGCTAATAAATTGAGTGCACACACACGGGCAGCGGCTTGAGCGTAAGCGATGTCACGGCTTTCACCAACCTTGCCAGTATGCGTCATCTCACCATTGACTAGGCAGATTGCGCCTGAGAGATAGAGCAGATTGCCGACTTGTATGGCGGGTACATAGCTGCCAGCGGGGGCGGGAGCGCTTGGTAGTTCGATGCCGAGTTCGGCGAGGCGTTGGTCTGTATGGCTCATAACGTGTAATTTGACGATTGAAGATGGTAGGTCCAACTTTGAATTAAGAAAAATACTCCTCGGTTCTTATACCACTTCTAAGAATATATGATCTAAGCTTGGCCTTAGCGTAGCCTCGAAACTTTGTTTCGGGGAGCGATTGACATCGCCCCGGTTCCGAGAACCGAGGTTACAAAAGACATATCTATTAGGACCAAACTTTTTTCGAATTGGTATTAGGCTTGAGTATTACGCTCGCGATAAGGCTCTTCGCCCTCTGTGGCGGCGATAGTTACGGCACCGACGGTGTCGGAAAATACATTGACGCCCGTACGGCACATATCGAGAACGCGATCTGTGAGCCAGACGACGCCGATGGCTTCAACTGGCAGGCCTACTGCGGGGAGAATGACGGCGATGGCCACCAGGCTGGCGGCGGGGATGCCAGCAACGCCGATACTGGTGGTTAATGCTAAAAAGACGACCAGTAGCTGATCGCCAATACTCAGTGCGACCTGTCCGGTAGAGGCGTAGAGTTGGGCTATGAAGAGTACGACCACGCATTCATATAGCGCAGTGCCATCCATATTAACGGTGGCGCCCAGTGGTAGGGTGAAAGAGCAGGTCTTTTTGGAGACCCCGGCGCGGTCTTCAACTGTTTCAATTGTCAGAGGCAATGTGGCAGAGGAACTGGCGGTAGAGAATGCTGTGAGCAGTACTGGCGCCATTTCCTTATAGTGGGTCATTGGGTTGACCTTCGCGACGAATTTTAATACCAGTCCGAGGCTGATTAGAAAATGAAGGGTGAGTGCGAGTAGCACAGTGATGAAAAACCAGGCTAGAGTGCCAAAAAGATCACCCAGGTTGGTTTCGAAAATGACGGGTACTACGAGTCCAAAGACACCAATTGGTGCGAAGCGAATAATGAAGTCGGTTAACTGAAGCATCACATCTTGAGCGCTTTCCCAAAATTTTTGCTGTGTTTCGCGCTGCTCTGGTTTCAGTTTGCCAATGAAGGCACCGAAGAGTATCGAAAAGGTGATCACTCCGAGCAGTTGACCATTGTTGGTGGCCGCATCGATGATGTTGGAAGGAAACATGCGTAGGAAAATATCGAACAAGTCGCTGGAACTGCGCCCTTCGACCTTGCTCATTAAGCCTTGGCTTACAGAAGTCTCGGCTCCAGAGCCCAGCATGGCTTGGGCTGTTTCCGGCGCGACGTTGCCAGGTTGGATGAGATTGACAACCAGTAGTCCGATTAGGACTGCAGCGGCACCACTGAAGGTGTAGTAGAGGAAGGTCTTGAAGCCCATGCGGCCCACCCCTTTTTCGGCGCCCAAGTGCATGACGCCACTGATAATGGAGGCGACGATTAGTGGCACGATCACCATCTTCAACGCATTCATGAAGAGTTTGCCTATAAACTGGCAGAAATGAATGGCTCCAGTGTTAAAACCTGTGCCTGAGTGTGGAAGGATGAGTGCACCGAAAAGAATCGAGAGCACTAGCGAAAGTAGAATTTGCCAGTGTAGTTTCCAGCGGATCGGGTTCATTGTCATCATCGTGTTGGCTATCGTTAATAGAAACTCTAGCATTTCACTGTGACGCACCTTGGCCAGTACGAATTTTATGTCATCGGCAGTAAACGCTCTTACTGCGGTGGAGGGGCAGGAGCGTTTACAGGCAATTCCTACTAAATGACTTTTTGAGGACGCTCTAACTGAGAGCCACGCTGGCGGTATTCATCGATTACCCTGCGTAGATCTGCCAGGCGCATTGGCTTGGTTACGTAAGCATTCATTCCAGCGTCGAGGCATTTCTGATGATCACCTTGCATCGCGTGAGCGGTCATGGCTGAAATAAATATGTGCGCCTTATTCTCACCGCTAGCTCCTTTGCGGATGAGTCGCGTGGCAGTGTAGCCATCCATAACTGGCATTTGGCAGTCCATGAAGATGATGTTGTAAGCATTCGCCTTAAGTTTTTCGATGGCTATAGATCCATCTTCGGCAAAGTGAACAGTGCATTTTAGTTTTTTTAGAAAGTGTTGAGCGACATTGCGATTCACAGCATTATCTTCAACCACCAATACCTGAAGGGCTAGGTCTGGGGGCGATGCCTGATTGCAGGATTCAACCCAGGTTATTGGTGCACATGCTTGTGGTGTGGGGGCAGCGTGGGTGCCTGTCTGGGGTACCGCGTAGTCAGAGATGCGCTTTCGGAAGGGGATTGTGACGGAAAATACAGAGCCTTGGCCCAATACGCTCTGACAAGTGACTTCGCCGCCCATGAGGTTGGCTAGTTTGCGAGAAATTGAAAGTCCCAGTCCGGTGCCTCCGAAATTTCTAGAGGTAGAGCCGTCTGCTTGGACGAAGGGTTTGAACAGATTTATGAGGTTGGCTGGGTCGATGCCTATGCCAGTATCGCGGATCCGGATACAAATGTGCACTTCATCTGACTTGTCGCAAATGATTTCGCTGCTTAAACAGATACTTCCCTTTTGCGTGAACTTGATTGCATTGCTAATCAGGTTATTGATAATTTGGCGAACGCGGACTGTATCTCCAATTAGTTTCTGCGGGAGCTCGCAAGTCGTTAGATTAAGCTCGATGTTTTTACTGCGTGAGCGCTCTTGATAAAGAAGCATGCACGATTTGAGTAGTTCATGCATATTAAAGACTTCATTTTCAATGTCTAGTTTGCCCGCTTCGATTTTTGAGAAATCTAGAATGTCGTTGATGATGCGCAGTAAGGCATTGACGCTCTGATCTGCAGTCGACACAAGTTCGCTCTGCTCCTTATCGAGTCTAGTCTCTGTGAGGAGGGATAGCATGCCAACGATGCCATTCATCGGCGTGCGGATTTCATGACTCATGTTTGCGAGAAATTCGCTTTTTAAGCGCGTGGCCTCTTCGGCTATATTACGTGCTTCGATTAGTTTTGAATTTGTATGCTCAAGCTCGCGGGTGAGGTGTTCCAGTTGGTCATTTTTCCATTGTAGCCGCTGCTTGTGTTGGTCCGTTTCCTTTAGCTGCTTATAGAGCAAGGCGTTCTGGAGACGAATCAGTGCGTCGGTTGATACTAGGCCACGTAGTTTCCCTTCACTGTCTTTAATGATGATGTCATCGTGGAAATTGTCTCTGTGACGATTGAAAACGAGTTTTAAGATGGTGTGTACATCGGTATCATCTTGCACGATGATTGGAGTTTCTACGATGAAATCGCCGATATTGCGTTTAGCGTAGACCGCGTGCCCGTAGCGAGCGCTTAAGCATTGGTTGATTTTGACTGCGGAGCATAGGCCGACCACTTTTTCGCCCCGCATCACGGCGAGAAAATCAACTTTTTTTTCAGCTGCAAGTTTGCTAGTTGTTTCTAGAGTTTCGATGTCTTGGACAGACCGCGAATGTGTGATTAGTTCATCCAAATTGATAGGTTCTTGTGCCGCCATAATAGAATTGTGGCGGGAAACTACTCACTGGCTGGGCAGGCTAAAAGCTGGAAAACTGTCTGCTTGGTTAAATTGCGGTGACAAAGGTGACAAAGGTGCGAAGGCGGGCTGTGATTACTGAAATTTGATCAATTCGGACCAGTCTTGGTAGGTGATTGCTTCCGGGCGAATGTTTGGAGAATAGCCCTTCGCAATTAAGTGCGCAAACCAATCGGAGAGGCCGGGGATGCTTTCCTTTTTGCAAAGGCTGCCTAGCTGCTTACGACGTTGAGTGAAAATACGGCGGATGCACTCCCGTATCTCACGTGGGAAGTGGACTGCTGTTTCTTTTAGATCGAGTCGTAGCAGCACTGAGTCCACTTTGGGGGCCGGATGAAAGCACTGAGCGGAGACCAGGTGGCGGCTGTGCATGCTGTAGGCAGATTGCAGGAAGATCGAGATGGCTCCGAAGGTTTTGCTGCCATGAGATGCCACGTAGCGGTCAGCGGCTTCTTTTTGTAACATCAGCACCATGCGCTGTGGTAGGGGGCCAGAGAGTACGGCATCCATCCACGGGGTTGAAACTGCATACGGTAGGTTGGCGACGATCTTATAGCCAGCGTTCGCTTGTTCCGAAGGGATTGCTGCAATTGGGTAGTCGAGGCAGTCCGCTTCGATCAGTTGTAGTCGGGGTTGACCCGGTACTACATTGCTGCGAAGGTGAGCTGCCAGAGTGCTGTCGCGCTCCACCGCCCATAGGGAGGCGCCGCTTGCGAGGATCGCACGTGTTAAGGTGCCCAGTCCCGGACCGATCTCCACCACAGCACTGTTGACGTCAAGTTCGGCAAGTTCGATGGACTTACGCACTATGTTTCCATCCACTAGGAAGTTCTGCCCCAGCTTTTTGTTGGGTAGATGTTCCAGTTGGTGGAGGAGTTCGCGTGTGGCTGTGGGGCTTAATGGCATGGCGCTTGGCTCGGAGGCTGAACATTGAACGTTCAACAGATCGGAATGCTTCATGATTTGATGTTGGCGTTCAATGTTCGGTGTTCAATCAGGCCTGATGAAAGGCTTCGATGAGTTTTTCGGGGTCTTCTGATTTCATTAAGGCCTCGCCGACCAGAATCGCATCCGCACCGCAAGCGCTGGCACGCTCGGCGTCGGCGACATCAAAGATGCCACTTTCGCTGATTTTTATAATCTCGTCAGGGATTTGTGGAATCAGTAATTCGGATATGGCAAGGTCGGTCTTGAAGCGTTTCAAGTCACGATTGTTAACTCCAATGATTTTTGGAGCGAATTTGAGGGCTTTTTCGAGTTCACGTTCTTCGTGGATTTCGTAGATTGCGTCGAGTCCGGCGATTCCGGCAGCATCGCGCAGGGCCTTAATTGCATCCTCTTCCAAGGCGCGCACTATGATCAGTATACAACGTGCGCCGGCTTCGGCGGCCTCGACCACTTGAACCGGGTGCAACATGAAGTCCTTGCGCAGGCAGGGAGTCTGGCGATTGTGACATTCTAGGAATTCGACGACATCCCATAAGTCTTGTAGGCTTCCACCGAAATAGTCACTATCGGTTAAGATTGATAAGCAGTCGGCTTCGGCATTGATGTACTCGCGGGCTTGCTCCACCGCATCGAGCGTGGCAGCGGCAATTGTACCTGCAGAGGGTGACTTTCGCTTGATTTCGGCGATGACTGAGAGTCGATCTTCGCGTGCGAGTGCCTGAAGGAAACTTCCGCCCTGAGTTTGCATGCGTCCCAAGCGTTCCAGTTCCTGATCGCGCACGGGGCGAATCTGGTTACGTAGGGCGTGCCGCTTGGCGGCCATGATTTCGGATAATTTGTCCATACTTTTTAAGCAAAGTGGCTGTGCTATGCAGGAAGTTCAAGCCGGAGTTTGCAGCTTGAGGGCTATTCGCTTGAACTTGTCTGTGAGCGTTTCGTATGCTAGGTCAGAATATGATCCGATTGCCCATACGAGTTTTTTGTTTAATGGTGGTGTTTACTGTGGTCGGCTTTGATTCGCTGCTTGCAGCAGATGAGTTGCCTAGCGCCGCAGATTTGCTAGGTGCTTACGTTGAAAGCAATGGAGGGCACGCGAACATACAGTCACTGACGAGTCTAGCCGTCAGTGGTGTGGTGGTCGATGATGAAGCCAATCGGTATGATTTTAAATTGTACCGGAAGCGTCCGAATAAGATGCGGATGCAATTAGAGCTTGAGAACTATTCGCTGATGACTGTGTCCGATGGCGATCGGGTGTATCAGCAAGTGTTTGTTCAGGGGGTACCAAGATCAGTTCAAGAATTGGAGGGAGCATTGGCTGCTCAAACTATTGCGGATAGTTCCTTGGATGGGCCTTTTTATCAGTTGAGAACTCGACCAGATTGGCTGCGTGTGGTTGCTGAGGTGGAGGTGGAAGGTGAGCCGAGCTATGAGATTGAGGTGAGTGAGGCTGCCAATTCCACGTATCAGCGCATTTGGATTAGTTCGGAGCATCAACAGGAAATTAAATTGAGTCGGCTGGTGTTGAATCAGGAAGGAGAAGAGGTGTCGGAAGAAATTTATTTTAGCGATTTCGATCAGATACGCGGAGTTTGGTTGGCGCATTGCATGCGCTATTTTCGGGATGGAGAGCTGACCCAAACAGTTCAAATTGAAAAAGTTAGTGTAAATGTAGGTCTTTTTGATAGCTATTTTTCTAAGCCTTCCAGTCAGTGAATGTCTCTCTGCCTATGTTGATTTATTTAAAACGTGGGTTGTTGATTGCTGGGGTGCTTCTGTTTGGCCTCTTGGTGACGCTTTACTTTGGCAGTGTGGCGCTTGTCGAAGCGATCGTGTTGCCACATCTGGAGGCGCGTGGAGGCCAATTAGAAATTGAATCGATTCGTTTGAAGGTATCGGGGGTGGAACTGCGCTTTAAGCGTTATCAGGAGGCAGATATTCAAATTATTGGGGGGGTGGTAAGCTCTCCGTGGAGACAGCTATGGACGCTGGGGGATGGTTTTAGTGGACGAATACATATCCAGCAGGTACAAGGGCAATGGAAGGGGCGCCATGAGGAGGGGCGCAAGCCAGAACCATTTTCTGCGGAGGCGGCGGTGGGGCCTATTACCGAGTGGCTCAATGCTTTACCGATTATCGCACTGGATTTGGAGGTGGAGGAATTGCTGCTGCGTCAGGGGGATCAATCATACCAGTTTGCCCTCGAGCTTTCATGGTTGCGCGGAATGGTGGGGGAAACGCATGTAGTGGCTGATTTGAAAAGTCCGGCTTTAGAGTTGAGGACGCGCGTTAAAATACTGGCGCAAGGGCAGGGGCTGGCGCTGGACTTTACGTTGTTGGGAACTGACTGGGAATATTTTCAGACGCATTATCTGTCTGAAGTTTCTACACGCTGGGAGGAACTGGGGCTAGAGGTGTATATGCATGCCTTGGGAGTCGGACGTGGCTTCTTGGATGTGTCGGGCTATGCTCGCTGGCAGGCACTACAGCCCGAGCGTTTGAGTTTCACAGTGCTTGCTGATTGGGGGGCGAGTGAAGTGTTTTGGCCGCAGGGCGAGTTACTATTGCACAATGCTTCGGCTGGGGTGGCTAGCGATGGTCGGGGGACTTTGCGAATTTACGCCAAAGGTGCAGTCGATTCGTTACGGAGTGGATCCTGGATTGCTGCGGCAGGCGATTGGGCTCTGCGTATTGACGATAGCAAGCTTGCCGGTGAATTACGTGTTGGAGAGTCTCTGACTCTCTCATTGGGGCATGATGATTTAAGAAAACTGCTGCGTGGTTCTGGTCGAGGCGAGTTATATGCGTCAGTGCAGGCGGTGGATGTTGAATGGCTGCGGGCCCTACAGGTGCCTGGTCTGCCTGAAGACTTGAGCGTGGAGATGGGGCTTCAAGTTGACGCTACCGGGGAGTTTGAAAATTGGAGCCCCGTGGAGGCGGAGGTGGGCATTGATGTCGATGTTTCCGGTATCAGTCTCGCTTCGCGCGGGGTGAGTGGCGGCGATATGACGGCGCATGGCAATCTTAGGTTGACCATGGGGCGTTTGATGCTTGCTCAACTTGAGTTCGCCATCGATCGCTTAGGCGTGTTTGGCTTTGTGGCGAGCGATATCGTCGGTGCGTTGGAGTTGAAGGAGGCTGGTGTGCTTGTTACAGAGCCTATTCATGCGGCTTTTATGGGAGGTTCATTGCAGATCGAGGCCCTTGATGTCGCCCTGCAGCAGTTGCAGGATTTTACTTTTAAAGTGCATCTGGACCATATTGATCTAGCGCAATTGGCATCGGCAGTGCCCCAATTTGAAGGAGAGGTTGCTGGCGCGGTTTCCGGTTATTTAGTCGGGGCCGTGCAAGCTGGGCAGCCGCTTTTAACTGATGGGCACCTGGAAATTGATTCTGATAGCGAGGCGCGACTTCGTTATGATGTGAGTGGCTTGCTGACACGTGGCATGTCGGAAGGCAGTGCTGCTTATCGGCACTATCATATGGCGGAGCTCGCGTTTCAAGATCTTGCACTCAAGCGCTTTAGTATTGATGTCTTTCCCGACGCTAGCCAGACGCGCCCCTTTAGATTGGAGCTGTTCGGTGAATCACTTCAGGGAAGCACAGTGGTACCAGTCGATTTCAAGCTCAATGTAAACGTAGATGATACTGCTGGTCTGTTGGAACTGCTGCGCATGATTCAGCGTGGGGAACTTGAATTCTGACTGAATGCTTCCCATGTGCGGCATCTGGATTCTTTGAGGGGCATCGTTTGGATATAGTGTCAGCGGGAACTGGGTGTAGAAAAAGCCGTCCCAGGTTTGGGACGGCTTTGTTTTTCTGATAGATATACATGCTCAAGCGACCATGTGGCTTGGGCAAGTCACTTACGCTTTGGCGTTCTTGTAATTTGCTTCGGCTGCGTTCCAGTCGATAACGTTCCAGAATGCCTCGATATATTTCGGGCGCAGGTTCTGATATTTTAGGTAGTAGGCATGTTCCCAAACATCGAGACCGATGACGGGGGTGCCTTCAACTTCAGCTACACCTGTCATACAGGGGCAGTCCTGATTGGGGGTGGAAGTCACTGCGAGGGAACCATCTGCTTTGACGATGAGCCAAGCCCATCCGGAGCCGAAGCGAGTCGCGCCAGCTTTGGCGAAAGCTTCTTTGAATGCATCGAAGCCGCCAAGCTCTGCGTCGATGGCTGCAGCGAGCTCACCGACTGGAGCGCCGCCACCGTTGGGGCTTAGGATCTTCCAGAAAAAGCTGTGATTGGCGTGACCGCCGCCATTGTTGCGTACCGCGCCACGTTTTTCAGCTGGAACAGCGTCTAGGTTGCCAATGATTTCGCAGATGTCTTTGTCCTCGAGGCCTGTGCCTTCAAGAGCTGCGTTCAAGTTGGTTACGTAAGCATTATGATGCTTGTCGTGATGGATTTCCATCGTGCGCGCATCAAAGTGCGGCTCAAGCGCATCGTTTGCGTAAGGAAGTGCGGGTAGTTCGTGTGCCATGGTTTTATTATAATTTAGGTTTAGTTTCTAAGAGAGAATAGAATACGATGGGGAGTGAGGCACTCACTGTCAAATGACTGATTGGAAATTTCTACTGATTTGAGGCTTCCTGTCTCATTAGTTAGAGAATTTGTTAGGATGCTTAGGTGTGTTTCGATGTGAGCTGCCAGGGTTGTAGGTAATTATTCGGAGTCTAGTGCTTTGCGCTCTTTATTGTCGATGCGCTTCTTGTCGAAGAAAGCCTTCAGGATTTGGTGGTTTAATTCTTCCAACACGCCTCCTGTGGACTCAAATTTGTGGTTACTGCGCGGGAGTGCGCCAAGATCGGTCGCGCCGCCGACGCAGCCCATCTTGGGGTCTGGTAGGCCGTAATAAACTTTGCCGATGCGTGCGATTACCAGTGCCCCCGAGCACATGGGGCAGGGCTCCTTGGTCACATAGAGTGTGCATTCGTTGAGTCGCCAATCACCCAATGTATTGGCCGCTTGCGAAATGGCTAGGATTTCTGCGTGCGCAGTGGGATCGTTCGCTGTGCGTGATTGATTGTGGGCAGCTGCGATGATGCGCCCTTCGTGTTCAATCACGGCCCCAATCGGCACTTCATCTTTTTTCCATGCTTCGATCGCCTCATTATAGGCGTGTGTCATGTAGTAGTCGGTATCGCGTTTGAGTTCCGATGGGTAGATTTTTTCGAAAGGACAGGTCATTAGATGAGACTTGAGGGTTGAGCCTTGAAAGATGAGCGATGAGGCAGGAGGCTTTGAGTAAGTGAGAGCATTCTTGACTTTTAGTATAAAGGCGATTGTCTCGCCGCTTTCCTAATTATCTATGGCAAAAGCACAAAGCGAAGAATACGTTGAAGTCGAAGGCAAAATTGTAGCGGTCCTCCCGGGCACTATGTTTCGTGTCGAGCTTGCGAATGGGCACCAAGTGCTCGCTCACATCTCGGGTAAACTTCGCAAGCACTTTATTAAAATCACCACGGGTGATACGGTAAAAATGGAGATGAGCCCTTACGACTTGGATAAGGCGCGCATTGTCTATCGATTGCGCAATGCACACGTGCAGCGCAATGCGCCTAAGCGTAGTTACGGTCCCCGTCGTCGCTAGCGGCGGCCCAGTTTGACGTTTGCCGCATGTGCATGCTAAAGCCGTTGGCACTGAACGATCCTTGTTGATTGGACCGGTATGCGTGATTGAGTGGAGATCGTTGGTTGAGTCTCCTTTACTTGCTTTGTACGCGGCGTTATGACATTTGATGCCTTGTTGGAAAAACACCGTGTTACGGTGTTTTTTTATGAATGCTTGCTTCGACTTGAAAAAAAGTTGTGCTGATGTTCTTTCTACAACCTCTCCAAACATATAGAATTATGAATAAGTTATACGCCTCAATTACGGATACAGTGGGTGGCACACCTCTGGTTAAAATTAATAATACCACTGCGGGGCTCGCGGCGGATATTTACCTGAAATGTGAGTTCTTTAATCCGCTCGCGAGTGTCAAAGATCGTATCGGTAAGGCCATGATTGAGGCAGCTGAACGCGACGGTAAGATTGGTGAGGGGAGCATTATTATTGAGCCGACTTCGGGAAATACTGGAATTGCTCTGGCCTTTGTCTGTGCGGCGAAGGGCTACAAGCTGATCCTTACCATGCCAGAGACTATGTCGGTTGAGCGACGCGTGCTTCTACGTATGCTCGGTGCTGAGATCGTTTTGACTCCAGGCCCGAAGGGAATGCCTGGTGCAATTGCGCGTGCGGGTGAATTGGTCGAAGAATATGGCGAAAAAGCTTACATGCCGCAGCAATTTGAAAATCCGGCTAACCCAGAGGTGCACCGTCAGACTACAGCTGAAGAAATATGGGCAGCGACTGATGGAAATATCGACGCCTTTGTTGCGGGGGTGGGAACCGGAGGGACGATTTCGGGCGTTTCGGAAGTCATCAAGTCGCGTAAGGAACTCTTCACTGTGGCCGTCGAGCCAGAAGGTAGTGCCGTTATTTCAGGCGATGCGCCGGGACCGCATAAGATTCAAGGCATTGGTGCGGGGTTCATTCCTAAAAATTGTAATACCGATGTGATCGACGATACTATTAAGGTCTCGAATGAAGATGCATTTGCGACTGCACAAGCGCTGGCAGAGAAGGACGGTTTGCTTGTGGGGATTTCAACCGGAGCGAACGTTTGGGCAGCAATGCAGCTTGCGAAACGTCCTGAAATGGCTGGTAAACGAATCGTTACTGTCGGCTGCAGCTTCGGTGAACGCTACCTTTCGACTCCTTTAGCTGAGAAGGCGCGCGAAGAAATGTCAGCCGCGACTGCGAGCTAAGTGTTCTCTACTCTGTAAATTTTTTGAGCAAGTCCCGAATCCTCTCTCAGGTTCGGGGCTTTTTATGTTTACCTTTTGTATCAACTGTTACCAGCCTAGCGACCCAATTACTCACATCATAACACCTGAATTTATATGTCTGTTTCTCTCAAAAAAATTCTTCCCTTGCTGACTGCTGGGGCCTTCATTCTCACTACATCGCATGCTGCGATTCCAACTGCTCCGGATGCAGCGATTGAAGCAATCGCGAAAGAGCTAAATGATGGGAATGGCGGTATCTTGTGGGACGCGATGCCGGCTAGCTATCAAGTTGACGTCAATGCGATTGCTCAACTTGCGGGTAGCAAGATTGACGCCGAGATCTATGATAAGGGTTTTGGCTTGGTTAATCGCTTGGCAGATGTGGCGAGTAAGCAGAAAGACTTTATTTTGAATACACAATTGGGAGGCGGGCAATCTGCCGATCAAATTGCGAAGCTGGAAGCCGCATGGCCTGCAATTATTGGTTTTGTGAAGACTTTAACTGGTAGTTCAATTGGCACTGCCGCAGGACTTCAATCTTTTGACGGACAGGCTTTTTGTGAGCAAACGGTTTCCGCGTTGGTGGATTACTCTAAGCAGCTTGCGGTGTTGACTGACGAGCCGATCCCATTGGATTTCGGCACTGTGAAGTTGCTGGAGAGCACTGACACGACAGCTGTTCTGGAGATGACATCGCCCGATGGCAGCGTGGAAATAGCAGAAGTTACTTTAGTGGAATCCCGCTGGGTGCCTAGTGAAATGGCCAGTACCTGGACTCGCGATTTAGCTGCGGCTAAGGCACAACTTGAGGCCATTTCTCCAAGCGAAATGGCTCAGATGAAACCTCAAATAATGGGAGCAATCACTATGTTTGAGGGAGTATTGACCCAGCTTGACGCAGCTAAAACTCAAGAGCAATTCGATCAGGCCCTACAAGGTGCGATGATGCCTATTATGGGACTCATGATGATGCAAGGCGGCATGGGTGGAGGCGCCCCAATGGCGCCGACAGCGCCCGTACAGTAAATTTAAGAACAGTTATAGCAGTTGCTAGCGTGCTCATTATGAGCGCGCTATTTTTTTGTCAATATGGAGCGCTGTCGGATGCGGCGTTGTTTGGGTAGTTGCCATTCCAACATATGGCGATACCTTTTCCAATAGCTGTAGCTGATGACTGCAACCAGGGCTCCTGAAGTATCGGCGACCCAATCGGCGATCTCAACGCTACGTCCAGGTGTGAAGGATTGGCGAATCTCATCACACGCGCCAAATGCGGAGGTGATGAGTGCTGCGATTAACATACTGCCTGTGCTGCAATTCTGGAGCTTGGGAGTACGCAAGATGGATGTGGCAAGCAATCCAAAGACCAGAAAGTGGGCGAGCTTATCCTTGGAGAATTCAAAGCCGAGCTCTGGTGTGGCCAAGTGCTGTGTCCCGGATGCTGCGAAAATGGCCAGAGCGAGTAATATTGGCCATTGATAGGCACATGGATACTTCAAAATCAGTCGCCGCATCACAAACGTTTCATGTACTTCTTACCGTTGAGATCTACAAAGAGTACACGTGACTCTTGGATGAGCATGACTTTTAGGCCTAGTTTGAAGTTTACGAACTCACCTGCAGCATAGGCTTCGCCGTTGAGAATCACTTTACTCCCGGTTTCAGAGATTCTGACTCCGGAAAGCTTAGCGCGTCCGAGCCAGTCAATGATCGCCTCGCTGGGTTGGGCAGCCGCTCGAGCTGCAGCAGCAGCGGCTATTTTAGCCTCCGCTTCGGCGGCCTTCGCTTGAGCAGCTGCTTGTTCTGCAGCTGCTTTCAGCTTTGCTTCCTTTTGGGCGATGGCTTCTGCTTCAGCCGCTTCACGTGCCTTGCGCAGTTCACTGACCACACTCGGCACGCTGGACTCACTAGACACTGGTGATGTTTGTGCACTGTCTGAGTTGGTTGAGGGGCTGTCGCTGGGCTGGGTGCTGATTGATTGTTGCGGCGTCACTGACGCTGTGGGTTGGGGCTTAGGTTGAGCCGTCGCTGGCTGATCCGCGATCTGCTGTGCGATGGGGGTGGAACTGTCTTTAAAAAGAACAATGCTTAGCCCGACCACTAAGCCGATCAATAAGGCCACAACGATGGCTAGACCGATTAGGATGCTTGGATTCATCCCATTTGTTACTGAGCCGGCATAATTGTTGGAAGCTTGCTCACAGGGCTGGGCCATACGGTTGGGGCTGCGGTCGCGTTGAGCTTTGCGGAGGGCTTGGTTAATGAGGCTCATTGTTTGTAAATTGTAATGCGGAAATTTTAAGAAACACGCCGAGATTGAGAGATTCGAGGCATATTGAAGTGTGTGTTGTTTCTTCTTGCCAGTGTTCAGGTTTCGATCGAATTGCCTACCGGTGTAGGCGGTTGATATCCTTAAGCGCGCGTCTTACGTCCCAGTAGTTGACCTCGTTGCCATTGCGGATAAATGTGGAGAGTAGGGATTTATCACAAATGTTATTGATCATGCGTGGGATTCCCAGGCTGCCTGCCGCAATTTTTTTGATCGCTCGAGGGGTGAATTGTGGTTGTCCGTTGCTGCCTGCAAGCGATAGGCGGTGTAAAATATAAAGTTGGACTTCTGCCTGAACCAAAGGTTTTAAGTCATAGTGGACCAGCACTCGTTGACGGAATTGCCGTAGCCGCTCTTCTTTAAGCTTATCATTGAGTTCCGGCTGTCCCATTAAAATAATCTGTAATAACTTTTGATCGTAAGTTTCCAAGTTGGAGAGCATACGCAGCATCTCCATGACCTCGAAAGACAGGTTTTGGGCTTCGTCGATAATCACCACAATCTCGCGTCCGGCATGAATGCGCTCCAGTAACAGGTCATTTATCTTGTCGAGTAAGTCGTTCTTCGAGCGTGCTTTGGCTTCTTCACCTAGCTCTTTCATGATGCCACGCAACAATTGTGTTTCGGAGATGCGTGGATTCAATAGTAGGGCAGTATCGACTTCTGCACGAGCGTCGAGTTCTTCCAGTAGCTTTCGGCACAGTGTGGTCTTGCCGCAGCCGACTTCGCCAGTCAGTACGATGAAGCCTTTTTTGTCTTCAATCCCATAGCGTAAGTGCTGTAGTGCTTCTTCATGGGTGGGGCTTAGAAAGAGAAAACGCGGGTTGGGCGTCACATGGAATGGCATTTCCTTAAATCCGAAGTATTCGAGATACATAGCGCTTAGGTTAAATTACCCTTTCCAAATGTGGAAAAATGGCCTTCTTTGTCGTTTCTGATGTCAAAAAAATCCACACACAGAAAAGAACGTGTTTTATTGCTCATGTTGATGGGCATGTTGTGCGTGTTGGTGGTGTTTTTTGGCGGTCTCATGCTTAAGACACATCGAGAGTATCAAAATTTTAAAGCTCGAGAAAATAGAATCGAGGCTAAGCTCATACAAGCTCGAAAAGAGTTTGATCAAAAGGAGGCCTATATGGCGCGCCTGCTGGATGATCCTGAGTTTTTAGAGCGTGTGGTGCGGGAACGCCTTGGATATGCGCGTCCTGACGAGCTATTGTTCCGTTTTTCAGATGAGCCTTGAGTCTCGGGAGACACTGTGCACGAGAGTGTTTTACCTCGAATTAACGCTTTGGAGGAACGTTTTTTCGGATCTGAGTGCGCTTGGATCCGGTATGAAGGGCTTTCGGGAGGTGCTCTAGGGACTTTTGCTTGATCGCGTGGTGGAGTGGCTGCGTCGCAGTTCCCTTTAATTAAGACGGTGACACAATCTTTACCAATGCGCTCGATACGTGTTTGCAATTCCTACGAGAGCTTCTATTCCCAAAGTCCATGGCAAATTCCAATGATTCTCTGATCGAGTCCTTCAAGCAAGCTGGCCAAGGCCAAGTCTTTCAATTTTTCAATGAGCTGGATGCGAATGCACAAGCCAAATTAGTCGCACAGGCGAAGACAATTGATCTTGCCGAAGTGAACGCACTGGTTGCCGAGCATGTTAAAGGAGCGCATGACAGCTCGCTGAATCTTGACGGTTTAGAGCCGGCTCCTTATGAGGCGCTTCCTGTGAATGGCGGAGATCCTGCAAAATGGAAAGCTGCTTGGGACGCTGGTTCGGCAGCTTTACAGGCGGGCCGGGTGGCCGCTTTCACAGTTGCAGGGGGCCAAGGTACGCGTCTCGGTTACGATGGTCCTAAAGGCACTTATCCGGTGACACCAGTGACTGATAAGACTCTCTTCCAGGTTTTTGCTGAAAAAATTGCTCGTTCGGGTGAACGTTTCGGCGTCACCATCCCATGGTATATTCTGACGAGTGAAATTAATAACGATGCCACCGTTGCTGCATTTGAATCCGCTAACTTCTTTGGACTGGAGCCTGAGTCGGTGCATTTTATTGTGCAAGGCTTGGTGCCCGCGGTTGATTACGATGGAAAGATTCTGCTCGCTGAAAAGGGTAAAATTGCAATGACTCCGGATGGTCATGGCGGTTCATTGCGCGCCTTGGTACGTAGTGGTGCCGTGGATGCGATGCAGGCACAGGGCATCGATATCGTCAGTTATTTTCAGGTGGATAATCCGATTGTCCAGTGCATTGACCCTGTATTCATCGGCTTTCATGTTCTGGGGCAGTCCGAGTTGTCGAGTAAAATGGTGCCTAAGGCTTATGCACTCGAAAAGGTCGGTCATTTTTGTGTGCAGAATAATAAGGCGCTTGTGGTTGAATACAGTGACATGCCGGATGCAATGCAGCAGGAAACGACGCCCGAGGGAGGTATCCGCTTTAACGGAGGTAGCGTAGCGATCCATGTTTTCGACCGTGATTTTATTGCCCGCGCGGGTGGTTCTGGGGCAGATTCTAAGTTGCCGTTTCACCGTGCTGATAAAAAGATTCCTTATATCAATGAGGCTGGCGAGGTGATCCGTCCAGATGCTCCCAACGGTGTGAAGTTTGAGATGTTCGTCTTTGATGCATTACCTTTGGCGAAGAATCCAGTCATTATCGAGGCGGCCCGGGCCGATGATTTCAGTCCGGTCAAAAATGCAGAGGGCGTGGATTCACCCCAGAGTTGTAAGGAGGATCAACGCCGTATGTTTGCACGTTGGTTAAAAGCCGCGGGTGTATCGGTTGATACCGATGAAACCGGTTTGCCCGCGATCACTTTTGAAATCAGTCATCGCTTTGCTGCTGATGAGGCTGATTTTATCGCGCAGTGGGCTTCGCTGGATCCCAAGCCTGTGATTGAGGATGGTGTCGTGATTGAGTAAATAAAAATCGTAATTCCTATTTCTAAACTCTTTATTTGTCATAGCATGAGCCTAATTGAAAAGATTGAATCCGCCGGAGCCGCAGGCTCTCTCCTTGAAAGCACAGTCGCGAACCTGAAGGTTTGGGTGAGCGCCGACTTCTTGCCTGCATGGGTAGGAGCCAGTATTACCGAACTGGTCGAAGCCGGAGAGTGGGAGGAGCTCAATGACCGTTTTTATCAAACCATGGCTTTTGGCACGGGCGGTATACGTGGCCGAACGATTGGTAAGGTTGCTACTTCGGTGGAAACGGGCACCCTTTCTGCCCAAGGGACTCCCGAGCACGCTGCCGTTGGCACCAATGTGTTGAACGATTTTAATTTGATCCGTGCGACCGTTGGTATGTTTCGCTACGTGAAGCAGTATCTGGAGGAGAGCGGTCGTCACGATCTGCCACGCTTTGTAATTGCACACGATGTGCGTCATTTTTCGCGTCATTTCTGCGAACTGGCTGCATCGACTTGGTGCAAGCTTGGGGGGCAGGCTTTAATCTTTGAAGGCCCGCGTTCCACTCCACAGCTCAGTTTTGCTGTGCGTCAATTCCAGGCGACTTGCGGAGCCGTGATCACTGCGAGTCACAATCCATCGCATGATAATGGCTTTAAAGCTTACTTTGAAGACGGGGCACAAGTGGTCTCCCCGCATGCCGAAGGGATCGTGGATCTGGTCAACCAAGTAACTTTAGAAGAGCTGACACAGTTCTTGGATATTGATTTGGCTCCTGTCATCGTGCTGGGTGCAGATGCCGATCAGCCTTACTTGGATCTTCTGGAAGAAATGGTGGTCGACTCAGAGGTGATGCAAAAAATGGCGCCGAAGGTCGTTTTTTCACCTATTCATGGGTGCGGTGCGATCAGTTCAGTGCCGGCTTTAAAGAAGCTTGGTGTGGAAGTGATTGAAGTGCCTGAGCAGATGGAGCCGGATGGTCGTTTCCCTACAGTGAAATCGCCCAACCCCGAAAACGCCGAAGCACTTGCGATGGCGATCGCCAAAGCTAATGAAAGCGAGGCGGATGTCGTGCTCGCGACCGACCCCGATGCAGATCGCATGGGAGTTGCCGTGCGTGATCGCTCAGGCGAGATGGTGCTGCTGACTGGCAATCAAATTGGCACGTTGATGGCTGAATATCGGATTTCCACACTCAAAGATGCGGAAATTATACCAGAAGATGGCTCGGAGAACGCAGTGTTGATCAAGACATTTGTGACCAGCCCCATGCAAGAAGCTGTTGCTACCTGGCATGGCCTTAAGACGATCAACACGCTGACCGGTTTCAAGTGGATTGGTGAAAAGCTTGCCGGATATGAGGCAGAGATGAAGACCAAGCTTTTTGAGCAAGAAGGGCTCGCGATCAATTACGATGCTTGTGATGTTTGGACTAAGGCCGACCTGATGCTGGATTATTCCACCTACTTTGTCTTCGGCGGAGAGGAAAGTTATGGTTACCTCGCTACGGATAAGTTGCGTGATAAAGATGCCAACGCCGCGGTGGTGATGTTCTGTGAGCTTGCTGCTTACTTGAAAGCGCAAGAGATGACCTTTCCTGAGTATCTGGATGCACTTTATTTGCAGCATGGCTACTACGAAGAGAAAACTATTAATATCTATTACGAGGGAGCCGCTGGTTCGCAGAAGATTAAGAACATCCTTGAGTCTTATCGCAGTAATCCACCCAAGGCATTTGGTGATGTCACGGTTTCTGGCTTCACCGACTTTGGTAAGGACGAAATTATCGACGCCGACGGCAAACGCATCGCGCCACAAGACTTCTACTTCTTGGAATTGAGCAACGGTTACAGCTTCGCAGTGCGCGGCTCCGGCACCGAGCCCAAGATCAAGTTCTACGTGTTCGGTCGCTCCGATGTGATTGAGCCAGAAGATTTGCCACAGGTGAAAGCTGACGCCAGCGTAGTGATGGAAGCCATGCTGGCTGCGATCGACGCCGACGCCCGCGAGCGCGCCGAAGCGTAAAGTAGGTATCATACATTTAAGCAAAAGGCTTCCCGGCAGCGGGAAGCCTTTTTTGTGGAAGTTGAGACGTGGCGTGCTCGCTTGCGAGCGCCTGAATTCGCTGAGCCGAAAAAGCCTTGCAGGAGGGCTAAACCGGCACAGAGGCGTCCGCAAGCGAACACGCCACGTTACGAGATGCATTTTTTATTAGAGCAAATTAAGGTCTATTAATGGTTCAATTCATCTTTCCGATTCATGCGGACTGCTTGATCGCGGCCTTATTTTGCTCGGGATGGCGAATCATGTCATGATTCGCACCGCCCGGCGCAACCATGGGCAAAACCTGCTGCTCGGGGCAGATCGGAACATGGATCAGAACCGCTCCCTTGATCGCAAAGGCGCGCGCCAGTGCGGCGTCGATGTCGGGCTCGTCGGCGAGGTCGACGGAGGCGACGCCCATCGATTGCGCCATCATCGCGAAGTCGGGCCCTTGCTTGAATTTGGAGGCCGACAGACGTTTGCCGTAAAACAAATTCTGCTGCTGGTGAACGAGGCCCAAGGTCTGATTGTTCATCAAAACGATCTTGAGATCGGCCCCTTCTTCGGCCGCGGTGATCATCTCTTGATTGTTCATCAAGAAACTGCCGTCCCCGCTGATACAAACCACTGTCTCGTCGGGATCGGTGAGCGCGGCTCCGAGCGCGGCTGGCAAGCCAAAGCCCATGGTGCCGAGCCCGCCGCTGGTCAACCACTGACGTGGACGCATGAAGGGGAAGGCCTGCGCCGTCCACATTTGGTGCTGACCAACATCGGTGGCAACGATGGCATCGCGTCCGGCATGACGCGCGATGGCTGCGATCAAGCCGTAAGGCTGCGAAGGATCGTCGGTGCCCGGCATATTGATCGGGTGCTCCGCTTTCAATTCGGCGATCCGTGCGTTCCAATCCGTGCGCGCGCGCGGTGGCAATGTGGGCAATAATTGGTCCATGGTGGTAGCGACGTCGGCACAGATCGAGAGTGTGGGCTGACGGATTTTCCCAAGTTCACAACTGTCAATATCTATGTGAATAACTTTTGCCTTGGGGCAAAACTCCGCAACCTTGCCGGTCGCTCGGTCGTCGAAGCGTGCACCGACCGCAATCAATAGGTCACACTCCTGCAAAGCCAGGTTTGTATAGGGCGCAGCGTGCATTCCAAGCATTCCAAGAGCTAGTTTATGGTCCGTTGGCATGGCGCCCATCGCCATCAAAGTGTTGACGGTGGGCAAATTTGAGCGCTCCGCGAGGGCGCAGACTTGTTCACATGCCTCACTGTGAATAACTCCGCCGCCGAGGTATAATATCGGCCGTTCGGCGGCCTCGATCATCGCCTGCGCTTGTTCGATCGCTGGGCTCTCAGGCTCGATGCGCGGCGTGGCGCTACCGATCTCGGGCCACTCATCAAACTCGATGGTGGCGTTCTGCACGTCCTTGGGAATATCGATCCAAACCGGGCCCGGCCGACCACTGGCCGCGATGCGAAATGCCTCGGGGATGGTTTCCAAAAGTTCCTCGACCGACTTAACCAAATAGTTGTGCTTAGTGATTGAGAGGCTCATGCCGAAAACATCCACCTCTTGAAACGCATCCGTGCCGATCAAGTGTTGCGGAACCTGCCCGCTAATGCAAACAACCGGAATCGAGTCCAATTTGGCATCCGCGATGGCGGTGAGGATATTGGTAGCACCCGGTCCACTGGTGGCGAAGCAAACCGCCGTCTGTCCGGTGGTGCGCGCCATGCCTTGGGCGATGAATCCAGCGCCCTGTTCATGACGGGCGAGTATGTGTTGAATGACAGGCCGGCGCGCAAGCGCGTCGTAGAGGGGCAAGTTGGCTCCTCCGGGAATGCCTGCAATGAGGCGAATTCCTTGGCGTTCAAGTAATCGTATAACGAGGTCTGCTCCGGTCATTTTCATAATGTTGTCTTTGGCTGTATGGTTATTCCCTGTGGAATCAGTCGCGACGCGGGCAAAAGAAAACCCCCGTCGGATCGAATCCGGCGGGGGTTTTTAGAATGAATATAAAGTGTGTTCTAAGTCCGCGCAGATCCGATCGAGGTCACTAGGACCACGACTACATTGACGAGCACGACTGTGAAAAATTGAGTCATTTCAAAATTAGATTTTTTCTTTGTCTGCCGCGACCAGGGTTTTGTCAAAGACTTTTTTTGCTGTGTATGCTTACGATGTCGACGGATTGAGATTGTACTGCGATTGCATGCTAAGTAATTGAGCGATAGCTTTCGTTGCGCTCTGGTAGGTGTCCGAGGAAGCAATGGGTTCGAGGGTGCTGTCGGCTTCGGGCTTACAGAAGCGACTTTCCAATAGATGTAGGTCCTGTCCGAATGTGTGACTGGCGGCGCGTAGGGCGGCGCCGAGTGCTACGGAGCCACTGACGGCCAGACGCTGCACTTTGGCCTGAAAGACGTCGGCTACGACTTGCGCGATGGCGTTGTTTTTTGACGCGCCACCGGTTAGGTAGATAACCTCGGGCTGTAGTTGCATCCAGTCGCTGCGTAATTTCATATTGATACATTGGCCTTCAACGCAGGCGCGGATCGCGGTATCGGCTTGTTGCCAGTGTTTAAAGGCTTCACTGCCCTCTAGTCGGGGCGCGTCGAGGTCGATGCGAGGGCTAATTTCGGGACGGAAAAAAGGCAGCATAACCTGGCCGTCGTTGCCTGCGGCAGTGTTGGCGAAGGCTGCTGTGAATTGATCCCAGTCGTAGTTGAACTTATCTTTGACTGCTTCGCGGGCGAGCGAGCCATTGACGAAGCATTGCAGTGACATTGAGCCGCCTGCCGGATTGCCAAATACGTGGCCACAGCCTTGTGGGTCGGCGACAACTTCGGGCATCGCGGCAAAAAAGGTATCGGAGGTGCCGAGTGAAATGACGAGCTTACCAGCTTGGCTAGCGCCCATTCCGACGAGGCTGCTGGGGTTGTCGCCTGTGAATACAGTGACCTGGGTGCCTGGAGTGAAGCCGTATTTTGCGACGAAATATTTTGAGATCTGCCCAGCTGTGCTGTTGCCATCTACGATGTTAGGTAAGCGCTGGTTTAACTCAGGTGCGGTCGCGGTGAGTAGGTCGGTGTCCCAGTCCCACGTCTGGATATTGAGCAAGTTCATTCCAGCACCGTCGCCAGTATCGATAGGGGCATTGCTTCCACAGAGGACGGAGCATAGGAATGAGCTGACAAGATGAATGTGGGCGGTTTGTGCGTAACTGTTGGGGGCGTTTTTATAAAAACGGCGGATTTGCGGTCCTGTGAAGCGCTCGATGGCGATGGAACCAGACTTCGCGCAAACCGTGGCATCGCCTCCTACTGCCGCGGTAATTTCGCGGCATTCTGTTCCAGTGGAAGTGTCCATCCAGATTGGAGAGGTGCTGCGTGAGAAACAGGGTTCGATTTGGTTGGCGAGGCTTTGCGAGTGGTCCAAGCTGTTGATGGTAGTGAGCCAACGATCGTTGAGATAAACGGAGCCATGTTGCTGGCCTGCGCCGGAAATAGCTGCGATCTTGGAGAGATCGCATTGATTTTTGAGTGCTTCGAGTAGTTGTTCCAGGGCGTCGAGCCACATGCGTGGATCCGCATGTACTTCACCGGCAGCGGCACCAGGAATGAAGCCGGCGGGGGCCTTGTATTGGGGCAGGTGTTCGCCGAAATTAACGGAAGCTTGGGCGATGATAGAACCTGTTTCGATATCAATGACGATGGCGGAACAGCTCTGGGTGGAAGAATCTAGGCCGAGTGAGTGCATTCTGAAGTGGGGCTGCTTCGTGGCAGTGGGCAGTGGAGAGTTTTCACTTCTGCTCAAAGAGTTTCAAATAAACTCATTGAGTAGATTTTCGAGCATTTCCTGGCGGCCGCTGGCGAGGGTGGGCTCACTGTTGCTGAGCGCATATTTCTCGAGTTCTTCGAACCCGACTTCACCGGCTTCGACCTTGGCTCCGATGTCTTTATCAAAACTACTGTAGCGTGCCTGTACGAAGTCTCCGAGACGACCGTCCTCGCGGATGGCATGTGCAATTTTAAGACCGCGGGCAAAGGCATCCATACCACCGATGTGGGCGTGCATAAGATCTAGTGGCTCATGTGACTCGCGGCGGCGTTTGGCGTCGAAGTTGAGACCTCCAGTTGTGAAGCCGCCCATTTCGAGCACGACCAACATCACTTGAGTGGTCAGGTAAATGTCGGTTGGGAACTGGTCTGTGTCCCATCCGATTAGTTCGTCGCCACGATTGGCGTCGATGCTGCCGAGCATGCCTGCATTATGGCAGACCGTGAGCTCGTGCTCCATCGTGTGGCCGGCTAAGGTGGCATGATTCGTCTCAATGTTGAGCTTGAAGCGATCCATCAAGCCATATTCACGTAGGAAGTTAAGGCAGGCGGCCGCATCGCTGTCGTATTGATGGGTGGAGGGTTCGCGGGGTTTGGGCTCAATATAGAAGGGGCCGTCAAAGCCTATTTTGTCGGCATGGTCGACTGCCATGTGAAGGAAGGCGGCCAAGTGATCCAGCTCGCGCTTCATGTTGGTGTTGAGTAATGTGGCGTAGCCTTCGCGACCGCCCCAGAATGTGTAGCCGAGACCATCGAGTTCCTTGGTACATTCGAGTGCCTTTTTTACTTGTGCCGCTGCGTAGGCGAAAACGTGGGCGTCGGGTGACGTCGCGCCGCCTTGGGAGTAGCGGGGGTGCGAAAAGAGACAGGCAGTGCCCCAGAGTAATTGGACGCCAGTTTCTTTTTGTTTGGATTTGAGCTTGGCCACGACGGCGTCGAGGGCAGCGTTAGAGGCGGCTAGGTCGTTAAGCTCGGGGGCGATGTCACGATCGTGCCAGCAGTAGAAATCGATGCCGATTTTTTCAAGAAATTCAAAAAAAACGTCCACGCGAGCGACTGCGTTCTCAACCGAGTTAGAATGATCATCCCATGGCATTTGAGCGGTGCCGGCACCGAAGGGATCCGCGAGCTCGTTGCGCATGACGTGCCAGTAAGGTGCAGCGAATCGAAGGTGATCTTTCATCCTCTTACCAGCGATCATCTCACTGGAGTTGTAGTGCTTGAAAGCCAGAGGATTCTTAGAGGAGCTGCCCTCGTATTGAATTTTGTCGCAGTCGAAGTATTGCATGGTAGAGGCGCGGCGCGAAGGGCCGAGTCGTGTGGTTGAGTGGGTTTTTGTAAAGCCTGCAGATGTGTAAGCCCTAAGGATGCTGTTTTAGAAACTTAATAATACTCGATTTGAGGGAGGCTTTAAACCGCAAATTGCGATTATATTCTGTTGATTTGCGTCATTGTATGTGGTGGAATCGGTTGATATGAGTCAACAAATTGCGATTGTAATGACGGAGGTATTCCTGCGGCGATTGACGCCAGCCTTGATGCCTTTTGTGCGTCGGCAGCAGGATTTTCGGATTGTAAGTATTCATCGACCGATCGACGAACTCTTGGATTTATTGAGAGATTTAGAGCCTGATGGCTTGATTACTGAGTGGTTGCCTGAGGTGACGGAGGCGCTGCTAAAGTTGCAACTCCCTACTGTGATTGCCGATACGGACTTTAGTTATCCGAGTGTCGTCAGTATTGATGTGGACGATTGGGCTGTGGGAGCGGCGGCGGCGGAGGCCTTTCAGCGGGCAGGTTACCGGAGTTTTGCTTGTTTAGGCAACGGCACGCCTTATTCGGGACAGCGAATTGATGGTTTTTTGCAGGCAGTGGATTCCGCTGTTTCAGTCCATACCGAGACTGTTTTTGAGAATGAGCGTTATAGTGAGCATTTTGTGGCGCCGAAGCCGAAGCTGCGAAAATGGCTAGAGTCTTTGCCCAAGCCGGTGGGGATCTTTGCGGTGCATGACCCGCTGGGGAGGTTTTTATGTAGTGCCTGTCAACAACTTGGCATTTCAGTTCCGGAGCAGGTGGCGGTGATTGGTGCGAATAATGATGAATTGGTCTGTGGCTTGAGCTACCCGATGTTGTCGAGTGTCTCGATCCCTTGGCATGCCATCGGTGCACTGGTGGGGGAGTCGATGCAGAAATTGTTGGCTCAGCAAAAGCCATCGCAAGCACCGATCTTAGTTTCGCCTGGCGGGGTCGTTATGCGGCACTCAGCGAATCACCTGGCAGTGGACGACCCTCAATTGCGCCGTGCGATGTCCTATCTGTCCGAACGCGTGCAGGATTCGATCAGTATCGGGCAAATGTGTGATGACCTGCGACTGGCTCGTCGCAGTTTGGAGCGCAAATTTAAGGAGTTTTACCGCTGCACGCCTTGGGAGATGCTGTGCCGTATGCGTATCGCTCGGGCTAAACAGCTATTAGTTCAAACGAATCATCCCATCAGTATGATTTCGGGGCTGTGTGGCTTCAATGATGCCGAGCAAATGGCTGTTGTCTTTAAGCGTGTGACGGGCGAAGCACCGTCGAGTTTCCGAAAGTCTTGTAGCTGAGTCGTGAGACTTTGTGGCGAGCGGGAGAGATGCATGATGTTAACATAACACGGAATAGGCTTTGTCCAGATAAAGCGCATATCTATGTTCAAGTAAATTGTTTCGAATAAATATCCTCTAGTTATGAGTCTAATATTTTTACCTGATTTAGTATCAAAGTTATCCACTTCTGGCATTATTGCAGTCGTTGTTTTGGAAGATCCAGCCGACGCTGGAGCCATGGCAGATGCCTTACTCGAAGGAGGTATTTGTGCTGTAGAGCTAGCGCTACGGACTCCGCGATCAATTGAAGCCCTCATTGCGATGCGTAAGCATGCACCTGAGCTCTTGCTGGGGGCCGGTACGGTGATTCGTCCTGAGCAGGTGAAGCTGGCGCAAGACGCTGGTGTGGATTTTGCAGTCGCACCTGGTACTAATGCTCGCGTTCTCACAGCGGCTCGTGCAGCGAAGCTTCCTTTTGCGCCGGGTATTGTCACTCCTAGCGACATTGAAACTTCGCTCGAATACGATTGTAATGTATTGAAGTTCTTTCCCGCGGAGCCATCGGGGGGGCTCGCCTATCTCCGTAATATGACGGCACCCTACAAGCACTTGGGTTTGCATTTTATTCCCCTAGGAGGGTTGAATGTCGAAAACGTCGCGACCTATACCGAAGAGCCCAGCGTATTGGCGGTGGGAGGCTCATGGGTAGCTCCGAAAGATTTGATTGATCGTAAGGATTGGAAAACTGTGGCTGCTCGCGCACGTGAGGCCGTCGAAATAATTAGGCAGAATAGTTAAATTATATGAAAACTGTTGTATGTTTTGGTGAAATCATGGGGCGCTTGGCTCCTGAGCAATTTTATCGTTTTGCGCAAGCTTGCCCAGGTAAGCTTGATCTTACTTTTGCGGGAGCTGAGGCGAATGTCGCGGCATCTATTGCTATGCTCGGCGGCCAGAGTGCTTTTGTTTCTGCGCTGCCTCGTCATGTGATTGCAGACGCTTGTGTGCGCACATTGCGTGGTCTTGGTGTAGACACGGAGCATTTGTTGCGTGTGGACGAAGGTCGGCTTGGGTTGTATTTTGTTGAAACAGGCGCCAATCAGCGTGCCAGTAAGGTGGTTTATGATCGGAGCTATTCCTCTGTGTCATTGGTGCCTGGAGATGCATATCAGTGGCAGGAAATTTACAACGGCGCGACTTGGTTGCATGTTTCTGGTATTACGCCAGCACTTTCTCAGCAGGCGGCGGAAGCGACTAAAATTGCTGCGATGAAGGCCAAGGAGAAGGGGTTGACTGTCTCTTGCGATTTGAACTTCCGCAAAAAGCTATGGCAGTGGGACTCTACTTGCTCAGCACGCGAATTGGCCGAGAAGACCATGCGTGAGATTTTGCCTTATGTCGACGTAGTGATTGGCAATGAAGAAGATGCGGCCGACGTGCTTGGCATTCATGCAGAAGGCTCTGATGTTGAGGCGGGTGTTTTGTCTATTGAGAAGTATCCGCAGGTGGCCGCCGCTATCAGTGAGCAGTTTACGAACCTGAAGAAGGTGGCGATCACCTTACGCGAGAGTATTTCAGCGACTCATAATAACTGGGGTGCGATGCTTTTTGATACTGCAACTAAGGAGGCTAGCTTTGCGCCGATTGCAAATGGTGAATACCAAGCATACGAAATTCGTGATATTGTAGATCGCGTTGGTGGGGGAGATTCCTTTGCGGCTGGCCTGGTTTTCGCTTTAAGCTCAGGTGAGTTTCCTGAAGATCAAAATGCAATTTCTTTCGCGGTGGCAGCATCCTGCTTAGCGCATTCAATTAAGGGAGATTTCAATTTCAATGATCGGAGTGAGGTTGAGGCTTTGATGCAGGGAAATGCTTCAGGCCGCGTCGTTCGTTAGAGCACGCCCTCTCTATTTAAACTCAGTTTGCGCAAGGTGTTCAGAGCAGTGGTTTCTTATTCCGATCGCATGCGACGCTGGATTCTTCTGATCGATCGTGATTTCGAGGTCTAAGTTGCGCGTTTCTATTCGATTGGTATCATCTGCAGCCCTTAGTGTCTTATGGTCGGATGCTTGGTCCATCCACGAAGCGTGGTGGGATGAGTATTTGCTGGGGGACTGGGGGGATGCCTCTCTCGTTGTGTTTGAGTTTAGTGGCGACTAGATCGACTGCTGCCGCAGCGACATGTGCACGCTGGTGATCAATGCCGGCATAAGCTTCCATTCCTGGCATCCAATCGTGAACGACGACCCCAATGTCTTCAGGGATGCGGAGGTTGAGCTTATGTTGGAGCCAGTATGGAACAGGGGCGTGAAATGAAATGATTGCATCTGGTTTGTGCTGCTGAATCCAATTGCAGAATGTTTCTTCGTCTTGCTGAGCTAGTTTATTTTGTAGGAGTAATAGCGGTACGCGCCGTTGCTGAGGAAGAGCTTGTTGGTAGTGCAATACTGCACCGGAATAGGTGTGGTCCGCGCGAGAATTGACCCATTCGGTCACTGCGATTCCAATGCGTTGGTAGCCGCGTTTTTCGAGCCTTTCTGTGGCTTCTAAGATGCCCTGAGTCATGTTGGTGCTGGCACGGTGCAGCTGGGGGGAAATTAAGCCATAGCCAAATACGATAGAGCTGAACGATGAGTAGTCGATCTTTGCGGCAAAGCACGAGAGTGACTGGGGAGATATTAGAATGCCATCTACGCCGCGTGCTTTTAGTATTCCGCCCAGTCGTTCAGCGGTCATGCCGTTGCTGCCTAACACGAACTCTTCGGCTCCATAGCCGTGAAGTTCGGCTTTTGCGCGAATGTGTTCAATGGATACATAATTGTGTACTGCGCCTTGTGGTTTGTCATTGCTCCCGTCGTCGCGGATGACTGCCAGCACCGCACGCAGTTGTTGTGTGCGGTTGTTGCGGACCACCTCCATTAGTCGGCTGATGTGAGGGTTGGGTTGGTAACCTAGCTCTTGAGCTTTGGCGATCACCTGGCGACGGGTGCTTTCGGCTACGTTTTGCTCACCCCGGAAGACTCGCGACACGGTCATTGATGAGACGCCTGCTGCGCGAGCGACGGAGGATAAGCTGGCAGGGTGTGGGGGACGAGGCATTTATGTTAACATAACATTGAGCGGTGTTTGTCAAATTCAGAGTGAGCGTACTGGTCGGTTCCCGTGTGATTGTTTGTCGGGGAGTCTGCTGGGAGGCTATATTGTGGTATCAAACATGGATATCATGTTAGTATAACATAATGGTAGTGTTGCTTCTTTCATACGCGGTGCGCAAGGTGCTTAAGTTTAATTTATCACTGAATTCGAGCTGATCCCCTGTATTTCAATTCGCTTCAACGAAATATGAAATTGTTACTCCATTGCTTAGTAATCGCTTATTACAGCGCGATTTGATGCGCTGCTGAGCAGCGCTAATGTTCCTCAATTGAATTCTGCTTTCTTTAACTGTTGATTATGAATGTCCGAGATAAAATCGCGTGGTGCACGGTCATCCTGTTATTGTGTGCTTTGGTAGGTCAGCGTCTAATGCGCGTCGATAGTTCGGGGACTTTTCCTAATCGCTCTGTGTTATTAATTTGCCCTTATTCCGCTGGTGGCGGAAGCGACATGCTTGCTCGCGGGCTGGCCCGTGCTGCGGAGCCTGATTTGGGACAAACTATTACGGTCAATAATGTGACAGGTGGTGGCGGTGCGGTAGGCTTTGTCGCTGGATTGCTGGCACCGCCTGATGGGCATACCGTTACGATGATTACCATTGAGCTGGTCTCTCTCCCATTGCAAGGGCTCGTGCCTTTTCAGCCAGACGAATTTGCGCCGATTTTGCGTCTGAATATGGATCCTGCCGCCTTGGCTGTGCGAGCGGATTGTCCTGCCAATACCTTTGAGGAGTTCATGGAGTGGTCCAAGCGTGATTCTAAACTTAGCGTTGGTAATTCCGGCCCTGGCACTGTTTGGCACATGGCTGCCGCTCGATTGGCTGAAGCTGCATCACTCGAATTCAATCACGTGCCATTCGGAGGCGCTTCACATGCAGTCACTGCCTTGGTTGGAGGACATATCGATGCGGTCACCGTCAGCCCGGGCGAGCTTCGTTCACAGATCTTAGCGGGGCAGGTGAAAATCTTAGGTGTGATGAGTGAAGATCGAGTTTCTTATTCACCAGATTCACCTACTTTTACCGAGCTTGGGTACCCATTGATTTTTGGAACCTGGCGCGGTTTGGCAGTGCCACGTGAGACGCCGGCAGAGGTCCGTGCCAAGCTCGCCGAAGTGTTTTCTAAAGCCGCCTATTCGACTGAACTGGCTGAATTTGCTGATGCTGCGGGCTTGAATATGGCCTTGGCCTCTGGGAGCGATTTTGCTCTACAGATCAAAAACGAAAAAGCCCAGATTGCCTCGATTATGAAAAAACTAGGCCTGATTTACGAAAAATGAACTGTATTCAGTCACAAAAATTGTTGGCGCCAGCTTTATGGCTCTCTTGCGCGGCATTTGCCATGTTCACCTCATTGCAATTTCCGAGTGCGAAGGGAGATGGTCTTGGGCCAGGGATGCTTCCTTTGATTTTGGCTCTGCTGCTAGGAGGTTTGGCTTTGGTCGATTTCTTGGCGACTCGCAAAAAAGAAAATAGCAATTCGGACTCTGCTGAAGATCAGCAACACACGGGCGCGACTTGGTTACTGGTTGGCATCCTCATTCTCTACATTTGGCTGTTGCCTTGGCTCGGTTTTATTAGCTCTAGCGCGCTTCTCTCGATGGCGTCTTTGCGTATATTTGGTTATTATAACTATGTCCGCTCTGCCGCGATTAGTCTCTCACTCGCATTCATTCTCTACATTCTTTTCAGTCTGATCATGAATGTCGCTCTTCCAACAGGATGGCTTGGTTAGCCAATCATTACGAAAATGGAAATATTTAACGAAGTTTTAGTTAATGGGAGTAGCATTCAAGTGTGGGTGGCTTTGCTCGCAGGTGTGATGGCTGGTATGATTTTTGGGGCATTACCTGGGCTTTCGGCGACGATGGGGGTGGCATTGCTGATCCCGTTTACATTTGATTTGTCAATTATGCCTGCTTTGGCGCTTTTGATTGGTGTCTATTGTGCCGCGGTTTATGGGGGCTCTATTCCTGCCATCTTATTTCGCACGCCCGGAACACCCGCGTCGGCCGCAACAATCTTTGATGGTGCTGTGTTGGCTGCGCGCGGTGAAGCTGGCAAAGCCTTGAGTGTGGCTGCGCTGAGCGCGCTGGTCGGTGGGGTCATTGGCACTTTGTTGCTGATTGCGCTCACGCCTCAAATCTCGCGCTTTGCACTGCGCTTTGGGCCGCCAGAATATTTCGCTCTGGCGACTTTTGGGCTGTCCATGATCGTGGCGATTTCCGAGAGCTCGGTCAGGAAGGGCTTGATCGTCGCTGTTTTCGGCTTGCTCATTTCGACGGTAGGTATGGATCCGTTGACGGGATACCCACGTTTTATTTATGGCCAGGCGAGCTTGATGGAAGGCATGCCGTTTATTCCTGCCTTAATTGGTTTATTTGCGATCGCGGAAGTGCTTTCGATGGGAGGACTGAAGAGTGGTAACACTGCAAGTTCAGAGTCGAAGATCGCCCGTTTTCCGAGTGGTAGTGATGTGCGTCGTAGTACACCCACCATATTAAAATCTAGTTTTTTGGGCACCTTTGTGGGGGCGACACCTGGTGCTGGGAGTGATATTGCGGCTTTCTTAGCCTACAGTATCGCTCGTCAGCAGGCTGGCAAAGGCGATAAGTTTGGTGAGGGTGAGGTCAAGGGGGTTGCGGCTCCAGAGGCTGCTAAAACTGCTGGAACGGCAGGTGCTATGATTCCACTGCTGGCGCTTGGTCTGCCTGGGGATTCGGTGACTGCTGTTCTAATCGGTGCATTTATTTTGCACGGTGTGCAGCCTGGACCATTGCTCTTTCAAGATCATTCCGGCCTAGCTTATTCAATTTTCGCAACTGTTTTGTTTGCTCATATTCTGGTCTTCATCGTGGCGGTGTCTGGGGTGCGCATTCTTTTACGAGTGAACCAAATCGATCGTCGTTTCCTTCAGTCGGGTATTTTGATCCTCTCTTTGGTCGGCGCCTTTGCATTGAGAAATAATCTTGCCGATGTGTGGCTTGCTCTGGCATTTGGAGTTCTAGGATATGCGCTGCGCCGAGGAGGTTATCCGGTTGCCCCGCTCTTGCTTGCTTTGATCCTTGGCCCTTTGGCAGAAGAGAACTTACGCCGAGCATTGATTTTGTCTGGAGGCGATTACGCGATTTTCATTCAACGTCCAATCACGGTTGTCCTCTTACTGGCGGGGATTGCTGCGCTATTCTACGGCTTAATTCGCCGGCGTGGTGCGCCTGCTTAATGCATGGAGATTGCTGCTGTTGGTGATCGTCGCGCTTGGTTGACGTATGTATGCGACTAACTCCAGTCGCGCTGTCGCTCAACGTTGCTACTGCTCCTGGCTACTATTCTTGTTGTTGCCGTCGTGGGGCGGGGCTGTTCTACTGGCGTAGCTGGCTCGACTGGGCTTATTCGGGTACTTTGACGTCGTAGATGTAGCCGACGCCGTGAACGGTACGGAAGGCGTCGAGTGTCAGCTCGTGACGCTTGTACAGTTCGCGGATTTTTACAATATATTGATCGAGCGAGCGGCTGCGGACGTCGGCGTGAATGCCCCAGACCGCGTGAATCAAGTTCTTGCGTGTAAGCACTGCGTTTGGATGGCTGGCCAAGTATGCAAATATGCCCAATTCCTTTCGGCCGATGCTTTCAGTTTCTCCATCTGGAAAGGTCACTTCCAAGCGCTGGGGGTTGATTTCGGCTCCGCAGAATTCAAATGGTTTGTCGGTGATGGATGCGTTATGAGTAATATTACCGTCATTGGCAGTTTCTGCTCGGCGAAGTACGGCATTGATGCGGGCGATGAGCTCAGGGAAACCAAATGGTTTAGTTATGTAATCGTCGCCTCCCATTTCGAGTGCCTTTACTTTTTTGACTTCATCATTCTCACCTGTCAGGAATATGACGGGGGTTTCGTTCCCTGAATTGCGTAGGTTACGCATCAAATTGAAGCCTGTATTGTCCGGTAGGTGGACATCCAGTAGGATGAGATTGGCAAAATTGTTCTTCAGGAAGCGCTCTACATGGCAAGCTTCGTGACAGATCTGATTTTGCATGCCAGCGACATCCAATTGTGTCGCGATCAACGTGGCTAGGTCTTTATCATCTTCAGCGATGATAATGAGGGGCTTCGGTGTCTGGTTCATCTTATTCTGGGAGGGCTGCGAGGTCGGCGAGAACTTCACTCGCATGCGCGTCCGGTTTTACTTTGTGGTAAGCTTTAGTGATGGTTCCATTGGCATCGATCAGAAATGACATGCGATGGATGCCGTCGTAAATGCGTCCCATGAACTTTTTCTCTCCATAGACACCGTAGGCCTGCGAGAGTTGAAGGTCGGTGTCTGCAATCAGAGGAAAGGGGAGCTGATATTTGTCTTTAAATTTTGTGTGTGCGGCATCGTCATCTTTACTGACTCCGATGACTTTCAGGCCCGCTGCGATGAATTCGCTCCATGCATCACGGATGGCGCAGGCCTCTTTTGTGCAGCCTGGAGTGTCATCTTTGGGGTAGAAATATAGCAGGCAGGCCTGGCCCAGTTCATCGAGTGTACGTATGGTTCCATCTTCCGTAAATTGGAAGTTAGGTGCTTTTTTTCCAGCTTCGAGTGGTGTTGGCTTGCCCATAATCTGATTAAAAAAGAGATCTTTGAAATGTAAAAACTAGGCACTACGATGTCTTTTACAATGACTTATTTTGATTCTCCAAGCGCAAAAGCCTGCGCTTTTACAAAATTTAATCTTGTGCCTGCATCGTCCTGCCTCAGCTTTTGCGCTTATGGAAAATACGCCATTACTCATGCTTGGTCTGCCTAAAGGCAGTCTACAGGACTCGACTATCAAATTATTTGGTAAAGCGGGTTTCAATATTTCTGTGAGTTCCCGCTCCTATCGTCCGTCGATTGACGACGAGGAGTTGGACGGTCGCTTCGTGCGTGCCCAAGAAGTGAGCCGTTACGTCGAGCATGGTTATTTCGACTGTGGCTTGACGGGACAAGATTGGGTGAAGGAAAATGATTCCGACGTGGTTGAAGTGTGCAGTCTGGTTTATAGCCGTGCATCCAATAAGCGTTCTAAATGGATTATTGCAGTACCAGCGGCGTCGCCAGTGCAGTCTGTTAAAGATTTGGAAGGTAAGCGCATCGCCACCGAGGTGGTGAATATCACACGCCAGTATCTTAAGGACAATGGAGTGAATGCCGAAGTTGAGTTCTCTTGGGGCGCGACGGAGGTGAAGGTGCCTGATTTGGTTGATGCCATCGTTGATTTAACCGAGACTGGCAATTCGATCCGTGCGAACAATCTTCGTATTGTGGACACGCTTCTTTATACAAATACAGTGTTGGTTGCTAATAAGGCTGCTTGGGAGAACCCTGAAAAGCGCAAAAAAATCGAGAGTATCGCAATGCTGCTGCAGGCGGCCCTCGAAGCCAACAGCAAGGTCGGCCTGAAGCTGAATATCGAGCGTGCTAAGTTGGATAGTGTACTCGCCGATCTGCCTGCGTTGCGTAATCCGACCATCAATCGCCTCACCGACGAGGCATGGGTTGCTATCGATACCATCATCGACGAGAAGGTTGTGCGGGAAATCATCCCCGAGTTGAAAAAACGTGGTGCCGAGGGTATCATTGAGTATCCGCTCAATAAAGTTGTTTTCTAGACCGTGTAGGGGCTTCACTTGTGAAGACCGCCGTGCTCAAGTTTTCAATCAGATGAGATTCGAGCAAGTGAAGTCTTTTTGTTTTCAAGCGCGCATTGTATGAGTCACCATTCCAACCACGATAGAAGTCACCGCAAGGTTCGTATCGCCCTGATTCAAGGACGCGAGCAGGGCAGCCCCGCTGCGGACCTCGACTACACGATTGCGCGCATCCGTGAGGCAGCCGCCTCTGGGGCGCAGGTCGTGTGCACGCAGGAGCTGTTTAATACGCCCTATTTCTGTCGTACTCAAGACACCGAGCTCTTTGATTTAGCCGAGCCCATCCCCGGTGCAACCACCGAGGCGCTTGAAGCTGTCGCTAAAGACTTAGGCGTGGTTATCATCGCGTCGCTCTTTGAGCGTCGCGCGGCGGGCGTGTATCACAACACCGCCGCCGTGATCGATGCCGATGGCCGCTATCTTGGTAAATACCGTAAGATGCACATTCCGCAAGATCCCGGTTTTGAGGAGAAGTTTTACTTCACACCCGGCGATCTGGGCTACAAGGTGTGGGACACTAAGTTTGGTAAGATCTCTGTTTTGATTTGTTGGGACCAGTGGTATCCCGAAGCGGCTCGTCTTGCGGCGCTCGCTGGTGCGGAGATTATTTTCTATCCCACCGCAATCGGTTGGTTGCCCGAAGAGAAAGCGGAATTGGGCGAAGCGCAGCACACCGCGTGGGAGACTGTTCAGCGCGGGCATGCGGTCGCCAATGCTTGCTATGTGGCTGCGATCAACCGCACTGGCACCGAAGGGAATACCGAGTTTTGGGGGCAAAGTTTTGTCTCTGACTTCTACGGCCAAATTGTCGAACGCGCCCCGATCGCTGAGGAGTACATTCTACTGGCCGACTGCGATCTGAAGGCGCTCGAAGACATGCGTCGCATCTGGCCCTTCTTCCGCGATCGTCGTATCGATACCTACGCTGATGTCACTCAGCGGATGATTGACGCGTAGCGTTCTGAGTGAAGGTTCTACCGAATGTCTCGGGATCGCGAATCTCTGTATTGGCAGCGTTCAAGTCAGTCATCGCATCCCGCGTCCTTTCATTCATTTTAAATTCAAAGTTGAGCGTTCGATGTTCGACGCTCATCCTATCTCCTCATGTCTCGCCTTAAAACTCCTAAAGAACTTGGTTATCGTTTTCCCGCCGAATGGGAGCCGCAAGCCGCGATCTGGTTCGCGTGGCCAGTTCGCCGTAGCCTCTGGCCTGACTGCTTTGATCGCGTCCGCGAGCAACTTGCCGCACTCTACGTGCTCGCCGCTCGTTACCAACCTGTCCGCGTCCTTTGTGCCTTGGAGGAACAAGAAACGCTGCGTGCTCTGATGGCATCGCAGGGCGATGACAGCTCTGTCGAACTGTTTGATTATCAAAGTGATGACGTGTGGATCCGTGATTTTGGCCCGCTTTTTCTTATCAATGACGCACAGCGTGAACTGTGCATCGCTGATTGGCGCTACAATGCCTGGGGCAATAAGTTTCCTGATCAGCAGAAAGACGATCGCGCGTCGGCTTGGATCGCCGATCAGCTTGGTATTCGTCGTTTTGCTTTTGATCAAGTGCTCGAAGGCGGCGCGGTGGAGAGTAATGGCGCAGGCCACATCTTAACCACCGAAGTGGTGGTGCTCAATCCTAGTCGCAACGGCGATACCACCGCGGCTCATGTCGAACGTCAGCTCACCTCCGGCCTCGGCGCTAATGAGGTGCTTTGGCTGCACGACGGCTTGGTGGGGGACGATACTGACGGTCATATTGATAATCTGGCTCGTTTCTTTAAGGCCGATGGTATTCTCATTGCTGAAGTCGCAGACCCAGAAGATGCCAATTACCCTGCACTCACCGAGAATATTGAGCGCTTGCAGCAATTTCGTACACCTGCCGGCGCGCCCTTTGCTTCGGTGCAACTTCCGCTGCCGGAGCCGATTACGCACGAGGGCGAGCCGCTCGCTGCTAGCTATTTAAATTTCGTCGTGCTCAATGGAGCCGTCCTGGTGCCTACTTATAATCAGCCGAAAAACGACGCTGAAGCGATCGAGATTATCGGCGACTGTTTCCCCGGACGCGAGGTCGTAGGTGTGGATTGCACCGACATCATCAAAGAAGGCGGTGCGCTCCACTGTATGAGCCAACATCAGCCAGCGGTTTGAGTTGGCTGCTTACATCCGTTCCAATGGCTGAATGCCGAGCAGTTCTAGGCCAGTCTTGAGCACGGTGCGGGTGCGCGCGCACAAGATCAGGCGGCGGGCCTTGACGGCTGCATCGTCGACCATGACCTTGTCGGCGTTGTAGAAGGTGCTGTAGGCACTGGTCAGCTCATACAAATAGGTGCAGAGGAAGTGCGGGCGCAGGTCGTTGATGGTTAATTCCAGCGCGGTGACAAAGCCCATCAGCTTGCGGGCAAGGCCCATTTCGGCTTCGGTTTCCAGTTGGCTGGCACCTTCGATTGTGGCTTCTGGATCGACGCCGACCTTGCGGAAGATGCTGTTGATGCGTGCCACTGCGTAGAGTAGGTAGGGCGCGGTGTTGCCCTCAAAACTGAGCAGGCGGTCCCAACTAAAGACGTAGTCTTGGGTGCGGTTGCTGGAGAGGTCGGCGTATTTCATCGCGCCCACTCCGACGGATTCCGCGATCACGCGGCGCTCATCTTCGGGCAGGTCGGGATTCTTCTCGCTGACCACGTCGTAGGCGCGGCTGCGTGCTTCGTCCAAAAGTTCTTGTAGTTTGATGGACTCGCCGGACTTGGTTTTGAAGGGCTTTTTGTCGGCTCCCAGAATGGTGCCCCAGAATACGTGACTCATTTCCGGCAGCGGATAGCCCTTGGCCTTGAACCACTTCTCGGTGGTCAGGAAGAGTTGTTGGAAGTGATCTTGTTGACGTGCGTCGGTCAGGTAGATAATCTCCTCGGCCTTAAACTCTTCCACTCGGTAGAGCACGGTGGCGAGGTCGGTGGAGGCGTAGTTGGAGGCGCCATCGCTTTTGCGGATGTTGAAGGGGTAGGGGCGCTCGTTGTCGCGGGCGAATTTTTTGACCTCATCGTGCCAGACCACCAGGGCACCATCGCTTTCCTCTGCGAGGCCGATTTCGGTTAATTCATCGTAGATGCGCTCCACTTTGTCGCGGTAGAAGGATTCTCCGAGAGTGATATCCACTTCGACGCCCATTTGCGCGAACAACTTGTCAAAAGCGACTTTGGAGATCTCCACAATCTGCTCCCAGATCGCGGTGTTCTCGGCGTCGCCGTTTTGCAGTAGCACCAGCTCATTGCGGGAGACGTCGCGTAGCTCGGGTTGCTCGGTTTCCAGCGCAGAGCCGTCTTTGTAAAGTTGGTCCAGCGTGACCAGCGCGTTCTCGCCCAGATTACTGAGGTCGATGTCGTCGCGCTTGATCTTCATGATTAAGGTGCCGAAGTTGGTGCCCCAGTCGCCAATGTGATTGTCGCGAACTAGATCCGCCCCGCAGAAATCCAGCAGGCGGCTGATGGCCTGGCCGATGACCATCGGGCGCAGGTGGCCGATGTGGGCCTGCTTGGCTGTGTTGGCGCTGGGATAGTCGATGATGACCTTGCGTCCGTTTTTCAACTCCTTGGCACCGCTCTGATAGTCGGCCTTGGTGGAAAAGGCCAGTTGCCAGTCCCAGATGAATTTGGGGCTGAGTTTGAAATTGATAAAGCCAGGGCCCGCCAGCGAGAGTTCGACCAGTTCCGGATCAAATTGACCCGAGGCCTGGGCGGCTTCGATCAGTTTTTGTCCCAGTTCACGTGGGTTGGCTTTGTTGCGCTTGGCAAAGCCGAGTACCCCATTGGCCTGATAGTCGCCAAACTTCGGGTCGGCAGGGCGCACGCCCGGTTCGAAGTCGGCATTGAAACCCTCGGTTTCAGACGCGACTTGGCGCAGGATTTGATCGATAGCGTGAGATGGATTGAACCAGACAGACATGGCGTCACAGAAAAGCCGCCCGCAAGGCTGGGGCAAGCCTATCCTTGTCGATTGCTTTTAAACTTAGTGGGAATTGGATCGAGCATGCCGCGACACCGGCGATCGCCTTCGTTCTACGATACGTGGCTTAGCTTAGTCCTACGACGGTGAGAGCCGTTGTGAGATTGTTAGATTTGCCGCCGAATCGTCACAAAGACTGGATCGACTTTTTGCAGGAACGACACATCGTGCCGTGTTTTTACCGACTATGGACAGCGAACCAATCGATCCTAATATCCATAAAAACTCTGGCTTTACCCGGGTTTTCAAGGCGCTTTCTTATTCTTTGCAGGGCCTGGCTTCCTCGATGAAGCATGAGGCAGCCTTTCGCCAAGAGGTCTTTCTCGCCGTGGTGCTGATTCCAGCTTCTTTCCTGTTGCAGGTGCCGCTGATGCAGCAGCTGATCTTAGTCGCCAGCGTGCTTCTGGTTCTGATCATTGAGTTGCTGAATTCCGCAGTCGAAGCCGTGGTGGACGACATCTCTTTGCGCAATCGTCCACTGGCCAAGCGGGCTAAAGACATGGGCAGCGCGGCCGTTTTGCTGAGTCTGCTGAATTGTTTCATTTGTTGGGCATCAGTCATTGCTTTGAACTGGGATCGGTATTTCAGTTAAGTAATGCTGCATATCGTCCTCTTTAATCCAGAGATTCCACAAAACACCGGAAACATCGGTCGCCTCTGTGCAATCACAGAAAGTCGGCTGCATTTGATCCATCCACTCGGCTTTACTATTACGGATAAGCACCTGAAGCGTAGTGGGATGGACTATTGGAAGTCGCTGGATGTCCATCATCATGAAAACTGGGAGGCGTTCGAAGCCAGTCCCGAGGCGCCCAAACGCCTTTGGCTGCTGACGACTAAGGCAGATCACGCGTATTGGGATGTCGAATTCGCCGACGGCGATGGGCTGGTTTTTGGCAATGAGGGCCACGGCGCGCCTGATTGGTTACATGCGAAGATGGCGGGCCAGCGGCTAACGATCCCGCACAAGAATACAGAAATGCGCTCGCTGAACCTCTCGACATCCGTCGGGATCGTGACTTATGAAGCCTTGCGTCAGTTGCGTTAGTAATGTGGGCTAGGATTGCGTGTGTACGCATACATTCCGCAGTTTATTTAGTATCAAACTTATAAGCAGATTGATTATTGTCGTAATCTCCAGCTGTTCACGCAATTTTCTGTTTTTCATTATTCGAAGCCGATCATATGTCAGATGCACTCTATGAAAATGTAAATCACTCGCATTGGCGCAAAGCTTCCATGGTGCTTTTTGCAGTGTTGATATTAATCGGAATTTTCACTGTTCGGGACTACGGCTTGACTTGGGACGAAGGCTTTCGCTTTGGAGGGGGAGACTCGGCTTTAAGTTATTACAATGATCTGTTTGCTGGCAAAGACCCAGGGGTGCGTCAGAGTTCGTATCCTAGCTTTTTTGACCTACCACTGGCTTGGGCGCATCAGCAGTTTCCTGACTGGGGCACTCGCAGTCAAAAAGGCCACATTTGGAGCCTATGCTTTGGCTTGCTTGGATTCTTATCCGTTTGGCGATTGACTGCGCGAATGGGCGGCGAGCGAGCAGGCTTTTGGGCACTGCTGTTTTTGGCAACGCTGCCCCGTTATTATGGACACATGTTTTTTAATCCGAAAGACATACCACTGGCGGGCACTTATGCCTTTGGTGTGTGGGCGCTGGTGGCGCTTTTTTCGCGCTTGCCTCGGCCACAGTGGAAATGGGTGATCTGGATCGGGGCCGCGGCTGGAATGGCCATGTCCTGCCGAATTGCTGGATTTCTTATTCTAGTTTATTTCGGTGGTTTTGTGGGGCTTTATCTTCTGCTGGAGTACCTGAGGCGGAAACGTGATTGGGCGTCCCTTGCAGGCGATCTATTTTACTGGGCAGTGCGAGGCCTTGTTGCAGGTTTAGTTGGCTTTGCGATACTTTATGTTTTCTGGCCGAGCTTACACAGTAATCCAGTTGATGCGGCGAGTGGTTCGGTTGAAAAAGTGCAAAATTATGGTTGGGATGGGGTTGTCTTAATGGATGGGCATTTCTGGCAAGCGACAGATTTGCCGTTTTATTATCTGCCATATTGGATCATTCGTACTACGCCGGAACATTTGTTGCTTTTGATGCTTGGGGGGATCGTGCTCGGCTTGAGTCATGTATACGTGTGGATTCGGCGCCAGTGTTTCCCGTATTCTACTATTTTCTTTAGTGGCGCGATCTTGCTCTTTAGTGGCGTTTTCCCGCTGCTGTATATTATCTGGAAGGATCCAGTGTTGTACGATGGTATGCGACATGTAATCTTTGTTATGCCGCCTTTGGTGGCGGTGGCTGCATTGACATTTGAGTGGTGCTTGAGGTGTTGTGAAAGAAAGTGGAGTCGTTCCTTGGGGTTTGTCCTGCAAAGTGCTGCCTTGCTTGCGGTGGGGCTTGTTGCCGTGGATATGTGGGCGTTACACCCCTATCAGTATGTTTATTTTAATTCCGTCTCTGGAGGTCTTTCGGGCGCATCTGGGCGTGATGAAACAGACTATTGGGGACTGACGCATAAGGAGGCGGGCGAATGGTTGAATCAGTATGTTGAGCAGATCGAGCCTGCTGGTGAGCGAACCTTTAAGGTGCATCAACGCTACTCGCGTTGGATGTTAGAAGAGGCGCTCGATCCAGAACATTTTGAAATGTGGAAGCCGCGTGAAGGGGCGGATTTCTTTGTTTCAATTACTCGGTTTAATTTACACGTGAGTTATCCTGAGGGGAAATTACTGCATATTGTCGAACGACAAGGGGTGCCGTTATGCTACGTTTATCTATTGAACCCAGCACTTGAGTCTATGGGCGGTTATGGGGAATAAGGGAAGAGTGCTAGTTGTGACCTCTGTGTTTCCACGTTGGAGTGAGGATTCGACGCCACCATTTGTTCAGAACCAATGCGAGCTGATGGCGCGTGAGGGCTGGGAGGTGACTGTACTTGCGCCGCACAGCTCGGGCGCGGCCTTTCGTGAAACAGTCGCTGGAGTTCAGGTACGTCGGTATCCGTATGCATTTCCCTTTGCACTGGAAAAGCTCTGCTATGAGGGAGGGATGTTGATTAATTTACAAGCGCGCCCCTGGACGAAGTTGCTATTGCCATTGATGTATATAGCCCAGCTGCTCGCGCTCTTGTTGATTTGTCTGCGTGCGAAGCCAGACTTGCTGCATTCGCACTCGCTCTTGCCGCAGGGCTTAAGCGCGTGCTGGGTCGCTCGTTTGTTGGGGATCCCGCATGTAACAACAAGTCATGGCAACGATGTCTTCGGACTGAAGCAGACAGGGGGCATGGGGCGTTTAAAGCGCTCTGTGATTCGGGACGCCGATGCAATTACAGTGAACAGCTCAGCCACTCAAGCGGCAGTCGTTGCTTTGGGGGCTGCCGCAGAGAAAGTTCATTTGATTCCTGCTGTGGCGAATGTAGGTGTGGTGCAAACTGAGATCGTTGAGCGCATTGGAGCTAAATACGGACAGGGGCCGAAGGTCCTGTTTGTTGGGCGCTTTATTGAGGAGAAGGGAGTCTTAGACCTCTTGCGGGCATTCTCAAAGATGAACGAACAGGTCGAGGACCTGCAGTGTCTATTTGTTGGAGATGGCGTGTTGCGCGAGGAGATGGAGACGCTTGCGCGTGATTTAAAAATTGAATCGTCGGTGCATTTCGTCGGTTGGCGTCCCGGTGAAGAAATTGCTTCTTGGATGGCAGCTGCCGATGTCTTGGTAGTGCCTAGTTGGCGAGAGGCACAGGGCTTGGTGGTCGTTGAAGCTATGTCCGTCGCTACGCCCGTGATTGCCTCGCGTGTCGGAGGACTTCCAGATCTGGTCATCGACCGTGAAACTGGGCGGCTATTTGAGGCGGAAGATGTTTCGTCGTTAGCAGATTTGCTGGTAAACGCATTTATCAATCGATCTGAGAGCGAGTGTATGGCGCAAGCTGCTCAAGCTAGAGTAGAAGCGTATTACTCACCCGATGCCGTCGCTCGACAGACGGAGGATTTGTATCAACGCTTTCTTAAGCATTAAATGAATACATCAATGAAAGTCATAACACTGATGGTTCCGACGATGGATGGCGGAGGTTCGGAACGAGCAGTTCTTCTCCTGGCTAATTATTGGGCTAGCGAGGGCTGTGATGTGCGCTTGATCCTTTTTCGCCGAACAGGTGTGTTGTTGAGTGCACTGCATCCAAATGTGAGAATCCATTCTTTGAACAGTCGCTTGCCGTGGATTCAAGTCTGGCGTCTCATTCGATATCTGAAAGAGCAGCCTGCTGATAATTTATTGTGCGTGCTGAATGCCGCTAACGCGGTTGGGATACTCGCGCGTTTGTTTGGACGTATCCATACACGTATCATCGCGACTGTTCATAATCATATGGGGGCTAAATATGCACATACGCCTTCTTTGCTTAATCCGTTTAGAAAGTTGGTGATTGGTTGGATGCTTCGACGGGCAGATCGGGTGGTTGTCGTCTCCAAAATGATCCAAGACTACCTAGTAGATGAATTAAATTTAGCCCGCGAGAAGACTGAGGTGATTTATAATCCAGTCGATCTTTCACTGACTAAGCAGGCTTTGGAGCGACCTGAGCATCCATACTTTCAGCAATCTGTAGGGCCAGTAATAATTGCTGCGGGACGTTTGACGCGGCAGAAGAATTTTCAGTTGTTAGTTCGAGCCATGTCTAATTTGTCGGAGAATATACGACTTGTAATATTGGGCGAAGGGGAAGATCGTCCAGAATTAGAGGGCTTGATCCAGCAGTTGAATCTCACGGACCGAGTTTCGCTTCCAGGTTTCAAGGATCAGCCCCTTGCATGGTTCAAATGGGCGGACTGCTATGTCATGTCGTCCGACTGGGAGGGCTTTCCTTTTGTGTTGCTGGAAGCGATGTCTATGGGGCTGCAAATTGTTTCGACAGATTGCCCCTCTGGCCCTGCGGAGCTTTTGGACCATGGGAGCTATGGGCGCTTGGTGCCGTGTGCAGACGCAGCGAAATTGGCTGATGCTATTCTACTCGCCGTTCGCGAACCAATGGATGCCGATCGACTGCGCGGTCGATCGGCTGAATTTAATATTCAAAAGGTTGCTGAGCATTATGCTATGCTTCTAGCTTGATATCGTTTTTTGTATCTGGGCAAACAGTATCGGTTCCAGCTTCCTCCCTACCGCGAGGCTTGGCTTGAGCAAAATATGTGGACAATGAAGCAAGTAGCAGAATACGAATCGTATTATTAGAGATTTCCACTTTTGATGAGGCTTTGAGAATTGTCGTTTAGTTCGCTCGCGAACACCTGTGGCGATCTCTTCTTTACGGTAAGGTATTATGGATTCTTCACCGAATAATCGTAGAGAAAGTGTGATGTCGATCCACGCATAAAATGTGGTATAATAGCATCTGGCATCGGTGGGTAAGGCATAGTTCGACTTTGCGGCTTCCTCTTTTAGCAGTAAATGCCGATTGATATGGCTGACTATTCTTGAAGCATATGTTTTTTCATCAGGTGCTAGCATGTGATTGCTGGCAAAGGCATTTTCTCCATGCAAGCGATATTTCCCGAGGGCTTTGGCTGCTGCTTGAACTAAGCCATAACGAACGGAACAAATCGATAGGTATAGGTCGGCCGATATTCGGAACTGTTCTGCTGGGATGGGCATTATTTTACTTAAGGTCTCGCGGGCGAAGGCGTTTCCAGAGGTTGGCATCCAGTTATAAGTGCCGTTTTCAAGTAGTGTCGTCAGTAACTCCCCTCTGGGAAGTATCTTTGGATCGGGGGGCATTTGCCCGAGCGTAATGCCTGCCCGGTTTATTATTTGCAGTGGATACTGTAGTTTCGCGGTTCCATTTTTCCATGTGTGTGTGATGTGCTCAACAGCTTCTTCATGTAAGCAGTCGTCTGCATCTAAGAACACGATGAGTTCTCCGCTGCTGGCCGCGAATCCGCTGTTCATGGCGGCTGCCTGGCCTTGATTCGTCTGAGAAATCAGGCGTACCTGAGGTGCAAACTTTTTAATGATGTCGAGCGATTCGTCGGTTGAACCATCGTCGACAACAATGATCTCGTGTGCTGGTTGACTTTGATTGAGCGCACTTTGTATGCACGCAGCGATGTATTCCGCATAATTATAATTGTTGATGATAATGCTTAAACTGCGCGCTGTCTCGATTGAGTTCATTTAAATATTTGGTCGAACTCGACTTGTTCTAATACGTCGAGTTTGGTGTGTCTGGAGGCATTGAGCAGTTTGCGTCCAGAAGCTTCAAATATGGTGCGACATTGGGCAAATGCTTGCCTTTGTTCTTCGAGTTTTGGAACCGTCCATTTTTCTCCTGGCTTTCGGTAGTTCTTGTGAAAGTGGTTTTGTTCGCCTGCTGATTTGAGCACCTTGCCGGATTCAGATTCCTCGGTGATTGTTTGCGGCTTGACGTCAAAACTAAAATCTATGCCGATCAAATACACTTCACTGAAGCCCATGAGATACGCGAGTTGTATTTGATCAATGCAGATCGAGCAGCCGCCGGAGCGAATGCCCATTTGTAATGATTTTGTAAATCCGGGCTTGGGTTGCGCCTGCAGATGTTTGAAGTTTCGGAAATAGTGGTAAATAATCGGGTTTTGGTGTGAACCGAGTTCATTCGCGACAATGCAGGAGTGTAGTGTTTGGCAGTTCTTGCCAAAATCAGCGTTTAGAATTTCCTCCTGATTATTGCGGGCGACGTGGACGTCATTCACCGAGTAATAATCGGGGCGCCAGTTTGTTTCTGGGAAACAGAGATAGATCTTATTGCAGGCGAAGGTGGTGACATCTTTTAGTATTTCTACATCAGTGAGTTGTAAGCTTGGTCCCATTCCTATTATTACAGCTTTTTGCCCGAGGTGTTTACTATCAAGTGCTTTGAGGTGCTTGAAGTTCGGTGATATCGGAATACCAGTATTGGCTATAAATCCAGCGATTTTACGAAAATACTGGGGCAGTTTGTGTCTAATATGCGAGGGCTTCATTGGTTTCAGTTTGGCCGTGTCCATAGTTTAGATAGTAGTCAGTAAGGCAAGTTTTGAAGATGATTTCCAAAACAAGGGCATTCAATAACTTGACGATTCGTATGCTGAAAAATAGACGATGTGTGGGTGCCCTGATTCTTTGCGGGATCCGCTATCAATACAGGTTATCATTTTGAGTCTTCTGCGCCAACGCTGCTATAGTTTCAAGCACATGTGTCATGTGCTTTGGCATTCCCCGACATTTACTAGCTGGGTATCTCTGCTTGTTAGTTCGCTTCGGATGCTTGCGGTGACACCATTAATTCTGACTCGCATGCCTGAGCATGAAACCATTTCGTGGCTGTTGTTTGCAAATTTGTCCTTTTTTGGAGTGATTGTGAGTCAGCAATTGGGAAGTATATTTTCCAATATGTTATCCTTTGCCATGGGAGGTGCTGAGGACTTGGGGGTCAAAAATGCTGTGACAGTAAGGGATTATTCCGACGGGCCCAACTGGGGTGCTTTCGCACGGGCATATGGCACTCTTAGATGGCTCCAAGTTGGCACTGCTTTTACTAATTTATTACTTGCCGGAGCGATGGGGTATTATGCTTTAGGCAACCTTTTGGATGGTGTTTCACATCCAGAGGCAGTGATTGGTGCATTTATTATTATTTTGGTCACTGGTTTTATTTCTACATCTCTTGGAAATTACGAAACTGCCTTGAGGGGAATGAACAAGGTAGCTCTAGAGAATCGATGGCAAACCATTATGTCTTTGATCTCAGTTGCAGTGGGAGTGATTTCACTGGTCCTAGGTGGTGGCATCTTTTGGACCACACTGGTGATGCAAATGGTCATTATGTGTAATGTTCTACGAATGCGCTATTTGGCATTTCGTGCTGAAGATGGAGCGATACAAAAGTTCCCCCAATTATTATTTGACCGGGAAATATTCGTGGCTGCTTGGGGGCCGATGTGGCGGCAGGGTTTAGTGGCTTTTGCGGCCGTTGGCTTTGTGCAAGGTATTGGAGTCATTTTTTCGTTCACTGGCACAGCGGCGGAGGTCGGTAGCTACTTTTTGTTGATACGTATTTGGTCGGCGGTAAATCTGTTTTCCCATGCTCCTTTTTCAAGCGTCGCACCTAGGTTCTCCCGGGAGATTGCACGCGGGCAGATTGCTGCGGTTCGGGATGAAATCCTGCTTCGTTTTCGTGCTTCTTTGTCCCTTTTTGTTGTTGGCATGTTTGGGATTGTTTTTGTTGCTCCATGGTTGCTTCAGTTCATCGGGGCTAACCTATTACTGCCGGATTTCTATACGACAGCCTTATATTGCTGTTTTGGCTGTTATGCTAAGTATTTTTCCTTAGCTCAGCATGTGCTAATGTTAGGCAATGTTGTCATTCAGTATTGGGAGCGATTACTTGTGGGATTACTGGGAATTTTTCTGGTTTCTTATCTGATGCCGAAATATGGCAATTTCGGTATCGTTCTTGGTATTGTAGCTCCCTATCCTTTTGTTTTTAGATTGGTCGCTATTCGCCAGGCGAGTGATTTTCTTGGAATTAAGCAGGTACGACTATTACGAGAAGGTATTATTTCAGTGATTTACTTGGTTTGTACTTTTAGCTGGGGACTGGTTATGTTTATCAGGAATTAAGCAAATATCTATGACTTTAAAAGCAACATTTCTAAAAGTGATCCGCAAATCCAAAGACTGCTTTGTAAAAAAGTATGTCCCAGGAAAACATCGAGACGACTATCTAGGGTGGATTATTAATGAAGAGTTTTTGACCCGGCAAACCCGACAAATTCAACAGATGCTGCAAGCGCTAGCTAACGGAGTGACACTAGATGAAGTTTTGCAGGGATTCGATGGGCGTCGTTGCGGTGAGCGTATCGTCGAGTATCCATATTTTATTGATTGGTATGAGAGAAGTGGTGCTTGCGAGACTATTCTGGATATCGGCTGTGTGCTGAATAATCCTGCGGTGTCTTTGTATTTAAATACACATGTCGAGTCTCTTTGGTTCTGTAATCCTGCGGTGGAATCTCTCGTTTTGGATCGGCCAACTTATTATCATATTAGTAAATTGATCGATGCATTTCCAGCTGGAGAGCGTTTTAAATTAATTACCTGTTTGTCGACTATTGAGCACATTGGGTATGATAACTCTCAGTATGGTTCAAAGGAAGCTGCTCTGTACGATGTTCCTTCTGACGAGCCTTTGTTAACTTCCATCGAGAAAATTAGTGAATTATTGCTACCAGAGGGAAAGAGTTTGATTAGCGTGCCTTTTGGATTGCGTGCAGTTAATTTGCACCGAGTTACCAAGCTACCCGCATTTCAGTCTTTTGATTGGGCATCCGCGCAAGCAGTGAAATCACACGCGCGATCATTAGGTCTTGATTGTCATTGCGTTGTCTATGCCGGCGATGAGAATGGCTGGAAAAAGATCATTGATCCAGCGAATTTTCAGGAGCCTTATGGGCATGGTTTTCCGGGAGCGCCGGCCGTCCTAATGATTGAATTAACTAAACCATCGTAATTTGTAATGTTACTCCTCAAAAAAATATTAAGAAGGTTCAAGCGTATCCTCGGGATAACAGGGGCGACTCGAATTTCAGAAACCAGTAAGGTGCGTGAGCAGTTGCTACAGTATTGTGTGGGCGATGGATTGGATCTTGGCTATGGAGGTGACCCAATTAGTGAATCCGCAATTTGTATGGATCTACCTAAAAAATACGCTGCTTATCAGTCACACCCCCAGCATTTGCACGGAGATGCGAGGGATTTGCATTGGTTTCGTGATGATGTCTTGGATTATGTTTATTCATCGCATGTGCTGGAAGACTTTGAGGATACTGAAAGTGTGCTTAAAGAGTGGTTACGAGTCGTTCGCCCCGGGGGCAGTGTGGTTCTTTTTTTGCCTGATGAACAAACATATCGTAAGCATTGCATGTCGCTGGGGAAGCCGCCAAACGAACATCATATTCACGAATTTTTCGGGCCAAAGTACCTTTGGGAAATTGTAGAGAAATTAGAGAATGCTGAAGTGATTCATGAAGCCTTCCCGATTGGTATCTACAGTTTTGAAATGGTGATCAAGAAGACTTAAGCAGCGCTTTGTGAATAAGTAGTGGTCACAATACGGTATGGATAATTTTAGAGGCAGTTGTTTAGTCATCAAAAATGATGGTATTGGCGACCTGGTGCTGGCTTCTGGTGTTATCGCGTATTTGGCGAAGTGTTATGGTGGCAAGTTAGATTTAGTTACCTGCGAGCAGAATCGAGAGATTGCTGAGTCAATACCAGGGGTTCGGGAAGTGCTTACTGTATCTAGGCACGGTTTGGGCTTTTATAAATACCCAAAAATGTTAGGCCTTGAATGGGAACGTGTTCCGAAGTATGACTCTGCTGTATTAAAATTTTTACGTCACAGGAAATACGATACGGCTATTTGTTTGCGTCGTTATATTCGGGCTAGTTCGTTGATGCTCATGGACGCGGTGAATGCAGATAAGAAATATTCTTGCTGGGAAATGGTGACTAATGCGTCGAATGATTTTGCTGTAAATAAATCGATAGGTTGGCAGCGATATCAGGATTCAAGTGCTAGCCTATCTGAGTTGTCTTATTACCAGCGATTTATACAGCACGCACTCGGGCTAGCTGCGACTGCGGCGCCGCTGTTATCATTGGAACGTGGAGTGGATGTCGGTCGAACTGAAGAAGATTCGATATCGTTGATAGTCGGAGGGGATTCAACCAATTGGTCGACTGCTGCATGGATAGAACTTGTTCAAATTTTGACCAATCGGGGCTATCGGCTTTCTGTATTTGGCGGCCCGAGTGAGGAGGCCATTGCCCGTAGGATTCTAGAGGTAGCTCCAAATTGTGAGAACTTTGTGGGGAAACTGACCTTACTGGAGGCAGAAAAACAGATGGCTGGTTCTTCGTTGATCATTGCGAACGATACTGGACTGACACATTTAGCTTCTTTGCGAGCGCAACGAGTGCTCATTATCATGGGAGGGGGGACCTTCCCGCGCTTCTTTCCATGGCCTGGAGCCGTGAATCAGTATTTGCTCTTAAAGCCTCTGGATTGCTATGGTTGTAATTGGAATTGTGAGTTTGAATCACGTCGTTGTTTGGATCATATTTCGCCGAAAGTAGTGGCTGAATATGGAGTCGAGATATTGAAAGGGAAAGGTGAGGTTTCACGCTGGAGGTTGTTGACTCCAGTTGCCCACGCATTCAATGCTATGAAGGCGTTTCCTTCGCTGCCTGCTCAGATCGTTGAGTTTGATGAATTCACGAATCAAACTCAGCATGAACTATAAATGCGACCTGGTCATTTGTAGTAGATAGATTATTTGATTAATACACCATGCTTTACGGGAAATTAGATACCCCATCCACCTATCTACCTTTATTGGGGCATCCGATTTGGGAAGAAGCTTTGAATGCCCTACGGCAATTGGATGCAGGAAGTCCCTTGGGCGTTCAAGAGCTTCGAGGGAAAGATATGTTCATCAATGTGCATACCTATGACACCTTGATAGAGTCGGATTGCCGCTTCGAGGGGCATCGAGACATGATTGACGTGCAATATATAATTCAAGGCGGAGAGTATGTAGATTGGATGCTGAAGTCTGAGCTGCTGCAAGACGGATCATATCAGGAAGCAACTGATTTTCAGTATTATAAGACTCCGACGCGTCGTCTCAGCACACGTGTGCATCTTCGTGCTGGTTATTTTGCGATTTTCTTTCCTGAAGATGGGCATCGACCGCAGCTGAGTGATGGAGTGGCCCCGTCTGTTTATAAGGCCGTTGTGAAAATTAATCGAGCGCTTTTAGATTGAAAGGATGCTGTATTGCGCAGTTGAATATGTTTAATGATTGAGACGCTATCATAGATGCAGACTGCATACATTTCATGACCTACTATAAAAATTACCTGAGTGCGCACGATACCGCACTTAAGAGCTTGGAAATTACCAACCGTGGTGGTGACTGGATGGATCAGGATGTTGGTTTTGACCGTCTTTGTGAGGTTTCGGCTAAAATACGTGAGGGTGGTTTTAAGCAGTATTTAGTCGGTAACGGTGCTAGTGCGGCTTTTGCAGAGCATATGGCACTAGATTGGACCAAGAACGGGGGCGTGCCTTCTCATGCTTTTGCTAATTCGGCATTGTTGACGGCTATGGGGAATGATCTCGGTTACCAGGAGACCTTTTGTGCACCTCTGAGTTGGTATGCGAATAGTGGTGATCTGTTGATTACGATCAGTAGTTCAGGAGATTCGCCTAATATTATAAAGACGATTGAAACTGCGCGTGCCAAAGGTATGGACGTGGTCACATTTTCGGGGCTTCGGGCTGACAATGCCTCGCGAAGCTTGGGCGATATTAATTTATATATTCCTGCCAAAACCTACGGGATTGTGGAGTGTGCGCATCAGGTGCTGCTACATGTGTGGTTGGACAAATTTATGGGCGTTGCGGAGTGGAATTGCCGCAACTACCAGAATATGCGTCAGTGTGGGCTTTAATTGAAAATGAGTGTAAAGCTATCAAATGAGGTGAGTCGTGAGCTTTTGCGACTGGCAGAGCGGGCGGCGAAGGAAGCCGGAACTCTCTTGCATGATGCGTATGCCACGGATGCGGGGGTTCAGTCGATGGCTGGGAGAGATATCAAGACCGAGGCGGATCAGGCGGCTGAACAGCATATTTTGGAAAAGTTGAGGCCGAGTGGTTATAGCATTTTGGCTGAGGAAAGCGGTTTTTCATCCGCGAAGCTCTCTCGGGAGGCTCAGCGGTCGCTACGTCCTAGCCTGATTATGAACGAGCTTGAGCCCATGTGGATTATAGATCCTTTAGATGGGACTTTTAATTTCACGCGAGGTTTCCCCGCATGTTGCGTGTCGATCGCTCTTTGGGGGGTGAATAAGCCGTTGTTGGGAGTGATTTATGACTTTGCCTCGGATATGATGTATTCAGGGATTGTGGGGCAAGGGGCCGCGTGTAATGGGAAGCCCATCTTTGTTTCTAATACGAAGGAATTACATCATGCAGCCTTAGCTACGGGGTTTCCGAGTGGGAGAGATTTTAGTCATGCTTCATTGCTGAGCTTTGTTGAGCGGGTGCAGCAATTTAAGAAAATACGAATGATTGGATCCGCGGCATTATCGCATGCATATGTTGCTTCGGGTCGGGTCGATGCTTATTTCGAAGAAGATATATGGCTTTGGGATGTGGCAGCAGGTCTTGCTCTTGTTGAGGCCGCGGGGGGCGATTTTACGATCTCAGAGATTAAAGATTCCTGGCAACTAACAGTGATGGCTAGTAATTCGAAAATACCTTTTTCACTTTAATTGATATGAATATAGCAATGATTCCCGCCCGAATGGGCAGTCAACGATTAGCGAAAAAGAATTTGCGTGAACTGGGAGGCATACCTCTCGTGGTGAGAGCGATCCGTAAATGCCAAGCAGCGGGCTGTTTTGATGAAATATGGCTCAATTCTGAACATCTGGATTTTGCCGACATTGCTGAGGCGGAGGGGGTATTTTTTCATCATCGGCCTGCAGAGCTCGCCAATGATCGAGCGACGAGTGAGGAGTTTGTTGCAGAGTTTCTCGAACAGCATCGGTGCGAAGCACTCTTTCAAGTGCACAGTATTGCACCCTTGCTGACGGTGGAGGATGTCAAACGCTTTGTAGCTCAGATGGAGAATTCGCCAGAGTTGGATTGTCTGATGAGTAGTGAGGAGGTACAAATTGAGTGTGCTTATCAGGGGAGGCCTGTGAATTTTACTTTTGATGAAAAAACAAATTCACAGGACTTGGATCCTGTGCAACGGGTGAGTTGGAGCATAACTGCTTGGCGTCGAGACGCATATTTGAAGGCATTTAAAGCGGGACAGTGTGCGACTTATTCTGGTGGCGTTGGCTTCTTTCCTATTAGTCGCTTGGCGGCTCATGTCATCAAGACGGAGGCCGATTTGGAGTTTGCTGCAGCGGTGCTGCCCTTGGTGCCTGATTGCTGAGTTGTAATTAAATTTTGAATGATGAAATATTGGAAAAATACGGCGACCATTGATCGCTTAGTTCCGGAATTATTGCATACCGTGGGTGCGGCTGAAGCAGAGATTGCGGTGATCGGTAGCCAACCGATTGATGTGAGCAAAATGCCTAAGCTTAAAGGAATTTTTAAGTGTGGAGTGGGGACGGATAATGTTCCTTTTGATGCGGCTAAAGCACGTGGTATCGAAATTTGTATGCCATCTGAGCATACGAAGCGCTACATCTTTGAAGAGACTGCAAACTTCGCGGTGTATCTTATTTTTCGTATGCTTTTTAGCGATATCGGGGAGGTGGATGCTTGGGTGAAGCAATCACGTGGCTTTCTTGGCGATAAGAAGGTGTTGATCATTGGCCAGGGGAACATTGGTTCGCATGTGGTCCGCAAATTGGCACCTTCGGTCGAAGTGCTGACTTTTGATGTTTTGTATAATCAAATGAATGAATTGCACGATCTCGTTCGGCAGGCAGATGTGTTGAGCTTACATATCCCTTTATTGTCTGCGACGAAGGGATTCATTGATGCGGAAAAACTATCGTGGATGCAGGATGGCGCAGCATTAGTGAATACCGCTCGTGGTCCCGTGGTTGATGAGGAGGCTCTTTATCAAGAGATCGAAACTGGACGTTTACGTGCGGCGTTTGATGTGTTTTGGGAAGAACCCTATGCAGGGAAATTGAAAGCATTTCATCCGCATAGATTTCTGATGAGCCCACATGTCTCTAGTAATTGTGAGGATTTTCTCTCCGGGCTCGCCGTGGATTTTCGAGCTTTCGTCAATCGATTTGAGGACTAATTATTATGATAAAGTGTGGTATTATCGGGTTCGGAAAAATGGGCCAAATACGTGCGGAAGCGATTGAGCAGACGCAGTTAGGTGAGGTGCTTGCCGTTTATGATACCCGCGACTTGACGGAGTGTGTATATCCGATTGTGGCGAGTGAAGAAGCACTTTTAGAGGATCCAGATATCGATGCGATTTTTATCTGTACCCCGAATTATCGTATTGTTCCTTTGACCAAGGCAGCTCTGCAGGCGGGTAAACATGTCTTTTCTGAGAAACCACCTGCGTTTAACGCGGCTGAGGTTGAGTCGGTGCGCAAAGTCGAAGCAGACAGCGGGTGCAAATTAGTGTATGGTTTCAATCATCGCCACCATGGGAGTATTCAAAAGATGAAGCAGATTGTCGACAGTGGTTCGATGGGTAAATTATTATGGATGCGGGGGCGCTATGGTAAAGAGGTGGATGCTGCCTACTTTGATGGTTGGCGTGCGGATCCAAATCTTGCAGGTGGCGGCATTATGCTAGACCAAGGCATTCATATGCTGGACCTGTTTCTGCATTTCGGCGGAGAGTTTGATGTGATTCATTCGCTCGTTTCGAGCCTCTTTTGGAAGACGGAAGGTTTAGAAGATAATGTATTTTCAATATTAAAGAATTCTAAAACGGGTGTGTGTGCTTCGCTGCATTCGACTATGACGCAATGGCGCTATCTCTTTTCGCTTGAGATTTTTCTTGAGGGAGGCGCCTTGATCTTGAATGGCTTGAAGACTTCTTCTGGAGTTTACGGAGACGAAGATTTAGCGATTAAATATAACACTGAAAACCCTCAAGGGGGACAGTTTGAGCGTGAAGAGCATATTATCTATCACACAGACCTCTCTTGGCGAGAAGAGGTAACACATTTCTTTGAGGCCATTTCTAAGGATACACCAATATTGTTAGGCAATTCCGACGATGCATTGCGCTTGATGCGAGCAATGGATCGTATTTATGAAAATCGATAACTTCTTTGTTATTTGCTTTGTTTGAGGCAACGATGGATCAACTCGTGTCTTTTTATATTCATTCTGTCTTTTTCGAACTCTGTTAGGTCGAGTTCGTCGAGAATGTCAAAAGGTGACACATCAAATCCGGCCGAAGTTAAGCGTTCTTCAATATCTGTCCCGTAAACTCGAACATGATCGCCTTGGCCGAAGTGTTTATAGCGCTCCGTTTCGCTACGTATATTAGGATCTTCGTAAGTGGTTTCTCCTATGATCGGCACCTGTATGATGGCTTGTCCTCCAGGGCGGAGAATTCTGTATAGTTCGGACATCGCTGCTTTGTCGTCTTCGATATGCTCCAAAACATTACTACAATAGATCAGATCAAATGCATTATCAGGGAACGACATCTTTGTTATATCTTCTACCTTATCAACATTTGGCATGAACAGATCTGTTGTGAGATAACCTTTAATGTTTGCGGCGCGAAATATAGATTCGAGACCCTTTTCGGGGGCAAAGTGTAAAATATCTAATTGAGTCTCCAGGATTCTATATTTCGCTAAGTATAGGCTGAATAGACGTGTTCTTTCTAATGACTTACAGTGGGGGCAGATTCTCGGACTTTTTTCGAGTTTGGAGTGGCCATCACCAATGTCACGAACGAGAGGTTGCCAGCTAAATACATTTTGTGAACAGGTCGGACAATAGTAGCGTGACTTGGGTATGCCAATTAGTTTTTCCGATAGGAATGCACATTGAGATAATGCTCTTAGGACCTTACGTTGGAATTGGACTGTGTTCATGTTATATATTTTAATCTGCTGCCAATTAGATCCTGCATGTACCAGGGAGTGTTGATTATACTGCTTTGACCACTGTGGCAATGATCCTAGCTTGATCGGCTTCGCTCAAGTAGGGATGAAACGGCAGGCTAATCACTTCTTGGGCGGCTTGCTCGGTGTGCGGGAAGCTCTTTTTAGCGCAGGGCAGATGGCTGAACACTTCCTGCTGGTGCAGTGGCTTGCGGTAATACACCGCGCTGGGGATGCCGGCCGCCTTGAGAGCTTCACCTAGGCTGTCACGGTTCTCGGGGCGAATCGTGTATTGCGCGTAAATGTGGGTGTTGCCGGGATGGATGGCGGGCACGGTGACGTGATCCTTGAGTGCCTCGGAGTAACGTGCGCCGACTTGCTGGCGTAGCGCGATCTCTTCGTCGCGGAAGTTGGCAAATTTTGCCTGAATGACGGCGGCTTGTAGGCTGTCGCAACGTCCATTGGTGCCGAGGATGTAGTGCGATTCACGTTCTTTGCAGCCGTGGTTGGTGACGGCGCGCAGGTCTTCGGCGAGTTGTTCGTCTGCGGTGAAGACGGCCCCGCCGTCGCCGTAGCCGCCGAGGGGCTTGGCGGGGAAGAAACTGGTGGTGGCGACATGGCCGAATGTGCCGGCTTTGCGCCCGTTTTGCTCGGCGCCAAAGCTTTGTGCGGCATCTTCGATGATCTTGAGGCCGTGCTTCTCAGCGATGGCTTCGAGTGCTGTGTAATCAGGCAGTTGGCCGAAGAGATCGACTGGGATGATGGCCTTGGTCTTGTCGGTGATGGCTTTTTCGACCTCGGTCGGATCGATGTTGTAGGTGTCGGGCTCGATGTCGACAAAGACGGGGGTCGCGCCGACCAAGGCGATGGTTTCAGCGGTGCTGATCCAAGTGAAGGGGGTGGTGATGACTTCGTCACCGGGGCCGATGCCGAGTGCGCGTAGTGCGACTTCCAGGGCCATGGTGCCGCTGGCGACGGCGACGCTGTGTAGAGGGGTTGCGCCTCCTAGGAATTCGCCGAGAGTGGCTTCGAGCTCATATACTTCGGGGCCGTTGATGTAGCGACCGTGTTCGAATACTTTGGCTACGGCAGCGTCGATTTGTTGGGCACTGTGTGCGTGGATGGCTTTGATGTCGATGAATTGCATGATGTTCGAAAGTGCGTTTAAAGTGTGTCGGTGATTTTGGGGGTATTTTGGCTCTGCGATTTACTATTAAAATTAATGAGTTCGCCGATGAGTCCGGTTGATATGAGCTGTACGCCTAAAATGACGAGTAATATGCCCAATTGGAGTAGCGGACGATGTCCAATGCCATGGCCGAAAATAAGCTTTTCTATACTTAATATAGTTAGAATTGTAAATCCAAGTATGCCACTGAGCATGCCAAATCCGCCGAAGAAGTGACCCGGGCGCTTTAGATATCGGGTGAGCACGACCACAGTAATTAAGTCCAGAGCTCCTTTGAAGAGACGTTTCCAGCCGTATTTGGAGACGCCATAGGTGCGGCGGTGGTGCTCGACTGGGATTTCGGCGGTGGTGAAGCCTTCTGCGGCGAGGAGCACGGGGATGTAGCGGTGGAGTTCGCCGTAGAGTTCGATACTGTGGATGGCTTCGGCGCGGTAGGCCTTAAAGCCGCAGTTGAAATCGTGGATCTTGACGCCTGAAGTGGCACGAGTGGCGGCGTTGAAAAAGCGAGAAGGGAGGGTTTTGCCGAGTGGATCCTGGCGTAGCTGCTTCCAGCCGGAGACGCAGTCGTAGCCTTCGTCGAGTTTTTCGAGGAAATGGGGGATTTCCGCCGGCTCGTCTTGTAAGTCGGCATCCATAGTTATGATGATGTCGCCACGGGCTTGGGTGAATCCGGCGGAGAGGGCGGCAGCCTTACCATGATTGCGGCGGAAGCGCAGTGCAGCTACTTGCTCGGGGTGGGCCTGTTTGAGCCTTTCGATGACTTCCCATGATGTGTCGGTGCTGCCGTCATCGATGAATATGACCTCAAAGTCGCCGAGTGAGTTGGCTTCCACCGTTGCAGCAATCTTTTCGAACAGTGGCGTCAGTGTCGCCTCCTCATTACAGAGGGGGATGACGATGGATAGTGCTGGCTCGATGGGCAATGGCATTTTGCAGTAGCTTGCCTTCGCGAAGCTCTGAGGCAAGCAGAGTTTCGGGGGCTAGATGCTAACTTCGACGTCGGTCGGGCGTCTAAGGGATTCATCTGTCAGTGCTACGATGATTACTCGAGAATTTGAGTCCTGTGTTCTCTGGCGATAAAATATTGCGCTTTAAGTTTCGAATGAGTTTCTTTTCCATATGCAAGTATCTATCGTGATCCCCATTTATAATGAGTGCGAGACGCTGCACGAGATTGTCAGTCGCGTGCTCGCCGTCGAGGGGATGTCGGTTAAGGAGATCATCTTGGTTGATGATTGTTCAACGGATGGTACGCGTGAGTTACTTGAGCGTGAGTTCAAGGACCCAATTTTTAAGAAAGCGTATCATCCGGTCAACCAGGGAAAGGGGGCGGCTCTACGGACTGGTTTTGCACAAGCAACCGGGGATATTGTGGCGATACAAGATGCGGACCTTGAATACGATCCGGAGGAGCTGCCTGGTTTGATCCGTCCGATTATTCGCGATCAGGCCGACGTGGTCTTTGGCTCTCGCTTCATGGGAGGCGGTGCCCATCGGGTGGTCTTTTATTGGCACATGTTGGGGAATAAATTTCTCACAATGTTGAGTAACATGATGACGAATTTGAATCTGACCGACATGGAGTGCTGCTATAAGATCTTTCGCCGTGAGGTGTTGCAACAAATCACTGTCGAAGAGAATCGCTTCGGAGTGGAGCCAGAGCTGACTGCTAAAATTTCGAAACTTAATGTGCGCATCTACGAAGTGGGTATTTCGTATTATGGACGTACTTATGATGAAGGTAAAAAAATCGGCTGGCGCGACGGTGTGCGTGCGATCTATGCTATCCTCAAATACGGCTTGTTGCGTTAAATATGTGTTTTGCTAGCGCTTTAGGCGAATCTTGTGAACTTTAATTTTTGATGACTGTCTGATTGCTATACATTATGAATATGATTGCATTTCTTCAGAATATAAATGGGCCTGAGCTGATTCTTATCTTCCTGGTGGTTTTGCTCCTTTTCGGTGCAGAGCGTTTACCGGGATTGTTTAAGTCTTTGGGGCAGTCAGTGCGTGAGTTCAAGAAAGCAACTGAGGGAATTGAAGAGGACATTCGCACTGCAATGGATGTTGAACCTGAGCCAGTGTCCCGACGTCCCGTAGTGAAGCCAGTTGCGCAGGCAGCGGCTAAGGCGTCTGAGCCGGCTGCAGTTGTGGAGGCTTCAGAGGCTCCGGCAGTAAGTTCCGAAACTGATGAGGCCCAGGCGGCGTCATTTACAGCTTCTCCGGAGAGATAAACTTACGCGTCTGGATCCATGAAAAGTCGCTCAATATTTTGAGTGACTTCTTGTTCGTCTTCGCCGTTCGCTTCGATCGTGAGTGTCGTGCCCATGCTGGCACAGAGCATTAAGAGCGACATGATGTTTTTGATATTGGCCACTTTGTTGCCCGATTTGATTTGAATCGTGGACTTCGCGTCTTTGCCTAACTGCACTAACTTTGCCGCAGGGCGCAGGTGTAGACCTGCTTTCCATTGGACGGTCACGTGGGATTCTTTCATGCTCAGTCAGACCACAGTCAACGCGCTAGGTTGCATTTGTTTCCTTGTTTTTGTATTTTAATATTAGATGAGATTCATGGCTGAGTAGTTTCTGCTACTTGCGCAAGGCCGCGATCACTTCATCGACTTCCCATGCGTTGCCACGCCAGATCTTTTGGATGCGGCCGTCGGGAGCGATGAGTGCGGTGCAGAGGGTGTGATTAAGCACGCCTTTGGATTTGTCGCGGTGCACGCGGAAGGCTTGGGTTAATTGATCAATCGCATCCGTGCTGCCTGTGGCGAATTGCCAAATTGTCGGGTCGGCGCCGATGGCTGGGCCGTATTCTTTGAGTCGCTCGGGACGGTCGAATTCGGGGTCGAGCGAGATGCTGACCAGTCGTAGATTAAGTGTCGCATCCTTTTGCGCCTGTGCTTGCAGCGCTTCAAATTGCGCGTTCATACGCGGGCAAAATTGCATGGCGGCACAACGAGTGAAGATGAACGTGATCACTGTCGGCTGATCGGAGCTAGTCAGTTCGATGGGAGCACCGTTTTCATTGATCAACTGCGTCTGCGGCAGTGCGTCGCCTTCATATAAAGGCTTCGCTTTTTCGGCTTGGAGTAATTGCGGCAGGCTCGCGAAAAGTAGGGCGAGTCCGAGCGCGCATGTTTTTAAGCTAGGGCGGATGGCTGAGTTTTTTGTCATCCTCATACAATAGCAGGAATATCGTTGAGCGTCTTGATGCAGGTCAAGAAGTCGGCCGCTCTTCTGTGTCATAGTGCATCATCACATTATGAAAACACATACAACACTCCTCCTCACTCCTCTTATTCTCCTCGCAGCTTTGATGGCCGCATGTAAGCCATCGGGCTCTTCAGACAGCGCTGCGGCCGGTTCTGGGTCTGCCGCGGCCGCCCCGAATCCGTATGCGGTCGCCGCGAATGCAGCGATTGGCAAAGAAGTTGAACTGACTGCCAACGACCAGATGAAATTTAATCTGGAGTTCTTCGATGTGGAGGCGGGCCAAGTGGTGCGCCTGACTTTGAAAAACGTCGGTTCTATGCCGAAGATGTCGATGGGGCACAATCTTGTTATCCTGGTAGATAATGTAGATGAGCAAGCCTTCGTCGAAGCAGCCATGAATGCACCGGTGACCGATTACGTGCCCGCCGATATGGCCAGCTCTGTCATCGCGCACACCAAACTGCTCGGTCCTGGCGAGAGCGATAGCATCACCTTCAAAGCACCGACTAAAAAAGGTCGTTATACCTTTATCTGCTCCTTCCCCGGCCACTTTCAGGTCGGCATGAAGGGCTTCATGGTAGTGCGCTAGCCACTACAGATTACATCCACCCCTAAGCCTATTTCACCAATACTGACTACTATGAAAATGAAAACATCTTATTGCGCCTCCTTGACCTTGTTGGCGAGCTTGCTGACGGGCACAGCCTTCTTCGCTGGCTGTTCGGATTCCGGCTCATCGGCGACGCAGGCGAGCTCACAAAACAAAGGCTCCGCTGCCGAGCGCACCTACGTGGCGCCCGGCGAGAAGGACGAATACTATTTGTTCTACTCGGGCGGACACTCGGGACAAGTCTTCGTGGCGGGACTGCCGTCAATGCGTCACTTGATCACGATTCCAGTCTTCGCACCCAGCCCGGGCACGGGCTACGGTTTCGACGACGAGTCGCGCGAGATGTTGGGCGACTTCACTTGGGGCGATGTGCACCACCCGGGCTTGTCGAAGACGGATGGTATGTATGATGGTCGTTGGCTCTTCGTGAACGACAATGCCAATAATCGGGTCGCTCGTATCGATTTGCGTGATTTTAAAACCAAGCAAATTCTCGGGCCCATTCCCAACTCTAGTGGTAATCATGGCTCGTCCTTTGTGACTGAAAATTCTGAATACCTATTGGTCGGCACACGTTTTTCGGTGCCGCTGCCCATGGGGCGCTTCGCTCCCGTTGAAGATTATGCCGACGAGTTTAACGGCATGGTCAGCGGTCTAAAGGTGGACCCCGAGAGCGGCGACCTATCGGTCGGCTGGCAGATTATCACACCTCCCTTTAATTGGGACCTCGGCTCCACCGGCAAAGGACCCAGCAGTGGTTGGGCGTTCTGGACTTCGTATAATACGGAGATGGCGCACACCAAGTTGGAAGCCAACGCGAGCCAGCGCGATCGCGATTACGCAGCCTTCGTTAATTGGAGGGCCGCCGAAGCGGCGGTCAAAGATGGCAAGGCTGACATGCTCGACGGCGTGCCAGTGATTGATCCTGCCAAGGTGCCGGGCGTGCTCTACTATGTGCCGATCGGCAAGTCGCCGCACGGTATCGATGTCGATCCCTCCGGACGTTGGATCGCGGCTTCCGGCAAACTACAGCCCACTACCACGGTTTTTGATTTCGAGAAAGTGCAAGCCGCCATCGATAATAAGGAGTTTCAAGCGGAGTTCCGTGGCGTGCCTGTGCTCAATTACGACGTCATCGTCGAAGGCGAAGTGCCAGTCGGCCTCGGCCCTTTGCACACTCAATATGACGGCAAAGGCAATGCCTACACTTCGCTCTATATCGAGTCGGCAGTCGCTAAGTGGAAACTACCACCTTGGACGGATGCGGAAAAAGCTAACCTCGAATTCACCGTCTTGGATAAGATCGGCGTGCACTACAATATTGGTCACCTGGTGATTGGCGGCAGTGATACCCGCGCACCTTATGGCGACTGGTTGGTGGCGATGAATAAACTCTCCAAGGGGCGTCACCTGTCGGTGGGACCCTCGCAGCCGGAAAGCAGTCAATTGATTGATATCACCGGTAGGAAAATGGAGATGGTCTATGAATCCTTCACCGATCCAGAGCCACACTTTGCTCAGATCTTAAAGGCCGATATGATTCAGCCCATCGAAGTCTATCCTAAGGCCGAAAGCAATAATCCCAACGCGGTCTGGAGTTTGTCGGATGCGACCTACACGCGTGAGCCCGGCAAGGTGACCGCTAAGGTGGCTGCGGTGCGTAGTCAATTCGGCCCCGATAAGATCACCGCTGAAGTGGGCGACACCGTGGTGCTCCACATCACTAATGTGGAACAAACCACTGATATCATTCACGGCTTCGCTATTAGCGGTTATGATTTGAATGTCATCATCGATCCCGGCGAAACGAAATCCGTTACCTTCAAGGCCGACAAGGTGGGCGTCTTTCCATTCTACTGCACAAACTTCTGTTCCGCACTGCACCAGGAAATGCAGGGCTATTTGGAAGTGAAACCCGCAAGTGTCACCACCGCTTCGGTTGATTGAGGACACGTAGGGGCGCGATTTATCACGCCCGCGTTGGGCTGGCTGCCGAGGATCGGCGGGCGTGCAGCCCAAGGGCATTGAAAACAAGTCGCGCCCCTACGAATGACCAAGGTAACTTAACTATGCACCAAACACAAAACAGTCACGACAGCAGTCTCCCTTGGTGGCGGCGTGAAGCACGCTTTCTCGATCGTCCGCTGACGCCGCTCTCACGTTTTTTCCTGCTACTCGTGGCGCTGTGCTTCGTGGTCTCTGCATTTCTTCCACTGTGGCGCATCACACTGATTGCGCCACAGTATCAGGAAGGGCTGCGGGTAAACATCTATAGTTATAAACTCGAAGGCGGTGGCCTGGATGGCCAAGACCTCTTCGAAATTAATAACTTGAATCACTACATCGGCATGCGTCCGCTGGTGCAGAGTGACTTCGTTGAGATGAAGTGGATGCCTTTCGCCCTGGGCTTGTTTGCCATGATTGCGCTGCGTGCTGCCGTGCATGGACGCATGAGTCACGTTATTGATTTGTTCGCGCTCTTCACTTACTTCGGGCTCTTTTCGGTGGGACTGTTTTATTACCGTCTCTATACCTACGGCCACGAGCTCGATCCCACTGCGCCCATCACCATGGAACCGTTTACTCCCATGTTGGTGGGGAAGAATCAGATCGCGAATTTTACCCAATACAGCTTCCCGCTGATCGGTGGGGTGCTGATGATGACGATCCCCGTTCTGATTGTCGCTGCATTTTGGTTCTCTAGAAAACGTCATGTGGACTCGTTATAGTCAATGGGCAGTCTTGCTTGCTTGTGCGGCTGGGCTGTCGGCCCCGCTCGTCGCGGCGGCGACCTTGCCTGCGCAATCTTTGCAAGCGCGCATCGATGCCACCGCTCCCGGTGATGTGCTCGAGTTGGCTGCGGGGATTTACCGTGGGCCGGTCACGATTGAGCAAGCTATGACACTGCGTGGCCTGCCTGGCGCCGTGATCGACGGCGGACGCGAGGGCTCGGTTATTCGGGTGCGTGCGCCGCATGTAAGCATCGAGGGCTTAACGATTCGCAACTCTGGCCTGAACTTGGGCAACGATGAGGCTGGTATTCATGCCACCGGTGATTCGGTCTCGATCATCAACAATCGGATCGAAAGTTGCCTGCATGGCATCTACTTACGCGAGGTCAAAGGCGGCACGTTGCGTGGCAACAGCATCGTCGGTGCGACAGGTGGCACGCTAGAGCCGATTCATGATGCCTTGACCGCTGGTGCGCCACGCTTGGGCGGTGGTTCGGAGTTTTGCGCAGTGGCTTTGCTCGACTCTAATCGCCGCGGCAATGGCATTCATCTTTTTAGTTCGTCGGATCTGCGCATTGAAAATAATCGCGTGGCCCGCACGCGCGACGGTATTTATTTTTCGTTTACCGATGCCTGTGTAGCCACGGGCAATCATGTCAGCGACACCCGTTACGGCCTGCACTATATGTATAGTAACGAGAATCGTTTCGATCATAATTACTTCGACCGCAATGCCGCGGGGGCGGCGCTGATGTATTCCGGCGGACTGAGGGTGGAGAACAACGACTTTAGCGGCAATCGTGGCAGCCGTGCCTACGGCATGTTGCTGCAGTCGGTCGACGATTCTACCATCCAAAACAATCTCTTTGCGGACAACACCATCGGGCTGTATGCCGAGAACTGTCAGCACAACGCCTTTGTCGGTAATCATATCGCGGGCAACTATATCGGCTTACGGATGGGTGGCAGTTCGGCGGATAATCGCGTCGCGCAGAATCGATTTGCCCGCAACTTGCACCCTGCAGAATTTGCCGGGACGGCCGATGCCAATCAATGGAGCGATCCGCAATACGGCAACCTCTGGCAGCTCTCGCAGTCGCCCGATCTCGATGGCGATGGGGTGGGCGAACTGGCGCATCGCGAGGCTGACTTTCTCGGCGACATGCGGCGTAGTTTTCCACTGGTGGGCCTGCTCTCTGGTAGTCCAGGCCTAGAGTTGCTCCGTTTCGCACAAAGTCGGGCCAAGCTACCACAGCTGCCCACTATTGAAGACCCGCATCCACTTACGAGGACGATTGCGCCATGATTTGTTTTGAAGATATTCATCTGCAACTGGGCGGACAGCCCGTCTTGCGCGGTTTCGATTGGCAGCCTCCCGTCGGGGAGCTTAATTTGCTCGTCGGTGCCAACGGCGCCGGGAAGTCGACTGCGCTCAAAGTCGGTGCCGGACTCTGGCAGGCTGACTCCGGCCGTATCCGTATGGTGGATACAGGTGCAGGTGCAGCTGCTGCGTCATCACAATCAAGTGCGGTGGCCTATTTGCCGCAAGCGCCGGCCTTTCATCCGCGGCTGCGGGTGCTGGACATTCTTCGCTTTTATGCACGAATCGAAGGCTGCGGTAAGGCTGCGGTGGCGCAGGCAGTGGAACAGTTTGGGCTGGATGCGCATGTGCGGCATCGTAGCGCGGCGCTCTCTGGTGGACTGCGTCAACGTCTCGGGCTGGCGGTGCTTTCGCTCTCGCCCGCTGCGGTCTGGATGTTGGACGAGCCCGGGCTGAGTCTGGACCCGTTCTGGCGTCGTCGTCTGCAAGGCTGGTTGCGTGAAGCGTGCGCTGAGGGCCGCACCATTCTGGTGGCCACGCACTTACTGGCGGAGTGGGCGGGGCGTGCCGATCATTGTTATTTATGCGAGCGCGGGCGCATCGCCGACAGCTTGGATGTCGCTCACATGCAGGACGAACTTTCTGAAATGGAAAGCGTCCCGCAGCAGAAACAGGAGGCATTGGGATGAGTTCGTATTCGGTTCATTGGCTGGCACTCAGTCAGCGAGAGTTGGCTACCGTGTTGGCGAGTCGTGTGATTTGGGTCTTCGGACTCGCGTGCCTTTGCTTTGGACTCTTGATCGTTTCCGGCAGCGCCGGTGAGGGGAGCACCGCCGTCTGGCTTTCGTTGCCGCTGGTGCTGTATGCACTCCCCTTAATCGGCTTGCTGGCAGGTGTGGCCGCCGCGCAAGGGGATGCCATGGAAGAGCCCTTGATCGCTTCGCGCATTCCGCGGGTGGGGCAGCGCATGCTGGTCAAGTGGTTACTGTGGTCGTTGCTGTTGGGATTGGTAGCCTTGTTGTGGCTCTTGCCCGCGGCCGCTCGCGCAGGGCAGTGGCAGGCATTGCCGCAACTGTGGGCGTATGCACTGGGCGAAGTGGCCGTCTTTTTGGCTGCTGGCTTGTTGTTGGGACGCTGGATCCGTGACAGTGTGGCGGCACATTTAAGTGCCTTGTTACTCGGATTTTTTGCCTTAGCTGGTGTCGGCATTTTTGCGTGGCTGGCCGCAGGCTGGCCTTACTTGCAGGCGCATCCATCGCTTTGGACGCTTTCGCTGATGCTGCATCCCGTCGAGGCCTTACGCGTCGGACTACTCTTTTCGATCGACGACCTACCTTTCGATCCCGGTGAACTGCCAGCCTTAGCCGCGTGGTGGCTACGTCATCCCGGTGTCTGGTATGCATGCCTGTCGCTCAGCTTGAGCGGCGCCGCGTTGTCACTTTGCTCTGTTCGTCGCAAATATTCCGATTAGAGAGCATGGCTTTCATTCTCGATGAAAGCTGCCGAATGCTGGTCGCAGGTAGGGCTCTCTCGCCGAGAGAGCCGTTTTGCAGCTGGGAGCGTTTGTCCGAGATCAGCTTCGTTGGGCTGGCGGCACATCTCCTGCCAACGGACGCCTCGGCGAGGCGTCCCTACCAGTAAAGTTGCTTCCAATAAGCGGTCGGCATCGAGTCGGGTGAGGTTCGGAGTTCCGCATTTATGCGGCCATGCGTCATGCCACGGCGCGAGATTTTCTGGCAATTGGATCTACCCATGAAGTCGAAGATTAGTATCACCGACCGCATAAACCATGCTTCACTCTTCCTCCTTCGCTCGTCGAGCTACGCAGGTCATGATGCGGAACTCCAAACCCTACGTGACGAGAAGATGCATGAAGTTGTTCTGCGGGTAGGGCTCTCTCGCCGAGAGAGCCGTTTTGCAGCTGGGAGCGTTTGCCGATAGCTCTCGACTTGGGCTGGCGGCACATCTCCTGCCAACGGACGCCTCGGCGAGGCTTCCCTACCAGTAAAGTTGCTTCCAAGGTGCGGTCGGCATTGAGTTGGGTGAGGTTCGGAGTTCCAAACCCAACGTGACGAGAGGATACATGAAGTTGTTCTGCGGGTAGGGCTCTCTCGCCGAGAGAGCCGTTCTGCAGCTGGGATCGTTTGCCGATAGCTCTCGACTTGGGCTGGCGGCACATCTCCTGCCAACGGACGCCTCGGGGAGGCTTCCCTACCAGGAAAGTTGCTTCCAAGGTGTGGTCGGCATTGAGTCGGGTGAGGTTCGGAGTTCCGCATTTATGCGGCCATGCGTCATGCCACCATGCGAGATTTTCTGGCAATTGGATCTATCCGTTAAGTCGAAGATTAGTACCATCGACCGCATAAATTCGGAACTCCAAACCCTACGTGACGAGAGGATACATGTAGTTGTTCTTAAGGTAGGGCTCTCTCGCTGAGAGAGCCGTTTTGCAGCTGGGATCGTTTGCCGATAGCTCTCGACTTGGGCTGCGGCACATCTCCTGCCAACGGACGCCTCGGCGAGGCTTCCCTACCTGTCTATAGTTAATTGATTACGATCAAACGTTAAATGACGCGAAACCAATCAAGGTTATTGCGTCGCTAGGTTCGCGGATTATCGAAATGCGAAAGTGCCTTTTTCGCGCACTTTCGCGTTTTTCGTAGTGGTCCATTACGTTTTTTGGGGGCTAGAGCCGCCAAATGGTGATTACCCAGTGTGCTTCACCGTCTGCTTCGCAATCGTAGTCGGTGGTGGCGGGGTTGAGTTCTGCTAGTAGGGCCTTGGGCCGCTCTGAGGCGTGGAGCACGATATTACCTTCACGCCCTAGATAGGAGACTGCTTCCAAGGCTTTCTCTAACCAATCCTGTTCGGGCTGTCCGCGAAAGTCCATTGCTTGCTCAGGGACGGGCGCATCGTTTTGCGGCACAAATAAAATTTCCCAATGGTTGGCATCTAGCTGTCGCGGCTGTGCTTGATAGCCGTCGGCCTCAAACAGAGCGTAGAGCGGGCGTGGCTCGAAAGTTGTGAGCAAACGGAGTGTTTGCCCCGGGCTGAGTTGGGCTTTTGCCTGCATGATGGCAGTCATGGGCTCGGTTCCCGCTTCTAGTAAGGGGCGCACGTCGAGGGTAAACATATTGGAAGGACTCATGTGGGTAGTGTATAGAATCTCGCGAAAGGGGTCTTGATCTGTATCAAAACAATTTCATTCTCTATGTGTTGTATTTCTGAGCCCCGCTGCATCTACGTGAGCTTCCTTTATTTCTGTTTGCGATCGCTACTATGTCCACGTCTAAACATTCCGACAATCAATCCGCCCAGCAAGTGATGATTGTGCAATCCTTGCGGAAGACGCCGATGTTTTCCGGCTTGTCAGGTGCGGTTTTGGAATCCTTGGCGAGTGGCTGTCATTTGCAAAAAGTGCCGAAAGATAATTATCTCTTTCACGAAGGCCAACGGGTCGATGGCTTTTATGTGATCCATCATGGCGCGATTAATGTGCACAAAGTCACCGAGTCGGGGCGCGAGCAAGTGATCCGTGTGTTCTATCCTGGCGAAAGTCTGGGGGAGGTGGTGATCGCTGGTGATAACACCTATCCTGCCTCGGCTAAAGCGACGGAGGCCAGCCAAGTGATCTTGATTCCCACGGACTTTTTTCGCGCCGAGATTCAGCGCGATCCTGATTTGGCGATGTGCGTGCTGGCCTCCATGAGCTCACACCTGCGCTATCTGGTGGAAACGGTCGAAGGCTTGAAACTCAAACAAGCCGAGTCCCGTGTGGCGCAATGGCTACTACGCGAACTGGAGTCCCACGGTGAGACCATGGTGGTCCCGCCGCAAATTACATTGCCACTGGCCAAACACTTACTCGCCAGCCAATTGGGGATCACGAGTGAAACCTTATCCCGTGTCTTCGCACGACTACGTGAGGCCGCGCTCATATCCATTGAGGGGAAACGTATTTCCTTCCTCAATGTAGCGGGCTTGCGTGAGTTTTTAATTCACGGTGAAGCGACGCGTTGAGCTCAATCGTCTGGCTGGCGCACGCCCGGTAGCACGCGGATGGCCCAAATGATGACGGCTGCTGCCCATGCCAATGCGGCGTAGGCGTAATGAGTGAGCCGCACGTCAGGCATCCAGTCCGCGCTGACACGGGTGGCCATCGCCAGCACGATCAGCGCGACCAAGGCACGAATGCTCCATAAGGTGCGAGGGAACAGTTCCGAGCGGCCCCCGTGTCCGAAAATGACTCGTGTGGCCACTGTCAATGTGAGCAAGCTGAAGCCTGTTATAAATACGATGTGCAACAAAGTGATTTGCCGTGCGGGGACTAGCGCCATTGCGATGTAGCCTAGCGGAATGGAGAACAGCGCTACGCGCAGCGACATAGCCAGGCTTCCGTTGCGGAATTTCGCTTTATGCACGGGCACCTCACGCCAAAAGTAGAGCAGTAGGGCGCTTGCGCGCAGTAGGTAGGCGATGGACAAATATTGGAAGTATTCGAGCGCGAAGCTGAGCAGTCCTAGCAGTCCGCAGCCCAAGGCAAAGCTGGCGCTGCGCCACCATCCTGGGGGAGGTGTGAGCGACTCGGGGAAGTTTTGTTGATTGGGTAAATCAAAGAAACGCGGCAGCAGAAATGCGCCCACCCCCATGATCGGGAAGAGTAAGAAGCCTTGATATAATAATAAGCGGCCGGCTTGATAGAGTTGGTATTCGGGGCCGCCCCTCCAGACCGCCGCGAGTAAGAAACTGACCGTGCCGGCCAGTGCGCACAGAAGTCCAATTAAGACGAGGACGAAGGCGGGCGGTGGCACATCTTTGCGTGCGCGCGCCCGAACTGCCAAGGATGCTACAAAGCTGCCGAAGGTCAGGAGAAAGAGTAGGTCGCCCAAAGTATGCTTGGATATTAGATGCAGTGCAAAGCTGAGTGTCAGCCCCGCCGCGTAGAACATTGCTTCGCGCCCGTGCACCTTGGGCACATCCAGTAGGCGCGGTAAGGCGGTGCCGAGGAAGCCGATCACGAACGCGGCCAGGAAGCACTCGATCATGATGCGCGTGTGGATCAGCACGGGATAGGTGTCCATGCCGCCCCATACGTAGGCTGGCCACAGCAACACGCCCGTGAGTCCGAACAGGACGCCGAGCGGGAATAGCAGTCGGAAAGGTTCGCCCGCTGCAAGCAGTTGGCGATAGGTCGGTGGAGTCGTTTGGCTCATTGAGGCTTCACTTTACCACTGCAGCAGACTGGGGATCTTGATCTAAAACAGTTTTCACAGAGAAATTCTGCGAAAACCGTATTATTTCTTTTTTAGAGCCCCCGCGAGTGCAAAGCTGTTAGCTGGCAAAGTCGGGCCTGCCCCTGCGCCGACCGTTCGCACGTCTTCGACCGTGTAGAAGGGTTGCGGCGTCATTTGGTTGAGCATCTTGAGTAACTGTCCGAGTCGTTTGCGGGGTGAGACGATCAGTGAGATGTCCACTTGCCCGAAAGCGCCATGGGCGCCTAGGGAGGTGACGCCGTAACCACTCTCCTTGAGCGACTCGATGAAGTCCGAAGGCATTTTTTGATGAATGACTCGCACCAGTTGGTGCCCGAGTGCCAGTCGTTCTTCGATAATCATGCCTAGGTAGGTGCCCACCGAAAATCCCAGCGCCCATGCGAGCAAGGCAGCCGTATTCGAGAGATTCTCCATGACTTGTGTGATGGCTAAGGTCCAGATTAGGATCTCAATGAAGGCCAGAAAAGGGACGACCTTCTTCATCCCGCGAAAGACGAGTATGTGCCGCAGCGTCGCGAGTGTGACATCGACCAGACGTGCGAAAAAGATGAGCACGGGAATCAATACCCATGCGATGAGATCAAAATCACTGAAGTTCATTTTTATTTATGCTTTGAGTTGTATGCCGATCGAGTGGTGCGAGCGAGTTGTGGCTTGGCGGATGAGGCGGCGATTCATTTTTGTCCTGATGGATTGGAGCGCACTGCGCACTGTGACTGCGTGGACTGAGGCTCGTTTGGTGGGGCAAGGACCAGAGGTGGTGGCTCTGATTTTATAAACGTCGCTAGCGCTGCGACCTGGGAGCTTGTGGATTCTTAACCGTATTGAAGTAAGGCGCGGGTCCTTTTTGACTAAAGGCAGCATTTGTTTCGCGGCAAATGTGCGCATGACGGGAGGTTGTGGGCATGTTTGATCTTCTAGGTGTAATACTGTTTTCATTGTGTCATCTATTCTAGGTTGAACGTGTGTGTGGTTGAATGGCGTACGCGCGCGGCACATCGTGGATGTGATTGGTATTTGCACATTAGCAGTGTGCATTCAGGACTTGGAACCCTCTCTCTGTTGCGAGGCTTGTCCGCACTAGGCGCGACTAGATATAAAAGCTGAGTTTCCTAGCTTTGGAGTGGTTCTTTTTATCGGCGGAAGTTCGAAGTTGGATTGGTGGCTGAATTATAATCAGCTCGCTGCCCATCGAGTGTCGACCCCGCCTTTAATTCAGGAAGATCAATGGGTTCGTTCCACGAACCAGTTTGATGGATGTGATTTCCGTTTTCATCTATCAGTAGTATTTGTCTGAAACGGTGTCAGAGTCAAGGGCAGTCATCGAAAAGCGTAGCAAATGTAAGCTGAGGTGCTTGACAAAAAATATTATTACACGATCATGGTGTATTGATGAAGCACATGCGACAGCAGTTATTTAAGAAGGGACAAGGAGCGCCTGGTATCTTTCCAGGTTTGCCCGGCCTTGTTGCTGCGTGTGTGTGAGCGAATTTGATTTCTTAAGTCTCATCTAACAGCCAAGGTCGGGGAGCTTAGAACAAATATGAGTGCGAAGTGCCGTGTTGCGCTTCGTTGATTGGGAATTGTAGCATGTCTATTCGTTCCTACGTTTGTCGCAGTAGTCTTGTTACTTGTCAATTCATTGCGGCGTTAACTTTTTAGCCCTTTCATCTTATGAATCAAAGAAAATTCGGTCGTACCGGTATGTCGGTGTCCGAGCTCTGTCTTGGAGCTTTGCAATTCGGGTGGCTTAATGATGCCGCATCATCTTTTAACTTACTGGACACGTATCGTGAGCTCGGAGGTAATTTTATTCAGACCTCTACGGTCGCATCGACTCAAAACTTAGTGACACATTCGGAGCAGACGCTGGGAGCCTGGTTGCGTCAGCGTCCGAGTGTGCGACAGCACTGTGTGCTGTCGACTCGGATGGTGTTTTCGGGACAGTTGCAGTCACCGGGACAGTCCTTGGATCGATTAGTTCGCGAACAGTGCGAGGCTTCCTTGCGTCGTCTCGGCGTGTCTCATCTCGACTTGTTAGTTTGTGAGTGGGGAGATTGCTTTTTGCCTAATAAGGGAGCGGTTCGTCCCATTGATGAATTATTGACTGGCTTGGAAAACCTGACGCGTGCCGGTAAAATACGCTATGCGGGGACGGCAGGCTTCCCTGCTTGGCGATTTATGGAAACTTTGAGCCGTGCTGATCGTTTGCGTGGCTGTCGCTTCGAATCGCTGCAGCAGAAGTTCTCTTTGTTGGACCAAGGCAATTTTTATACCGATGTCAGCGCGCTCGCTCGTGAGTATCGGGTTGGCATACTCGCGGAGTCGCCACTAGCTGGTGGCTTCTTGACTGGTAAGTACGGACGCAGTAAAGGCTTACATGTGTCCGCGCGTGCACAAAAGTTGGCGGAACGCTATGCGGATGCGCGTGGCTTCTCTGTGGTCGCCGCGCTCGAGAGTGTTGGGCAAGAGTTGAACGCGACACCCGCACAGGTTGCACTGGCATGGGTGCTACGTCATCCAAATGTGACTTCAGTAATTATCGGATGTAATCATTCGGGGCATGTGCATACCTCTGTTTCAGCGACTCAGTTGGAGCTGAGTGATGAGCACCTGTGGCGTCTCGAAAGCGCTTTAGAGCGCGTGTCCAAGTAAACAATTATATAACCATTAGAAACTGATTCAATTATGAGCAAAAATAACATTTATCTTTCTAAAGAAGATCATCGTGTCTTATCTCACCTCTTGCGCGGACTGAGCGCAAAGGTCGACACTGTCTTTCGCTTGCGAGCGGAATTAACGCGAGCCATTGTCTTGGAAGCGGATGAGGTTCCTGACGAAGCGATCGGGCTCAATAGTCAGGTGGAGATTGAAGACCTGGAAACGGGTGAACGTGAGGCCTATACCTTGACTTTGCCCTCGCAGGCGGACTTCGATCAAGGGCGACTTTCGGTGCTTACGCCGATTGGCGCGGGCTTGCTTGGTTATGAAGAAGGTGACGATATAGAATGGCCGACGCCCGGAGGCTTGCGCCGAATCCGCGTCTTGAGTGTTCGCCGCACCAGTGAGGTTATATAAGGATGAGCCGTGGCCTCCTTTTATGGTATGACAATCGGGAAGTCCTGACCATAGCCGTAGCTAGCCGGGTATTGGGCTTCGCCTTTGTGCTCGGCAGTCACTTCCGGGACTCGGGCTTCGATGTAAGCTTTTAGCTCGTTGACGCTGACGATGCCGTCGCCGCTATCGGCCGCTCCTTTGAGACCCTCGAGGAGTGTGTAGGTGAACGCTCCGTGCCCGAGCTTGTCGAACTCGGTGGCAAACTGATCGCTCCCCGTGGCAGTCAACCAGTGAGTGCCCGTGCTGCGGGCGAGCTGTGCGATGGCTTTTTCTTCGGAAGCTCCGCGCACGGCGACGGTTTTGAGAGCTCCGGCAGATTGACAGGCGTCGAGGATGAAGAGTTGCTTTTGTGCGGCGATGTCGCGGGAGTAGGTGAGTAAGTCCTGACTGGATACAGCTATGTCCTGTAGCATACGGCGCTCGCCGTATAGTTGGCGAATTTCATGAGGCGCGAGGAAGAACTCCGGGTTCTCATCGGTCGAAACGACTCCGTGTCCGGCATAGTAGAAGATAAAAGCGTCTCGCGGCTCTGCTTCGGCTTTGATCGCTTCGAGGGTGGCTACTATGTTTTCACGCGTTGCATCACTGTCAAAGAGGGTGTAGAGGTTCTTGCGGGAAAAGAGTCCACTATACGATGATTCAAGCACCGCTTGCACGGATTGGGCATCATTGAGTGCGTAGTTTAAGTTGTATTTCGAATTTTGATACTGATTGATGCCGATAACTAATAGGTGTAGTGCAATGCCACCTTGCTCAACTTCTTGTCCGGAATCCTTTGCGTAAACAATTACTTCATCGGGAATCGATTCGGAGCCTTGTTCATTGATCGCGATCGCTCGGAAGCGGTTTTTGCCCGGTGTTAATTCAAATGTTTGTGTTAGAGATTTTGTGAAGTTTTCTTCTTCAACGTAGGTATCGTCATCTTCTACGAAGAGCCCGCGGGTTGCGCCGGAGACGAGTTTCCCATTCTGGTAAATGCGTAAGTCTGTAACCGGTGAACCAATACAGGTGGCATGCAAAGAAAGTGTGACCTTTGAGCTGGGTAATTCGAACGTTTCAAACTCATCTTCGACTGAAAGGCCGCGTGTCGAGGGACCATCGATTTTTAGCGTTAACTTGGGCGCATATTTTAAATCGGTAATCGCGATGCGTGGCTTTGGGGAGAGACCTTTGACTAATGATCCCAGTAGGCGTGGTCGATACAGTTCATCAAAGTAAGACGCGAGTGGGGTGATCGCCTCGCCTTGTATAAATTTGAGTTCTTGCTGCACGGATGTATCTGAGGCGAAGAGGCCTGTTTGCGGGTGCACTGCCAACCACTTGTTGGGATCTTCAAACAGCTTCATCTCTGCCACGACTTCGTTCTCTCGAATGTCGATTAAGCGGATGGTTTCATCGGTCGCAGATTGAGCGATTAAGAAATTATCTGATCCGATAAAACTTAGTTTTTCCGGTCTTAATTCCAGAGGTGCCGAGCCCACTATCTTTCCTGAAGGGAGCGCCATCACATGGACCTGATTACTCGTGAAATAGGCAGCGAGGGTCGAGGAGGCGTTGTAAACGATTTGAGAGTTACCCCACCAACTATAGGCTTGGTTTAGTTCACCTGTGCTCACAAAGCGCGCACTCAATGAGTTTGTCCCACTCGCTTTGTTTGATGGCCCGTATAGGTATAAAAAACGTCCGTCGGGGCTGAAACTGAGGCTGTCGATGCGCTCGTAGGCCTTGTCTGCGGTTTGAGTCCACTCCAGCTTACCACTGGCAACATTATAGCATGCTACGGTATCGATGGTTCCTGCTTCGCTATTCATTGAGTAAGCAAAAGCGACGTGACTGCCATCAGGCGAAAGTGCTACGCGCTGGTATACATCGTCGCTGATTGCGTAACTGGAAGGCACTTTGATCTCACGCACTACTCGATTTGAGTTTAGATCCGTGACGGTGACTGCTAACTGGTGATAGCGCGCCAGCATCCGGCCATCTCTTGAGAGGTCGAAGTGATAAGTCTTGGCTGAGTCACGACTGCCGCCCTGAATCACTTTTTTATCCGTATACACTCCGGTCGTTTCATCGGCTTTATAAATAGCCGAGGTATTCTTGCCCAACAAAAGCCACTGATTGGATGACTGATCGAAGTAGGAAATCGTAGTCGCAGGGTGAATACCTTCGATATTCAACTCTTTTGTCGGCAGGCCTGACTCGGTGAGGGTGATTTCCCGGAGGCTCCTCCCGTTGTGCATGAGGAAGCGGAAGTCGGTCAAACTCGCCGTGAGATCCTTTGGCTGGAAGGTGCTGATTTGCCAATCGGAGCCATAGCTTTGATTGGCGCTGTTGATTGTCGTGAGGTAGGTTAAAGCGGTTGAATTTTGGTTTTTATTTGTTGAATGCTGAGCGATGAGGTAGCGTTTCTGCCCTTGGACGCGGATTGTTGTCAGAGCATCAGCAATACGTCCTGCAATTGCTAGATTGTCGGTCTTTTGATTACTTTCCAGGTCATAAAAGATAAGGGAATCCGCACCTTCTCTTATAATTATTGGATCATCCAAGCGTTCTGGTAATACGGGGCTGATAGCAGTCGAAGATGGATGGGTAAAGAGCTGCTTAACTTCGAAGGTGACTGGATTGAAGTGACTATATTTGTTTTGTTGGCCATCAAAAGTATGCGCTAATAATCGACCATCCGGTAGGAAGCCGATGACTCCCTTATCCCAAGGTATCGTTGCCGCTACTTCCTTGGTTTTCAGGTTGAGTAGTAGTGTCGGCACTTGAGCCTTGAAGCGAACGGTCGCGAATTCACCCGCTTGGTCGACCGTGAAGTCAGTCATTTTCAGATCCTCGGTCAAGGGCACCCCGTAGTCAGTCAAGATCAGGGCGTCGACTAGTTTTGTCCGTTCTTTCGTGTTTAAATCGAGACGTTCGATATTCAGTCTGTTTTTTTTGTTATAATAACTGGCGCCGATTAATGCGGTTCGGTCATGACTCATGACCATGGAGGTCTGTGGAAAACCATACATTGAAATCACCGCGGTTCTCTTTTTAAAATCAAAGCCGTAAGCCTCCAATCTTTGACCAGTTGTCATCAGCCAGACTTCCTTGGAATCACTTCGGAACCGGGCATATTGTATGCGCAGCTTCTCACTATCCAGCGTGTAGTCTGCGATGGCGGCGCGATGCTCTATATCCCAGATTTTGAGCACTTGATTGGAGTAGGTGAGGGCATAGCGCCCGTCGGGCGATACATCGATGCCGCTTAGTGGCTCACGGTGCGGTGAGGGGCTGAGTAGATGAAGGAGCGGTTGCGCTTCGACCACTTCAGGAGCTGGCGCGTCAGCTTTCGGTTTCTCTGAAAATTCTGACTTCTCGATCAATTCAGGGTTATTGAAGAGATCTTCGTATTGAGCAAATACGCAGGATCCAATGAGCAGTGAACTGATCCATAACTTTAAAGTTTTGTTCATTTGTCGGTTAAATTAAGGTAGTAGAGCGATGGGGAAGTCCTGACCGGAGCCGTAGCTGGCAGGATATTGTGGTGAACCTTTGTGCTTCTTTGTAATTTCGGGCAATTCTGACTCCAGGTAGGCCTTGAGCTCGTTTACAGTCACGCGCCGGTCGCCCGAATCCGCTTCGCCATCGATTGCTTTGAGGAGGGTGTAGGTGAAAGCGCCATGGCCGAGGTCGGCAAATTCTGTGGCAAACTGATCATCTGCTGATGCCGTAATCCAGTGGGTGCCTGTGGCTCGGGCCAGTTGCGCGACCGCTTTTTCCTGACTGGCTCCACGTTGGGTGAAAGCCTGGAGAGCACCGCCGGAGTTACAGGCATCGAGGACGAAGAGCTGCTTCTGCGCTTTAATCGAGGCTGAAATATTCCGAAGCTGGTCCGCAGAGATCCCGTTCTCCGTGAGGCTCTGACTGTCGCCATAGATTCGTGTCACGTCGTGAGGGACGAGGTAGAACTGGTTATTCTCTTTCGACATGACACCGTGCCCGGCAAAATAGAAGACGAAGACGTCATGGGGCAGCGCAGTCGCTCGCACGGTTTCGAAGGCTTGGAGAATGCCGCTACGAGTCGCCGCTGAACTTTTAAGATGATGTTGATGGATCTTGGCAAAAAGATCGCGGTTGGCCGTTTCGATTTTATCGAGGATGGCGCTCGCATCGGCTTCTGCATAATTGAGGTTGTATTCGGAGTTGCGATACTGGTCGACGCCGACTGCGAGGATGTGTAACTCTGCCGGCCGCTGGGCGGCGCGTGCTTCCTCTATCAGAGCTTCTGGTGGGTTGACTACGATGAGCTCGGACCGGCGACTGACTCCTTCTGTGTTGATGGCGACGAGTTCGAAGCGATTCTCTTCGAGAAGCAGATCGACTTTGAATTCGCCTCTCAGTTCGGATTTCTCCTCGCCGGAGATGCTGTCGATCAGTTTGCCATTCTGGTAAAGGGTGACTTCGTCGAGTCCATATTGCTGGCTGACAGAGTGGAATATTATTTTTCGACTCATGGCCGATTCCCAATAGTCCTTTGCGGTAATGGAGGGGGGCTGTATGTATTCCTGTAGGGATTCGTCGGCCGCGACAGCATTTTCGCCAAGGGTTTTGGCCATTAGTCCCGGCTCATGACTGCGTGCGGCTATCGTGTTTAGTGGGATGGGGCGAGTGCCTTGAACTAGGAAGCCACTATCCATGATGGAGCTGGTGGCATCGAATTGTCCATTTGGAGTATAGGCTAGAAACGCTCCGCTTTCACTTCCATAAATCTTGAGTGTTAAGGTGATCGGTAAATCCGGTCTATCCATGTCGAGGAATACCAGAGGGCCGGTGCTGAGTTGGGCAACGAGGTGCCGTTGATCGCCATAGCGGTGGAGTGATTGTATTTCGCTGGCGAGGCTTTGGGCTTTTAAGTGAGCTCCCTGCTCATCTTGAGAGACTGTGATTAAGTTTTTTCCGCATGCGAGAAACAGTTGCTCGCCCGATGGGCTGAACTCGGTGTCCGTGATGCTAGTTAAAAATAGGTCGGGGTCGAATCCTGTTACGGAAGTCGACGTGAGTGCGCCCGTTTGAGAGTCAAAAGAGAGTCGCTTGCCAGAGCTTATATCGAGCATCCGGACTGAAGGTCCGACTACCGGGTCGAGCCAGACCGGTGTTCTTTCCGGTAACTCAATGGACCATTTTTCTGCCGGATAATTGTCGCTCGGATCGAAGGCGAGAGCCTCGAGGAATGGCAAGCCTACGAGGCTATCCCCCTCCCATGAGTAATTGTATATTATGCGGTAGAGCGCCTTCTCGTCGGATGCAAAACGATACTCTTGTTGAGGGGCATTATAATTCCCATTGTGACTGCTCAAAGTGCTGACGATTGGGGGCTCGCCAAACTTGTGCAGTGTCGCGGCCCGATTATTGATCTTGATGAGCCATTTCCCACTTGGGGAGACGAGCGGTGGCGAGGCGTAGACGGGGTCCGCATTTTTAAGAGGCGGTTCCTGATAGGTGATGCCCTCATTTGATGGGAATTTTGCAGTGGCAACTTGCTCGGTCGGAGCGTCGTAGAGCCGTTCGAAAAAGACTTGTTCTCCGTCGGGGCTGTGCTGAGCCCAGAAGGCCTGCTGGCCCCGTGCTTGAAATTGAAGGCCGGAGCGTGTGGCGCGGTAAAAATAGACGTTTTCGTCTATATCCATTGCGAAAAACTCAGGCTTGCTTGGGTGAAAGGCGAGGTTGTCGTAAGTAAAAGCCTGGGGGGCTTGGGGGAAATCGATTGGAGGCTCGGCGGACTCCTCAGGAGATGGCCAATGGCCGCGGTCGTCTTTTTGGACTTCGACGTTGCGGATGGTTTTCAAGCTGCCGCTTTGCAAATAGTCATGGAAATATTTTTCGGAGCCCTCTTCTTCAACCGTGCGTCGTGCCAGGATTTGCCCCTCCGTGTGAAAGAGAAAACTGACATTAGGGAGATCGATTCTGCGTATTATTTTGCCCGCGTATGGATCGAGCAATAAGTAGTAGCCGCCTGTTTCTTCGAGTGTGGTGCGTGTCTCGTCTACCCATCGGCCTCCCGTGAAATAGCCTAAGTCTTTATCCTTGCTCAAGGACGACAAGCGCTGGCTGGAACCATCGATCAGAGAAATCTCCGTGAAGACATAATCACCGTATTCCTTTGGATCGTATATATCATTGGTTGGACCATATTCTTGCGCCACAAGGATCGCTTTATCCGCATTTTTAGAAATTAGAAACGCTCTCTGATCATACCATTTGAGTGTGTCTGGCTTTATTTCCGACAGCAACTCGGGTGGGCTTTGACCATCCGTCGCGATACGATGCACTTGGATCGACTCACTCGCGTATGTGTCAGGCCATGCTGAGGTGCTGATCAGTTGGCTGCCATCTTCTGAGATGGCGATCGCAGTGATGTAGGGAGTGTTGCTTAGATTGCGAGTTTGGCCAGTTTCCAGATTGAGGGAAAATAGGCCCAGTTTCGGGTTGGAATAGATTAGTATGCGCCCATCGGGTGAAAATAAACGTGGATTGAAGCTGCCTTCGATGACGAATTTGCGCTCTAAAGTCTCTCGTTCAAAAAGACTTATCTGGTCTGAGCTTGTATCGATGAGTATTTGATCGTCTGGACTTTTTGTAGGCCTCAAGGATGGTTCAGTCTGCCAGGCGTTGGCAAGGGAGACTCCTAGCAGTAAAAAGAAATAAGGTAGGAAGCGCATAGATGGTAGTCGTTAGTCGGGTTGCAGCTGTGGGCGGAAGGCATATTTCGAGCTTCACATTGGAGTAAGCTCTGGGCTGGTTATTAAAGCCATGGCGTGTGTTTCGGTTTAGTTATGCAGGATCTCGACCATGAGCGGGACGACATGGCCGCGGGTGTTTTCCTGCACGGCGAAGCCAATGCCGTCGGAATCGTATTTAATGTATTTTTGGTCAATTAGCCGGGGGCCCAGGGCTTGGTTTACTTTGACTGACAAGGTGCCCGTTTTGGATTCTATGGATTCGATTAGAGAGGGCACATTGAGCGGTTCGTCAGAATAAAGCATGAGTAGATAGTCGGTGCCGGGTTCGTTATCCATACGGATGACTTTCCGCTCGGAGGGAAAGGCGATGGTGCTGTCTCGCCCGATCATCGGCGACATGTTGTCGTCGAAGGGTAGGATTTTAGTGATTTTACCAGTCAGATCGGTGGCGAATGCATACAGGTAGGCGCGTGAATTGGTCGTCACAAAGAAGCGGAAGCGCGTGCCGGATTGATAGGCGCGTGCCAGACGATAGCCTTGGTAGCGATTGCCCGAAGCCGACTTGCCGTCTTCGACGATTTTAATCGCGGGCATCGGGGTGCCGTCGCGTTCTTGAAAGGCGACACTGCCTGCTAGCAAGAGCGGGATTTCGGGCGGGCGAATGGTATTCTTCTGATACGGCTGTGCTTTGGGTTGCTTACCATAGGCCTGAATGGCCGCAAAGCAGGCAGGCGCAAAATGTTCATAGGGCACCCAGATATAGCCGCCATCGCCCCAGCCAGTGCCCCAACTGTTGATGATGCGAAAGGCGCCACCGTGCTTGTTGTCGTCGTAGCCGACGATGGCCATGGCGTGCGCCCCGTGACTGTCGGAGGCTTCGAGGTCGCCGGGTTGACGTGTCCAGACGCTGTGGCCACGTCGATGGAAGGAGGGATAGACCGTGAAACCGATCAATACTGGAGACCCTTCAGAGAGTGCTTTCTTGATCGAGCGCACTTTGAATTCATTGTCTGGTTTGTTATTCACGTAGAAGAGCACTTGGTAGTCCACCAAGGGAAATTCGGTGGCTTTCAGCATGTCGTTCGAATCGATGCCGATCGAGCACTGGTAGGGGACGTCCTTAATTTTGGCGGCCCCGACGGTAAGCATGAGCTGGAGTGCCTGCGCGATGTCGGTGCCTTCCTTACAATTGGGATCCGGTGTGACGAGCCGGATCTGCTCATAAATAAAGGAGGGCGAAAAGATGTTGGCGTTGATCTGTGCCTTTGAGGTTAAGCCGTGCTCAATCGCGTAGAGCATGGTGCGCATATGGTATGCGGAGGCAAAGGCGGTGCAGGTGCCGTGCGGCCCCTGATTGCCAGGAGTCGGGCAGTATTTTTCCAAGGAAACCGAGGGCGGTAAATTGGCATACGTCTCCTCTGTGACGGGCGCCTTATACGGGATGCTGCGATAGGTCTGCTCATTGAAGACCATGCCGGTGGCGTAGCGTGTGCCTTCAGTCGCGGGCTCTTGTGCCTGACCATGTAGGCTGCACAAAATCAGCGTGCAGATAGCTAATAGAAATTGAGATCGTCTAAACATATTAAAATTGAAATGCCACAGGGCGATTTTCCTTCGCGGGCTTACGTAGTCATGCCAGAATCTTCTCCAGCAATTGCTTCCATTGTGCACCTGCTGCTTTGCCGCCGAGCACATCGACGTCTTCCTGACCTGCGCCTCCTGCCCAGCGGTATTGATCTTCTAAATAATAGCTTGGCTCGACCGTGTTTTGCGGACGGATGAAGGAAAACTTGTAGCTTTGATTGCGGAGAGTGATGTGAATGCCGCCCTTGAAATAATACCAGGGCATTTTGTAGCCGCTGATCTCGCCCTTGCTGGCGCGTAGCAGGGGGCTCGGCTGTTCTTTTAGAATCGCGGCGCATGTTCCGTCCGGCATGGCGAAGCGATCCGCCAGCATCTGGATGTCGTGTTCACTAAACTTACCCGGCCCACAGGCGACAAAAGTCAGGGCATCTCCGTCCCAATGGAGCATGCCGGGGATACTTTTCCTCGCCCCCTCGAGGAGCCAGGCTCTGCTTTCGAATGCTGTCATCTTGTTGGATCGAGTGGATTATTTACGATGTTCACCAGCGACGGGAATGTCCTTGAGGCCTAGGATATTTTCAATTTCGCGCTCGATGAATTGCGCTTGGCTGGCCTCCTGAAGTCCACTTAGTAATTTCTGCTCCCGCCGGTTATTGGTGATCGCAAGTAAGTGGTAGCTGATATTCATGCCATTTTTGCTACGGTGGATGTGCTCTTTGCAATAGAGCTGCTGAATCTCATGAACACGCAGCTTCTTTGCGCCGCGCCAAGGTAATGGGTAGTGTCGGACCTTTAGGTAGTTGGGGTCGATGCTGATGTCGGTTTTGTTGACAAAGCTCGCGACGCAGAAATAGGCGAGAAAGATGCCCACCATCGCATGGATCGAGCCGAAGGCAGCCATGGGCCAGGCACCATTTTTGAGCGCAATCGTCATCCATACTACCATGAAGCCGTTCCAGATTAGGGTGAACAATGCGAGAAAGAAGGCGAATACTGAAAACCACTTTCGTCGAATGATGAGCGCGTCACGATCATGTAGGATCTCGAGATTTGCAGGTAAGGGGGTGAGCATTGTAGGGATCGGGAGAGTGTTACGTTTCGAGTCCTTTTTACATGGATTTTATGTTTTTGCCTAAGCGTATATTCTAGTTTTACCGATGCTTTCGAGCCTTTTTTTATAAGCACAGGTAATGAAGTGTATGGTTTTTCTAATCGTTTTGCTTCGCTATTCTTAATCTGAAGGAATGCCTTGCGTCACTTAAAAGAGGCTTTGGGGTGCGCGTCGGGCTGCAGTTTCGCGTTATGCTCAGGCTGGCCAGCGAGCGGAAGCCAAAAAAACGCCACTCCAGAGGAGTGGCGTTGATGATAATGATTTGGGCTTTTAAAACTCTGTTCCCAGTCTCGCTTTTCAGCTGCATAGGGCCTACCAGAGGTGTAAACGCCTTATTTGTATTCAGCTTCGACTTCAGCGACTGTTTTGGAGACGCGGGAGACGATTTGGTAAGGGTCACCTTGCGAGTTTGGACGGCGGTCTTCGAGGTAGCCCTTGTAAGCGTCGTCTTTGACGAAGCTGTGTGGCACGCGGATCGAAGCACCACGGTCGGCAACGCCCCAAGAGAACTTGTCGATTGATTGGGTTTCGTGGAGACCTGTGAGGCGCATGTGGTTGTCGGGACCGTAAGCAGCGATGTGCTCGTCCTTATACTCTTCGAACTTGTCCATCAGCTTGAGGAAATACTCCTTGCCGCCAGTTTCACGCATATATTCTGTGGAGAAATTGCAGTGCATACCAGAGCCATTCCAGTCGCCTGTGTAAGGCTTGCAGTGGTATTCTACGTCGACACCATACTTTTCGCAGAGGCGCTGTAGGATGTAGCGAGCGACCCAAACTTGGTCACAAGCCTTGTAGGCGCCCTTGCCGAAAATCTGAAATTCCCATTGGCCTTTAGCCACTTCAGCGTTGATACCTTCATGGTTGATGCCTGCATCGAGGCAGAGGTCGAGGTGTTCCTCAACGATGCTGCGAGCGATGTCACCCACAGAAGAGTAACCTGCGCCACAGTAGTAGTCGCCCTGAGGAGCAGGGAAGCCATTTTCTGGCCAGCCCAATGCGCGACCGTCCTGGATTAGGAAATATTCTTGCTCGAGGCCGACCCAAAGACCTTGGTCTTCTTGGATCGTTGCGCGGGCGTTGGATGGGTGTGGAGTGCCGTCTGGAAGCAGAACTTCACACATTACCAAAAATGCATTTTTACGTGTGCTGTCGGGGTAGAGGCCGACAGGCTTGAGGATGCAGTCAGAGCTGCTACCTTCGGCTTGCTGCGTGGAGCTGCCATCGAAGCCCCAAAGTGGGCAGTCTTCGAGTGACCAAGTGTCTACGTCGCCTTCTTTGACGCAGGTCTTGCCGCGGAGATTAGGAACTGGTGTGTAACCATCCAGCCAGAGGTATTCGAGTTTGATTTTAGCCATAGCTATTACTGTGTTATGTCAGGTTGTTGATTGACTGTTGAGTTTCAGCGGGTGGTAGAAAATGCGCCACCTGCGGAAATTATATTTTAGCAGAATGCGTGCCATTGCCTCCGCGTGTTTTATTTTTTACGCTCTATGAATAGAACCTTGCAAGATTTCTGTTGAAATCTTGCCATTGCACAAGAGAAACCCTGAAATTTTTTTTAATAATGGAAGAAGCCAAAAATACAGCCAGAGCGGTCGTTCATATCGGTTATGATGGGCGAGTGCATAAAACCTTTAAAGGACCGCAAGCTCGCGAGCGTTATGAGAATGAGGTGAGGGTATTGCAGTTCTTGGATCAGCACGGTTGTACTTTCGTGCCTAAAATCGTCGAAAAGGATGACGCCAAACTGTATTTAGTGACCTCTAACTGTGGGGCGCGCGTGGATCGCATCAGTGATAGAAAGAAGCAGCAGGTTTTTCACGAATTGGAGCAGTATGGCGTGCGACACGATGATGCCGAGGTTCGTAACATCACTTATAGCGCGCAATTAGGCCGATTTTGTGTGATTGATTTCGAGTTTGCGACGATTTTGGTTCCCGGGTATCCGCCATCACCTAAAATGGAGTCGGTCGCTGATCGGAGTCAGTGGAATCGTGGAACGGAGCAAATGGGCGATGAGTGAGCAGGCGTATCAAGAGGCGAGCGCGATACGTTGGTCAGGGTTGACTGATGTTGGGCGTTATCGCAAAAACAACGAAGACGCCTTTTTAGCCTTAGCAATTAATGGTGAAGGAGTGCGGCGACTTGGCAAATTTGGCGATGCGGAGTTGATCGAAAATGACTATATTTTCGCGGTCAGTGATGGCATGGGAGGCGCCAACGCTGGAGAGTTTGCTAGCCAGATTGCCGTGGATAAAATCACTAACCTGCTGCCACAAGCCTTTCGTACGGCGGCTGGCGGAATCGACGTTGGTTTTCAAGACGTGCTCGGCGAGCTGTTTGACCAGATTCACCGAGAGCTCACACATATGGGCTTTTGCTACGAAGAATTGCGCGGCATGGGAGCGACATTGAGTCTCTGTTGGGTGCGTCCGGGGTGGGTGTACTTTGGCCATGTCGGCGATAGTCGTATCTATCATTTGCCCGCGTCGGGAGGCATTCAGCAGGTTAGTCATGACCATACGCATGTTGGTTGGCAGCAGCGCCAAGGAAAATTGAGGGAATTACAGGCGCGAAGCCACCCTGGGCGTAACGCCCTGCAGCAGGTGCTGGGGGGGAAGAATCAGAATTTGAGCCCGCAGTTTGGGGCGGTGGGTTATGATGCCGGGGATGCTTTTCTTATCTGTTCAGATGGGCTAGTTGAGGGGCTCTGGGATAGCGGAATGAAACGTTTAATTCGTAACCCGCCCAAAAATGCGCCGGCAGACGTGGCTCAGCGTCTGGTGTCTGAGGCTGTTCAAACAGACGGCAAAGATAATACCACCGCGCTCGTTTTTGAGATGCAGTGACATTGTTCCCGTAATCTTCCAGTAATTTTCGAGCTGAAATCATTGACAGCCTTCATTTAATCAACGAAATACGAACCCTCGAAAGATGCTCAGGTGGTGGAACGGCAGACACGCCACGTTCAGGTCGTGGTGCCCGCAAGGGCGTGAGGGTTCAAATCCCTCCCTGAGTACCATTCGCTCCGCTCAATAGGAAGTGCTTTTTACCCTATGGGTGGTTCGATCCGTTGCGCGTTCGGTCTTGTCGCTTCGCTTGGAACAAATCCCTCCCTGATTACCATCGAATGTCTTCCGAATGGCGGCTCGCGCCCGTGGTTATCGATGGTGATAAACTTGGTGCATTTTCTATCATTGTGATAGTATCAATGACTGGCGCGTCGGAGCTGAGCGCTGGGGCGCCACTTGGGCGCTGAGGATGTGTGGCATGTGGACTTAGTCTCAATCGCGATTCAGTTCTATGTCACCTTTCAGATAAGCTATTGTTTTTCCGGCGATCAGTACCCTGTCCTTGCTGAGCCTGCATCGAAGTTGGCCAGTCCTCCTTGAGAGCTGTGTTGCCATCATATCTGATTTTCCTAATCTGTCAGCCCAGTAGGGCGTCATGGCGCAGTGGGCCGAGCCTGTGACTGGATCTTCGTTGATTCCAAAATTGGGTGCGAAAAAGCGACTCACAAAGTCAGAAGATTTTCCCGGGGCAGTGACGATCACTCCGCGTAGGTTTAATTCGCGTAGTTTTGTGAAATCAGGAGACAGGGAACGAATCGTCGCTTCATCTTTGTAAACCGCCATGTAATCCATCCCTTTGAAGCACTGAGAAGGCACTTTTCCCAAGCCTTCGATTAATGCAGCTGGGGGTTCACAGGGAACTCCTGCTTGAATCGGGAAATCGAGTTCTAGAAGCTCACCGCATTTAGTCACGCCAAGTAGGCCACTCTTTGAGTGAAAAGTGATTTCATTCCTATTTAGACCGTTATTTTCGAATATGACATGAGCTGCCGCGAGTGTCGCATGTCCGCAGAGATCCACCTCCTTCGTCGGTGTGAACCAGCGAAGCTCATAAGCGCTCTCTTTTTCAACATAGAATGCTGTTTCAGCCAAATTATTCTCTTCCGCAATCGCTTGCAGTATTTCATCCGGTAGCCAGGCCTCTAAAGGGCATACAGCTGCTGGATTCCCCTGAAAGGTTCTTGGGGCGAATGCGTCAATTTGGTAAATGGGCAGTTTCATTTTATCTTCTTTCTATATCGATGATCCTAGGAAGAGGCACGCGAGCATCTAAGAAGGTGGCAAATTTACTTGCGTCTGATTGTATACTTCCATTCGGAGTTGCGTTTGCATTGTCGAATATTTGTGCGTCAGATAGGCTGTAGCTTGGGATTGTTGTTTCAGAGAAGTAGGCATCTTTCAAGACAAGTACAAAAGAGGCATCATGTCGACTTTCATGGTTCAAAACAGCGCACCTGAGCGGTATGAATCGTTATTATAGGCAGATGCGCCTGTATCGGGACGACGGTTGTGTCCGGACCGTCCTACCTAACTGCTGGTCCCGCTTTAACCCTCCTTGGGCTCTGAGGGGATCAGGTGAACATCGCGCTGTGGGAAGGGGATGTTGATCTTTGCATCTTTTAATGCACGGAAGACGGCTAGGTTGATTTGGTAGCGGGTTTGGTGGTAGGTTTGGGTGGGCACCCAGACGCGGTAGCCGATGTTGATCGCGGAGTCGCCGAAGTCTTCGATCCCGACGTCGGGCTCGCGCTCGGGCGCGATGCCTTCGATTTTTTTGACGGCTGTGGCGATGCATTGGATCGCTTGTTCGGGATCGGCGCTATAATCAATGCCCACGACGGCTTCGACTACTTTGAACTCGTAGGAGTTGGTGAAAATTTCGCCTAATACCTTGCGGTTGGGTATGGTGATGCGTTCTTCGTCTTCGTTGATTAACTGGGTGTTGCCGAGGTTGACGCTATCGACGATGCCGCAGAGTCCATTGAGTGTGAGTGTGTCGCCAACGACAAAGGGGCGGGTGATAATCAGCACGACGCCGGCGCCGTAGTTGGAAATGGGGCCTTGGACTGCTAGGCTTAAACCGAAGGCGCTGGCACCGATGAGGGCGATCAGGGGGGTGATTTCAATGTTTGCCTTGCTGAGTGCCATGATCAGCGCGAAGGAGATGATGATGACTTTTGTGGCGCCCGCGAAGAAGCGCGCGAGTGTGGGGTCGAGCTCTTTCTTTTCGCAGATTTTAAGGATGAGATTGGCGACGCGTTTCCCTATCCAAATGCCTAGGATGAGAATCAGCACGGCCATGAATAGGCGCATGCCGTTTTCTACAAAGTAGAGGATCAGTTTGTTTTTAAGCTCTTCGAGTTGTTGCAGTTCTTCTTGCATATTCAGATGGAGTCTTCGAGTCCCGACCACCAGTCATCGGAGGTGCGCAGGTTTGCGGGTTGATGTCCGGCGGCTTTTAATTCGCGCAGTGTGAGGGAGCGGTTGCGCTTGGCGAGTCTTTGTCCGGTGGTATCGCAGAGCAGGGGAGTGTGGTAGAACTCGGGGGCTTTTAGGCCGAGGGCCTGGTAGAGCAGCAGCTGTCGGGCGGTGGAGATGAGTAGGTCTTCGCCACGCACGACTTCGCTGATTTGCATGGCGGCATCGTCGACCACCACTGCGAGCTCATAGGCGGGCACGCCGTCTTTTCGCCAGACGAGGAAGTCGCCGAAGTCGCGCAAGCAGGTAAAGGCGCAGGGGCCTAGGCGACCATCGTCGAACTCGATGCATCGTTCGTCGGGCACGCGAAAGCGCCAATTGGTGTCGCCGGGGCTGTCGGCCGCCTGACCGGTGCCGAGTGGTGGGCGCCAGCTTTCGGGGTAGATGGGCTCGCTGGCCTCTTCTTCGGGGTGGGGGGCTTGTGCGGCGCGGGCGACATCTTTGCGTGATTTATCGCAGGGGTAAATGTAGCCGGCGTCTTTTAAGCGCGCCCATGCTTGCAGGAACAATGCGTGACGCTCGCTCTGGCGGTAGGGGCCGGTGGGGCCGCCCACATCGGGGCCTTCGTCCCAGTCGCAGCCAAACCAGCGCAGGTCTGCGATGGCTCCTTGGGAGAATTCTGGTTTGCAGCGTTGTGGATCCAGATTCTCATCGCGGAAGATGAGTTGACCGCGGGCTTCTCTGGCGCGTTCCATTGCGATCCAAAAGGTGCGTGCATGGCCCAAGTGCAGATAGCCAGTCGGTGTGGGTGCAATGCGTCCTCGGTAGGTCGAACTCATGAGGCAAATGCTAGCGCGGGATGTGTTGTGTTCACAAGCTTAGTGTGTGGGTGGATGTCGTTTTTTTAGGCATTGAGTTAATTTGACCGAACTTAAAATCCGGTGAAACAAGTTGAGCTATTATGCGCTCTGTTTAGTCTTTGGGTCTTTGTGAGGAAATTTCGCTACATACGCATACTGGTTCGGCTGTTGGTTTATGGTTTGGTTGGTCTCTGCGCTTTATGGGTCACCAGTATTTGGTGGCTCCCTCGCGCTATGCCCACCTTGCTGCGTTGGGGGGATGTGGAGGTGCGCTCGGTGCAGCGTTTGGAGTCGGGGCGGCTGTTATTTACGGAGCTGGGCTATGCTAGGGATTCGTTTCGCTGCTCGCTGGGGCGCTTGGAGGTGCCTTCGCTGCAGCAATATTTGTGGGAACGCTTGGGCGGAGATTTTTCGTCTGCCTCTTTGTTGGAGGTGGATACTTTGCGGGTTGAGTTGAGCGAGGGCTCATCCGCGGAGCCGGCCGAGTCGGAGCCGGTGGATGTGGTTTCCGCGGTGCGGCAAGCGCGTGAGGCCTTGCGGACCTATGGGCAATGGCTGCCTCCGCTGAAGTTGAATGATTTACAGGTCCACGCGTCGGATGGAGCCGCGATATTCGAGCTGCCTAGGTTGACGTTGAGTGATTGGCAACTGGCCGCGGTCGTTGAGTCGGTGCGCTTGCCAGACTTGCTGGATCAGGTGGAGCTGCGGGCTGCGTTGGAGCCGAACGCGGACTGGACGGCACTGGTGACGGCTCCCGCTGCGGGACTAGAGTTGGACTTATCACTGGAGCCTCGTCCGGAAGAGTTGGATGTGAGTTTTGAATTTCGTCGCGCGGGGGAGCGAGCCGTGGGCTTGGTTTCGTTTTCGGAGGGGGAGCGGTTGCCGGTGCGGGCAGCACTTCAGTCGGAGCGGTTTGCGATCGATCCTGAATGGTTTCCCTCTGCGGTGGCCATGCAATGGCAAGGCGGAGCGCTGACAGGCGTTGATTTTCGTTGGGAAGCTGGGCGATATATGGGCAGGCTACAACTTGAGGGTGTGGTGCAGGCGCGAGATCAGGACTCGATTACAATGACGGGGGGCATGGAGTTTTCGGGTGATTTAGAACGCTTGCGGGTGGAGGTACTGCAAGTGGCTGCGGGCTGGGGGCAGTTGCGTTTACGTCAGCCTTTGGAAATGAATCTAGCTGATGGCAGTGTGGCTGAGCGGGCTGAATTTCATGCCAGTGTCGACTTATCACAGCAGGCCTTCTTGCCTGCAGGCGGCCAGATCGAGGCCAGTCTGAGTGTGGCGCCCTCGTTGAGTGCGGGGCCGAACGTGCTGTTCAATTTAAATGCCAAGGACTTGATTTACGATCGCTATCAGGTGGCACAGGTGGATGTGGCGGGGCGCTGGGAAGGTTCCGTCTTGCGGGTGGATGAGGCCGTGCTGCAGCCCTTGGCGTCGGATGCGGGGGTGGTGGACTTGAGCGGGCAGGTTGACCTGTCCACCCTGTCGCTTGATTTCGAATACAGTGTCGCGCTCGCTTCAGAGTGGCTGAATACGATGGTGGCTCCGCTTGCGCTTTCGGATGGGTTAAAGACCCGTGGGCGGATTGGTGGAGACTGGCAGCGCCCTATGATTGTGGGGGACTTGGAGCCACTCACGGTGGAGTATCCGGGCGTGACGCCCATCAGCTTGTCGGGGAGCTATCAGAGTGAGGGTTGGCAACAATGGACTGTGGCTGGCTCGGCGACAGCCGCGGGTGCGGTGATCGAGGCATCCTTCGTGACTCGGCTTGAGGAGGGACGTGTGTCGCTGGATCTCAGTCGCTTCGTGTGGGTGGACCCCGTGCGTCCGACACTAGAGCTGCAGGCGCCCGCACATTTTAGCTATCGATATTCCGGGGATGCGGATTTTCCAGAATCGCGATTTATAGCTGAGCGCTTTCACTTGCAGGGGCCAGAGTTAGATATCGAAGCTGGCTGGAATCCGGCCACGGGCTTGGAGCTAGGCTTGCGCAATGTTACATTACAACGCTTGGGGCGTTGGGTGGATCGAGACTTGCCCTCGCTCACCATCGAATCGGTGGAGCTGTCCATTTCAGATTTGCGGCCGCATTTGTTGGGGTCCTTGGGGGTGCACTTGGAAACGCGAGCCGTTGGCGAGGAGCTGCCCCTGCGTGTAGATGTCGAGCTTGAGTTGAGCCCCGAAGGTCTCGTCGCGGATACCGTGCAGTTGCAATTTGCGGAGGCTCCCTTGCTACAAGGTTCGATCCGCGCGCCTGTGCGGTTGCAATTGCCAGTGGCGGGTGAAGCATTTTGGACGGTATTAGATCGCGGAGATTTGGCCGCGAGTTTGACCGGTTCCGTGACGCCCAGCTTTGCAAAATGGTTGTCGCAGCATTTCGGTTTGAAGCTTAGTCAGGCGGCGTTGAACATGCAAGTGGGCGGCCGGATGGAGCAGCCTACGGGGGTGCTGGAAGTGTCGATTGCCAGTTTGGAAACATCGTTGGAGAACGTCCCGGAGATTGATCATATTGAAATTGTGGCGCGGGCTGAAGCTGATCGTGTTCAAATTGAGCAGTTCAAATTTATCGTGAATCAGAGTGAGGTGACGGGGCGCTTGAGCGTGCCGACCGCGGGGCTGATCACTGCACTCACCGGGAGCTTGGAGGCTCGCAAGGCATGGCTCTCGGCAGGAAGTGGGCGAATCGAGCTGAGGGATTGGCAAGCCGAAAACTGGGTGGATTATTTGCCCCCGATCATGCGGCGTAGCGGACGTGTGAGCGGTTCCTTAGACCTGCAGCCCGATTGGAATTTGACGGGGCGTTTATCCTTTCAAGACTTCGCCCTGCGCCCGACAGAATCATTACCTTCGGTGGATTTGATCCGTGGCGAGCTAGAGTTGGCGGAACGTCGCTTTACGGCAAAAGAGGCTTCGGCGCAAGTGGGGGGCAGTCCAGTGAGCTTTACCGGTTGGTTGGATGCAGGCGATCTGGATCGTCCGCTGTGGGAGTTTCACGTGCACGGGCTGAATGTGCCTTTTGTACGAACCACAGATATGATTTTGCGCAGTGATTTGGATGTGCAGGCCAGCCATACCAATCATGACGAGAGCGCGATCGTTCAGGGTAATTTAAACTTACGCTCGAGCACCATGCTGGTGGAATTTGATCCGCTCGCACCGAGCGTGGAAAGTGGACCGCAGTCAAAGCCTCCCTATTTTTCGATTCGTGAGCCGGCGATTGCAGACTGGCGCTTTGATCTTAAAATCGCCGGAGATTCGTTTATGCGGGTGCGCAGTCCCTATTTTCGCACGCAGTTAACGGCCAACTTTGACTTGGGAGGCACTTTTGCAGAACCCTTATTGATCGGGACGGTGCGGACCGTGGATGGAGAGCTACGCTTTCCCGGTGCCAGAATGCGACTCACTAGCGGCGAAGCTTATATCGAGCCAGGCCAACCGAATACGGTGCAGTTAAGTTTCAACGGTATTGCGCAAAAAGCCTCGTACATCATTACGATGGATGTGACGCAGACCCTGGAGGATCCACATGTGCAATTTCAATCCACGCCGACACTCTCGAATGCCTCAATCGTGAGACTGCTGACGACTGGTAGCACTTCTGGCGGCGGTGTCGGTTCGGTCGGGCTGTATCTGGGGCAAGGCTTGCTGGGTGCGGGCGGAATGGATGAACAGTTTTCTGATCGTTTGACGGTCGATGTCGGCGAGGAGACCAGCCGTAGCGGTCGGAATACAGTCGGGGTTCGCTATGAGTTATCGGAAGATGTGTTTCTGGAGGGAGGCTACGATGTGTATGATGCGTATAACCTGGATTTAATTTGGAGTCTATTTAAGCGATGAGGCGGCTACTACCGATTGCAATTTTGGCTCTGTTGTGGGGCAGCACTTTAATGGGGCAGAGTAATCTCACGGTGTCTGGCTTGGGATTTTTTCAAGATCGAAGCATGGATGCACGCTTGTCATTCTTGAATAATGTCGAGTCAGATGTGACGATTGATTTGGATGCCGCCATCTTGGAAGACAGTGCATTCTTATTGTTGGAGCAAATGAAGCGAAAGGGCTATCTAGAGCCCACGATCGAGGGGCGGATGCGTGTGGGGGATACCGAGCGCTCTGTTTATTGGCAGGGAGATTATGCCATTCAACTTGAAGTCGATTTTGTCGCGGAGGCGGTTGAATTTATCATCACTCCCGGAGTGTTGTCATACTACGATACAGTTGTGGTCGATGGAGTGCATGCGATCGAAGCGAAACAAGTGGAGCGCTTTTTTATTCCCGGAGGTGTCTTGTTTTCCGGCAAGAAAGCACGCGTTTTCACCTACGAGAATTTTGAGCGTCGGCAGGGGCGACTGCTGCGAGCTTTGGATGACTTAGGCTATCGCTCCGCGCAAGTAGTGAACCAGCAGATTGACATTGATCCAGTGAGCGGGGCCGTTCAGGTAGAGCTCAAGATTGAGCAGGGGCCCTTATATCAAATTGGTGAGTTAGAGATCGTGATTACGCGCGCAGGTAGTGAGGATGAGGTGCGCAAAGAGCCTGCGCAGGGAGTGGTGTTCACCCGCGAATGGGAACAGGCCGAGCGTGCGGCGCTTCGTAACGAAGCTTATCGCGCAGGCTATCCGGATGCGACAGTCAGCAGTGAGATTGTGGCTGATTCTGAAGAGCAGGCAGGTGTGATACTTCGCCATCTGCGCTATCGTGTGGACTACGGGCCGGCTGTCACGCTTCAGCAAATTGAGTTCGACGGTGATGCGGCTACAAAACGTTCTGTTTTGAAGCGACAGGTTGAATTAAAGGCAGGCGAGCCGCTGGATTTAATTGCAGTGAGTGAGGCGCGGCGTCAATTGATGGGCTTAGGGATTTTTCAAGAAGTCGGTCTGCAGCTGGAGCCGACTAGCGGCGATGCCCGCTCGGTGGTGTATGCGCTCAGCCCGAGTCAGCGTAAGGAGCTACAGCTGCGAGCAGGTTGGGGTAGTTATGAACAGGCCCGGCTAGGTTTTCGCTGGGAGCACCGCAGCCCCTGGGGGCGCGCGCACCGTTACGAGGTCGAAGTGAAACAGAGCTTCAAATCGACACTCGGCGAGGCCACCTATTCGATTCCCCAGTTTTTAGGGACCGAGTTGACGACGTATCTGAATGCTGAATACAATTATCGGGAAGAGCTTTCTTTTGATCGACGTGCCCAAGGGATGGCCGTTGGCACTTCTATGCAATTGTCGGATACGGGGCTGCGCCTGGCGGTCGAGTATGGTTTTTCGCAAGAGAATGCTGATCGTCTGGATCTAGTTAGTTTTGAATCGGAAGAAGACGCTACAGTGGCGAGTGTGACTTTTAAAGCATCGCTGGACCGACGTGATGACTTTTTAGCGCCCAGTTCCGGCTATAGCTTATATGCCAGCTTAGAAACTGCGGGACAATGGCTGGGCGGAAGCGTGAACTTTCAAAAGTTAGAGCTGGGGGGCAGCTACCATACTTCGTTGAGTGAGAGCATACTGCTCCATGCCGGACTGCAAGGAGGCACGATTTTTACTACCGGCGCGGCCGAGGATAATATTCCATTTAATGAGCGCTTTTTCTCGGGTGGGGAAAATTCAGTGCGTGGTTACGTCGAAGGTGGCGCTTCCCCCAGGGATTCCGGGGGCGATGAAGTGGGCTCAGAGAGTTATCTCTTGCTTAATTTAGAGTTGGAGCAGCGTATTTACTCTCAGCTTTCGACCGTGTTCTTTTTTGATTCTGTTTTGAATGCCCGCGACGGCTTTTTCGATCGCGAGCGGGAGGTCTTGAGCTCCATCGGATTTGGACTTCGGTATCAGACAGTGGTGGGGCCCTTGCGTTTGGAGTATGGGCACAATTTGAATCCCAGAGATTCCGATTCGGACGGCGCGCTACATTTTTCGATCGGCTTCCCTTTTTAGCTGTGAGTATTATAAACTGTTGCGAAATGTCGGGGCTTCATTTATGAAGACCGACGCACCCAGGCTCGGCGCTCAAGCTCGGCGGGCGTCACGAGTGACGCCCCTACGTCTTCTTTCGCCCTTTTTAGGCGCTTACGCTTTCTCCTTGATCTTCAATGAAATGCAGGCAGTGTTTGCGACTTCCTTTCTGAGTAATTACCGCTTTTCGCGTAAAATAGCTCGGATTTATATCGGACCCGGATGCGTTATTATGTTGGCCGGGCATTTCACCCACAGCAAAATAATTATGACGTTTCACGAACTTGGACTCGACGAGTCTATCCTTAAATCTATCGACGAATTCGGCTTTACAGAGCCGACACCTATTCAAGCGGGCGCGATCCCACACATTCTCGAAGGGCGCGATGTAATCGGCTCCGCGCAGACAGGCACAGGTAAAACGGCCGCCTATGCGCTGCCGATTCTGCATCGCCTCGGCGGGCACCGCGAAGGCGCCGCACCGCGTTGCTTGATTTTGGGCCCCACACGTGAGCTGGCGGCACAGGTGGAGGACCAGTTTGATTCGTATGGCAAATACTGTGCGCCTAAGTGCTGCCTGATCCACGGTGGTGTGGGCTATGGTAAGCAAATTGATGAGATCAAGGCGGGCGCCGATGTCGTGATCGCGACGCCCGGGCGTTTGCTGGACCACATTCAGCAAAAGAACTTTGACCTCAAGTCCATCGAAGTCTTGGTGCTGGATGAGGTTGATCGTATGCTCGATATGGGCTTTATCGACGATGTGCAGCGCATCATGAAGCTGTGCAATAAGAACCGGCAAACATTACTCTTTTCGGCAACTGTATCGGAGGATATTAAGCGCTTAGTCGCTAAGGGCTTAAAAGATCCCGTTGACGTGACCATTGGTATTAAGCTCACACCTGCAGAGACGGTGAAGCATGTCATTTATCCGGTGGGAGCCATGCAGAAATTTGACCTGCTGATCGCACTGATCGATCAAATGGAAATCGATAGCATGATCATTTTCTGTCGTATGAAGGTGGGCGCCGACCGCATCACACGCTGGTTGCAAGAGCGTGGCTTGAGTTGCGCGGCGATGCACTCGAATCTGCCGCAAAAGGCGCGCACTAAAGCACTGCAGCAGTTTAAGGACGGCAAGATTAAGATTTTGATTGCGACGGATATTGCGTCGCGCGGTCTGGATATCGCCAACGTCACCCACGTTATTAATTACGATGTGCCGGAGCATGCCGAAGATTATGTGCACCGCATCGGCCGCACCGGCCGTGCGCAGCGTGAAGGCGATGCAGCGACAATCGTTGCGCCTGATGAGCAAGCCAAGTTGGACGCAATCGAGAAGTTTATTGATATGCAGATTCCGCAGTTGAAGTTGGAAGGCTTTAACTACTTTCATGAGCCAATCATCCGCACTTCAACGGCTGAAAAGCCACGTCGCCGCAAGCGTAATTCAGGCAGCAGCCGTTTTGGTCGTCGTCGGTAGCCATTAATGAATCTCATCCTCTTTGATACTCCCTTCGAAACCAGGCGGCTGGAGGCAGGTGATCCTCGCGGGCAGCACATCTTTAAAGTCCTGCGTGCCCGTGTGGGCACTAAGGTCTTTATAGGCTTTATCAATGGTCTGCGTGCTCGAGCCGAGGTGACCTTGGTGGAGGCCGATGGTGCGATCAGTTTGCGTGTGATTGGCACGGAAGCCGCGCCGAAGCCCTTGCCGATTCGTCTCTTACTCGGTTTGCCGCGCCCGCATACCGCTAAGCGTATACTCTTTGAGGCCGCGAGTATGGGGGTGCAGGATTTGCACTTCTTTGAGGCCGAACGTGGTGAGCCTTCATACGCGCAAAGCAGTTTATGGACGAGCGATGAATGGAAAGAGCGCTTGCGCCTCGGCACGGAGCAATCTTTCGGCACGCATGTGCCTGAGGTTGGCATGCACACCGATTTGCAGTCCGCGATTTCTTTTTTACAAGGTGAGGGCGCGCACATCGCATTGGATAATTACGAAGCGGCTGGGCCTTTGCCGCAGCAATTATCCCCGGGCTTGCGTAGCGCCGTAATCGCCTTGGGTCCCGAGCGCGGTTGGTCGCCCAATGAGCGTGATACCTTTCGTAAGAACGGTTGGAAGTTAGCTCATTTAGGGGCACATGTGCTGCGCCTGGAGACGGCTTGCACTGTCGCGGTGGGTGCTATTTCCGCTTGCTTGGATTTTTACGATACGCAGACCTGCACAATTCTTTAAGTGCATCTGTTCAAATGCTTAAAGGTAGTATTTAGTCCGCATTTAGCTGCGTGACGGTATAACCCTTGGCTGTTAAGAGTTTAATCAGGCCATCGCTGCCGGCCATGTGGGCGAGGCCGACTAGAACTAATTCGGTGGGCTCGGTTTCTAACATGGCTTCAATTTGTGGTAACCAGCGGGCGTTGCGGTCCTTGAGCATGGTGTTATAGATTTCTGGATACTGTAGCATGTCATCGACAAAGAGTTGTTCAATTGTATCCATATTTCCTATGCGCCAAGCTTCGATCATTTGCTCGAAGAGTTCGTTGATGCGTTCTAAGTCCTTTAGACTGTAGAGCACCATTTCGCTTTCGATGCCCTCGCCCAGACTAGTGATGAGTTGGAGTTGGAACTCCGTCGTTTCAAGCGATGCGATCGGCTTCTGATCCACTTTGGCTTGCTGGGCGTAGTGTAGGTCGACACCCGCTTGTGACACGCCCGCTTGCATGAGTTTCTGCACTGTTAGCATCATGACGGCCATGCCCGGCTTCATGCTTTGGATCATTTCAATCGGCATATTAGCTTGGCGGCATTCTTCGGCTAGGGCGGTGTAGGCTTCATCGTTAAGCACGCTCTTTAGCGTGCGGCCGTCCTGATAGACGCCTGCTGTCATCAGACGCATGGCAAAGGCTGGATCGTTGAGATCCTCTGGGGGGACTTCAAATACCAGGCTGTCAGCGGCTTTGTAGGCGGAATCGTATTCGACTGGCAGTGGATAGTCGCTAGCTCTGAGTATGTGACACGTGCCGGCGATATAAACGCTGTGTGCGCCCTCGGACACCTGCCAAACAGAACTCTGAGCAGAGAGGTTGATGCCCATGATGGCGCAGTAGGCATAGGCGAGGTATTGTAGAGTCTTCATAGTTTGGAGTGAATAGAATTAAAGCAGGCCTGCGAGTGGTCTGCTAAATCAGTGTACTATGTCCACTGTGGACTTCAGAGCAAACCGGTTCTTATGTCAGAGTGAGCCGATTTCTTTTGAGATGAGGGGCTGTGTGTTAAGCGGCACCAGTCTGGCTCTTGAAATATTTTTCGTCGGCGAGACTTTCGATTAAGTGTGACGTGGTGGGGCTATCGTCGCCAAAGCTTTTGAGTTCATTTTCAGTCAGGGTATCGCGCTCGGTGAGCGACATGGAGTTGCGAATGATACGGACCAGGCTCGAGTAGCTCATTGTAGTGCATTGTCCCTCGAGATATTCAATGGCTCCTCGGCTCAGCATACGAGTCATTAGAAAGGGGTGGGCGGTTCTCAGTGTTGTGAAAATCGACTGTGCGATGAGACTTACGTCATCTTTGCGTTCTGCCATGGTTGGAATCTCGATGACTTCACCGAGTTTTCGGAAATTATTTAGAAGTGCCTTTACTTCGTCCTCTAGGTAGGCTTCGGAGTCTTCTACATGGCCTAGGATGAAACATGGCCTAGGCTCTTGAATGTCGGCGACACTTAAGTGGTCCAGGTATTGAGTCAGACGTGCAATTGTGAGTGCACCTAATTCGTAGGAGAGTCCTAAATAGCAATAAGCGGTTTGATCTTGTGAGCAAAGTTTGCGTTTTATTTCGTCGACTTCGACCCGCATGGGGTCGGCGATATAAAGTGGGCTTTGATCACCGTTGGTGCGGAAGTTGAGTTCGTGTGCGGTGAGTTCAAAGTCGGCACCGTCCTCGCCTGTTAAGAAAATAAATTTTGGCTCTTTGACTAATTCGGTGATTCTGACAAGCAGTTGCTGCATGGCATCGCTCTTGGCGGTTAGGTAGCGTGAGAGTGTAATCGGTGGGGTGGCTCGTTGATTGTCACTGGAGGTAGCGGCTGCGGTCTTTTTCTGTGCAAGCTTTTTGCGAGCGCGCTTCTTCTTGATCGTGAGTACATCGACTTCGTGCAATACCTGTTTTAAGCGCACGCTGGATTTATGTAAATCGTCTGATAATACAAAGTAGTGCTTGGCTGTTTTGGGGCAATTGGAATTTTTTGAGCCTTCGGTGAGTTGTTCGAAAGCAATCAAATTTGTTTTTTTGCTTCCAAATCGCAGTGCATCGAAAGCCATTAACACTGGTTCTAATTGTAGGTCGTAGAAAACCTTATCAGTTTTTTTTAGTTTTGGGAGTATGAGGATCAGTGCTTCCAAGTCATCGTAAAAATGGAAGGGTTGTTGCCCGCCTGCCAGCAATTGCGTGAGTTGCTCCAGAATGTCTGGGGTCTTCGTTAAAATGTGGATACTCATCTTAGGTGTAGAATGGAGTTTTCTTTTAAAATGAGTACGTACTAACGATGCAATACGGATCGTGTTTATGTGCCTGCGATTCTGATAGTAATACAGGCACCGAAGACTCAGGTGAGCTTTGCTCAAAGGCGCGTCTTTACTTATAGTGTAGACAACTGGCGGGATTATTTTGGCTGCTTGTTGATCTGTATGGCTTGGCAGCGTTTTACAGAAAATTATGAAATGATTTGACCGCTTTGAGGATGATTACGCCTGATATATGCTTCAATATAGCTGCATTGAGGGACTACTTTTAGCCTGGATTGTCGTGCGAATTCGAGTGCTGCTGCGGCTAATTTTTCAGCTAATTTTTGCCCGCGTAGTTCTGTGGGGACAAAAGTATGATGTATCGTCATGTTACCGTTTGTTATCTGATATTCGAGTTTGGCGACCAATGTGCCAATACGAATTTCAAAACGCGACTTGTTCGCTAGGTGAGTCACTTGATAAGTTTCCATAATGAAGATTAAGATGTGACTAATACTGGTTCTGGTCGAGTCTGCAATGGACTCTTTTTACTTCTTTGTAGAAAATTTGATTTAAGCGAATTCGTAGTCGCGGAAGTTCGTTAGTATTCTGAGTCTTGGATGTCTGCTTGTATCGATAACAGTTGGAAACCATTTTTAAATTGAAGCAGGGCGTATGGCTTGCACGCTGCGTGCGATGGTATTAGGTCCGAGCTCTCATTCGTATAGGTTGCATTCACCGAGTTCCTCGGAGCAGGAAACAGGTGCCGAGTTGTTGGTGGTGGATCAAGCTCCGTATGTGAGGCAGGCATTGTCGGCCTGTAAGCGTTTACGCAAAGAATTGACTAAGAAGCAGGCCTTGCTCTCCAGTTTTGAAGATGATCGTCGCGCATTTCAACTTTGGTTACACGGTACGCATGGTGCCACTATAACTCAGGTGCGTGAACTACATGAGGAGGTGAATGCTTATCAGTTTATACTGCATCACTTATCGCGTTGCGCATATGAATCTATGGAGGCCGTGCCAGCTTTATATCAGCAATTGTTTCGACTTAAGAAAGCTGGTATGCTTCATAGCTATGTGCCTCCTCATGTTACAGCTAAGGCCAATGACGCGGATGACACAGCTGGTGAGCCTCGAATCGATGAGGATACGAAACAAGATTTTTACGATCGATTTTATAGTGAGCGCCGGTCGAAGGATGGTGTGGCAGAGAAGCACCAGGCGGAAAGTTCGCGCAAGGCTCAGCATGATGCTCGGCTGAAATCATGTTATCGACAGCTAGCTAAGCGGCTTCATCCAGATCATTCAAAGTTGGAAGAAGTGGTGCGTGAGCAGCGGTGGCACGAGATGCAGACAGCGTATCATAATGATGATTTAGATGGCTTACTGCGGATCGAAGCCATTTGTGATATGGATAAGCGGGGCCTGAGTGAAAAACTCGGCTTAGCTCGCTTGCGTGATCTTGCTGCCTATCATAAGGCGCATTTGTTGCCGATTCGTGATGCGTTGAGAGCTGCCAAGCAGGACATTGCCTACGGCTTTGTGACTAAAGGTCTAACGGAGGGAATTGAGTATGCGATTGCGGGGAATTTGAAATTTGAAATGATCGATTTAAAGTCGACTATATCCGATCTTGAGCGAGCGGCTAAGAGTATTCGAAAGGAGGCGCTGGCGCAGCTTCGCTCCGCTGAAATTGAGGCAGATCGTGCGAGGCGCGCACAGGAGCGTGTGCAACGCTTGAAGGCCAGCTCACAGTCGGATGAGTCACTTAAGTCCAGGCAAATGACCTTCTTTTAGTGATGCACAGGGCGAGCGTCTCGCAGAGTTATTGGACAGTATCTGCTTGCTGACTTGCAGGTGGGGTGAGTGAATTGGTATGGCTGTCTTTAGCTATGAGCGATTTTTCTAAAACCACCACCAAATTCTGGCACCCTGATTTTCCCTTGCGGCCAAAGCGGTGGCCGTTCTTTTACGGGTGGGTTATCGTTGTATTTGCGACGCTGGGCATTTCGGTGAGCATGCCAGGACAGACGATTGGGGTGAGTGTGTTTACTGCCCGCCTGGCGGATGCTCTGCATTTGAGTACCATGCAGTTGAGTGTGACGTATATGCTGGGCACTTTATTGAGTGCAGCGTGGTTACCAGCCGGGGGACGTTTCTTCGATCGATGTGGCGCGCGACGCTCTTTGGTGTATTCTGTCGCCGCCTTGGGCTTTGTATTGTTAGGCCTAAGTTTTGTTGAGTTTTTCTCGAGTTGGCTGAGTCGTCTGCCACTATTGGGGCTTCGACCGTGGTTGGCTCCCTGCGTGGTGTTGGTGGTTGGCTTTGCCTTGTTGCGATTTACCGGACAGGGCATGGTGACGCTCAGTTCACGTGCGATGCTTGGGAAGTGGTTTAATCGTAGGCGAGGGGCTGTGACTGCTTGGAGTGGGGCAGTGGTATCTTTTATGTTTTCCGGGGCTCCCATGGGGTTTGAGTATTTGATTCGCGCATTTGGTTGGCAGGGCGCTTGGCAGGTGATGGGGCTGGGATTGTTGGGAGTGCTGTCTATTTTATTTTGGATCTTTGCGCGTGATAATCCTGAGGAGTGTGGTCTGCAAATGGATGGAAATTTTGTGGGGAAGGTGCAGAGAGAGAATTTAGACTCGTTAATATATCGTGATTATACCTTATCGGAAGCACGGGGGACTTTTTCTTTTTGGGTGTTTACACTGATGTTTGGGCTAAACAGCCTGGTAATCACAGCTTACGCCTTTCATATCATAGCGATTGGAGCTGAGCTGGGCGTATCGACCAACTATATATTAGGTCTCTTCATGCCTTCGGCGGTGGTCGGTGTGATTTCAGGTTTTGCAATCGCGTGGTTGACCGATCAAGCTTTTGTGCGAATCAAGTATCTGCTGTGTGTGATGGCGATTTCTGCGATGCTTGGTTATATCGCATTGGCGATGGGGGCGTATCCGTCCATTAGCTGGCTCCATATTTTAGGGCTGGGTGTGGCTGGCGGTTGTTTTGGTGGTCTGTCTTCGATCGTGTATCCGCGTTTTTTTGGGCGTGCTCACTTGGGAGCTATTTCCGGTCTGTTTATGACGGTGATCGTGGTGGCCAGTGCGGTGGGGCCGTTTTTGTTTAGTTTGGCAGAGCTATTTCTAGGTGCCTATCGGGCAGGGTTTGGCTTTGCCGCAATCGTGTCCGGGGTGATTGCAGTTGCTGCACTGCGGGCGGATAATCCACAGCGACGTGAGGCGGTATCGCATGTAAATGGGACGAGTGGTTCATAGCAGCTGCGAATGTAACGCAGTTCCCGTGTTAGCCAGCCTTGACCAATTGGGTGTAGGCGCGGAATTTTGGATGTCCGGCACTGCCCATTAGGCTGTAGAAGATCGTTTCGCTGGGGAGCACGTGGGCGTCCATTGCTAGTAATTGCTCCAGCACGGGTTTTCGGTCCTGTGGGCGGCGTTCGCTAATGCAATCGCTAAGCAGTGTGACGCCAATGTCTTCCCCGAGGGCTTGGATGGCTGTTTGGTACACGCAGATCGGGGTTTCGATGCCAGCGATGAGTAGATGCTCGATTTGATTGGTTTCAATCCAGCGCTGGAGGCCTTCGGCTTCTAATGCTGAAAATGCACTCTTTTCAAAAACTGGTGTATTGATCTCCCAAGTGCTGCTAAGGGTTTCGGTGGTGGGGCCTAATTTGCCGGGGAGTTGTTCTGTGACTGCAATGGATAGGCCCAGTAATTCAGCAGCTTTGAGTGCGAAATGGGTGCGTTGCAGTAGCTGTTCGCGATCGGGGATCGTGTTGAGGAAGATATCCTGATAATCGATGAGCAGGAGGCCTAGATGGTTAATGGGATCGGACATAGGAGAATTTATGATTATAGAGATTACCTGAATAAATGAATGTGTTTTATTAGATTGGATCCGGGAGGCGTTTGCTGTGAGCGTAGGCTTGGCGGGCGCGAACTTGTACTAGAGATTGATCTTCTATGATATAAGCTGTCAGGTGACCGCCATAAACGCAGCCGGTGTCGATACCGATGGAGCCCGGGCGTTCCAGTACATTGGGCCGTGGGGTATGTCCGTAAACAACAAAGGGGGAGCCTCGCCAACTATCTGCCCATGGCGGGGCGTCCGGCGCATCAGAGCGTTTGGCTGCATTGCCCTTTTTGTCAATGACTTGGATAGAAGTAATGGTTTCGATTGCCTGCTTCTGCCATGGGATGTTTGGGAGAAAGCCTCCGTGCACGAAGACCGTTTCAATGCGTGCGCTGTAGAGCACGCTAGGCATGGCTTCGAGGTAGAGCCAGTCTTCTTCCGTGAGTTGGCAAATGGTTTCGCGGTCGTAATCTTTCAGTAAACTGGATTTCTCTTGGTTTCTGGCGGTCAATAGGCGTAGCTCATGGTTGCCAAGTATGGCTTCCACCTCGTATTTACGGGCAAGTTCAATTGCGCGATGGCTGTCTGGGCCACGGTTGACTAGGTCGCCAACCTGAATGATTCGATCATCTGGTTTCAGCTCGAGAGCTTGGAGGAGTTCTTCGAATTCATCGGCACAGCCGTGCACGTCTCCGATGGCGATAGTTCTTGGCATAGTGAGTTCCTAGGTTTAGCCGCTGTGGCTGGCCTGCAAGGATAATCGAAAGGAATCCGCCGGTGTAGGGCGAAATTTGTTTATAGGGTTTTAGTTGCAAGATGTCCGGAGGAACGCAGTCTGTCGGGCTTATCTTTTCTGTAGTTATGGAATGGCAATTTAAAACAATCGCTCGCAAGTCGACTCTAAGTGGAGAGCCCTTTATCCCCGGGGATCGAGTGCTGTGTTTGATTTATAAAGATGATGCGGCAGGAGAACTTGGGCGTGCTGATTTACGGCCTGATGAGAGCGAAGTTTTTGAGTTGCCGGGGGCGGTGCTGGGGCGTTGGTCCCGGGTGGTCAAAGATCCGGATGATGATAGTGTCAGTGCGCGCGAGACGATGGCCTCGGCAGAAGATTTCTTTTTTTCACTCTATGATAATGAGCCAGCACAGGCACAGGAGGAGGCGGATGTCTTGAAACATTTGCTCTCGCTTATGCTAGAACGAAAGCGTGTGCTGCGCGCAATTGGGGATCGTCAAACTTCGGGCGAGCAAACTTATTTACACGTCAAAACGAAGCGTGAATTTAAAGTACCCATCGTAGATGTTTCGATGGAACTGATGCTGAAAATTCAAGACACCATTGGTGATATTATCCTTTAACAATACATATATATTATGCGTCCTATTACTTTCTTCTATTTATTTTTGCTGAGTAGCCTCGGTTTATTTGTTGGATGTGACAAAGAAACTGAGCTCGAAAATCTAAGTGTGCCGCGTCTGATGGTGGAAACGCGCGGCGTCAATTACGGAGCGATGGGAGGCGATACGCTGACTTTGCCGGTGAGTGGCACGGTGATTAGTATTCAAGCGAATCCAGTGGTGACAGAGTTTGATATTCTCAATGTGGAGATGGTTAAGGTGGAGATGGGCATGGCCTTATTGCTGCAGGTCAGTGGGCAAGGTGCGCGCGATTTATATCGTGCTTCTGTAGCCAATATGGGCTCGCGCATTGTACTCACCGTGAATGGAAATGCGGTTGGGGCACGGCGCATCGATGGCGCGATTGGGGATGGTAATTTTTATACCTTCGTAGAGGTGGACGATGAGGAGTTGGGGCAGCTGGTGCTGGACATGAAGGCCACTCTGGCAGAAATTCAGTCGAAGAAATAGGAATACTTTAGCGCTTTTGAGTGCTTCATGCTATGAAGATACAACAGTTTTTTCTGCTGCTAGCTTTGCTTGTGCCGCTTTTTGCCAATGCAAATTTGATCTGGCCGACCCCCAATCCAGCCTTTCAGAATGGAGAGTCTATCGAGAGCTTCATTCAGCCCACTGTATCGGGGGTGGCGGAGTCGGGATTGTTCGGTTGTGTGCGCAATAGTGGTAGTCGTTTTCACGAGGGACTTGATTTGTTTCCAGTGGAGCGTGATCGGCGTGGTGAAGCGCTCGATCCAGTTTATGCCGTGTTGCCTGGTAAGGTGGTGCACACTAGCCGTGTCGCGGGGCATAGCAGTTATGGGCGCTACGTGGTGGTCGAGCATGATCGGGAAGTACCTAGCTATCATACACTTTATGCGCATCTGGCAAGTGTGTCGGATGGCATTGTTCCGGGAGCACGGGTCGAGGCGGGAACAGTTTTGGGGATTATGGGACGTTCGGCGACTTACACGATTCCGCGTAGTCGTGCACATGTGCATTTTGAAATTGGCTTTCGATTAACCCGCGATTTTCAGGCATGGTATGATCGTCAGAAATTTGGCAGTAAGAATCAGCATGGTAGCTGGAATGGTATGAACCTGGTGAGTATCGATCCGCTTGCGTTTTATCGGTCGATCCGTCATGGGGAGGTCAAGAACCTATATGAGCATTTGCACCGTTTACCTGCCTTTGCCCGGATTCGGGTATATAGTGACAAGGTTCCTGGTTTTGTGGAGGACTATCCTTCGTTGGTTACGAAGCCCTTTGTTGGTCGGGCGGTGGTGGCTTGGGATATTGCATTCACTCAATATGGGGTGCCCAAGGAGTGGACCCCTCGGTTTGCGGAGGATCAATTGAAAGGTCAGGCGGGGGATGTGAAGGTGATCGCTTACAATCCGACCTTACTCGAGGCTCAGAGTTGCCGTCGTGTGTTGGACCTTGCCGGGCCGACGCCGACAATTGCTTCCGGCACGATCATTACGATTAAAAAGCTCTTTGGATTTAAGTAGTGTGATGTGCCCGCTTACATCTACGAGGCGGGCACATCCAGTGATTGTAGTGTTCCGCTAGTTGGCCGCTTTTTTTGCCGCTTTTTTCGCTGCGCGGGGAGCAAACTCAAAACCAATTTTGCCGCTGTCAAAATCAAGCGTTAGGTGCGCTTTAAAGGGGCGTTTGGTACGCTTGGATATAAAGCCGTCGAGTAATGGCGTCTTGCCCTCTGTAAAGAGTTTTTCCACGTCTGCAGGCTGCAGCTCCTTCTGTAAGATGACTTTTCCGAGGCGGAATCCATCTGGGGAGTCTTTGGTCTTCAGCTCTGGTAGATGGTAGGCTTTATCCGTCGCGTAGAGTTTGGCTTCGGTGCCATTCTTCATTATGAAGGTCTGGATGATTTGGTCATCTTTGAGTTCTTCAGCTGAAAGGGCCTCTTCGTCTTCGAAGACAAATTCAGTTTTCCATTTTCCCAGTTTTCCGGTTTTAGACACGGTTTGCGCAAGTTTCAGGGCGGCGCTAAAGGGTTTGTTAAAGCGGGATACAAAGCCGTCAATTTCTGGCAAGGCTTTGGTGGTGAAGAGTTCTTTGGCTTCGTCTTCGCTTAATCGGCGTCCTGCGATGTGTTTAGAGATACGAAAGTCGCATTCTTGCTCACGACACTCGTAGGTGGCGTCAGTTTGCTTGAGTCGTGGAGCGCCGCAGGCGGGGCATGGGCATTCTAGATCGGGGAAGACACGGTTGACCAGTGTCTCCATATGCGAGCGTGCCTTTTCGACCACATCGGCGGTGAAGGTGTTGATCTCTTGCATGAAGGCGTCGCGCTTAATTTCGCCCTTCTCCATCTTGTTGAGTTTGGCTTCCCAGTCGCCCGTCATGGAAGGCGAGCTGAGGGCTTTAATATCCATTTCCTCGCAGAGTTCGATCAGGCGCAGACCTTTGCCGGAGACGTTTAAGTCGCGACCTTCGCGGGCGATATATTTCTGGCGTAGGAGCCCCTCGATGGTGGCCGCACGTGTCGCGGGAGTGCCGAGGCCACGTTCGGCCATGGCCTCGCGTAGTTCGTCGTCGTCGATAAGTTTTCCGGCCCCTTCCATTGCTGCCAGCAGGGTGGATTCAGTGTAGCGGGCAGGTGGGTTGGTGGCTTTGTCTTCGACTTCGATGGAGTCGGTTTGAGCGCTTTCGCCATCGTTGACCGCGACCAATTCGTCTTTAGTGGTGGCGACTCCGGCGACGCGACCGTAAACTGCGAGCCAACCTGGCTTGGTCAATGTTTTGCCATTGGTCAAAAAGGTATCTTTATCGGTGCCATGGTCGATGGTAGTTAGGCGTTTGGTGACTTCGAATTCGGCATGTGGGAAGAAGACCGCGATGAAGCGCTTGACGACCATGTCATAGAGTTTGGACTCTTGTTCGTTGAGTTTGACGACACGACCGGTCGGGATGATTGCAAAGTGATCGGATACCTTGGCGTTGTTAAAAATACGCTTATTGAAGTTGACTCGATCTTCTTCGATGGCATTCGCGGCCCATTCTGCGACCGAATGATTGGAGCTGGCGAGTTCACGCATCGTCTCGTGGACTTTACTGATATAATCTTCCGGCAGGTAGCGTGAGTCGGTTCGTGGATAAGTGAGCATCTTGTGGCGCTCGTAGAGTGCTTGAGCGAGCCCCAGGGTGTTTTTTGCAGTAAAGGGGGCTTCGCGTTGCAGCGTGGTGAGATCGTAGAGTTGTGGTGCGATCTGTTTAGTGGGCTTTTTTTCTTCGGTGACGATACCTGGCTTGCCGACGCAGCGTTCGCGGATGGTGCTGGCAGTTTCTTTGTCCCAGATACGTTCGGCGCGGCCGTGGGGCTGTTCCGGATTTTTTTTCCAGTTCAGATCCACCCACTTGCCCGGGTAGTTGCCATTTGCGACTGCGAAGTCCGCGTGGACCTCCCAATAATCTTCTGGGATAAAGGCTTGAATTTCGCGTTCACGCTTGGCCAGGATGGCGAGGGTCGGGGTCTGCACGCGTCCGGCGGCGGTGATGTTGAAGCCCCCGTGGCGGGAACGGAAGCAGGTCAGGGCACGGGTTGAATTTAGCCCCACCAGCCAATCTGACTCAGAGCGGCATTTGGCGGCGTCAGCCAGGTTGGACATTTGTTCGCCATCGCGGAGTTGTGCCCAAGCTTCTTGGATCGCTCCTGTGGTCATCGACTGCATCCAGAGGCGCTTGACTGGCTTCTTAATATTGCCGATGTCCATTATGTATTGGAAGATGAGTTCACCTTCGCGGCCGGCGTCACATGCGTTGACGATGACGTCGAACTCTTTTTTCTTGGCTAGGCTCAGCACATGCTTCAGGCGGCCAGCGCTTTGTTCGATGGGTTGCAGTTCAAATTTTGCAGGGATGGCTGGGAGGACGTCGAACTTCCACGGTAGGTTTTTGCCATTGGGCCCGGTTGGCATTTTGAGCTCGACCAGGTGCCCCACCGCAGAAGTGATGGCAGCTTGATCGCTTTCGAAATAAGTTGCATCACGCGATTTGCCCTTCTTGGTAAATTTACCAAGTTCTTTGCTGAGGGCTTTAGATAGGTCGGTGGCGACTGAAGGTTTCTCGGCGATGATTAAATATTTCATAAACTATAGATGCGTTGAAGCCTCCGCAGATCACGGAGGCTTGCTGTTTTTTCGAGAGAAAGCGGCGATTAAATCTGGCGTCAACCTTCTTTCTGGTTTTTGAGATTCGCCTTTTCACTAACAATCGACTTTTTTGCCCTATGCCTTCACTCCGTAGAATCCGTTATAAGCTCGCTCGAGCAGCGGATGATTTTGCCCAGTTTACAGCCGATGTGATCTATGATCGCCGGCATGGACGGGGGGCTGAGGTCATGGCGACCTTCCTCCACTGCCTCTCCTATTTGTTTAGTGGCATGGTGCAATTGCGCTGGTATCTCTACGAGCATCGCATTTTACGGAATAAACCGCTTGGCTGCATGGTCGTGGTCGTGGGGAACCTTACTGTGGGTGGTACTGGCAAAACGCCGGTTGTCGAAAAAATTGCGCGTACCTTAACTGAGCGAGGTCGTAAAGTGGCCATCCTTAGTCGTGGTTATAAGAGTAAGAAGGAACCGTTGCCCAAAAAACTATGGCGTAAGTTGTCGCATGGGGAAGAAGCACCGCCTAAAATCGTGAGTGACGGAGAAACGGTATTGCTAGATTCCGAGGTGGCGGGAGATGAGCCGTATATGCTAGCCAAGAATTTGCCGGGCGTGGTAGTGCTCTGTGATAAGAATCGAGTCAAGGCGGGCTCGTTTGCGATTCGTCGTTTCGGATGTGATACACTTATTTTGGATGATGGTTTTCAATATTTGCCCTTAAAAGGCCGACTTAATCTCCTGCTGGTGGATAAAACTAATCCGTTTGGTAACCAGCACTTGCTGCCGCGGGGTATCTTGCGTGAGCCGATTAAGCACTTGTCGCGCGCCAGTTATATTTTTTTGACCAAATCGGATGGCACGCGCGATGAGGCTCTACTGGAGCTGATTCGTGAACATAATCCGAAGGCTGAAATTATTGAGTGCGCACATAAACCGCAATATTTGCAGGCGGTGGATGGGGGGGCGCGTCTGCCGTTGGAGACCTTGCAGGGGGCGAAGATTGGAGCCTTTAGTGGTATTGCCTCGCCGGAGAGCTTTGAAAGTATGCTGCGGGCCTTTGGTGCTGAGATTCGATACAATCAACGCTTTTTGGATCATCATCGTTTCACACGCTATGAAATTGAGCGCTTATATCGTAAAGCCGGTCAGGCAGATTTGGACATGATTGTGACTACTGAGAAGGATGCAGTTCGCCTGTTTGATGACATTAGGCCACCGGTGCCTGTGTATTATTTACGTCTTGAAATTGATATTCTTTCCGGAGAGGAGGATTTTGAGGGGGCGACCGAGCGCATTTGCCGTCCACGCACGCAAGAGCCTTCCATTACACGTGCTCCATGGCCAGAATCACCGAATGGGGCTTGATCTCCTCTAGAGATTTCGACACTCCTAAAGTTTTTCCACTACTTCTGACTAATATTCATATGGCTTCCGATATGGCCCACGCCGAAAGCAAATCCACTGAAAGCAAAGTTCAAGACCTTGAGGTCAAAGACGCGCAGATTATTTTTAATTCCGTTTGGGCAAGTCTTGAGGACGAGCTGGGTGAGGAGAACCTGTGTTTCCCAAAGGAGATATTCTGGCTCAATGGTGCGCCAGGTGCTGGTAAGGGGACCAATACAGATTTCATCATGCAGTACCGCGATTTGACGGCACCGCCCTTGGTAGTGAGTAGCTTATTGAAAAGTCCTGAAGCGCAAAAGATGAAGGATGCGGGGATGCTGGTTGGGGACCGCGATGTGATTGAAATCATGCTGCGTAAGTTGCTTGATCCGGTATATAAGACTGGCGCGGTGGTGGATGGTTTTCCACGCACCAAGGTGCAGGTCGAGTGCGTGAAGTTGCTGTATCAGAAGCTGATTGATCTGCGCAATAAATTTAAGGAGACCTTGTATTCCGAGCAGTTTAAGAAGCCGCATTTTCACATCGTGGTCTTGTTCATTGATGAGAAAGAGAGTGTGAAGCGCCAGCTCAACCGTGGTATGGAGGCGCAGGCGCATAACGAAGAGGTGATTGAATCTGGCGTCGGCGAGCTGGAAGAGCTGCGACCAACTGATCTCGATCCGGAGGCTGCACTGAATCGATATCGTACGTTTAAAGAGAAAACTTATGGTGCTTTGAAGGATCTGCGTGAGATTTTCTTCTATCACTTTATCAATGCACATGGATCACTGGAAGTGGTGCGTCAGCGCATCGATGACGAGCTGCGCTATCAGGGCTCGCTGGAATTGGATGAGGCCACCTACGACCGCATTTCGAATATTCCGGTCGCGATGTCGATTTCCAAGCATGCCCGGCAGGACTTGGTGGATCGTTTGGATGCGTATGTGGAGCGGCAGGAGGCACTGTTCAATCAAGTCGTCGAGCTGATTAAACGGGATTTTATTCCGATCATTGAACGTCATGCGATTTCAGGCACTGCAGTCGTGAATACTGAGGATCAGGTGCTGCATGATCCCGATGCGCTGGCTATGCTGATAGATATTTTCTCGGAGCGAGGTTATCACGCGATTGTCGATGTTCATCGCGAAGAGGTGCCTGATTCGATCGACCCCAAGACTTTTAAAATCAAGACGCGTATTAAATTAATTTATCGTGTGCGGGTGCAATTTAAGGGATCTGAAATTCGCCGCGGCCGCTAAATGTGCGGCTACGTGGTTATTGGCATAAACATTGCATGTTCGATATGCGTATACAGTTTTTTTGTTAATACATATATAATGTGATTCGGAGTCGACCTCTCTCACTCTGTGTTCACAGTTGTCGCCATGGATTCCGAAAATGTTGTCTATCACTTTGAACTTGAGGACCGTAAAATTGAATTTGATGTCGCGACCAGCCCTGGGCAGGTTAATGACGATGCGCATCCTGAGTGGGCACGATTAAGTCATCGTCAGTGTGAATGTTGTCCGCTGAAGGAAAGCGATTGCGCTTATTGTCCGGCAGCGACTCGGATTAACGAGGTGATCGAGGCCTTTGCGGATAATCAATCCACAGAGCAAGTAAAAGTGACAGTCACCACCGCAGAGCGTTGTTATTTCGAAGAGTGCGACTTACAGGTGGGAATTAATTCGTTAATGGGATTAATGATGGCCACTAGTGGCTGTCCCGTTTTGAAGGAATTGGGAGCGATGGCTAGTTTTCATATTCCTTTTTGTAGCACCCGCGAGACCTTGCACCGAACAGTGGGCTCTTATTTAATTCAGCAGTATTTTAAGCAACTCAAAGGTGAGGAGGCGGATTGGGAGCTGAAGCATCTCAAGGAGCTTTACGGGGTACTGGAGGGTTTAAATCAGGATTTTTCCAAGCGAATACAATCTTCCGCTACCAGCGATGCCTTGAGCAATGCCATTATCATGTTTTTTGCCACATCGGTGGTAGTGGCGAGTTCATTGGATGAGCAATTGGCGCGCCATGAGCGATATTTAACGAACACACCCAGCCTCAAGTGATTCCGCAGCAGAGCTGCACACTTATCGAATTCCCAATGAGAGTGCGGGTGCAATCAGTAGGGAGGCGTCTAATAATACGCGAAACCCTTCGATGGAGATCCTTTGACGCAGGCCGTGGATTAGCGCGATTAGTATGAAGCTAAAGGCTAATTCGTATGCCAGATCAATTTCGCTCCAGAGTGATAAACCGGCTGCACATAAAGCCAGTGGTGTTAGGTAACGTTCGGTGACTACAGTGGCCAGAGAGTGCACCTGCATCTTTGAGTCGATTTGTCTTTCTTTGGCTCCGATCATGAGGCAATTCAGAAGACATAAAAATGCGAACGCTTCAAAGAATCCCCAAGGGATCGCTTGAGGTAAGAAGACCGCGACTCCACCTGCGTAGATGAGCGCGACGCAGCTTTCTTTTGGAAAAAAGCGGCGTGATAACTTTTGATTTAGAAGGGTGTATACCAGGCACACGGCCAGTAGTTGCGCACCGTGTTTTTGCTGAGTCCAGGTTAGTTGTGTGGCCATTGCCAGGTTGATGATGAGCACGATAAACCACAGGCGCCAAAGTTGCGGCGTATAATATTTTGAGAAACGATGCCGCACAGAGAGTAAGTTGGCCGTATTGCGGGATTTGACATCGCAGAGTCGGTCGGCCAAATAAGTGAGCCAGACCGACAGTGCCAGTACGGTATGCACCTTCCAGCCTAGTTCCAGATGATGCATGCGCTCCAGAGTCATCAGCCAGAGCGCGGCAATGAGTGCGGCGTCAAATGCCAGCACATTGGGCCATTGCCATATTTTGGGAGGTGGTTGCATTGTACGAGAGAGGTCAAAACGACAGAGGCAGTGAGAGTCATTGATTCCATATTTGCAATACGCTACGCGCATTGTATATATGACGGCCATATGCCTATGGCTCCTGCACATAGTCCACTCGAATCTGCACCGAGACGTTCGAAGCTCGGGCCGCTGGCTTTGGCACTGTTGATTCAGGTCGCTCTACTTTTTTTGGCAGTCTTTGTGGTGGTCTTGGTACCAGAGTTTAAATCCGACCCTGAGTTTGTGGCACGAAAGAAAATATATCTGCCGCAAAAGGAGCTGGAGCACAAGGTGGCGCTGGCCGAATTTCAAAATGCCGCCAGTTCTGCGATGCAACTTGAGCGTATTCGTGCGCAGGCATTATTGCCAGATGCAATGCCATCACTTCCGCAGTTGCCCAAGAGCGATTTTAATCCCATTGAGCGCAATCCAGCGGCGTTGCAGTCCGACTCCTTGCTGGGGCAGTCCGGGGTGTTGGGGGCCTTGCAGGGGCTGCAGACCGGGAGCTCATCCGCGTCGCTTTTTGGAATTGAGGACACTGGGGAGCGCATCCTGATTCTATTCGATAATAGCGCCAGTGTTTGGAATAAGGCTAGCAAGGCGGGGGTAAGCACCACACGCTTTATTCGAGAATTGGAGGTGCTGATCGATGGTTTGAATGCCAATACTCAATTTGCCCTGGTGCCTTTTTCCAGAAGTATAGGCTCATTTCGAGATTATATGATCGCCGGCGGGGCGCGTAATAAGCGAGCAGCTAAGGTGTGGATGACTGAAAAAGTACGTAGTCAGTCGCTGTCCACTCAATTGCCTCACGCTGCAGACGGGATACAGGGGGCTTTGACGGTGGCTTTTCAGATGGAGCCGGATGTCATATTTCTTATTTCGGATGGCGATTTTCAGCGTAATATACCGCGGCAGGGCGATGTGCCTTGGGAGGAACTTGAGCGCAGCTTGCGTGAGTTGACACGCGAGTATGGGATACAGCCACGTTTACATTTTATTGGGTTTCAAGTTGAGCCTGAGGCTGTGGACTGGATGCAGAAACTTACCCGGCGCTATAAGGGACAGTTTAAGAAACTTTAAAATGACCTTTCGAGCAGGGCTCAAGCTGTGTGAGGGTAATTTATCTGAGTGCTTGGTCTTGCCTTCTCGCACTTGACTGCTTGACAAACTCTGTTCTGCGCAGCCGTATTTAATGATGCACACAGCCATGTCAGAACTTGAAGTCGATCCACTTAGTCTCCCCGATGCGCGCGGCCATTTCGGCGCTTATGGCGGTATGTATGTGCCTGAGACTTTAATGACGCCATTGTTCGAGTTGACCGAGGCTTATGAGTCGGCCCGCAAGGACCCCGAGTTTCAGCGAGCGCTCGACTTCCAGTTGCGGGAGTTTGCGGGACGTCCTACGAACCTATATTTCGCCGATCGTCTGACGCAGCACTGTGGTGGGGCCAAGATTTATCTTAAACGCGAAGATCTCTTACACACTGGAGCGCATAAGATTAATAATGCATTGGGGCAGGCTTTGTTGGCGAAACGTATGGGGAAAACACGTATTATTGCTGAAACCGGAGCTGGGCAGCATGGGATCGCCACGGCAGCGATGTGCGCGAAGTTGGGCTTTGAGTGTGTGATTTATATGGGTGAGGAAGATATGCGTCGCCAAGCGCTCAATGTATATCGTATGCGGCTCTGTGGTGCGGAAGTGCGAGGCGTCTCTGCTGGGCAAAAAACGCTGAAAGAAGCAGTCAATGAAGCTATGCGCGATTGGGTGACTAATGTGCGTACTACACATTACATTATTGGCTCTGCACTTGGCTCGCACCCGTTCCCAATGATGGTGCGTGACTTTCATCGTGTCATTGGCGAGGAGTGTCGTCGACAGATTATGGAGAAAGAAGGGCGACTTCCTGATGAGGTGGCAGCTTGTGTGGGGGGCGGGTCTAATGCGATTGGTATCTTTTTCGCTTTCCTACAGGATCTGAATGTGCGCTTAACTGGAGTCGAAGCCGGAGGTCGCGAAATTAAGCGTGGTCATCACGCCGCTCGTTTTGAAGGCGGTCAATTGGGAGTCTTGCAAGGGGCAAAGACTTGGATCCTTCAAGATCCTGAAGGGCAGATCGACTTGACGCACTCGGTTTCGGCGGGCTTGGACTACGCTGCTGTTGGTCCTGAACACGCTTATTATAAGGAAAAGGGCCGCATCGATTTCGGTTACGCAACTGATGCCGAAGCCTTGCAAGCGTTTCAAGATCTATGCGCGATCGAAGGTATTGTGCCAGCACTGGAATCATCGCATGGAATCGCTTACACCATGCGGCGCGCCCGCGAAATGTCATCAGATCAGATCATTATCGGTAACTTGAGCGGTCGTGGTGATAAGGATGTGCAGGAGGCTGCGCGTGTGTTGGGTGCTTCATGATTTTTTTGTGTAGCAACGGGTTGAGTGGCGGTTGCCACGCTATCGAGTGGCTAGCGGCAATGCATGTTTAGTATCTGGGGATGGCTCGCTCGGATTTCATCTCGCTTGTGAGCTTGCAGTTCGCGAAGAAGCGGCTTCTGCTTTCATCATGCTTCTTGTTATTGATAATTTTGACTCTTTTACCTATAATCTGGTGCAGTATTTTGGCCAGCTCGGGCAGGAACAGCAGATTTTTCGCAATAATGCGATCACGGTAGAAGAGGCGCTGGCGCTCGACCCTGATCGTGTGATGATTTCGCCTGGGCCCTGCTCGCCCAATGAAGCGGGCGTCAGTCTGGCCATTATTGAGGCATTTGCTGGCAAGAAGCCCTTACTAGGTGTGTGTTTGGGGCATCAGAGTATCGGGCAGCATTTTGGTGGCAAAGTGGTGCGGGCTGACCGGCTGATGCACGGCAAAACGAGTCCTGTGACCCACCGCAATACGGATATTTTTGAAGGCCTGCCGAATCCTATGCAGGCGACACGCTACCATTCACTCTTGGTTGAGCGCGATAGTCTACCAGATTGCCTGGAAGTGACCGCAGAGACCGCAGAGGGCGAGATTATGGGTTTGGCGCATCGGGAGCTACCGATTTGGGGCGTGCAATTTCATCCTGAGTCGCTCGCGACGGAACAGGGCATGAAGATGTTGGAGAACTTTCTTAAACTTTAATAGACTGCCTGTTGGGTCCCTGACGAGTTGACTCGTTCTTGAGAGCTGTGCTGCCACTAAATATAGGGATTGCATATCTCGTTGACTATATCTAGTAGTCAACCTTTCATCGTCATTCTTGAGTTTTCTTTGCTTGGCTTTTGAATGATTCCACTCCTGTCGTTTTATTGCGTCTATCTTCATAATTATGCGTTGTCCAAAATGCGCCTCCATTGAGACAAAAGTGCTCGACACCCGAACGGGTAAGAATGAAACTTCGATCCGTCGGCGTCGTGAGTGTTTGGACTGTGGTTATCGCTTCACCACGATCGAGGAAGTACTGCGTGCCGATTTGCAAGTGGTTAAGCGCGATGGGCGACGGGAAGACTTTGATCGTAGCAAGGTGCTGGGGGGCCTTAAAAAGGCTGTAGAAAAGCGCCCCATCGATGTGATGCAGATTGAAATGCTGATTGCGGATGTGTTGGCGTCTTTGGAGAAAGAGTTCGATCATGAGATTCCTGCGCACGCGATCGGAGAGCAAATCATGCTACGCTTGAAGCATCTGGATCAAATCGCTTACGTACGCTATGCCTCAGTGTATAAAGATTTTCGAGACCTCGCCGAATTGGCTCAGGAAATTAACGAGCTAAAAGCAGCAACTGATAATGTCTAAGGCAAAACCGGCTGCGGTGGAGCAATTGCGTACACTTAATGAATTGCTCGGACGTGTCTCGGACCCGGAGCGGGCGGAGCATGCGCGCCGTGCGCTGGAGTTCGCATACCAGGAGCATCCAGAAGATCTGGAACATTTGCAGTTGGGGGATTATGTTGATAAATTGGCAGATCTCCATTTTGGCGACTCTGCAAATGTGGCTGATTTTGCCTTTGCTCATTGGCACGTGCCGCGGCTTGAAGATTTTAGTCCTCTCTGGATACGGCAAGCGATCGTCGGGGAGATGAAAAAGTTAGCAGGCCGTCGCGAGGGGTTGTTATTGGTGACTGGTTTACGAGAGGCAGTGTGTCCGGCTGGCAAGTATTGGACCAAATACCGTGAGGCGCAGTATCAACGTGTGCGGGATTGGATTGACGAGTTGGCTTGTGCCTGGGCAACCCGTGGGTCGCGTCTTCAGGTAGTGGTGTTGTAGTGCCGCCCATTTCTTGCAGGTAGGCAGGTGGGAGTCAGGTGCGATTAATTATCGCGTCCAGACCTGATGTGTGAGTTGCTTCTCAGACTTATACCACTTCTAAGAATATATGATCTATAAGCTTGGCCTTAGCGTAGCCTCGAAACTTTGTTTCGGGGAGGGATTAACATCGCCCCGGTTCTGAGAACCGAGGTTACAAAAGATATATCTATTAGGGGCAAACTTTTTTCGAATTAGTATTATTTTGCTCACTCGCTTCACTGTGCGCATGCTTTACAATGCTGGTAACGTCGTTTAATCTGTCGATATATGCGCTACCTGTTTTGTTTGCTTCCGCTCCTAGTTTGCCTTCAGTCGCACTTGTTTGCTGTTGAAAATGCAAGTCATCTGCGCGGTATAAATTTTCTTTATATGAATATTGATGGTTCATTTGCGACTGAGGTCACTGCGATGGAACGTCTTGATTTGAGTGATATCATGGAGTTGCAGTTACGCCGTGGCAATATTGAGCTACGAAGTTTTATTGCAAATAAGCCCGAGCTGAATGTCCCTTTAATTGTGCTGTCGATTGATACGTCCAATCGGGTGTCGACAGGACAATTTGACCTGATCCTGCAGGTGCGTGACCATGTTACTATTGATCGCAATCAGGATAAAACTGTTGCGACGACGTTTAGGCTGAGTCGTACCGCCCGCTCTGATGTCAATGAGGTGGATACGATTAAATCAGAACTGCGTGAATTAATGTCAGAGTTTGTGAGCATTTACACCCAACAAAATCCATAAGACCGATGAAAACCTTATTCGAACGAATTATTGATCGCGAAATTCCTGCCAAGATTGAGTACGAAGACGATCTATGTTTAGCGATACATGATATTGAACCTCAGGCGCCCACTCATATTTTGGTGGTTCCCAAGCAGGTGATTCCTCGGATTGCAGAGGCGAATTCGGATCAGCAAGCCTTGTTGGGGCATCTCTTGCTAACGGCGTCATCGGTGGCTGAACAGCTACAGTTGGTGGGTGGTTATCGAATCGTGATTAATAATGGAAAAAACGGTGGTGAGACTGTACCACATTTACATGTACATTTATTGGGCGGTCGTCCGATGGCGTGGCCTCCAGGATGAGTTATTTTGGGCATAATAAACACTTGAAAGGGCGCAGTTATGCGCCCTTTTTTGTTTTGTGAAAATATTGTTCAGTATTTTTTAAGTCTATGTTATTCAGCTAGATTTGGACTTTTGATTAGTAAGTTATTGTGAATTTTAGGTTCTGATTCTGGCTTTTTGGTAAATTGGCATGTGGGATGCTTAATCTTTGTTGTTCGCGTTTTCGCGTCCTGCTCGAATCACTCCCCTACAAGGGTGCTTCGATCTTAATTCCAAATAAAGCAATCAACCTGACTAAACAAAAAAAATACAATGAAGATTAAGAAATACCTTCTCGCTCTGTTGCTCGGCAGCTCGGCGTTTCTGATGGCCGGCTCGCTCGGCGCACAGGAGCTACCGGTTGCAGAAGCGGCAGATGCTGTCGAAGCTGTCGCTGATGCGATTCCATTTGATGAGGCCTATGCGGCTTTTATGGAGACGCCCGGTGCTGCCTTCTTTACTATTAGCAACCTTTGGCTGCTGATTTCAGCGGCCTTAGTGTTTATCATGCACCTTGGCTTCGCTACCGTTGAGTCCGGTCTCGGACAAGCTAAGAATACGGTCAACATTCTCTTTAAGAATGTGTTCATCATTAGCATGGGTATCATCACCTATGCGCTTTGGGGCTTTAACGCAATGTATCCTGGATTCGCTGAGGGTTCTGCAGGTGTCTTCGCGATGGGCTCATGGTTTGATGTTACCGCGTCCGTTGATTTGATGACTTCAGAGTATGCTGACTACACTTGGTATACAGACTTCATCTTCCAAGCAATGTTTGCTGCGACTGCTGCGACCATCGTTTCGGGTGCAGTTGCTGAGCGCGTGAAGCTTTCTTCTTTCATGATCTTTGCCACTTTACTGGTGACTTTCGCTTATCCTATCACTGGTTCTTGGCAGTGGGGTGGTGGATGGTTGTCCGCTCGTGGTTTCTACGATTTTGCGGGTTCCTCCCTAGTTCACGGTTTCGGTGGTTTCGCTGCTTTGGCTTGTGCGTTGATCCTCGGACCACGTGCCGGTAAGTATGTCGACGGTCGCATTAAGCCGATCCTCGGTCACAGCATGCCGCTGGCGACGATTGGTGTTTTCCTTCTCTTCCTCGGTTGGTTCGGATTCAACGGTGGTTCCGTTCTTAACGCAGACCCTTATCTGGTTTCGCTGGTGTTCGTCACTACGGCACTTGCTGCAGCGGCAGGTGGTCTCGGTTCCATCTTCACTTCTTGGATCTTCTTGAAGAAGCCTGATCTTTCCATGGGCTTGAATGGTATCCTGGCAGGTCTGGTTGGTATTACAGCTGGTGCCGATGCAATCGCTCCTAAGTTTGCCATCCTTACAGGCTTGATTGCGGGTATCCTGGTGGTCTTCTCGATCATCTTCTTCGACAAGGTTAAGATCGACGATCCAGTCGGGGCGATTTCTGTCCACGGTGTTTGTGGTATCTTTGGCACACTGGCTGTAGCGCTCTTTGGAGATGCTGCAGGCTTTGGAATCCAATTGATCGGAACACTTTCCATCGGCGCCTTCGCCTTTATCTTCTCGATGATCGTCTTCGGTCTCTTGAAAGTTACTATCGGTGTCCGTGTATCTCCTGAAGAAGAGGCCGAAGGTCTTGACATCGGTGAGCATGGTCAAGAAGCCTATCCTGACTTCGCAAACAGCTCACGCTAAGTTTCGCCTAGCCAATTAACAAAAATAACCACAGATTACATAAAAATTATGAAATTGGTAAAAGCAGTCATTAAGCCCTTCAAACTAGAAGAGGTCAAAGAAGCTCTCGCAGACATCGGCATCGAAGGTATGACCGTCACGGAAGTCAAGGGATTCGGTCGTCAGAAAGGCCACACCGAGATCTACCGTGGTAGTGAATACACTGTTGATTTCCTGCCTAAAGTTATGGTCGAAATCGTTGTTGACGATGCCGACGCGGAAAAGACGACCGATGCGATCGTTAAGGCCGCAAAAACTGGCAAGATTGGTGATGGTAAGGTCTTCGTCATTCCCGTCGAAAGCGCGACTCGGATCCGCACCGACGAGACTGGTCCGGAGGCACTCTAAGCTCGATCTAAAGCGAACGCTTTAACTACGAACCGACCACTCAATAGAGTGGTCGGTTTTTTTGTGTGCGTCCGGCAGGGCGCATTTAACTAAGTTTTGGGGGCGAGAGGATCTCTCCGGTTTTGAGAGCCAAAGTTACCAAAAATATCTCGACCAGGTTCAAAGTTCTTTCGAATTGGTATTACTTGCCCGGTAGTCACGTTGAATCAGGAGCGCAGGGCTCTAAGGTTTGAGACTTGCAGGGCCGGCGTGGTTCAACAGTGGAGCCTTTCGATCTTTGTTTGCTGCTCTCACTGCGACTTTAATGGCGACTGAAGTCGCCACTACTTTCTATTGGCCCTGAGCTTTTTGCATCGCACGTTGCGCATCTTCTGTGCGGTTTAATTTGGTGTAGGCTAAGGAGAGGTTATACCAGGCTCGATAGTAGTCGGGAGCCATGGCGACAGTTTCTTCGAGGTAGCCTGCTGCGGATTCGAGGTCGTTTGCTTCGGCCGCTAAGAGTCCTAGCGAGTAGGGGAAGCGCGGGTCTTTGGGGGCGAGTTCCCAGCCAGCAAAGAGTTGTTTGCGTGCTTCTTTATTGAGGCCCGCTCCGCTGAGGAGGATGGCTCCCTGGTGGTGCATTTCTGGGTTGAGGCGATCTAAAGAGATTGCGCGCTCGACATACATTAAGACATCTTTGGGCTGATTGTGACGTGTGGCGTTATTGGCTTGTATGAGTAGGCTCTGTGGGCGATCGGAGTTAAAGCCCAAGTATTCGGCCCATTCTTTGGCGGCGACGGGATCTACGACATCTTGGTTGCGAGCAGAGAGCCCGCGGCTTGCTGCGATACGCACAGAGCGGCTTTCGTCTTTGAGCAGATCGAATAGTGCATTGCCGCCATCTTCAGTGCGGGCGAGGCCATTTGCAGCACGTACGCGTACGAGTGAGCTTTCATGCTCGAGCATGCTCTGCAGGTAGGCTTCGGCATCTGGATGTGGTAAATAGTTGGCGATCAATCCTGCGTAGGTGGCTTGCCATGCAGGGATCACTTCCTCTTTGGCAAGCTCTAGCAACGCAGGCAATGCCTCTGGATCATAGGCGTAGGCCTTGCTGATCGCACGAGCGCGGGCGCGTTGTGGGCTTGCGGCCAGCTTCTCGCCATACCATGCCTCTGCATGCTCTACCGCCCAATCGATTGTTTGATCGGTGTGGCATTTGCTGCAGGCATTGGGAATGCCGAGTTCTTTGGTCATTAAAGGATCCGGTGAGTGGAAGCCATGATCCGCACGCCAGTCGACTTGCATATAGACGGTCTCTGACATGTGGCATTCAACGCATTGGTTTCCGGTGCTGCCCTCTGCGTGAAAACTGTGTTTGACTGGTTCTATGATTGGGGCTTCCAGCATCCCGGTTTCATGACAGCGCATGCAAAGCATGTTGTTTTCTACTGGAAGGATATGTTCCAGGGTATGTGGGTTGTGGCAGTCCATGCAGGTCACTCCTGCATGTCCCATGCGGCTCATTTCAAAAGAGGCGTGAACAAAGACCTCGTCTAGAATTTGACCGTCCGGATAATATAGGCCTGGTTGGTCGGGGAGTGAAAGTGAGAAATGATCGTCGTAGTGGTCGCCGGGTTCGAAGGCGTCAGAGGTTAGCTGATCTCTTCGTGAGTGGCAGGTCAGACAGTTATCTTTCGTTTGCACGGGGCTGAGCTGAGTGAGTCCGGTGGTATAATCTTGGTGTTGTGCTGCAGCTAAGTGTTCTTCCAGCCCTGTGTGGCACTCTGCGCAGGCAATGCCTTGTTGTATCCAGGTTGATTGGTAGAGGTTGTTTTCGTAGTCGAAGCCCTTGTTGTATTCGGTGGTGTGGCAGTAGGCGCAATTGGCGTTCCAGTTCATGCCCTGTCCTGCCCAGTGCCCCCATTCGCCTGGCATTCGATCCTCGCCGGCAAAGACGTCGACCCACTTGTCGTTGATTACATCGTAGGTGGCGCTAATTGTTTGAAAACGGTCGCCAGGTAAGTGGGCGAGGTATTGACGCAGCGGAGTTTCACCAATGACACCGACAAGCTCATATTCGCTGGTGGCGCCATCTGCTGAGATGACACGTAGTTTAAAAGCGTCTTCGACTTGTACCATCTCATAAGTAACGCCGGATTCTTGGATGCGGCGGGTCGGGGTAAATGCGGTGGCGTCTTTACGGACGGAGACGGGGCGATTGGCTTTTGCGTGATGACTTTGTTTCCAATCCGAAACTGCTTGCTCGTGGCAATTGATGCAGGTGTCGGGGCCGGTTCTGGCGAGTCGTTGCGGATCGTGTGATACTGGAAACACTTGCCGTGGGGCATGTGTTTGCTCCTGAGGGTCGTTCGTCGTGCTTTTAGTAGTTGTAGAGTCGCTACAGCCAGTAAGGAATATTACTAGGCTAGCGAATAGGGCATAGAGTGGCATGGGCAATGGCATAGACATGTGCGCTCTAAGACATTCCACGGAGACAGCTTTCGCAATTAAAAATGCTGTGAGTTTATTGAGCGTACTTCTATTTTTTGCAAAAAAACGCCGTCCCTTGTTAGGACGGCGTTCTAGAATCAAAACTGCTTATTATTTAGAGTAGTTCTTTTGCTACTGCGGCAACATTGTCGGCAGTCATGCCGAGCTGGGCCATTACAGTATCGCCGGGAGCGGAGATCCCAAAGCGGTCGATGCAGACAGTCTTGCCGGTGAAGCCGACGTATTTGCCCCATGTGCTGGAGACACCTGCTTCAACGGCTACACGTGCTGTGCAGTTGCTGGGAAGCACGCTTTCGATGTATTCGTCACTTTGGCGCTCGAAGCGTTCGAAGCATGGTAGCGACACCACGCGCACACCTTCGCCGAGTTGCTCTGCGGCGCCCATGGCGTGTTGTAGCTCCGAGCCGGTTGCCATTAGAATGAGCTTTAAGTCGCCGCTTTCCTTTTTGGCGATGTAGCCACCATTAAGTACGCCCTGGCGGCGTGCGCTGATACTTAAGCTGTCTTGTGCAGGAATGTTTTGACGGGTGAGAATGAGGGCGGTGGGGCCATCCGCACGTTCCATTGCAGCCGCAAAGGCCCCGGCTGTCTCTTCTGCATCCGCTGGGCGAATGACGTCCAGGTTCGGGATGACCCGTAGGCCGCTAACCGTTTCCACAGGTTGGTGGGTGGGGCCATCTTCACCAACGCCGACAGAATCGTGGGTAAAGATGTAAGTGACAGGCAGCTTCGCCAGTGATGCGAGGCGAATTGAGCCGCGCATATAGTCTGCAAATACCAGAAAAGTCGCGCCACTGGCTTTGAAAATGCCATCATAGGCGATCCCGTTGCAGATGGCACCCATGCCATGTTCGCGAATGCCAAACCAGATATTGCGTCCGTCAAAGTTCTCGGGGCCAAAATCACCGCCGTCCTTGATGTAGTTTTTGGTGGAGCCATAGAGGTCGGCTGAACCACTGATTAGGTTGGGCACCGCTTTGGCAACTGCTTGCATGATCGTGCCTCCCGAGGCGCGTGTTGCAGCTTTGGTGCCAGCTTCAAATTCTGGAATTTGCTCGATTAGATCACTTGGCACTTCGCCCTTGAGCTCTGAGGCGAGCGCAGGGTTCGCTGCGCTCCATGCGGCAAAGACTGCTTCCCACTCCTTGTAGGCGCTTGCGCCAGCTTGGGCGACTGCAGCAAAATGGGCGCGTACTGCATCAGATACGTAGAAGGTCTCTTCCGGCAGACCGAGCCCCTTACGTGCGGAGGCGGCAAATTTGGCGCCTCCTTCTCCGTGCCCTGCAGAGGTGCCTTCGACTTCGGCGATGCCTTTGCCAATCGTGGTTTTTGCGATGATTACTTTGGGTTTGCCGTTGTCGTTACCTTTGGCTTGTGCAATTGCGCCTTCGATGGCGGCAAAGTCGTGTCCATCGATGATAACCGTATCAAATCCCTGAGATGTGAAATAAGCGGCTGCGTCTTCACTTTGCGTACGATCAGCCATGGCGTCGAGGGTGACGTCGTTGGAATCATAGATCAGAATTAAATTATCTAATTTATTGTGACCTGCAAATGCGATCGCTTCTTTGGCAACACCTTCTTGCAGGCAACCGTCGCCGTGCAGGGCAAAGACGTGTTGATCGAAAATGGTATGCTCCGCAGTGTTAAATTTAGCTGCGGCACGTTTTGCAGAGAGTGCATAGCCGACCGCATTGCCGATGCCTTGGCCGAGTGGGCCAGTGGTGGCCTCAACGCCCACGGTATCGCCAAATTCAGGGTGCCCCGGGGTTTCGGAGCCGAGCTGACGGAAATTTTTCACTTCATCCAGCGAAAGGTCATAGCCTGCAATATGTAGCCATGAATAAAGAAACATTGAACCGTGGCCGGCGGAGAGCACAAAGCGATCGCGATTCAGCCATTTCGGGGCGGCTGGATTGTAGCGCAGTCCGCCTGCGCCGTAAAGCACTGCGCCAATTTCGGCGCAGCCGAGTGGTAGGCCGAGGTGGCCAGAGCTACAGGCGTGAATCGCATCGATTGCGAGGCCACGGGCTTGTGTCGCTGCTTGGGAGAGGATCTCTGTTTGCATAATATTTATTCGTTGTGTGCCTAAGTTAGGCAATTTTCAATTTTCCTAAAGCGGAGAAGATGAACGGATGCTCTGTAATGAAAAGGAAAAATAGGACCTTTCCTATGAATTTACTTCATTCAGGTCATTCAGAACTCGACTCTTGAAACAGATAACTCTAGCTCGAAGGCATGACGCATGAAGAATTAGAAGAGGGCAATGTTCTCAATCTCGATTTCGCAAAGCTACGTAAAGTGGCAAATTGCGAGTCTGACGTACTGCCAGCCATCGCGCAAGATGCGCAAACGGGAGAGGTCTTGATTGTGGGCTATGCTAATGAGCTGGCTTTACAAACCGCTCGTGAGTGCGGTATGGCTACATTTTGGAGCACCAGTCGCAATGAACTTTGGATCAAGGGCAAGACCAGTGGCGATTATTTGAAAATCGAAGAAATTCGTGTCAACTGTGAGCAAAACTCCATTCTCTACAAGGTGACACCAGCTGGCAAAGGCGCTTGTCATACTAAGAATCAAGCAGGGGTGGCTCGCTCAGGGTGTTACTATCGTCGTTTACAAGCAGATGGCTCGCTAGCATTTGTGGATTCCGCGCAAGCTTAAGGGGCACTCGCAAGTGGTTTGATTTAACGCGCCTTAGAATTTGTTGTATGCGGATCTGTAGTCTGGAAGTGTTTTCGCATTGACCCGATGCCATCTGTGGAGTGGTTTGAGCAAGTATTCAGTGCTTGCTCCCGTAGTTCAATGGATAGAGCGGCGGTCTCCGAAGCCGCAAATGGCAGTTCGAATCTGCCCGGGAGCACCAGCCTTCGCTTGAGCGCAGCGGAAGTGAAGGCGGACCGTAGCTTTATTGAAATGCGGCGCTCAAGACTACGGCTTGGCATGCCAGTTAGGTTCGCTTGAGCGCAGCGAAAGTGAAGGCTGTCCCGCCGGCCTGTGACGCCGTAATTTATGAAGGCGCAAG
>NZ_JARXIC010000039.1 GCF_031127905.1 Thalassobacterium sedimentorum | reverse complement strand
AGGCAGAAACATCACTCGCTCCGATGGTCAATAATTCAACTGCAACATCGCCAGTCGCTTCATTCAAATAGACTGGAACTGTCGCTTCAGACTTCGCGAAGGCAAAACCACCGGTGAGTGCCACAAACCCATATACATCAATATCAACATCGCCGCTCACTTCCAACAATGCACCACGCGAGCCGTCTAGATCAAGGTCGCGACTGCTGCTAGGTCCAGTGGCAATAGTAATCGGATCGACTGCGAAATCAACGACCTCATCGCCCATTGAGGCCTGACTAATCGCAACTGACAAGCTGCTTCCCGCAACGCTCAGCCCGTCAACACCGACAAATTCGAAACTCCCGGCGGTAGCCTGTAGTGCACTCCAACTACGTGCCTGGTCAGTCTGATCACTAAAAATACCAAGCGCAAAATTCAGGTCGGTAAGCTGGAAACCGGATGCATCACTGCTGCCAGCGGCGAGTCCAGCAAAGGCTGTAAGATGACTTCCACCCAGAGTTAACTGATCCACACTTAGTTGGGTCGCGCCTGCATCACTCAGAGTAATCGTGCTTGAGCTCTTATTGAGTGCAAAATCTCCGGAAACAGAAAAGAATTCAAACAACTCAACATTCAGTGTACCACTCGCCTGCATCAACTCACCGGCACTCGCATCCATATCGAATGTCATATCAGTGGATGCTCCTGTTTTAATTTCTAATCCGCGTGAAACGTAATCCACCAAGCGTCCATCGGCACTGGCGGTATTGACTGCGACCGACAACTCATTGGTTGAAATAGTCACGCCATCAATTCCACTAAAGGCAGCTGCGGTGGCAGTCATTTGTAAACTGGTCCAACTACGTGTCGCATCAACACGATCTGTCAGGATCGCCATGGCAAGACTCACTCCACTCAATCCGAATCCAATCGCATCTTCCGTATCTGGATTCAATCCGACAAATGCGGACAAATCATTGGAACCAATCAAAAGTGTATCCACTGCCACTTCATCACTATTATCTAGTAACACATCAGCCGTTGAACGAGTGAATGCAAAATCACCTGAAATTTCAAAGAAGCCAAAAGCACTGAGATGTGCACCCGCCACCAATAATTCGATCAGTGTGTCTGGATTGGCAGCTGGTAATTCACTGAAAGTATAATTGTCCCCCCCAACCAGCAGCACTTCGCCTGTCATGTCCTGACTGGTCTCATTCACCTTAAGAAGCACGCTGTCCGCACCCAGCGTGATATCGCCAGGCAAATCGCTAAAGATAGATCCTTCAGCTTCCAAAGCCAATTTACCAGTGGCGTCAAAGAAGAGTCCGAAAGATGCTTCCTCAACCCCGACAGTGTAAGCGCCCACTACAAGACCACCTTCGATGTCACTACCGACAGCACTCAAAGTATTTAATACACCATCGGCTCCAAATGCGAAATTACCGCGCAAATAAACTGAATCTAGCAGCGTAGCTTCAAAACCAGCTACATTAACGCTTAACAAATCAGTCGAAGCAGCCAATTGCGCGATCGTATAACTGGAAGTGTCGATCTCAATTAAGTGGCTAGTCCACTCAGCGCCTGTTTGGTTGATGCGTAATGTTACGGCTTCTGCGCTGACAGCGGCAATTGCCCCACCTTCAAAATGAACGGCTCCACTGGCTTCGAGTGCAAAACCGTTTTCAGTCATCACGAGCCCTAAGGCTCCTTCTTTCAGACCAACCGAAACTGGTCCTGTGCCTAAGTTGGCATTCACATTGACTGCCAAGGCCTGAATATAAGAAGTGCCGGTTTTACTAAAGGCGAAATCCCCCTGCAATGAAACCACATCGAGTGCAGAAAGCGAAAGTCCAACCACCTCAAATGAAAGTGTCTGTGCTTGAATCGCAGCATCGAAATTATAAATCAAATCCGTGATACGTTCGATCACTTGGTCCAAAGTAACGGATCCGATGCCGGCCACGGGGTTTTCCGGATCGGAACTGGCAATAATTGAAACCGCCCCGGTGTGAATGACAACTCCGTCTAACAGAACTGCCGGTGTGGCTGCACCAGCTGCGTTGCGTGCAAGATCTGAAAGAACAGATTGCTCTGCTTCTAGGACGAGGTCGCCAAATTCAAAGGTGCTCCCAGTTTCGACATGAGAGAGTAAACGTGCCCCACTCTCAACTTCGATCGATGTGCCGACCAGTGTGATGTCGCCAGAGTCCGCAATGGATACACCAGTGATCGCATCGGCTCCCGTTGTGAGCGCTCGAGTTGAAATAGTGACAGTAGAATCAATCACAAGTGAACCGCTAGCGTTCAAAGTCAGATCATGAAAATCCGCTCCGCCGATATCGCCACCAATAAAAATATTTCCGTCAGCGGTAATTGTCAGCGAGTCAGCAACTCCATCATCGTTACCTAAAACATATCCTGTAGCAGCTAAATTGAAATTACCACCGACGTTAAGAATGACATCACCATCCAGGATGACTGAGTCATCATAAGTCAAGTCGCCGGCAACAGTCGTCGTGCCACTCAAGTGAGTGGAATTCTTGGAACCGATAATTTCAAAGCTGTGCCCTTCCCCGACTACAATATTTGAGTGCTGGTAAACTTCACCACCTGTTTGAGGCGAAATAAGGGAAAGTGAAAAATTGAATGTTATCTCCGAATCAGCTAATTCAGGATTTCCAATATGAAAGGAGTGATGGGCATTTTGGCTGCCGATGATCACTCGCTCGAAACGAGAAAGAAAGTCGATGTCGGCATTACTTAAAACAAAGTCGCCGGTAGCACCATCACCGATACCAATCGTGGCACCGAGGTCGCTCGGGCTGAGCGTCAAAATGGGGTGATGTGCAGGGTTTAGAGAGCTAAAGTCAGGGTAGACATGATTCAACAGAGAAACGGGCAACTGATCGGACTCAGCTACTGGCGAAATTTCATTTTGATCTAAATCACTACTATTGAGCGCATTATGCAAATTAGCAGTCGTATTTTCCTCCGCCGGAGGCCCCTGCCCTAGCGTCAAAGTGACTTGTTGCTGATCCAGCATGCTGTTCGCACCAGAGGCGACGATTGTCGGCTCGATTGGCTGGTCATTGGCATCAAATTCGGCGGTGATCGCCGCAAATTCAGTGGCAGTTTCAGAGCTTTCAGCGACGCTCGCATCACTTTCAACCTCCTCTGTCAAGCTGTCCTCTGAGCTCGAAATACTGGATGCAGCGAACACGGTTGAGCTGTCATCAAATGCATCTTCTGAGGCATTTGCAGTGTCCTCTGAGGCCTCATTTTCGACTAAATCATCGCGAGAAGCATCGCGAGAAGCATCGTCCAAGACCTCCGATTCATCCTGATTTTCTTCCAAAACAGCTTCATCGAAGTTATTATCCAGCGGCATCGCTCCTGCAAAAAGTGCTCCATCAGAGTCCAAACCTAGCACATCAGAACCTTCTGATAGGCTATCAGAAACGCTACCTTGCTCGCTATATTCTTCAAAAAGCGTCGTTGCCGAGCTAAAATCATCGTCCTGATAGTCCGCCAAACCACCGTCCATAGGGACAGCTGAGAGCAAAATACGCTGTTCCAGCGCTTCAACTCTAAATGACGGTGTATGATGAGATGACATGAAAGTAGATATTAGCCTGAGGCCGTGAGCTTATAAGTAAAATTACGATACTGCATGGTTAGCGAGTTTTTTTTTGAAAAATATAAGTAACAGAATCATGGCAGCTAGTGGATTTCGCTTACTAAATTCCGTAAGTAACATATAAATTAAAGACTTATTTAACCGATCACATCCCACAATCTGATCTACATTCTTCATTTAAAATCAGCATTTTTTTTGATTGAGACTAAAATATCGAGTGGATCGGACTCATTCGATGGGTCTAAAGCGCAGATTTTGCACCGCCCCCAATGACAGATTTTGCGATTTCCTGGTCTTGCTTCATCAATTGAAAACGCTGGCGCTGACTGCGACGCTCAGCTCTTCTTTGGGCGAAATGGAAGCCCCAGCGCAGCATGGCATGACGCCCAGGGAGTGCCCAATCGATCCATTTCCGAGTAACAAATCGCATAAAGCGATTCAGATGACGCTGAAACAATTCATCCTCAAAGGAAGCAAACAAGCGGGAACTCCCCTGCCCACCTTGTCGTGCCGCACGACCGCGCAACTGTCGATCCACACGGCCAGACTCATGTCCTTCAGTCAAAATCACGTGCAAGCCTCCCAGCTTATCCACTGAATTTGAAATACGGATGTCGCTACCTCGACCGGCCATATTGGTCGCAATTGTCACCGCAGCATCATCGCCCGCACGCAAAATAATATCGGCTTCTTGATCATGTCGCACCGCGTTGAGGATCTTACATTCGACATGGCATTGCGACAATAGACGCCCGAGATGCTCACTGGCATCCACACTGCGCGTCCCAACTAGAACAGGACGCCCGAGCTGGTTAAAATGGACAATTTCATCTACGATTGCGGCCCATTTCGCTTCTTCACTAGCAAAAAAAGCAGCCCGCTCATCTCGACGCAGATTGGGCTTGTGATACGGAACTTTGAGAAAAGGTAGATCATAAATCCGCCAAAATTCACGCCAGGATTCATGGGCGGTGCCTGTAATTCCCGACAAATGCTCGAAATAACGGTAAAAGTTTTGAAAGCTCAAGCGTGCCAAGGTTTCGGAAGGCGCCGAAATCTCACAGCCCTCCTTCGCCTCCACGGCTTGATGCAGCCCTAAGCGCCAATTACGACCAGGCATCGGTCGCCCCGTAAATTCATCTACAATCACGACTTTACCATCTACCATGACGTATTGTTGGTCTCTTAGAAAAAAATGACGTGCCTGCAAGGACTGTAAAACCAGATCAGCCACCCAGTCCGGCGCCGAAAGTAAACCACGTCGCTCAGTACACCATTCTTCAATCAATTGACGTCCATCAGGGAGCAAACGAATCTCCTTAAAGCGCTCAACTACATCATAATGTTCGCCTGGTAAGAAAGTGGAAGCACAGGCATCAATCGCATAACATGCTTCCCGCATCGACTCATTCTCCTGCTTGCGACTAATGATCAGTGGCGTCACAGCCTCGTCAATCAACTGATTGTCTGCTTCATCGACGATCGCGATATTCAAGCCACGCAGTACAAGTTGATCGCGCCAACGTCGTCGACGCAGCAAATAAGTCATCGCGCGCCGCCTCGACTCCACCAAGGGCCCCAGAGCAATTTGGTCGCGTAAATAATCCGCCACCAACTCTTTACCCGTACAATACACTACGTCCGACAAATAAACGTCACGACGCTGCGGCCCTTCTAATTCAGCAGCGATCGCTCCCACAGTCAGCCCACAGTATTCATAAAGACGACTCAACTCAGCCGCATCACGAGTCGCTAAATAATCATTGGCGGTAATCACGTGACAGGGCTTCCCAGTAAATCCTGCAATCACTGCCGCCAGTGCAATCGTCAGCGTCTTCCCTTCACCGGTCGCCATTTCGACCAAGGAACCGCTGCCAATTCCGAGCGCTCCCATCAATTGTGTTCGATAAGCGGTTAGCCCAAGACTGCGCCGCGCCGCCTCCGCGACAAGTGGCAGGGCGAGCCCCACTTGTTGTGGCCAATTTGCACCGTGACGACGCACCTGCTGACGCATCGCACGCAATTCCGACTGAAATTGACGCTCCGAGAGTTGGCTCAGCTGCCGCAATGCCTGCTCAATCGAGCCGGCCTGCTCCCACATCGCATCACTCTTCACCGGCTTCGACTTCCAGCGTCCCACCTGATCGTGCACCCAGCCATCCAGCCCGGATAGCACTGGCTCGACCTCTCGAATTTCAGTTCGCCGCGCTTCGTTGCGCGGCGCGACAAAACGAACCGACTTCAACGCTGCTGGCTTTGAACGATCTGATGTGGGCTTAGCCATTATTGATTAGGAAGGAGCGCGCAAATCGATTAGAGTTGGAAACGTTTCTGTACGACCTGACGAATCTTGCGGTACCATTGCTTTAAATAGGCTTCATTCTCGACGCGAAAGCGTGCCAGTCCAACACGTCCATGATGCAGTGGCGCTCCGGTAGCCTCCACATCTAACATCACCAGGAAAAACGGTTCCGCCGCACGCACTCCATCCGAGTCATCTTCACGCACACGGATCGGCCCCCCCGTGCGCCAGCCCAGAGCGGGACTCGGCAAATATTCCTGCCGCCCGGGCACGATCTGAAGACCACTCGGCTCGACCACTTTGCCTGCATTCCCGGGGAAGCGTAAACTCACTCCATGCATCTCTTGTTCGAATAATAAATTCACATCTTGCTGCGAGACCACAGCAAAGAAACGCCAGGTTCCCTCGGGTATGCTCTCACCTACAATTTCGCCACGTTGTATCCAACGCTGAAAATGTTCCTTCGGCTGCAAGCTGGCCAACAACCCGTCCTTAGGCACGCGCACCTCCATCGCACCTTCCTGTGCTTCAAGTTCTTCAATACGAATATCATTGGCACGTCTGCGCTCACGCAACACTTCGCGCCCCATGCCCTCCTTATCCATCTGCAAACGCTCAACAGCCGCTAACTGCTCGCGCTCAGCTTCCAATTGCCGCCGCAATAGTGGCAGCTCCGGATTATTCAAACGAAGCATAGTCATCCCGGCAGTTGCACTCGCAGGCGCTGCCTCAAAATTAGACACGGCCCCGCTACTACGGGCGACAATAAACTCTGCATCCTCGGCAAAGAGAATTCCGGGCGCACGGAAATATCGAGGCGCAGGCAACACACCCAACAATAAGAAGCAAAGCGCTAAGAACGATGCGGTCACCAAATAGGCGCGCGTGCGCACTCGCTCGATGCGTGGCTCACTAATCAGATATTTAATTCCTTTATATAATGGGATGACGACCAAACCAATCACCGTCAAGACAGCGGCCAAAAAGCCGAGCCCGAGATAGCGGTCCGCAACGAACATAATAATCGTGTAAGTAATATAGACACGAAAGAGCCAGCTTGCCACGCCAAACCCTGCCAACCACACCGCATCGCCACGACTCGCCGCAGGGCTCTGCGAATGTTGACCACCAAATGCATAGCGCTCTACAAAGTGAGACAATTGCTGCATGCCACGTGTTTGTAAATTGGGCGAATCCGTAAGGTCCGACAGTATATAATAACCATCAAACTTAAGCAGCGGATTAATATTAAACAGGATGGTCGAGACCGATGACACTAACATCAAATTAAAGCACCAGGAGTTCAACAAGCCTGGCCCAGTTGACGCCCAAATAAATGTCGCAAAGGCCGCTAGAACCAGTTCGATGATCATGCCGGCGGAACCGACCCAAACCCGCTTCCATCGCTCACGAAAAGCCCAAGCTGCAGTGGCATCCACATAAGGGATCGGTGTAAAGACAAGAAAGGTAATCCCCATCACATGGACCTCTCCGCCAAAGCGCTTAACTGCGTAACCATGCCCGAACTCATGCACCAGTTTAGCCAGCACAAAAGCCACCAGCAATAAGGGTAAGTTAGCAGGATTCAAAGCACCCTGCCCGCGTTCGAATAAGGCATCCCAATTTGACACCGCGACTCCAATCGCCGAACCAACCAGAGCCAACCATAAAACAACGCCAAAAATCGACAGAAATGGACGCACATAGCGCATCGTGCGATTTAAGAAGGCATCGGGGTCAAACAACGGAATCCGCAAAAAGAAAATACCAAACAGTCGAGCCTTCCACTCCCGTGCATGACGTTCTTGCTGCCGCTCAAACAACTGCACCACGTCGGAAGGAAAATCGGAAACGATCAAATTACTGCGATATAAATTGGAAAGTATTTGGATCGCCTCTCCTTGCCCCGGCGCCACATCCCCATTCTGATCCAAGCACATCTGCCAGACTTCTTCCACAGTTTTAGTGCCATCCAGGCGGGCGATAAAATCCCAGGCTTCAGGACGAAAGCGAAAAAACTGATCCCCATACAAATCGTTCGCAATGAACCAGGTGCTACCGCGGAAAAACTGCTTCCGCACGCGAACAGATGGACGCAAACGAATTTTTTGCGCGGCCACTCGGTGCCAAGACTCACTGAACAATTTACGTTCCATCAAATATAAATAACGTCAATAGGAGGCCTAGAACCAGAATCGCATCCGAATAAAATCGATAATACGGTGAGTCGCCCGCCAAGCGAGGGTGCGATTACCCGCATCGAGTCGAGCCACACCACTCATACCAGGCCGCAACCAATCCGCATCCTCTTCGAGTCGTGCCCGCACAGTAAAGGCATTGCCCTCACCATTCGCCTGCGCCGAGGGTGAAACCATCTCCACGACAAAAGGAAATTGAATGTCAGGACGGCTAGAGAAAACCACCTCGCCTGTTCGATGCCCGGTAATCAGATCAATATCGCGCTCAGCCAGTCGGATCTCGAGAAACAAACCATCCAACTTTGACACCTGCATCAACACCTCGCCCTGCTTGATGGGTGCACCAATGCGCTCACGCAAATCCCCCTGCACCACCACCCCGTCAAACGGAGCTTTCACTTCTGCGCGTGCCAGCTGATAATCGAAGAAATCAAGTCTAGCTTGCGCCTGGTTCTTCTGAGCACGCGCCACACGCAGGTCAGCGAGTTTCCCCTCGGCTTCCGCCAATTCAGCTTCCGCACCATAACGACGAATCTCAGCCAGCGTTTCCGCATGCTGAATGCTCAGATCACGATCATCTAGCGCGAGCAAAGTCTGCCCAGCGACCACGAGATCCCCCGGGCGCACACCTGCTTTTGCAATAAAGCCCTCATAAGGCGCAGGCATATGCGCCAAACTGTCTGGACGTATAATGAAAGTCGCACTCACCCGATAACTATAAGGCACTAACAAAGCTAAAAATAAAATAATGCTGCTCACGATCGCAGCAAATTTGAGCCAGGTGTGATTCGGGCTCAGTGCCTTCGCCAGTAACTCACGCGCACTCGTCGCCCAGCGTGCACCGAACCAACGAGACTCCTTTTTCAAATCAATGAGACGTGGCGCGATCTGATCGCCAATCACACGTAAGCCCCAAGCCTCGGACTCAGTAAATCCAGGACTAGCGCGTTCCACAGTAAGTACCCCCACCACTTCTCCAGCATCCCGAATCGGAACCGAAAGCAAACAAGCCGAACCTGATTTGCGGGCATACACTTCATGGTCGTGATAAATTGCCGTCGAATTTGAAGGAGCGGGCCAAACCAGTTCTTCGTCCTGATCGCGACACTCCTCCATAGCCGCTTCCAGCTCTTGCAAAATCTCCATTTTGCGCTCGAACTTTTCTGTGCCGCTGATCGCAACCACACGCACGTATGGCGCACTCACCCAGCCTAAGCAGACACGCTCGGCGTCCAAGCGACTGGCCACCTCATTGACCAGAGCCATAATCGCAGGTGAATATTTGCGCTGCCCATTGATCACCGCCAACACATCCAAAGCCTCGCGCATGCGATCAATGTCGTGCTCCATTTCAAGCGAAGCTCGATTTTTTTGATACATTCGTGGCGTATCTGCTAGCAAAGGCAAGAGCCCCGACCAGATCTCGGCCTCTGGTGCCGGTCGCGCCTCTGGTGCAAAACGTAATTCCAGCAAGCAGGAGCGCGAGCCTTCATCCGTATCCAGCGGATGTAATAAATGAACCGCGCCTGCTTCAGACTCGGCTGCGACGATCACACCACGCCCCCCCGTCAGCGCCGCGTTGGCCTGCTCTTCAAAACCACTTTGCAAAAACGCACGATGATTCACACCTGCCGCCGGCGATGCTGCCAATAGGTTCCATGTTCCATTGAGGCGAACCATTGAACGCGCCTGACTGGCACCTGTCATCTCCTGAGCGATTTCGGTGAATTGAGCCCAAAACGCAGGCGCATCCCCGCTGAACAGACGAACTCGTTGAAGACGTTCGAGATGCTCCCGAGTTGGTTTGACGAAGTTATTGATGTCCACGCTTAAAGTAGTGTTAAAGAGTTGATTCAGGTGTTAATTCAATGACAGCCCGCAATCCCGGCTTCACAAGACGTTCCTCGTTGGACGCCAAAATCTTGACCTGCAACAAACCACTCGCTGAATCCACTCTCGGGTCAATAAAGTCGACACTCCCAGCGATAACTGGAGAGTCTGCGCCCAATTCAGGAAAAGTCATCTCAACCGCACGCCCCACCGGAAAGCGACGCGAGTCCTCAACCGTCAAAAACAGACGCACGTAGATTTGATCAATATCCACCACTCGAAACATCGGTTCCCCCACGGCAACCATTTCCCCGATCTCATTATTACGCTCGACCACAATCCCAGAGATTGGTGCTCGAATTTTGCGCAGCTCCACCGCTTCTTTAGCGATTTCATACTGTAAACTCGCCAAGCGCAGTTCAATCTCACTGGCCAGCGCTTCGTCTTCACTGATCAACTTTTCACGAAAGAGATTTTGCGAGCCCTTGCTCTCAAATTCCCGCTTACGCAAGGCCGCAGCCGTCCGCTCCATATCGAGCTCCACCGAGCGCACATACAACTGCGCCATCAAGTCCCCTGCTTTAACTTCCGCCCCTTCGCGCACATGCAACTCAGTCACAAAATTCTGCACCGGACTCGAAATGCTCACCTCACGAAATGGAAAGACGAGCCCGGAAACTGGTTGAGCCCACGACACCATCGCAGACATGCATCCCAAGAGGAAGAAAGTGGCTTGTTTTCTCATAATAGATAGATCGACTCAAGGATGACTAAAGGCGCCGCGACTTATTCAGCCACCATGGCAACATGACTCGTAGTAGTCACTTCAAAATTCAACTCCTGACTGAGCGAGCCCATCACCACATACAACTGAGTCACTGCCCGAAAGAGCTCCACCTCAGCCGCTAAAGCACGCGTGCGCGCAAAGCTTAGGTCACGTTGTTGATTCAAAACATTATAACTCGTAGTGAGCCCCGAGACCAAGCGCTTCTCTTCCGCAACCAAGGCCTCTTCGGCTAGACGAACCGACTCCTTCACAAAACCGATACGCTCCTGGGCAGATTCCACTTCACGCACGCTGTTGTCCAATAAAACTAACAACTGGATTTCAGTCTGCTTAGCCGTCAGCAAAGCTTGACGCTGCACACGCTTCGCAACACTCACCTGGGCACGATCCGCACTGCGATCCAAAGGCATCGAAAACACAAGCCCCACCGACCAATCAGGAGTACTACGATTTCCAAAATCATCATAGCTACTGGTAAAACTATCCTGCAGACCATTATAGCCAATCGTCGCTTCAAGGTCGAGTTGCGGCAATAGCTGGTTCTTCGCATAAGCCACACGAATCCCTTCGGCTTCAGCACGCGTCAGCGCGGCCAGATAAATCGGATTCGTTTTCAACATTTCACGCGCCAACACCAGACGCTCTGCCACCGGAACTTCCAAAATACCAGCGGCGCTCGAGCCAATGCGAACCTCAGCACCAAACACATAATCAGCCCCCGTCAATTCTAACAAACGATTCCGTCGCTCAGCTAAAAATGTTCGAGCTCCAACGACCTCTTCCTGTGCCTCTGCCCGCCGAGCCTCCGCTTGCGTTACATCGATCGGAGACATCATCCCCTCTTCTACCCGTCGACGATTTTCAGCGATCAAACCATCAGCTAACTTAACGGCATCTTCTTTAACTCTCAGATTGGCGATTCCAAATTCAGTTTCAGCATATGCAATCAGAATCTGCGCAATCACTTTTTCAAACTCTGAACGTAGTTCGAATTCTGCGCCTAAGACTTCGGTGCGTGCCAAATCAGTGGCCGCCATATTAACCCGTGTCCCACGATTCTTTAACAACGGCTGCACCACCTGCAATTGAGTCGTCGTCTGGTATTCCGGAAAATAACGAGGCCCGGTAAAAGTGCTCGGATTAATCGCTGTCTGATTTGTAGTGTTCTCAATACGATTGGTTGATGTCGTCAGCGCAACACGCGTGCCGTAGGCGTAACGATCTTCAATGCTCATCTGTAGAGACGCGACCTCTTCTTCAAAGATCGGCGCAATACTATTGGTCGCAAAGAATTGCTGTCGATTCTGGGCACGTTCCGATTTGTTAAACCGAGCGCTCGTCGTCGCACGGGCAGCAAAAGCCCCTAACGAAATATTCACTCGATCCTGAGAATTCTCGATCTCCATACGGCCGATTTGAACACTAAAATTATGTTCCACGCCTCGTAGAACCCAATACATCGCGTCATGTGACATCGTTTCCGACACCTTGATAATCTCAGCGGATGCACTCTCCCGCGCTGGCTCATTCCCAACAGTTTGAGCTGCAAGACCCAAAAATGGCATAGAGGTAGTTATTAAAAAGAAGAACGATTTTGGTAGCATCATTTGAAATAACCCTGAATCGACAGGGGGGATAGGTTAGAAAGCTCGCAAAACACGTCTTTTTCAGAAACACCGCAAGATTTTTCCTCAGTTTTACGTAAAGTACACCATCTAAATTCACATCTCAATCACTCGAACACTACTTAGAATGCATAAACGGTGAGCACTAGATAAGGATAAAAAACAACTTAAACATAGCATTATAATTAGTTTTCTCAGCTGCTAAAACACTGACATCATCATCGTAACTAGAAAGCGAGCAAAGCCACTGGCATCCAATCACGAGAAAGCCTCCTTGCGAGTAGAGAACTAAGTGAAAAAAAGCCCACAATGGTTTAAAACGTATACTTAGAGTCGCAATTCATAACAGTCCCCTTCAATCTTAGCTACTATGGAAGAAACGCTCCTCAAATTTTTTACACATCCACTCGTAATTGGACTCAGTACCGGGCTCATTATCGCCATGATTGTTTGGTTTCGATCCTTGGGTAAACTGCGAAACGAACGCGCTGCAACAGCCACCAAAATCCATCAACTCAATGGTCAAATCGAAATCTTAAAAGGGCACCTCCATACACAGATGGAAATTACCGCCAAAGGTAATGAATCCTTAAAAGAAGAACTGGTCGCGATGCAACAGACCAATCGAAATCTAAGTCAGACTATTGGCGCACTCAAGCAGAAGCCGGGACGTGCCGAAATCAGGATGCTCCACCTATACGAAAAGGCGATACGACTGATGAATGCACGGGCGCCGGGCTTCAGTTCCGCATGGGAAAGTGCTGTGGACGAAGCGGAAGCTGAAATCAAACAAGAAGAGTCCGGTCTGATGGGCTGGATTCGCAGGCCCTTTATGTTTCGTCGAGGCACTGCCAGCGAAGCCAAACCATTACTCAGCGATGCAGAGAACACGACTGACTAATCACACCAAACAAAACACACCGAACAAAAATTTAATTATCAACGACTTATAAAGCGAGTACACATTCAGCAGTCAGAGTGATCCGTTGATTGTTTCGCGAGTAAATCGTAGCCGAAACTCCACTCTCCGCGCTAGTAATAAGTCGTAAAGCATGTCATTTTAAATTGCCATTTGCCTGCTTAATATTCTGCGTGACTGTCTCACACTAGCTATGAAATGTATCCAATTCATATGAAGCAGGCATCCAGATTTAGCAAACTCAAGCAGGACGGCATCAAGATATCGATGCTCACCTGTTACGATTATCCGTCCGCCAAGATACAAGATGCCTGTGGCATTGATATAATCTTTGTCGGCGACAGCCTAGCCACCAATGTGCTGGGTTACGCACATCAAAATGACCTGAACTTACAGGAAATGCGCCACCATGTGCGCGCAGTGGCTCGCGGCATCGAACATGCCTACCTACTCGCAGATATTCCCTATGCCGCGTCCCGCGATCTCACCAGTATAATGGATGCTACCGAACAACTCCGGCAAGATGGCGTCGACGGTGTTAAAGTCGAAGGTTTTAAACCGGATGTCTTTAAAGCCCTGGCAGCATCAGCGGTAGATGGTTGGGCACACCTGGGCTTCACACCGCAACTGATTGAAAAACCATCCATGCAAGCCAAAGATAGCGAATCAGCTGAGCAACTGGTTGCAGAATGCATACAGCTGGAAGCGGCGGGAGCGGTTGGCATCATATTAGAACTCGTACCAACCGCAGTGGCCCAACGGGTGAGCCAATCACTTAACATTCCAGTTATTGGCATCGGAGCGGGTCTGAATTGCGATGGACAAGTACAGGTATGGCACGATTTAATTGGTCTCGAAACTAGGGTTTACAAACACGCATTTCGCCAATGCGACGCCCATGCCGCCCAAACCCAAGCAGTCAAAGCCTATATTCGCCTAATCGCCGATGCGGCCTCAGATGAGGCCTAAACCGAATACAGTTAGTGCATTTTCAGTGCATTTTCCGACCGAAGCGGCCTGGGTTGAGCTTGCCCCGATCCTCCCCTACACTTGCAGTGCATACGCTTCATTGCGTTTGCTCAACCGGCCTTCAAGCATCGCGCGCGCAACGGAAACCTAGGTTGGTCGTCGCTGAATCAGGTGTATTCGCAGTGCGAGCACCAAGCCGATAGCGATTGCAATAGCTCTCATGGCATAAAAATGAGCCACCTTTCATCACCCGACTATCGCCGCTGTTGGGGCCTTTAGGATTGATACGGGTCGCCTCGCTTTCGCTGGCATGCCAGGTCGGATGAAACCAATCCGCGCACCATTCCCACACATTACCCAGCAAATTATAGAATCCGTTATCATATTTGCGATAAGCGGTGACTGGTGCCGTCCAGGCATAGCCATCTGCCTCGGAATTGTTCTCCGGAAAATTGCCCTGCCAAACATTACAGCGATGCTTACCACCAGGCTCCAACTCGGTTCCCCATGGATACATGGTTTGTACATTGTCGATCCCCCGTGCGGCCACCTCCCACTCCGCTTCGGTTGGCAAACGCTTCCCCGCCCAATGAGCATACGCCAGGGCATCGTTCCATGACACACTCACCACAGGATGGTCCATACGCTTTTTGATATTAGATCCAGCACCTTCAGGCTTACGCCACTGCGCCCCGTCTATTGCGTACCACCATTGTAACCCCTGCACACTGTGACTCTCACGTAACTTACGCTGCTTCGAATTTGAGAGTTGCCCGATAAACACATAAGCCCAACCGAATTTCTCCGACTCCGTCACATAGCCAGTGGCAGCAACAAATTCAGCAAATTGCGCATTGGTCACCGCAGTTTGATCCAACCAATAACTATCGAGTATAATCTCGCGCACAGGTCCCTCTCCATCCGCCACCCATGCACCAGGACCTTCGTAACCAATCCGAAATCGTCCCCCCTCAACATGAATCATGCCTTGAGTTGAACCTAGCGAAGCCGGCGGCTCGCTAAATCTAAGATCAAGCACTGGTGACTGCCTATCCTGACTGCGCTGTGGCGCACAACATCCTTTTTTAGCTTCACTCATAACAATAATTAACAGAACTGCTGCCCATGATATCAAGACAATCCGAATCACCTGATTACCACAGCCGCGCAGCACGACGGATGCTGCCACCGCGCCGAAAGATGCGCCGATCAAGCACCCGCCAACAAACCCTGCAATTCTTGATATAACTTATCCAATTCGGGCATAGCTGCGCCAAGAGCCTGACCGCGTCGTAAAGGCTCTCCCCAAATGGATTCTAACTCAACTGGCTTCTGAGCTAAGTAATCAATCAATGATGATGGCTTATAGGCACCCATTTTTTCTGTAACAGCAAACTGACCTGAGATAAATTTATCGGAAATAGCGTGACCAGCCAGTTGTGCCGCGGCACGCACTTCCTCCATCAGTATCCGCGAGCGTTGAACGAGTTCAGGGGCGGCCAAAATTTTGTCAGTGGTGATGCCGCCTGCTGCGATAGACAAACCATTGAACGGCACATTCCAGCATAATTTCCGCCACAGTGCAGAATCCAGCTGCGGTGCATGCGTCGTTAACACACCTGAATGATTAAAAACCTCAACCACTGCCTGAGCAGCTTCAGGCCAGCGATCCCGCAAAGAACCAATTTCAACACGCCCCGGATGATAGTTTTCAACGTAACCAGGTGCCGTACGATTCACACAGACAAAACAAAGCCCAGCCAGTACCGGGTTATCAGGAAAATGCTTCGCAAAAAACTCTGCGTTGCCCATGCCATTTTGAAGGCAAAGAAGAATGGTGTGCCCAGGCTCTACGATAGAGCGCAGTGACTCAGTTATTTGCTCATTGACTGTGGATTTGGCCGCAATGATCACACAGTCGGTAGGCGGCATCTTCGTAGCATCGCGCGTCACGTCATCCAACGACACTTCCATCGTCTCCATATGCTCACCGTTACGTGGATTGACCATTGCGATGCGAATACCGTCTGCCGCAAGTGTGTCCGCATCACTGCGGGCTAAAACACTCAAGCGACGATTCGGCCCCACGATACGTCCACCATAATACAGTCCCACAGCTCCGGGCCCCACTAGTGTCCATCGTCCTAAATCAAATGTCTTCATCAAATCTTACTGACTTTAGTATCTTCGGCCCTTTCACACTTATTTGGGTAATCCAAAGTATAATGCAATCCACGGCTTTCTTTACGCTGTAAGGCACAATCGATGATTAAACCTGCCACTAAAATCATATTTCTCAACTGCAGTAGACTTTCATCGACTTTAAAATTCCAATAATATTCGTTAATTTCACGCTCCAAATTTTGAATTCGAGTACGCGCCCGCTGCAAACGCTTAGTCGTGCGAACGATGGCTACATAATCCCACAGCGTGCGCTTCAACTCATCTAAATTATGCGATAGAATCACTCGCTCATCCGAGTCTCGCAAGTCTCCGTCCTTCCAATCGGGCAGCTCGAATGATTCAGGCTCCGCTTTCGATAGATAGCGTTTCAGCGCTTCCGCGCCACGGGTCGCCATCACCACTGCCTCCAAAAGTGAATTACTGGCCAGGCGATTGGCGCCATGCAAGCCGGTGCAGGCCACCTCCCCGCAGGCATATAAACCCTGCAGCGAAGTCTCACTATTCAAATTGGTTTTCACCCCTCCACACAGATAGTGTGCGGCAGGCACCACTGGAATCATATCTTTCTCTAAATGAATCCCTAATGCTGCACAGTGATCGTATATATTTGGAAAACGGTCACGAATCACTTCAGCGGATTCGCCACGTGCATCCAGCCACACATGCGGAGCGCCGGACTGCTTCATCTCTGAATCGATCGCACGCGCCACAATATCGCGTGGAGCCAGATCCTTACGCCGGTCGTAGCGCCCCATAAAGGCCTCACCTGCGAAATTGCGCAAGATTGCTCCTTCCCCGCGCACGGCCTCACTGATCAAAAAACGATCCGAATCATTGGCATAGAGTGCCGTCGGATGGAATTGAGTGAATTCCATATTACGAATTTCGACGCCCGCCCGATACGCCATGGCAATGCCGTCCCCCGTAGCGATGGAAGGATTAGTGGTGAATTGATATACCTGTCCGATGCCGCCAGTTGCCAAGAGAACCGCCGAGGCGGCATATGTCTCGACTTGATCAGTCATGCTATTGAGCGCATACACGCCCAGCACTTTATCATCCGGCGCACCCTCACGAGCTTTGCGCACCTTACTCGCAGTGATCAATTCAATCGCAAAATGATGCTCTAGCACATCAATATTCGCCGACTCAGTAATCCCAAAAATGAGCGCCTGCTCAATGGCTTTACCTGTAACGTCTTTAACATGCAGTATCCGTCTTTTGGAATGCCCTCCCTCTTTGCCGAGTGAGACACGACCATCATCAAGCTGTGTAAACGCCACACCTCGACGTGCCAGTTCATCAATACTGGCTGCCCCATCCTTTAAAATCTCACGCACCACATGTTCGTCACATAGACCATCACCAGCATCCAGTGTGTCGGCCACATGCATGTCGACATCATCTGTCTGCGAGGTCACCGCCGCAATTCCACCTTGGGCGTAATTGGTATTGGAATCTGCCGAATTTTTTTTAGTAATAATGGCCACACGGTGCCCGGCTTCAGCGATTTTCAACGCAAAGCTCAGGCCAGCAATTCCACTGCCGACAACGATCGCATCGTAAAATTTAGACATGCGATTAAAGTTTGATATTGTCAATCAGGCGAGTCTGCTCAGCCCAAGCGGCGACACAGAGCAATTGTTCACCTGGAATAATTTCACGCGCTGGAACCATCGTCTCACGATCGACCACCTGCACATAAATCACGCGAATACGACGCGAGAGCAAGAGATGGTGCGTCACCTCAGCCACAATGCGATCCACACTGCGGGTGCCATTCGCAACCATATCCTTAGCCATCAGTAAGGACTTACTAATATTACTCGCCTCACTGCGTTGCACCTCAGTCAGATACGCATTCCGTGAACTCGTTGCCATGCCATCCGCATCTCGCTGGGTCTCACCAATAACAATTTCAGCTGGAATATTGAGATCAGCCACCATTTTTTTGATGACGGCGCACTGCTGTGCATCCTTCTGACCAAATACTGCAATGTCAGGACGTGTAATATTAAAAAGCTTCATGCACACCGTAGTCACCCCCCTGAAATGATGTGGCCGTGACACGCCACATAAGCCGGCGCTAATACGCTCCTCATTCACATAAGTGGAATAGCCCTGCGGGTACATGTCCTCCACCGACGGATTGAAAACAATATCTGCGCCTCGAGCTCGGCATTTTTCGATATCCGCATCCAACATACGCGGATATTTATCGTAATCTTCGCTAGGTCCAAACTGGGTGGGGTTGACAAAAATCGAAACAATGACCTTATCAGCCTTTTCCTTGGCAATATCAATCAGAGACAGATGCCCCTCGTGCAGGCACCCCATAGTGGGAACTAGCCCGATCAGGCGCCCGCTAGAGCGCAAGCCGATGGCGTGAGATTGCATTTCGTTTACCGATTGTATTGTCTGCATAACAAGATTTTTTCACAGATTAGCTATGTTATGCAGTTTTTCACAATCATAATCAGAACTTAACACATACCAATACCACAAAGATTCAATATGAGCGACCCATATATCCAAGAACTCTTCGCCGAACGCATCGGTGGCAACCAATACGGCAAGTCCACTGCCATCTACAAGTTTGAGAAGATCAAACGCGCAAAAAAGGCGGCCAAAGCAGCCAAGCCAGACGTCGACTTAATCGATATGGGCGTGGGTGAGCCCGACGAAATGGCTTTTCCGATTGTCATTCAGACCCTACAAGAAGAAGCCGCAAAATCTGAAAACCGTGGTTACGCTGACAACGGGGGCGATGAATTCAAGCAAGCTGCCGCTCAATATATGTCGGATGTTTTTGGCGTTAACGATATCGACGCTGCCACCGAAGTGGTTCACTCCATCGGCTCCAAGACAGCACTGTCCATGATCCCGGCCTGCTTCATCAACCCTGGCGATTACGTACTAATGACCGTGCCTGGCTACCCAGTGCTCGGCACACATGCCAAATATTTGGGCGGTCACGTGCACAACATGGAACTGCGCGAAGAAAATAATTTTCTACCTGACTTGGATGCCGTACCAGCCGATGTCTGCGCCAAAGCCAAGATCATGGTACTCAACTACCCGAACAATCCCACTGGTGCTTCCGCCACACTGGAGTTTTTCGAGAAAGCAGTCGCATTTGCCAAAGCCAATAATTTGATCATTTTGCAAGATGCAGCCTACGCATCGCTCATTTTCGAAGGCAAGCCAGTCTCCATCTTCCAAGTGCCGGGCGCCAAAGATGTCGCGATCGAGCTGCATTCTCTGTCCAAAAGCTACAATATGACAGGTTGGCGCATTGGTTTCGTGGTCGGAAATCCACTGATCGTACAAGCCTATGCTGATATGAAGGATAATTCCGATTCCGGTCAGTTCTTAGCAATCCAAAAGGCCGGCGCCGTCGCACTCGCCAACCCACAAATCACAGACGAAATCGCTGCGAAATATTCGCGACGCATGGATCTACTGGTTGATGCAATCAATCAAAATGGCTTCAACGCGAAAAAACCTAAAGGCAGCTTCTTCCTCTATGTAGCGGCACCTAAATCGGCGACTGTCGACGGTCAAACCACAGAATTTGACTCAGGCGAAGCCTTTAGCCAATGGCTGATCACCAACGAACTAATCAGCACAGTGCCTTGGGATGATTGTGGTCGTTTTGTCCGCTTTTCCGTCACATTTGCAGCCAAGGGCGAAGACAAGGAAAAAGAAATCGCGAACGAAATTGCTCAACGGCTCGCAAAGTACCAATTCGCATTCTAAGCTGCGACAGCAATACAATTTACGAGACCGCCGCTCGAAGTCACCAGACTTCGAGCGGCTTTTTATGTACGCCACGCTCGAAGCATGCTATAGTCAAGAAAACGAGATTAACGAATCTCCCATCGATAATGCATGTTCGACAGTTTTTCATAGCCCCCTTTAGTCACCCGAACGACATCTTCGATGCGACAAGCTCCAATTTCGGGATAATAGAGGCCTGGCTCGATGGTAATGACGCTGCCTTCCTTTAATTTCGGCGCCCCCTTGGAAACCCTGGGAGCCTCATGCACATCCAGCCCCAAGCCGTGACCGGTGGAATGGATGAAGCCTACGAAGCCTGTCTGACGACGCTCAGTTATGAACCCCTGAGCCTCAAAACTTGCACTCGCTGCAGCATGTACCGTCTCTCCTTTCACTCCGGCTTTGACACAGTCCATCGCGGCTTGCTGCGCTTTATGTACAGCTGCAACCAGCGCTCTTTGCGCGGAACTAGCCTTCCCCTTTAAGAAAGTTCGCGTCATATCCCCATGGTATCCAGTCTTTTGCACCCGCGGAAAGACATCCACAATGATCAATTGATGAGGTCGCAAAGGTCCATGCCCGACCTCGTGAGGATCACACCCCTGACGCCCCCCAGCCACGATGGTATGACTCGCAGTCGCCCCTTTTTGTAGGCATGCTTGATCAATCACACTACGCAAACGCTCTGATGTCAGTGTTCGGCCTTCATAAAGAATACGATTCCCTTCAATACTTGCCGCACGGAGCACCGCCTCAGCCGCACGTATCCCCGCCGCTGAGGCCGCATTCCCCTGTTTAATCGCACGTGCTTCCGCATCGGACTTTTTGACGCGCTTTGGGAAAAAATCGCCCGTAACAATCTCCACACGATAGCCTGCCTCATAAAGTTTAGCATAATAGACAGCAGGAAAATCAGCAGGTACTTCAATCTTCTTCACCGCAAAACGTTGAGCGAAATAAATCATCAGCTCGCCTGGCCCCACATCCGCCACGGATATCTGGAGGTTCTCAGCAGCTTTGATACGAATTGACTCCAATAGCAATACTTCATCGAACTTCGACTGTTTTGCGACACGTCCATACTCGAGTTGACTGACGACTGCATAGCTTTTCTTTTGCGCGATGATCGCCAAATATGGGTCCGGAACAAAAACTCCAGCAAGATAAAGAGCGTCTGCACAAGAATCAGATGCAGCGTAAAGAAGACGGATTGTAGAGGATTTACTTTTCATTAGTCAGGAATGCCCTAATGCTCTTTACAATGTAATCTCTCGCTGCTGTCACGCATGGAACCTGAATAATTTAAACATGAAGCAACATTTTATCATTCTCCTCACTCTATGGGTGCTCACGCTGGTCGCCTGTCAGCCCACACAAGAGAGCCCCAACGCTACGGCAGACAGCCAGACCTACTTTCCCATCACGATCGATGGGCACGAGCTGCAATTACAGCTCGCACTCAATGCTGCAGAGCAACAAAAGGGGCTCATGCATCGAGATACACTTGCCGAAGACCACGGTATGTTGTTCCTCTTCGACCAACCAGGTCAAAGAGCCTTTTGGATGCGTAACACCCGGATACCACTCGACATCGGCTATTTCGACTCCAACGGGACCTTACTTGAGGTACACAAGCTGTTCCCCTATGATGAAACCTCGGTTCCCTCAGCCAACGCAACTGTTTTAATCGCAGTCGAAACCAATCGTGGCTGGTACCAGAAGCATCATGTCAAGCCGGGCGCTCGCATCGATCTTACAGCGCTCCAAACTGCTCTCAAACTACGTAAGCATCCTAACTCTGCCCTCCAACATCCATAATGCCTGACTCAAGCCCCAAGAGCCCTCGACGCCCACGCCAAGGTACCCTCATCAAACCGCCCACTGACGAGCGTGATGCGCCTATAACACGGCGTAAACGTATCAAGACAGCAACACCGAAACCCGCCGGCTGGCTCGCCTACTGCCTGCTGGTCTTACTGACCATTGGTAGCTATGCCCCAATACTGACTTCAGACCTGATATGGTCTGAATATGACGAAGTGCGACGCAGCCCCTACCAGAGCATGGAATCATGGACTGAAGTGCTATCATCTGCAAACATTCGGACTGCAGATCCGATTAGCCTGAGCTCCTACTTTTTAGAGCAACAAATCCCTTTCGATGCGGCCGCCACACATCACGGCATTAATTTAATACTACATATTGTTGCTGCGATTTTACTCCTAAAAGTACTCGATGCCCTCAAATTACCAGCCGCGTTCTCCGCGTCGCTCATCTTCGCCCTCCATCCCGCCGCTCTCCAAACTCTCTACTGGACTGGCTATCGCGAAGAACTCATTGGACTAATCTTACTGCTGAGCGCGCTCTACCTAGGGGTTCGCAATCGCAACGCACAGGACTATTTCGCACTATTAATCCTTAGTACGATGGCCTATTTAGCCCATCCAGCGACCTTGGTCATACCACTGATCCTGGCACTATGTATCTTTCAGCAAAATTCGTCTTTTCACCTGAAAGATTATAACCGTCTCCTGCCCCTAACATGCTTGGCGCTATTCATCGGCGTATGGACACAGGCCCCCCAGACAGGACTTGAAGTCAATTTCAGTGATCGGCTCAGTATCTATGCACAAAATCTATTTTTTTACTTAAAGCAGGCCTTGGTTCCGATTGAACTCTCTCTATTTCATCCCTTTGACCAATCCAAAGGCTACAGTGTCGGAGCTCAGCATAGTTTTTTACCTTTTTTGCTGTTTATCCCATTTTATATCTTAATCGCGATCAACTTTAGAAAGCCCTGGGCCCGTGGAATCCTGCTAGGCCTCACCAGCTATCTGCTGTTGATTATCTATGGGCTCTGCAGAACGGGTAGCTTTCTCGACGGCAGCCTCGCGAATGAAGACCACCTTCACTACATCGCGCTACCTTTTCTAATCGCACTCGTCACCACCAGTGTCGGAGGCATTGCCCGCGGCATGGGCGCCACTGGTAAAGTCCTTTGGTACTTTATATTTCCGATCGTGATCGTCGTACAAATTCTGATCACCTCAAACTATGCACTGAATGTGAGCGATCGTCAGCAACTTTGGTTCGATATCTCAGAACAATGGCCGGAATCTTGGTTACCCAAACTGGCACTAGTCCACACACTACAAAATAGTGATGAGCCAAGCCCACTTATGAATGCCAACAAGATGATCGAAATGCTGGAAAGCATTCTTAAGGATAAACCCGAACGCATTCAAGAACGACAACTTCTGGCACGCCTCTATCGCGATGAAGGCCAAAAAACAAACGCACTGCGTGAATATAAACGCATATTACGTGATAGCAGCCCTGACAATGAAATCTTACGCGAAGCCGCCAAATTCTACGATGAACTCGGCCTAACCTGGGACGCCAATAACGCGCGAGCCCGCATCACTCAATAGACAGTTTTTGACTTCACACACGTGGTCACCTTACTTTGAAATCAACAAGCCACCGGGGCATCGTCCCGAGCGGCAGGAACCCCCAACACAACATATTATGACAACAGTAAATAAAACCGGACTCGGCACGCGGTCACTTCACGCAGGGCATACGCCCGATAAAGAAACAGGCTCGCGAGCGGTCCCGATCTATCAAACGACCAGCTATATGTTCAACGACACCGCGCATGCTGCACGTCTCTTTGGTCTCGAAGAGCTAGGCAATATTTATACGCGTATCATGAACCCAACCACCGATGTGCTTGAAAAGCGCGTCGCCGCACTCGAGGGAGGCGTGGGTGCACTCGCTCACTCCAGCGGTCAAGCGGCCATCACCAGTGCCATCTTGAATATTGCCTCGGCTGGTGACAACATCGTCTCCGCCGCTCAACTTTACGGCGGCACTTACACTCTATTCAAATACACCCTGCCCAAGCTCGGCATTGAAGTACGCTTCGCCGATGCCACTGATCCAGCCAGCTTTGCACCCCTCATCGATGCTAAAACGAAAGCTATCTACGGCGATACAGTAGGTAATCCTAGCCTCAACATTTTCCCTTTTGCAGAGGTCTCTGCAGTCGCACAGGAAGCCAAACTACCACTGATCATCGACAGCACAGTGGCCTCGCCCTGTGTTTGCCGGCCATTTGAGCATGGCGCCAACATCGTAGTGCACAGCCTGACCAAGTTCCTCGGTGGGCACGGCACCAGCATTGGTGGTATCGTAGTTGACGGCGGCAACTTCGACTGGAGCAGTGGCCGTTTTAACGAATTCACACAACCAGACCCAAGCTATCATGATTTAGTCCACTGGGATGCGTTTGGCGCCTTCGAACCCGCAAGTGGAGCCAATATTGCTTACATCATGAAGATGCGACTACAATGGCTGCGCGATGTCGGCAACTGCGCCTCTCCTTTCAATTCCTTCATGCACATTATGGGGATCGAAACCTTACAGCTACGCATGGAACGTCATTGCGAAAATGCCCTCAAGGTGGCCAAGTTTTTAGATACGCATAGTGCCGTCAGCTGGGTCAATTATCCTGGCCTAGAAGACAGCTCGCAACATGACGCCGCGAAACGGTATTTCGATACGGACAAATTCGGTGCAATGGTTGGCTTCGGTGTCAAAGGTGGCCTAGCAGCGGGCGGTAAGTTCATTGATAAACTCAAGCTCTTCAGCCATCTCGCCAATATTGGAGATGCCAAATCGCTGGCCATCCACCCCGCCACCACCACGCACTCACAGTTGACCGAGGCGCAGCAAATTGCGGCAGGTGTCACACCAGACTTCGTGCGTCTCTCCGTCGGCATCGAAGACATCGACGACTTGCTAGCCGACCTCGATCAAGCGCTCAAAGCCTAATGACTCAGTATCTCAATCCCTCCGTTTAAGGCGGGACTCCAAGATCACCACAGCTCAGTGCCTACAATAACACCCCACAGCCTCGACTGGAACCAACCGCTGCTCCCAGCGGTTACCGAGCGACTGCTTTCATTAACTGAAGGCAGTCTGCTCGACCTCAGTCACCTACTGGTCATCGTGCCGACGCGCCAAGCCGGTCGGCGCCTACGCGAGGCTTTGGCCGTGGCCATCAGCGATCAGAAGCGGGCCCTCCTCCCCCCGGACATCCTCACCCCGGATACGCTGCTGAGTCGGGCACTCAAGCATGCACCCATCGCAAACGAAGCGAGTGTCACCGCCGCCTGGGTTGAGGTGCTCAGCAGCATCGATCCACGCCACTTTGAAACACTCTTTCCCGTCGCCCCAGAGCCGGACGTAAATTGGCAGTTCGGCATGGCACAGCGTATCATGCAAGTACACAACGAACTCGGCGAGGAAGGCCTCGGGCTCTACCAAGCAGCCCAACTCGCCGGCGAAAGTGGACAAGAAAGCGAACGCTGGCAGGAACTGGCACGACTTGAAGCGCTCTATATCGATCAGCTGAGCTTACATGGCTTGCTCGATCCCAAACAAGCACGCCGCGAAGCCGCCGAGCGGTTCACCGCCCCCCCGGGTATCGAGCGCATACTTCTGATCGCCACGCCCGATGCACAGGCACTGCCACTCAAGGCCTTGACCAATACCGTGGATACGCTGCCCATCGAAGTCTGGACCTATGGCAACGCCGAGCTCTTTGATTCATGGGGACGCCCACACACTGAATTCTGGAATCAGCGCGCGCTGGATTTCGAAGGTTGGAACTGCCAACTCAAAGCCAGCCCCGAGCCCAAGGTAGCCGCCACCGAAGTCGCGGCGATGACCACCAACGCAAAGCCGGAATCGATTCTCATTGGCCTCGCCGATAGCGATCTAGCTCCGCTGCTGGCCGACGAACTAACGCGCAAGAACATTCCGCACTACGACCCCGAAGGCACGCCCCTGCACCTTGGAGGCATTGGCCGACTCACCGAACTCCTCTGCCAACTCAGTCAGGAAGCCAACATTGCCAACGTGCGCACACTACTGCAGCACCCCGATTGCTTCGCCTATATTCAAGCCAGCGATTCGCAGCCACACTTACTGCGCAAACTCGACCAGTGCTTCGAACGCCACCTGTGCGCCGATCTGGATGCACTCATTCAATTTACCGACGATGCACGCCTGCGCGGCGCTCTCAAAGCGCTCAAAAGCCTGCAGTATTCCATCAAACAAGCCAAACACTTTAGCCAAGGTCTATCCAACGCACTCAAAGACATTTATGCCGATGTCGAAATCGACACCGGCGAGTCCTCCAAGCCATGGCGTGAACGTGCGGAGGCCGTGCGACAACTTCTCGCCGAAGTTGCCACCGCTGAAGACACTTTTCCCAAACTCTCGACAGACCTGGCACGTAGTCTGGTGCTACAAGGTCTGCGCAAAGCCAAAGTGCACCCCGACCGCCCACGCCAGGCACACGACTTACTCGGCTGGCTCGAACTACTTTGGAACGACGCGCCGCAACTCGTCTTAATGGGCCTGAACGAAGGTAAAGTGCCCGAATCAGTCATCGGCGATGCCTTTCTCCCAGAAACGATGCGCGCCCTATTCGGCCTGCGCACCAATGAACAGCGCTTCGCTCGCGACGCCTATCTAATGGAGGCGATCTGCCGCCGCCGCGCCGGTGAACGCGGCCAGGTGGACATATTGGTGCCACAAAAAGCCGCCGATGGCAGCCCCGTCAAACCCTCGCGCCTACTCTTTCTTGGCAGTGCCGACACCCTACTCCCACGCACGCGTACACTCTTTGCCCAGTCCGATACGAACGAGCCCCCCACCGATTACTCCATCCCTTGGAAGTTGAGCCCCCCACCTGGTCTCCCCCTGCCCGAGCGCATTTCAGTCAGCGCCCTAAAAAACTATCTCGAATGCCCCTTCCGCTTTTTCCTACGGCACATCATGCACATGCGCCCAATCGACCTAGAGTCCCGTGAAATGAGTCCCGCCGCCTTCGGCACCTTGCTGCACGCCATTCTAGCCGAGCTCAAAGGCCTCAGCATTGATTCACAAACTAAGCCATCCGATCTAATCGCCAAACTACATGCGATTGCCGAAAACGAAATCGAGCACAAATTTGGACGCGAACTCTCCTTCGCATTACGCCTACAGAAAGAAGCCATCCTGGCACGTATCCAAGCCTACGTAGAGCGACAAATCGAAGACATCCGCACAAACGGAAGTATTCAAATCCTCCATACAGAATCCAAGTTTTCCGCCAAGCTCGAGGGCATCGAGCTAAGAGGAGTGATCGACCGCATCGATCAGCGCGGCGATCGCATCGAATTAACCGACTACAAAACTGCCGACAGCCCCAAGAGCCCCGAAAAAGCGCACCTCGCCCCCCTGGCACGCAAAGAGCCTCCCGCACACCTGCCTGAGGAAGCCTTCTTCGAACATGGCAACAAACGCTACCGTTGGATCGACCTACAGTTGCCGCTCTATGTGTATTCCCAATTAGAAGCCGGCAAAGAACGTCCCCGCGTAGCCTATATCAACTTAGCCAAAACCTTAGAAAAGAGCGAAATCGCCCCCTGGGAGGACTTCACTCAGAGCCACGTAGACTCCGCCATCGCATGTGCCGAAGCCCTGATACGCCAGATCAAAGCAGGCGTATTCTGGCCCCCCAATCCCGACCTAAGAGAGGATTACGACGACTTCGCCCCCCTCTTCCCCGACGGCATAGAAAACTCCGTAAAAGCCGAAGCCTTCCAAAACTACCAATTCACGAAAACAAATGATATGGCAGAATCATTATAGGCAGAATCATTACTGATCCGCCTCCAAAATCCACCTGATCTCCATGCCCATAAGTTTCTCAAAAATAATTCAGGTTACGCACCAGGATGATTTCCATGCGATTGATCACATGGTAATGAAATCGGCATTTGAGATACACAATGAGATCGGCCGATTACTGGATGAAAAAGTGTATCAGCGAACTTTATTGCATAGACTGACATCCCGCGGACTACAATGCGAGTTAGAGTCTGAAATACGAATCACTCACAAAGAATTCCAAAAGTCCTATTTCATCGATCTAATTGTTGATGGTGTCCTATTCGAAACCAAAACCACTGCTCAATTAAAACCTCAGCATGAAGCACAACTATTAAACTACTTACTGCTAACAAATACACAACACGGTAAGCTTATCAATTTCCGCCCAAACTCAGTTCAAAGTAGGTTTGTATCCACAACACTCAGGTCATCCGATCGAGCAAAGTTTAAAATTACAGCAGAAGATTCAGCTATCGCCGAAGTCCTGCACGACCTGCTGTCGGACCTCGGCACTCACTTAGCGATCAACTTGTATAGTGACGCACTTCGTCAATTACTAGACAGTGAGCTCAAAGAAATCTCATTAAGGGATGCAAAGAAATTCATTGGAGTTCAAGCAATGCCAATGCTAACGAACACAGAAGCGCTCATAGTCACAGCTATCGCACAAGCACAAGGAATTGCTTCTTATAAAAAGCACCTGACACGTTTTTTGACCATAGCAGACCTCAAATCTTTCAATTGGATCAATTTCAACAATCGAACAATCACCCAATCGGTCCTCCTACGAAAATAGTGAATCAGCAAGCTCCAGAAACACCCGAAACGTAACTCACCTTCCCTATAAAATGATTCTGCCCCCAATGATTCTGCCTAATAAATTAATCCATACCAAGTCATTCTGCAAAAACTCACAGTGAACTCACTTCAACACATCGCGATTTCCGCTTCCGCTGGCTCGGGTAAGACTTACCAGCTGACCAACCGTTTCATCTACCTGCTACACCTCGCCGAGCAGCCGGAACGTATTATCGCACTCACCTTTACCCGCACCGCTGCCGGCGAGTTCTTTCATAAAATCATCGAGAAACTCAGCGACGCCGCCAGCGACCCCCAAACGGCCGCCCAGCTCTCCGCAGAACTACAAATCGACGCCGACGCTGCACGCTATCACCATTTGCTGCGCATTTTAATCAGCCGCATGCACCAACTCAACCTGCAGACGCTCGACAGCTTTTTCTTTCGCGTTGTCTCCGCCTTTGCACTGGAACTCGGCCTATCCGGCAGCCTCAACCTACTCGACGAGACCTCCGAGCCGCGCCTGCGCAATGAAGTGCGCGACAGCATCGTACATCGCCCCGGCGAGCTGAACGAAGAACTACACGAATTTTGGCAGGCCTTCAAACAGGCCACCTACGGACACGATGCACGCAAAGTCGAATCCATTGTTTCCGATTTCATCGAACAGCTCTACAATCTCTATCTGGACGCCCCTCAAGCCACACTCTGGGGCGAAGCCGCGCGTATCTGGCCACAAGGTTGCCCCTGGACCTGTGCTCAGGCACCCGACTGGGATCAATTGGCCAACAGCCTGCGCGCTGCCGTGCCCGAGGACTTTATGAAGTCGCAAAAAAACGACTTCGAGAGCGCCGCGACCAAGGTGCAAAACTACCCAGTCAAAGAAGAGCTCAATACCTTGCTCAATAACGCCTTTGCCGTGGCACGAGACATCCTGGCCGGGCAAGCCATTCTCAAAGTGCGCAAGGAGATCGACCTGCCGGCCCCGCTCTGCACGGCCCTAGCCGACATTTTAAAGGCCATCGTCTGGCATCATTTACAACGCGCCCTACAAAACACTCAAGGCGTCTATCGCATTCTTGAGGCCTACCACCAAAACTACGACCGCTTGGTGCGCCGCCCGGGGCGACTCGCCTTTGCCGACCTCACGCACTTGCTCTCCCCCGAAACTCTCGGCTCCCCCATGGGTGTCGGAGACAGCAATGCCCGTGAATTGATGGACTTTCGCTTAGACGGGCAATTCGACCACTGGCTATTCGACGAATTTCAAGATACCAGCCGCCCACAGTGGGCCGTCGTTCGCAATCTAATCGACGAGATCTTACAAGACGCCTCCGGGCAACGCTCACTCTTCTACGTCGGCGACACCAAGCAATGTCTTTACCTATGGCGCAACAGTGATGACCGTCTCTTTCACGACATCCGCGCGCAATATACCAATATCATCGATCAACAATTAGCCGAATCTTGGCGCTCAGCCCCGGCGATTCTCGACGCCGTCAATGCCAGCTTCCAAGACAACGCACTCATCGCCGAAACCTTTTCGCCCGACGCAGCGCAACGCTGGGCCAACGCTTGGAAGCCGCATACCGCGTCCAAAGCCACCGCAGCACTCAGCGGCTATGCCTGCTGGTTAGAAGCCAAGAAAAACGACAGCCCCACCCGCAACGAACGCATACTCGAAATCCTCACCCAGCTCAACCCGATCGAGCGTGGCATGAGTGTCGGCGTGCTCGTACGGCGCAATAAAGACGCCAACGAAGTGGCCGATTACCTGCGTGAAAACAGCGCCTTCCCCGTCCACACCGGCTCCGCAGTCAAGCCAGCCGAAGACAATGCCGCCGGAGCCGCACTGCTCGCCATGTTGCGACACGCGGCACACCCGAGCGATCAACTCGCCGCAGGCTTTCTCCAACTCATCGACGCCTCCACCGGCGCAGACTCATTACTCGCAGCCACCAATGAACTGCGCACCCGTTTACTCCGCGACAATCACGAGTCCGCAGTGCGCTGGGCTTGCCAACGCATCCTGACCAAACTCACCGCCCAGGACACTCGCCACCGCACACGCCTGAATCAACTCATTGAAAAAGCGCGCGCCTTCGACAGTGAGGACAGTCGTGACCTGGACGCCCTATATCGCTACCTACAAAATAGCAGCAGCGGCGACTGCGCGCCCGGCGATGCCGTGATCGTAGAAACCATTCACAAATCCAAAGGTCTCGAATACGATATTGTCATACTCGTCAACGAAGATAAAGGCGGCGGCCCCGGCGATCGCCGCATCAGTGCCCTGCTGGACAGTCAAGGCAAAGCCCAATGGATACTGGAACCGATCAAGAAAGATCTGATGACCGCCGACCCCGAATTGTCACGCTTACAAGCGCAAAGCGAAAGCCAACAAGACTTCGGCAATCTCTGTACACTCTACGTTGGCATGACACGCGCCAAGCGCGCGCTCTACATGATCAGCGATTTCAGCCGAGTCAGCAAACGCTCCAGCGTACACTACCTACGCCAATGCCTCGGCGACGAAGCCGACAGCGAAGGCCTAATCTGGGCCACCGGCGATCCCGATTGGCATCAGTCATTTAAGGCGAAAGCCCGCAAGTCCACGCCCCCGGAACTGCCCCCCATTCACCCCAAATTCGAGCCCGCCCATCCACGCCTACAACTGCAACGTCCTTCAAGCGACAAGCACACACGCCTCAAAGCCAGCACACTCTTCGACTACCAGGCCAACGCCGCCGAATTTGGCACACAAGTCCACGACGCCTTTGAACAAATCGCATGGCTAGAGGCAACAAGCCCGATGGATCCACTCTTGCACGAATGCTTTGCGAATCCAGACATCCAAGCACTCTTCACACAGCCCACACAAGCAGTCGAACTCTGGCGTGAAAAAGCCTTTAGTTATGTCGAAGGCGAGCAATTCATCAACGGGGTCTTCGACCGTGTCCACATATATAAGGATGCGTCGGGCAAGATCACGCAGGCCGAAATTATCGACTATAAAACCGACCGCATACGCGAAGGCACAACAATCACACAGGCAGCCGAAAAACACCGCCCCCAATTACAAGCGTACGCCAAAGCACTAGGAAAAATAACGGGCCTGACCAAAGAGCAAATTCAATTAACATTAATCTTCACGCACACATCCCAACTCCAGCAATTATAGCCCATCTTTGTATTGGACGTTCAATGTTCAACGTTCCCAGTATTCCACCTCGCAAAAGATTCGATGTTCAATGTTGAACGTTCAATGTTCAACGTTCCCATCTCACAAAGCACGCCGCACGGCCGCATAACCCGCACACGACTACGACGAGCCTTCCAAAATATCCAAGGGACTCACCGTCAAATCCT
>NZ_JARXIC010000038.1 GCF_031127905.1 Thalassobacterium sedimentorum | reverse complement strand
CGCGCCGTTTGCCAACTGAATGCAACAGCCTTAATCATTGCCTCCGCCTAGTGCTTATCTAACGGAATCGGACGGATCGGCGATCCATCCCTACCCAAAGAGGAGACAGTTTAATCCTGTTCATAAAAATGCTCTGAGAACCGATGCTGCTGGCGGGAGCCCGCTTAATATGCGTTCTTATTGGCGTTTACCGTGCGCAGGCAAATGTAGAGATCGAGCCATGGATTCCAGCGCTCAATGTATTCAATGTCGCAGGCAATGCGAGCTTCCAGGCTGGTGTCGCCGCGCCAGCCGTTGACCTGCGCCCAGCCAGTGATGCCTGGCTTTACAGTGTGACGTAGGTTGTAGTAGCTAATCTGATGTTTGAAATCTTTGATCAATTCCGGGCGCTCGGGGCGAGGGCCGACTAGGCTCATCTCTCCTTTGAGCACGTTCCAGAACTGAGGTAACTCATCAATGTTGTACTTGCGCATGAAGGCGCCGATTTCTAATCGGCGGGGATCATCTTCGGTGCACCACTTGGCGCCAGAATCTTTTTCGGCATCCAGACGCATACTGCGGATCTTGATAATCTTAAACAGGCGCTCGTTTTTACCGAGCCGAACTTGTTTGTAGAAGACGGGCCCAGGCGACTCGCGATAGACTCGCCAGGCAAAGTAGGCAATCACTGGGCTGAAAACGACCAATCCGAACAGGCCACCCGCGATGTCGATTGTGCGCTTGATGATGCTGCTTGAGGGCCGGTCGAGTGCGCGTTTGGTTTGCGTGAGCAAGGGGGTGCCTTGAAAAGATTCGACATTCAAACATGCAGTCATGGTGCGCACGAAGTCGGGGATCATCATGAAGTCGACCATGACGACACCGCACATTTCTTGAATGGCCGAGCTTTCTTCCATGGATAGGGAGGAATTGGCTAGGATGACGGTGTCATAGCGTCCGCTTTGTAGTAGCTTGCCTAGTGTTTTGACGCCCGATCCCAAGTAGATTTCTTGGGGCGGTGTATGAGAGTCATCTTGCGATTCCAAACTCTCCATTGTGATTGCGGAGCAGATGTGGAAGGGGAAGAAGCTGTGGCTGGATTGTCCATTTTTTGAGCGTTCGTAGAGTTGTCTGGCCCGATCATTCCAGCCTATGATTAGTGTGGTGCGGCGTAGATTTTGCAGTAGTCCCGGACCGATGAAGTGATGGCAAAAAAAATAGCGCCAGGTTGTGAGGGCCATCATGAGGATGCCTGTACTGTAGCACACCCACAAACGTGAAATGGGAGGATTAATTTTGAAAATTGCTGAAAGTGTGAGTAGTACGATGCTCCAGTATAAGGCACAGGCGAGCATCTTAAGTGTACCATAGCGGTAGCGTGTGAGTGCTTCCAGACGATAGGTCCCGTTCAAGTAAAGGATGCCTACCATCAAAAGAGTGCCTGAAATAATATAGACGGCATAGCTCTCTATTGTCGGGGCGCTAAGTGGTGGCGAGGTAAAGAAGAGAGGGAGTTCAGCGCGTAGGTAAAAGCCTAGCAAGGTTGCACATAAGGCGATTAGCAAGTCTCCGCCAAATAACAGCATCAAAGTTGAGCGTAAGGCAGATTCGCGCCTCACTCTGGGGAGTGTGAATTCACTGCTTATGGTGGTAGCTTCCATGATAATTCGAACTACCCATATAGGTAAAGTCCTTTCTATGGAAGGAAAATTTGCTTAATTTAGAAATAAATTTTTGCGCAGTTATCGTGCGTGATATCATGTAGTGGTGCTGGGGTGATGTCTTTACTCGGCTCGGGTTATGCGTTCATATATTTCGAGTGATTTGCCGTTTTAGTCAGCTTTGTGTCTGCCGGAATGTTCCATCTCGCTCTCTTGCTAGGGCTTATGAAACTTAGACTTGGGGCGTGAGTTTTTAGATTGTTTTTCTCGAGTGGATACTTTTAGAAAATGTGCAGTAATTAGAAATTTTTCTCGCAATGGTATGATTCCTGCCATGTCTTCCCCACAGCCAGAGCAGATGCTTGAGCGAATGATGAAAACTATATACAGACGTTTCTTTCGGCGAGTTGGACATGATGTTAATCTGTTCTCGAGTTGCTTGGGATCTACTCAAGTTCTTTTCAGTAAGTCTGTTATGTGCATAGCTCTAGTTTTCTGTGGGGGCGTTTGCCAGCTTCCTGCAGAATGGCGTGTGGGTGAATTAGGCGCCGTTACTCTATCGCTTGAGGCGACTGCGAAGAGTTCTAGCAATGTTTTTCTGGATGAGGATGAGGTCAGTGATTTCATTTTTTCGAGCACTCCCAAAGTGCAGTTTCGTGCGAGTGAAGGCTATGCTTCGATCGATGCCTTTTTAGGACTCGAGTTGCAACGTTATGCGGAATTAACGGAGTATGATGCTGAGAATATACGTAGTGGTTTGAGCATTCGTTTGCCGGATGAACCCAATGGTGAAATTTTTCAGGGGAGTTTGGATCTGGGATATAATGGCTCGACTGCGGCCGATGCTGATTTGCAAGCGGTGGTGGAGAAGCATATTTTTAACACGGACTTCGCCGGGCGCTATATGGTGAGTGAGTATTTCAACATTCGATCCGGGCTGAGTTATAGAGATAGTCAGTCGGAGGATGCGATTTATGCGGATGTGACTACTTGGAGTGCGCCGTTGGCGCTCTATTACCAGGTGGATGAAGCACTTAGCGTGGGGGCCGGTTATCGTTGGCGTCATACGGATTCGCGTAGTTCGTTAGAATCGACCGAAACCTTGGATCACGCATTTTACTTCGGTGTGGAAGATCTCATTTCCCCGCTGGTGCAGTATGAACTGCAAGTTGGTTTCCAGTTTCGCGATGTATTGGAGGGGGACGGGCTCAAGGACGATAGTGGGGTCTATCTACAGTCCAGCCTACATTGGTTTATTACCGATCGGACTCAGTTCGATGTGGAATTAGGTAATGAGTTTGGGAATACCATGGGCAACCAACTGTCGGAAATTCTCTATACTGATTTGAGTTTGACGCATCAATTGGATGCAAGGTTGAGGGCGACCGTGGGTGTTGCGTATCAAAATACTGATTACGATGAGATGAGTGGTTCACGTACTGATACGGAATACCGTGCTTATTGGGGAGCGACCTACACCCTCATTGAGAATCGTCTCATTTTATCGGGACAACTTTCTTGGACTAGCCGCGACTCGACGCAAAGCAGCGCGACCTATGACCTGCTCGAGGCCGCTTTGCGCTGTGAATATATCTATTAGTTATGCGACATTTACTGATCTCCCTTTTTGCTTTGCTATTTCTTTTTGCTGCAGAGCTGATGGCCACAGATGCAATGCCGGCACCCTCATTGGATGCGGCGAAATATTTGCTGTCACCTTTCGACCGAGTTTCGATTTCTGTTTACGGTGAACCCGAATTGCAGAGTGAGCAGCGTGTTTCTGATGAGGGCACGCTTTCGATCCCACTCTTGGGAGAGATCGCGGTGGGGAACCTCTCTGTCTCCAAGGCACAAAAAGTGATTGAGACTGCTTTTATTGAAGAGCGTTATCTGGTGCGACCGGTGGTGACGATTAATATTGTCGAGTTTGCCCCCAAGGTGGTGACGGTGGTGGGCGAGGTGGCGAGGCCAGGCTCGATCGAAATTCCACCAGGCCGTAACGGGTTGGCAATACAGGTCGCGATTGCCGAAGCGGGGGGCTTCACCGGTGCTGCGCAAAAAGGGCAGGTATCAGTCGAGCGTAAAGGAGCTGACGGTTCCAAAACAACTTTTGAAGTGGATGTGAATGCCATCTTTAAAGCGGAGGGTAAGAATGCGGAGGAAGTCTTCGTGGTATTGCCTGACGATATTATCTTTATTCCTCGTCGACTGTTTTAGTTGAAGGAGGTTCCGAGGGCCTTTGCGCCCTCAATGCATGTATGTTACGTGCGCCTATAACAGTTCAATGTGTGTGCCGATTGGTTTTTCCAGGAGTTTTCCGGATTTCGACCAAGGGCGGAAGCGTTAAAAAATGCTTAAAATGTTAGAGACCGTATTTTTTTCTCGTTCTGTCCTCTATATCGCCGCTCTGTGAACACTTATTTTGTAGTTAATTGAGAGCCGATCCTATGTCCGATCCTAAAAAATCTTCACAAAGCAAGCCTGATGAGACCTTGCAGTTAATCAGTATCATGGACCTGATCATGATACTGCGGCAACGTTGGCTTCCCGGTTTTGCTTTAGGGCTTTTTCTGGCGGCGGCTTGTGCAATTTTCTTCATGAGCAAGACGCCCATGTATGAAACTACTGCGACAATGGTGGTCGAGGTGAATGCTGAGAATATCGTCAATGTTGCCGAAGTGGTGGAGTCTGGTGTGAAAAATAGTGGCCTCTTGGAATCGGCCATGAATACCCATCTGGAGCGTTTGAAAAGTCGCGCAGTGGCTCAATTAGTGGCGGATAGTTTGAGCGCAGACGAACAACGGCGTCTAACTTTTGGTTCTACTGGATTTATGGACCATGAGGATGAATTGAGCCCTTTACCCAATCCGGCTAGTTTAGTGGGTAGGGGAGCGCTTTCGGTTAGTTGGTTGCCAGACTCACAAGTCATTCGGATCCAGGTGCGACATCCGGATGCAGAGGTGGCGAAGTTCTTGGCGGATCGTTACGTAAGTGTGTATATTCGTCTGCAACTCGACGTCCGGAATCAAACGACGGGAGATGCCGTTCAGTTTTTAGATGAACAGGCGGTGGACTTACGCAATAAATTAGAGCAGGAAGAGGGGGCGCTGCAGCAATATCGTGAAGCGAATGACTTGGTGACTGTGGAACAAGATCAAAAAATTGTCACGGAACGTCTGAGTGATCTGAGCTCGGCCATTACAGCTGCACGAGTACGTCAGCTTCAGATTGGAAGTCGTTTAGAGCAGATTACGGCCGCGGGCGAAGATCTTGAGTTGCTGATGAATATCCCTTTTATCGGGGGGCGTGCGCATGTGGCTGAAATTTATGCTAGCCTCGAGAAACTGCAACAGCAGGAACAGGTCTTAGCCAAAACCTATTTGGAGCGGCACCCCAAGCGAGTGGAGAATCAAGTTGCTCAGACTGCGGTAGAGACGTCACTTTGGCGTGCGATTGAGCAGGGCAGGCAGGACTTCGAGATTGAGCAGCAGACAGTGCTCGGAGAGTTGGCAAGTCTGGAAGCCAAGATGAAGGAAGCAGAGCAAGAGGCACGTCGTCTAGAGCAGCTCTCCATTGAATACCGTGTGTTGTCACGTAAGGTTGAAGCACAGCGCAAACTTTTTGATATGGTGACGTCGCGTTACAATGAGACCAGTATCACGCAGCAAATGAACCTAACTTCGTTGCGCCCGTTGGATAAGGCGAGCGTGCCGAGTTCACCTTATTTTCCGAATGTGAAGAAAATAACCGTTATATCTATTCTACTTTTTGCTGTGGTTTTCATTGGTCTGCCTTTAATTTTAGAATTTCTAGATAATCGTTTGCGCACCTTTGCAGATATCGAAGGTTTTGTCGGCAAGTCGATTTTGGGAGATGTGCGCTTCATTCAGGGCAAAAGCGACGTGGAGATGGCTGAGTTGGCACTGTCTCAAGACAGCGATCTCGGCGAGTCCTTCGCTGCCATTTATGGAAGCCTGCGCTTAAATCTCGGGCATTTTAACCAACCATTGACCCTAGTAGTGACTAGCTCCGTGCCTTCGGAGGGTAAGTCAGTGGTGGCTTCCAATCTAGCGGCTGAAATGGCAACGCATGGTAGTAAAACTTTGATCGTGGACTGTGATCTACGTCGTCCCAGCCAGCACCGTTACCATAACCTTGAGAACAAACTGGGCGTGGTCGAGTGGGTTCGCTCGGAAGAGGCGATCGCGGCAGATTTGATGCAGGACACGAAATTAGGCATCCAGCCATTGGGGGAGGGTGGAAAGCTATTCTTACTCAGTTCCGGAGGCTCCACCACCCGTGCTAGCTCGATTTTAGAGAATAAGCGGATGGATCTACTGATTTCTCGCTTAAAGCAGGAGTTCGATGTCATTATTTTTGATACCCCGCCAGTGGGTATTTTTCATGACGCGACTATGATCGCGGATTATGCCGATCACTGTATTTTCGTGGCCCGTCAGAACGAGACCACCCGTCAAAAGACCCGTCACTCCGTGGCTCAAATGGATCGTTCCAAAGCACCCGTTTTAGGCGTCATTTTTAATGGGGTTAAAAATCATCGTCTCGCCGCCGGCTATGGCACTTATGGTGAGGATGACTATACCAGTTACAGTGCGCGCTATCAATATGGCTACGGTAAAGATGCGGCTAGCTATCAGGCGGAGTATTCCGATAAAGCCTAATCGTATGTTGTTCCCTTCGAGTCTAACTGTTTCTGTTGAAATCGAATTTCGCTAAAGCAGAGTGTCAGGCAAATTCTTCTTAAAATTTCAAATTTGTAACTTGCCGTGGAGTTTGAAACTTCGAACGTGCATCGCGGCACAGTCGTTTAATATATGAAATTTGGCTACATCGACGCATTAAGAGGCTACGCAATTATCGGCGTATTAATGGTTCACTCCCTTGCGGGAGAGTCCGGAATCTTAGGTGCTCAATTGTTAGGATTGGGAGCTAAAGGCGTGCAACTCTTTTATATGATGAGTGCTTTGACACTGCTACTCTCTTATCAGAATCGTAAAAGCGAACGGTCTCCGACCACAAACTTCTTCCTCCGACGAGCCTACCGAATTGCACCTCTATTTTGGGTCGCGATCATATACTATACCTGGCATAATTACGGCATAGAGCATCCAGTAGGTGACTATCAACATGTCACAATCGGATCCTACCTCTCACACATTTTACTTCTACACGGTTTCAGTCCCTACTGGATGAATTCACTAGTTCCAGGAGGTTGGTCAGTGGGAGTCGAATTCATGTTTTATCTCACTTGCCCACTCTGGTTTGTCATTATTAAGAATAAGGCACATGCCTTGAGTGGTTTTGTCACGTCATACGTGATAGGCCAAATTGCCTTTACTTACTTAATGAAAAATCCATTAATCCCATACGTAGATACTTGGGGTGGATATATGTATGCTTGGCTACCAAGCCAATTACAGGTATTTATGATGGGCTTCTACTGTTATTACTTAATTTCCGAAAACATACGTTACCCAGTCAAAGAAATAGTAGGATGCTTTACTTTCCTCTTCATGTTTGAATTCCTGGTCATGCCAATGATCTTTACGAGTGATTATTCTGCATTTAACGGATTAGGGATCAATGCACTCGTAACACTATTTTTCATCAGCTTCATTATATTGGTTAGAAATGATCCGACGAAACTCTTAGCGCACAAGGCCATTCAGTATGTAGGGAGAATCAGCTATAGTCTCTACTTAGTCCATTTCGCAGTGTTAAGTTGGCTCACGCGCATGGCGATTGACAAGCCTTTCAATGCCCCTGAAGCAAATTACATATGACGCTTTATATTAACAATAGCTATCGGAACAGTCATCTCAACTCTGACATATAAATATATCGAGATTCCCTCTATTAGTTTAGGGAAAAAAGTGATTAAAGCGCGAGAAAGAAGCCATATTGCACTTGCAGCGGTAGAATCATAATTATGAGAGGGAGTTGTGCAGTGCTACTGGTAGCAGCGAGTCTAGACTCACGAGGGAAGCACTAAAAAATACGAGAGTCTATAAGCTCACGATTTAAACCTCAGTAGCAACCGCTTCCGCCTTTCTGCTGCAGGATTGATCTGGAATGCTTTTCACCCGGTCTTGTCGTCACTCTATTGCTTGGAACCATTCTCAGCTTTTTCCCCCACAATCATGCAAACATCTCATCGCGTCCTGAAGAACACCCTGATCTTGTATGGCAAAACAGGCATCACGATGTTCATCTCGCTCTACACAACACGTGTGGTGCTACGGGAGTTAGGTGCCGATAGCTTTGGAGTCTTTGCACTGATCGGCGGCATCATTGGGATGTTTGGCTTTCTGAATGGCAGCTTAGCAGCCGCTTCGCAGCGCTTCATGTCCTTCGCACATGGTGAAGGTAAACCCGAGCAACAGCAAAAGATTTTTAATATCAGCTTCGGGCTCCACTTCATTGCAGCTCTGATTATGGTCATTTCTATGCTCAGCATCGGCCCGCTGCTATTCGAGCATGTGCTCAAGATCGACCTTGATAAATTACTGACGGCTCAACGCATATATCAATTCGTCGTCGCTAGTCTGTTCTTTACAGTCCTTTCTGTACCTTACGATGCTGTCCTCAATGCAAGGGAGAACATGGCCTTTTTCGCCATCATTGGCTTCATTGAATCTCTACTCAGATTGGGCGTCGCTATGGCCATCGCATTTGTCGCAAACGAAAAGCTTTTACTCTACGGATTCTTGATGGCAATGATCCCATTATTTTTAGCGTTCATTCGAGCAATGTTTTGCCACATGAAATATGTAGAATGTCACTTTGCATTAAGAAGAAGTTATGATCTGGCATTGATAAAATCGATGACTCAATTTGCGAGTTGGTCATTCATCAGCACTGCAGTCGCCATGGTCTCAAAGTCATGGGAAGGGATCATTTTAAACACATATTTTGGCACGACCATAAACGCGGCCCAAGGTATCGCGAATCAACTATCAGGACAGTTGCTTACCATATCTAACAGTCTACTACGTGCATTAAACCCAATCCTAGTAAAAACTGCAGGTGAAAGAAACAATGAAAAGATGCTGCGAACTGCAATGTCAGGCGCAAAGCTATCATTTACTCTTTTAGCATTTTGTATAATTCCAATCAGTATCAATCTAAGTTATATATGTAAACTTTGGCTTTCATCCGTCCCCGAATTCGCAATAATATTCACGCAGTTACTGTTATTTCGAAGCTTAATCGCTCAGCTATCAATGCCGATATCGACGTGCATTGCAGCATCTGGGAAGATCAAAGGCGTTTCGATTACAGGTAGTGTAATTGGCCTATGTCCCTTAGCGGTATGTGCCATTCTTTATAAACATGGCTATCAACCTCCCGCGATATATTGGGCATATATATGTACAACGATAGTTAGAGCATGCATAACAGCGCCCTATTTCGCAAAGAAGCATTGCGGATTGCACGTAAAAAAATTCCTGATCAACGTAGTAGTCAGATGTATAATTGGAACGGGCATCACGTTACTGGCAAGTTTATGGTTAAAGACACTCCTACCCGAAGGTATTAATCAGGTTATGATCACATCAGCAGTTAGCAGCGTATTATTAATCATATGCGTCTGGTATATTATCCTAGATCAGACTGAAAAAGAACATATTTTGAATGCAATTCAAAGTGCTTACACTAAGCTCAATAGAATAATCGTCATTAAACAAACTGAATCCTCTTCGTGAAAAAAAAGAAAAAAATAGTTTTTATAATTAGCAATGGGCGCAGTGGATCGACAATCCTCAGTAAGTTTTTAGGCATGCACTCCCATTGTTTCGCACTCAGTGAACCATCTCATTTCGACATTGAGATAAAAAAAAACGGCTACTGTTCATGCGAAGAGTCGATTAGTGACTGCGCCTTTTGGGGGAAAATCATTCGAGATATAGAAATTGAACAAAAAATTCCAATTTCTAACTTTAACACCAGTCAGAAACCATTCCACATTAGCCATAAAAGAATCGGAAAGATCGCGAGCTACCTTCACTTATGCGTATTTCAATTAACAGCTAAAGAATTATTTAGAAGTCCGTATCTAGAACAGGCAAAGAATGAATGCTTACTACTTAGAACAGTGGCCAATAATACAAATGAACACGTAATACTGGATGCCTCAAAAAGCTTCCCACGAGCGCTTTACATCAAAAAGCTGCTAAGAAAAGAATTCAACACTGGCTTCATACTACTCTTTCGCACACCCGAAGAAACCATTTATTCAAATTTAAAAACCTCCTATACTTTTAAATTAAAAGGGGAAACAATTAATCTAAAAAAAGACACCGCAAAAGAGCTTTCGCATATTACTGAAGAATGGCGCAAAGTAACAAAGAACATCCTACGTTTATCTTCAATTTTTCGATTAAAACCGCAGTCTATAATATTATACGAAGAATTCGCTCAATCACCCAGAAAAGCCTTCGAAAGGTTATCTCGCACCTTAGGACTCAGCTGGGAAGAAGGAATGGAAGATTTAAGTCAGAGTGGACATCACATGATTAGCGGAAATTATTCTAGGATAAAGGCTAAAAGCATTCTTCCACCTAAAAACGATTCTAGAAATCTCCCAAAGGAAGACCTTGATTACATAAAAAGAGAAACAAGATCTACCATGCGAAAAATCACAAAATTAAACCATAAAAACGCACAATAATTAAAAAGTGAACTCTTACAGAAAACTAGATTTCCTCTGGATTGGTCAATCCTACGCGCTTAGAATAAGAGAAGTGGCATGGTCAGAACAATTAGAAACTGGAAGCGCGAATTTGGCGAAAACTTCTAGATCTTCCTTTTCGACGAATTGAAGAATGAGCCCGAAGTATTTTTCAATAACATCGACTTTCTCCAAATTGATAATGCGACATATATAAAAGACAAAGATGATCATTCTCATGTAGGCACAAACATTGCGTTACTAAAATCTCATTGAAAAATTTTTGAAGAGCGCTTGGGGCCAGACATCAAAAAAATATCCAGTTTCCTATCTGATAAACAGTTGAAAAATTTTACAAACTGGATGAAATAGTCAACGCGAACAACTAATCCATTGCCTATTAACATTCGCAGTATCTGCAATTACGTCTGGAGCTATAATTCTAGCGAGCGACGAGAGTTATTTACGAGTCATTATAACAGTAATCGCGTCATTCTTCGCAACTACATTGGGAGGTTGGTACATACTGCTAAGTAATGATGATAAATCAAAAATTTTAGCGCTCATTACTGTGTTAAGTCATAAGGTTTGGATGATTTTTCGATTGGTATAAAAACTATAATAGGAAGTATTATAAGACTATAAGTATAGATGTTTTTCATTTCATACGGACATCAAATATTATGAACATTTCAACACTCACCTTGCCATTAGTATCAAACAATGGAGGTATCTTGCAGGCCTTCGCATTAAAGCAATATCTCGAAAGCAAAGGGCATATCGTATACTTTATAAATCGTAGATATACAGAAAACCGTCATGTGCGGACGATTAAGAATATTGCTAAGAGATGCCTAAGAAAAAGCGTTTCAGTGAGCATGCCTAGGCCAGAACACGAACTAATTAATCAGTTTATATTTAAGTATATTTCCGATGGTGAACAGTTGTGCTCAAGTAAAGAAATAACCAATTATTTAAAAGATAATGACATTAAACTTTTGATCATAGGCAGTGACCAAGTCTGGCGTCTAGATTATTCGGGGAAGCTCAATCTCACGTTTTTTTCTGACTTTAAATTACCGAAAGACTGTAAGCTTATTTCATATGCTGCATCTTTTGGGAAAGATAATTGGGAAAACAGTGATCATTTGACCAAAAGAATTCGAAAGCTTCTCAATAAGTTCGCTAGTATTTCTGTTCGAGAAGCTTCTGGTATTGATATAGTTAAAAACATTTTAGACGCTAACGCGGAGCATCATATTGACCCTACCATGTTGCTGGATCGTCATGACTACATCGATTTATTGAACCGCGAGGGGGAACCAAACATAGAATGTGGACTATTTACGTATTTTCTCGATGCGAATCCATCTAAGCTTGCTGTTCAGAGCCACATTCAAGCAAAAATCGAAGGGAATCCTTATCATTTAAAACGATTTGGTAGTAGTGCGATGACTCCGAAATCGAAAGAGCTGCCCAGCGTTACTAATTGGTTAAATGGTTTTAGATCCGCAAAATTCATCTTAACGGATTCCTTTCATGCGTGCGTTTTTTCAATAATATTCAACAAACCTTTTTATGTCATCGGAAATGCAGAAAGGGGGCTGACCAGGTTTAAGAGTTTACTCAATCAATTTGAATTAGAAAGCCGTCTAATTACAGAAGATAGTAATTTAGACGAGTTGGCATTCCATAGTTACAGTTACGAAAGAACTAATAAGCTCTTGGAAACTGAAAGACTTAAAAGTGCGGAATACTTAAATCAACATATTACATAGATGTTCACTGTAGTCATTCCCGTATTTAATAAGCGCAATTATGTGCTGAACACACTGAGGACAGTTCTTAACCAGACTTACTCATGCTTTGAAATTATCATTGTTGACGACGGTTCGACAGATCAAAGTCTTGAAGCAATCACTGAAGCGATTTCTGATTCTAGAATTAAAATTATTCGTCAAAGCAATCAAGGTGTCAGTGCCGCACGCAACCGAGGCGTCAAAGAATCAAGTAATCCGTATATAGCCTTCTTAGATGCAGATGATGAGTGGCACCCCAGCTACCTCGAAAAAGCTCACGAATGCATCCAACAATTCCCGAACACGGGCATGTTGTGCTTTGCCGGCCTAGTCAAAAATTCCAGCGGTACTATCGGTAACCGCACAGCCTTAAAATACCAGGAACAAATAGTAGCCGTCAATTATTTTGAAAATCCGCACGTTTTCGGTCACACGAGTGCAACCATCGTAAAAAGGGAAGTATTCAATCGCACATCGGGATTTCCAGTTGGGATGAAGCGTAATGAGGATTTTGCACTCTTCTACTCAATCGCACTCATCACTCCCGTCGTCTATTGTGGATTTCCCTTGAGCACCTACGTGGGTGGCGTCGAAGGACAAGCGACCAGCACGCCAAGTGAACAAGTTTCTGAATATGTTATCCAACGATACAATCATGTATTTGAAAGTTTCCTACAAACGGACCAAAGCAATCAGCTCTACTTGATTTTTACTAAATATGAATTACGCCACACATTTTTGATGTTTCTGATCAATCAAGAGCCTCAGAACCTGCAAAAGTTTTTAAATCAACTACACCCAGAATTACTGAAGCACTTTAGCTCGATGGAAAAAAAACTCTATACTAAAGTGTACCTAAAAAAAATATCCATCTACTTTATTTATATGACTAAAATCCGATGGCGATTACGTCGCTTCCCAAGAACAGGCGAGGGCCAGATGGATCGATGAAGTTGACAAAGGAAAAACTAAAACGGAAGCTCAACGGATATTTCGTCCGCTATACATCGAAGTTGTCGTTTTATCAGTATTTCTACCAGGCAAAGTGGCATGCCGTATTGAACCGATGCAGTGGAGCAGACGAGCCACAACCTGTGCAGCAATATTTCACAGCTCGCCCCAACCCAGGCGCGGGCATTGGTCATCAACTCGCCAATTGGATGGCGGGCTATTATTACTCAAAACACTTTAACCTCACCTTTGCCCATATCCCCTTTCCTGATCCAAGATGGGAAGACCTACTGGCGCTCGGAGTCGCCGAAACTCAGTTTGAAGCGCTGCTCCAGACTAAGAGTCATAAAAAAGTAAGCCTACCTAAATTCAAGTCCCCGGCCGAAGTGGAAGCAATCATACGATCTTATGCTGGTAAGAAAGTCATCTTTGTTGCTGAACGAGATCAATTCTTAGAGGAGCTCCCACTCGTGCAAAAAGACATTCAAGCCAAATTTCATACACGGCATCCGCAACCGGAACTCACGTTTGAGAAAGAGACCTTGAATATCGCACTCCACATCCGTCGGGGTGATATTGTGAACAACGGTCAGGCTATCGACCATCTTTCAGCACGCTTTCAAGCAGTCGACTATTTTGAGCGCATACTACAACAGATTATCGACGTCAGCCAGAGCAACAAGATACGCGTCTACCTATTCTCTCAAGGCACCAAAGAGGAATTTAAAAAACTGGAAGTCATCCATCCACTTGAATACTGCCTCGATATGGACCCTTACCAATCCTTCCTCCATATGGCCTTTGCAAATATCCTAGTTACATCGAAGAGCTCTTTTTCTTACAAGCCTGCGCTCCTGAATCGGAATCTAAAAATTGCACCGCGTGACTTCTGGCACAGCTACCCGGAGACTGACGATTGGGTTCTTATTGATAACCAGGAGATGAAGCTAGATCACTTAAGAGAGCGAATCCGAACGCACATATACAATCGATAAGGACAATGAAAGACATACGTTACCTGCCATATAAAGTCGCTCGAAAAGCTTACTTAAGTGTATTCCAAGGCCCTGAATATCAGCCAGACGATCAAACGCTTGATAATCCAGACAGTGTTTCCGATCTTATCCGAGGAATGATTGAACAAGGCGCGCCCTGTATGATTTCACGCTTTGGTTCAACTGAACTCAGTTGCGTCTGTAATTACCTAGCCATTACAGGGCGAACTGGTTCACTGCTTTCATACATTAAGGGCCAATCTTCGGCATGGTGGTGGCAAGAAAGCATTAAAGCGCAAATGCAAGCCTGGTCAGGCTTCTTCCCTTCAAATGAATCCGCGCTAACTGAATTCTGTAAGCTAACTTTACAGGATGCCCAAGAAGTGGACCTACTCGGCTCTTGGTTGCAACAAGAATCACACATCCAAACGCTGAATAAAAGCCTAATCAAAACTAGGCTTTTATTCCTAGACCCCTTCTGGGCAAAAACACCATGGACATCTGCCTTGGAGGGAAAGAAAGTTATCATCGTCCATCCGTTCAAACAAACGATTGAAGCACAATACAAGAAGAGGAAGTTGTTACATCGAGAAGGTGTCCTTCCACCTTTTGATTTAAAGGTCATCCAAGCAGTTCAAAGCCTCGGGGGTGAATCTGAATATACCTCGTGGTTTGATGCACTAAACGCCATGAAAGAGCAATTGGACAATACAGACTTCGACATTGCCCTGATTGGATGCGGAGCCTACGGCATGCCCTTAGCTGCGCACGTAAAACGAATGGGTAAAATCGGAATCCACATTGGCGGAAGTCTTCAGCTACTGTTTGGCATATGCGGCAAGCGCTGGGAAAATCCTGAATATGGAGCAGAACTTAGATCGTTACATCCACAAATAATTTATTCCGACTTAGCCAATAAAGACTGGGTGAGACCCATGCGAGCGGAGACACCCACAACCTCTACAAAAGTAGAAGATTCCTGTTATTGGTAATTTTACCTCTCAAACAGTCAATCGTATGGCTAGATGTTAAATAATTTAGCGACCGCACAATATGAAAATTGTTTTATGCACACCGGCATCGCTGGACATGCTTTCTGACTTGGTCGAAGGCGAACCTCCTCCGGGGTACAAATTTCCGATGACGGCGAATTTTGCGAGAGCACTTTGGAATGCTGGACATGAAGTTGTTATAGTCACGAGTACGAGTGATGTTGATGAAACAACAACTTGGACAGGTGATCGATTTGAGATTGTCGCTACGCCGCGTAGAAAGAGGGCGCGCGACTTATGTTGTAATCTCTTTCGAACTGAAGTGCATTACATGCGTGATGAAATCAAGAACAGGAAACCTGACATTGCGCATGGACATTGGACTTATGAATTCGCCGAAGCAAGCATCCGAAGTGGATTCCCAAATGTAGTTACGATACATGACTTCGCACCTGAGATTTTCCTACAGTTCAAAAATTTGTATAGATTTTTACGTTTCCTATACTCGATTCCCATTATCTTAAAATGTAAGCACCTCACGGCTGTTTCACCATATATCTCAGAAAAGATTTCTAAGTTCTACAAAAGAAACAACATACTTGTTATTCCTAATAGCTTATTTATAAAGCCACCACCTACGACGAAAAGAAAAGAACAAGAACAAGTGGCAATCACGATTGTGTCCAATAATGACCCACGGAAAAACAACGATCTTGCGATCGACGCGTTCTACAAGATCGCGACGTTGAACGAAAACATTGAACTTTTCATCTTTGGTGGTGGCTTTGATCGCATTAAAGAGAACCTTCCCTCGGAGATATCACGACAAATAGTAGACCGTATTCACATTATGGGCTCTCGACCGCTGAGTGAAATTTTAATCTTCCACATAACTCGGAGCGATATATTTCTTCATGCTAGCTTAGAAGAGTCATTTGGAATGAGCATTCTCGAAGCAATGGCATGCGGCGTTCCTGTAGTTGCAGGGGAAAACTCGGGAGCAGTGCCATGGGTCGTTAATCATGACGAAGGCGGCTTACTAGTCGATGTAACCGACAGTGACAGTATAGCGGCTTCATTAGCGCGTCTATGCGAAGATGATATGCTACGTAAGCGCTTAGGAAATAACGCCAAACTCAGGCATGAGAAGCACTTTGCTGAAGACACTGTCACAGCGAGGTACTTGGCCTTATATAAGTCTATCGCTGCGCCTCAGCGACAAAGCATTTCTGGATGAAAAATAGCATTATCAGTTTACTATGGATGGCCATTCGCAAAGTCATCGAAAGCGTATTCTCAACAATCTATACGCCTCTCACAAAATTGATGTTTAGACTTAACGGAGTTGAACACAAATCAGGTCTGCGCTGTGCTGGCATTCCAAAAGTTTATGTCACTCGCAGGGGGATCGTCACAATTGGAAAGAGCTTCAGTGTCAATAGTGGTTCGAACCATAATATCATTGGGCGACAAGGCCGAACAATCCTTTGGGTCGAGGGGAATTTATCCATTGGGGATTATGTCGGCATCAGTAATAGTGCTTTGATTTGTCGCAACCGAATAAGAATCGGTGATCATGTTGTGATCGGAGGAAATTGCGTGATCTATGATACGGATTTTCATCCGATTGACCCAGCGCTTCGACTCGCGGATTCATCCGATATTGAGCATGCCGCATCGGCCCCAGTTGAGATTGGTGATAACGTTTTTATCGGTGCTCATACGACGGTTTTAAAAGGCGTTACAATCGGGGAGAACTCCGTCATCGGTGCCTGTTCACTGGTGGTGAAGGATATACCTTCCAATGAGGTCTGGGCCGGCAATCCAGCTAAATGCATAAAGAAGCTGAACCATTCCTTCTAGTATGAGTAGAATCTTGGTAACTCGCATCGGGACAGTTCAGATACTCGCGCTACTAATAGTCTGGCTAGCTATCATCTCCATGCGCTCATGGTCGCCAGTTCAATTTAGCACAACAAGCCTCAATTGGGTCATTTACTCTGCGATATCGTCGTTGTTCATTTTTATTCCAATTCAACAGCGCAAAGGCTTTAGGCTGTCCTATGATGTCTTTTTAAAACTCTATTTATTCTGGATGCTAACTTGTGCCATTCGAGGTGCATTTATCGCTAGCGACTATTGGCAATATAAAGCATTGATCCAGAACTCTTTTGCCCTCACTGCAGGTCTGTGCGTATGGTCCTTTGCTCAACCTGAAATTCTAAACAAAGTATTACGTTATTGGTTACTACTCGCCCTGCCGCTTTTCATCCCACTGTTGTTTATTTTATATAAAGGTTCTTCTTATGGATTTTATTTATCACCTGTAGTCATCTTTATTTTAATGCTGCCTGCACTGCCACGTCCGTTGGCACTTTTAATGTTATGTTTAACCGTGTTCTGCTTATTCGCAGATATTGGAGCTCGTAGCACACTGATTCGCTTTTCTGTACCACTCCTGCTGCTCGTAACATACCCACTTCGTCAATTTATCCCCAAGTCACTACTTAAGGTCGCATTTTTATTCTGCTTTATCACACCAATTCTACTTGCGGCTTTTGCAGCAACTAATGGATTGAACCCATTCACTGCCGTCTCACAAGCCATTGCTGAAGAAATAGACGATGCCGAAACCCGTGATGTCGTTACGACAGATACACGTACGGGACTCTACGAAGAAGTGGTAGAATCTGCGATTAAGAATGATTATGTTTTAATCGGACGTACGCCTGCCCGCGGTTACGATTCGAAGGATTTCGGCATTGGAATCTCTAAAATTATTGGCACTACAACAATCGAACGCAGTAGCTGTGAAGTTGGTATTCTCAACATTTTTACATGGACAGGAGTGATTGGTGTCGTTCTTTATACTTTAGTCTTCGCTACTGCCAGTTACTTAGCAGTTGTGCATTCCAATAGCTGGATGACCAGGACTATTGGACTCTATCTTGCTTTTCGATGGACCTATAGCTGGATTGAAGAATTTAATCGTTTCGATATTATGCAGTTAAGCCTGTGGATGCTCGTTGCCATCTGCATGTCACCGGCGTTTCGAGCCATGTCCGATGCAGATCTCAAAGAGTGGGGCGCGAAGCTCTCACCACGGATTAAATGGAACCGATGAACGTGAACGCTCACACCGAATGACGACTCAACACAATCTCTCAGCTACATTATGGTCAAAGCTTGGGCTCGGAACTGGCACACTGGCATCGCTTGGACGCGCAGCAAAGATAACTGATGTAAGGCAGATTATCAGTTCAATGCTCGATTGTAGTGCCAAGGTCATTGACACTGCAGATACTTATGGTTCGGGCGATTGTGAGCGATTACTAGGACGTGTATTACGCGAAGAAAGGGATGCTTTTACCCTAGTCACAAAGGCGGGTTACCGACACGCAAATCTTCCGGGACCACTGGGGCCACTTAACCAAGTTATCAAGAAAGGTATCCAACGTTTCGTCAAGAAACCTAACTTCGATCCCACTTATTTAGTGGCTTGCCTCGACAATAGTCTTGCACGTTTAAAAACCGATCGAGTTGAAGCATTCTTATTGCATGATGCTTCGTTGGAATCGGTCACTGACGAATCGGTTTTGAGTGAATGTGTTAAATTTAGGAAATCGGGAAAAACCAGACTTGTCGGCATATCGTCAGAATCCCCGGAAGTTCTAAGCGCTGCGATTGCATCTGGGGTTTTCAGTGTTATCGAATCTCCTGCAAACTTAATGGTCATAGAAGCGATGCGTCCAGTATGGCAGGAGGCTGAGGCACGTGGTATTCACGTCATCGGTAACCACGTCTTTTCTCCAACATGTTTACGTTTACCCGGAATCACCCACGAACAACTGATGCGTGCCAGTGTCGCATTACTGCCAAAGAGTTCCACTGTCCTGTGCGGTACGCGTAACTCAAGGCACTTCACCCAAACCAATGAATGGGCGAATGATCCTCTCCCCAGCGTGGAAGCAGAAAAGTTATTATTTAATTTAGGCAATTTGATCTAATTATTTAGCACTATATAATCCCACTAAAAATGATTGAAGACGCACGAAAAATCAATCCCGGAACGATTCTGGAAGCAGACCTTTGTATAGTCGGCGGAGGAGCAGCTGCAATTACACTGGCACTCCAATATATGAAGTCTGGTCACACCGCGATTATCATTCCTGGGGGAGGACCGAACCAAAGTTCAGCCTGTATTGATCTATATCGCGGCAAGGTTTCACCCGCGAGTAGCCATGAACCGCTTGAAGAGAACCGCCTGCGAATGTGGGGTGGAACGACGACAGTATGGGGAGGTCGCTGCGTGCCCTTCGATCCCATCGATTTTAAGGAACGATCATGGATACCAGGTAGTGGTTGGCCGATTGAACTAGCAGGACTAAAAGACTACATTGAACAAGCGAATCAATTATCAGAAGCAGGAAAAGCTGACTTCGATGCTCGATCAGCATTTCCAGAGACGCAAACAGAGTTACTTAAGGGATTCGATGACGATGAATTGGTGACTTGGCCATTAGAACGCTGGAGCATACCAACAGATTATAGCAAGCGATATCGAGATGATTTCGAATCTGCACACAACGTTCGCGTGCTGCTATATGCCCATGCGATTCATTTACAAATGAATACCGAAGGCACTGTATTGGAGCATGTGAGGGCGGCATGCAGTCCTGGGAAAGACTTTCAGGTTCATGCAAAAAACACAGTCATTGCCTGTGGAGCTCTGGAAAACACGAGACTGCTCTTAGCATCTAAGGATATCTTGCCGGCTGGTATCGGAAATCAGAATGACCTTGTTGGACGATTTTATCAATCGCATCGTTTTGGAGTATGCGGCTATGCTGAACTGAAGGATCCTAATAAAGACTTCATATATGATTTTGAAAAAGATGCTGAAGGCGTGTACTGCCGCCGGCGCTTCTGGTTGACTGCGGAAACTCAAGAGAAATACCAAATTAACAACGTTGTTGGTTTCTTCAGTCGAGGAGCTGCAGACGCATCAGAGCATCGGAACGCAATGGTTTCTCTTGTCATGCTGATCAAGACGGTACTGGGCGGTGCGCGCATGGGGCCGAAACGATTGTTCCAGATTCTCAAAGATCAACGCAGTGAACTCGCAGCTCATGCTTGGATTGTATTGAAGGATGGCCCGAGTATCTTTGGCCAACTCGCCAGTGTTGCCTACTTGCGTTTTTTCCAGAAGAGACGCCTACCAATGATTCTGCCACCTAAAAAATCGAACCATTTTCCCTTATTTTTTCAAACGGAACATGCACCACAACGAGAGAGTCGAGTGCTGCTAGACGAATCCTCTGTCGATAACTTCGGCATGCCTAGATTGGAAACTAAAATTCAGTTTTCCGAAGTTGACTACAAAACTATTAGAATATTTGTTACTTTATTTAAAAAGCGTTTAGAGGAATCTGGACTGGGCACTTTTCATCTCTCTAAAGCAGACCAAGCATTATTGAAAGAACCGGGGCGAAAGGCGTTCAATAGTAATGCGCACAATATTGGCACAACACGAATGGCTGCATCAGCTGATAACGGTGTCGTGGATACCGACTGCAAGGTCTATGGAGTGAGTAATTTGTATGTAGCGGGCTCATCGATCTTTCCAACTAGTAGCCATGCTAATCCGACACTAATGATCATTGCACTATCTCTTCGCTTAGCTGACCACTTAAAAGATAAATCTGATATGTCACATTCTATTCCCTCTCAATAAAGAGTCTGATATGCAATTAGACAATCTAAACATAATCTCAGCGACTGTTGACCTTGGAACAACTAGCATAACTTCTGCATACCAGAAATTATTAAATCCACAAAATGTTTTTTGTATGTCTGATGGAGTCCGAGTCGGCGGAATAAACACGCTACTCACACCATCTAGGCTGCTTTGGCAGTGGGAGAAGAACGCAACAAATACATTATTTATATTTAATACGCCAACATTAATTGGCGGATATTTACCTAAACTCCAAGGTTGTAAGCGCGCTGCAATCATTGATTGGACAGCAAATCATCCAATTGCTAAAGGCAAAAGCTTCAAGCCGCTCTATGATAAAATTTATAGAAAAGCCTTCGCTAACCTCGATTCGATTGCAACACCATTACCAGGGTTAGCGAAAGCCTACACTGATAGTAGATATCAATTTAAGCACACATATTATCCTCTTCCTTACCCAGAGTTACGGCCCAGTCCTAAGTTAATTGAATCAAAAATTCAGTTATTATTTATCGGAGCAGATTATAAGCGTAAAGGAGGCGACCTACTGCTAAATGAATGGGCTAAAATGCGACCGAAAGATACGGAATTAACGTTCGTGTGCCCGAACCCTCCGATTGAAAAAATGGACGGCGTGACTTTTCTCAAAGATATTCAAGCAGGCACTTCAGAACATCAGGCACTACTGGAAGAACACGACATCCTCATCCTTCCATCGCACACTGAACCTTTTGGTTATGCTTTACTTGAAGCTATTAACTTTGGGATGGCAACCGCAACTACGCAACAAACTGGAGCCGCTAAGATCGTTGAAGAAAGCGGCGGCATCGTGGGGGCGAACTCAATCGAGACCATCCAGAAAACATTTATCCTCTGTAATCAACCAGAGGTTATTCGCCAGATTTCCAAACAAAGCTGTGAATTCCTCGAACCATATAACCAGAAGGTTAAACAATCTATTTACGACTTGTTCAATAAATAGACGTATCCATTCAAAAAATGATTGCAGTCTTAATCACCGTTTTTAATCGCAAAGAAGAAACCCTGCGTTGCCTAGGCGCTCTAGAACTTGCCACGGTAAAAATCGAAGAGCCTTTGCATGTTTTTTTAGTCGATGACGCGTCCAGCGATGGCACCACTGCCGCGGTGAAGGATGCATTCCCTAATGTCACCCTGATCCCCGGGGACGGAAAATGCTATTGGAATGGAGGCATGCGATTAGCGTGGGAAACTGCAAAAAACACAGGTGACTACGATTATTACCTTTGGCTCAACAACGATTCCTATCTGTTTGAGGAGTCACTCAGTACATTGCTTCAATATGCGAAGAGCACCCAAGATGAAGCGATTCTATGCGCTCAAACGATATCAGAGAAGACGGGAAAACGATCATACGGTGGATGGAGGCGTGGAAACCTACCACTTTTATTTGAGGATGGCGTCGCCCCTTGCGATATAATTAATGGGAATTGCGTCCTTGTGCCTCGTCAAGTATTTGAGCAAGTCGGTTTGTTGGATCCAAACTATAAACACGCCCTCGGCGATCATGACTACGGTCTACGCGCTAGCGAAAAAGGCATTTGCTCTTTAGTCATCGAACAACCACTCGCTTATTGCGAAGCCAACCCACGCCCACCGCTCTGGTGCCAACAAGAGCAACCGCTCGGTAAACGTATCAAGAACCTATATTCGCCTCTAGCCAACAGCCACCCAAAGTATTATTTCATCTATGAGCGCCGCCATTACGGAATGAAGATTGCGTGCTTTCATTTCTTAACGATTCATCTACGTGTGTTGCTGCCTCAATTATGGAAGAACCAGTAAACTTTTCCGTTCAAGTTGATTCGGAGACGGCCATTGAGGCCTATACCGAACTTGATAACTACCGTATCGAAGAAAATCCGAAAGCAGCCTCTAATCTTTGTGCGATTTATTTTAGCAGTAATGATATCTATTATCCGAATACAGAAGCAGTCCTACGTGACCGCATACTCGAAAAGGATCGCTACGAATGGTATCCGAATCGGATTCAGAAGGCTCAACGTCACATTTTCGTGCGTGATATTCGGAAGCAGTGGTTTCTCACTGGGATTAATCAGTCAATTTCCAGTATCCCCTTACTTTGTGAATTATTAGCAGAAAAAACAAAAGGGATGAAGGTCGTCACCATTGGCAGTTCTGCAGGTGGTTATGCCGCTATTCTAGTGGGCCAATATCTCAATGCGCAGCGCATTTTAGCCTTCAATCCACAGTTCTCCATCGAGGACATTTTAGTGAATAGCTCAGAAAGCAGAGATCCCATAGTCTTTCGCAATGCAGCCGATAAAGCCTATCGTAAGTATTTCGACATCACTGAAAAGGTGAGCGAGCGCGTTTATTATTTCTGCTCGATACGCAGTGGCTGGGATAAAGAACAACTCTCCTTAGTTGAAGGGAAGCCACTCAATATTTTACGCTTCCGCTCTAGTAATCATGGTATTCCTTTTCCTCGCACCTTGTTACAGACTGTTATAAATCTGAGTGACAGTCAGTTGCAGGCGATCAGCCGAACGGAGCACCATCCTATTGCATTCTCAATTCGACATCGAGGTTTCTTTCAAACCCTGTTGGATCTGACAGGCTTAATCAAAAAACGAATAAAAAAGAAGCGACTCGAAAAGAAAGACCAGCAACATAATGGATGACGACAATCCTTACTTTTTACGCATCAAAACATTCCTGCGAAAACGAGCGCTGCGTTTTTCACATCGAGGAAAAACGATCCACCCAACACCAACGGGGAACTCGCTAATTTCGGAGTTATTAAGCGACGGGACGCCCTGTCTTATCTCAAGGATAGGAGGGTCAGAAGCAGTTGCGCTAGCTGAATACCGAAAACTCGGGTTACTCACAGAGGAAACCGCGACGCGACTCCTAAACCTGTCTGGCGTCTTTCCAAATGAGCCAGAGGAAGGCGCACGTTTTTGTGAAACCTATTTGGAAGCAATTAGTGCATCGGACGTCATCGGAATTTGGGGAGTGAAGGACGAAGCAGGTTTGATCCGACGCCATGCTGCGAGGGCACAAATTACTGAGCTACGCGCACTCGAACCCTATTACCACGAAGTCCCTTGGTCTCGTTCTCTCGAGAATAAACGCGTGTTAGTGGTCCATCCCTTTTCGAATCTAATCGCAAAGCAGTATGATAAGCATGAATCCCTCTTTTCAAATCCTCAGGTCTTGCCTCAATTCAAAGAGCTACAGGTGCTTGCATCAGTGCAATCCATCGGCGGGACGGATGCCTTCGAATCGTGGTCAGATGCTTTAGAATTTCAAAAGCAGCAGATTGCGAAACACGATTTTGATATCGCTCTCATCGGTGCAGGGGCCTATGGCCTGCCGCTTGGCGCGCACGTAAAATCACTTGGGAAGGTCGCCATTCAAATGGGAGGCAGCCTGCAGATTCTATTTGGGATCAAAGGTAAGCGTTGGGACACTCACCCAATCATTTCGAAACTCTACAATGAGCACTGGGGCCGTCCTGGCGAAGCCGAACGGCCAGCTAGCTATAAAAAAGTTGAAGGCGGTTGCTATTGGTAGGTGCCTATAAACTGATAAATCAGGGCTTTTTTTACGATGGATCTAGCATCTTTAAAGAGTCCACAACATCAAATCCATAACAGCGAGCAGATATAACGGTATCACTGGCGAAGTAAACTCATGAAACAGACAATTAAGCCTACTAGATTAATACATATAGATGTAGTTAAATCCATTAGTATTACTCTAGTCGTCTTTGGACACGTCTATCGCAACGCAGACGAACTCTCCTTGTTCCTTCAGTCCTTTCGCATGCCACTGTTCTTTTTAGTGTCAGGATATTTTGTGAACCATGATAGATATAATAGTTTCAAAAAGGTTGTATCACGCAGGCTCAATACACTCATTTTGCCATATTTGTTCTTTTATTTGCTCACTTACGCTTACTGGTTACTGATCGAGTCCAATTTTAGGGGGCAAGCAGGGGGCGCTTCTTATGATTGGTGGCTGCCTGCAGTTGGAATCATTTACGGCTCATCATCCTACGGCTTTATGGGGCACAATTCTCCATTATGGTTCATTCCATGCCTACTGAGTGTTCAGATCATTGATTGCTATATTAGTCGAATCAATAATTTTTACTTTCAAATTCTAGCAGTTATATTGCTTACCGCTTCTGGTTTTTATCTTTTGCCGATGCTTCATTTTCGCTTACCCTTTGGTCTTAACACTGCGAGTGTCGTTTTGGTGTTCTATTTTTCAGGTAAATATATAAGGAGAATACACTCACTTGGAATTGCGACGAAGGCATCGATAGTAGTCGGAGTTCTTATTTTTTATTATTACGCAATACTCGGGAATTTCTCAACATACGACCTATTTACTCCAAGGTTCGACAACAAATCAGACTACTTGTTACAAGCATTTAGTGCTTCAGTCCTGATTGTCCTTATTTGCGAAATGTGCGTGAGTCTTTTGCCGAAAGCGACGATTAAACCGCTCTCTTTTTTTGGTATTAACTCTCTCATAATTCTGTGCCTCCATGATCCTATAAAGAGAGTTGTCATTTTTATTTATTCGAAAGCATCTGGTATATCGATTGCTGACATCCGAGACGACTTGATTCATTCAACTTCTTGCTTGATTCTGACTTTCTTAATATTGCTCCCCGCAATTTACTTTTATAATCGATTTCTACGTGATCTGCTGAAGATCGATCGAGCACATGATATGGCTACTAGGAAGCCACTCACAACTACATCATCAACTACTTCAGGTGGATGCTAAATATTTGATGTTCCTTATACATTTTAACCTACTTACAGTGCTAAGTAGATAAATCCATGGACGTAACACCCTCTGGGAGTTCTTATAGTATTAGTTGCAGGCTTCACTGGTTTCACATGCCCTCGCTAGCGCGTCTCGGATTCCAATTTTTCTAATTGCTTACCACTTTTCCGTGAATACGCCCGTTTTACTCATCCACTTTAATCGTCCTGATATTACACAGGCGGCACTTAAAGCATTGGCTCCCTTGGCGCCCAGTCGTATTTGGGTGCTTTGCGATGCGGCTCGTCCCCACAAAGACGGCGAGGCATCTAAAGTCGCGGAGGTGCGGGCGTTGCTGGATGCCATTCCGTGGCCCTGCGAAGTGCGACGACTCTACCGCGAGGAAAACCTAGGTTGCTTTCGTAACCTCTCTGATGGGATCACTTGGTTCCTTAAAGACTGCGGCGGCGAGGGGATCATTCTTGAAGACGATTGTATCGCAGATCCTAGTTTTTTCGACTACTGCGCGGAATTACTCGAACGTTATCGAGATGATCCCACGGTCTATGCAATCGCTGGCCATAACCGGTCCCCGATACCCCTGAGTCAAACATCCGATTACACCTTCTCCAATTATTTTGAATGCTGGGGCTGGGCAACCTGGGAACGCGCTTGGGCTGACTTTGATCCAGATATGCATGCCTGGACCGATCCAAAAAGCTGGAAAGCAATTTGCCAGCGAGTCTTTCCAGGAATCCGGCAGCGCCTTTATTGGGAGATGATGTTCCGCAAAGTGCGGAATGGACAGCGTGACAGTTGGGCCTATCGCTACTTCCTTTCAATTTGGGGCAAGCAAGGGAAAACCATTATTCCGTCTCTCAACTTAACTGAGAATATCGGGTTTCGAGAAGATGGGACTCATGCTACGTCATCAAAGGTCGTCTGCGTGCCGGCGAATGCAGTCTCATTCCCACTAGCCCATCCAGAATCAACCACCATTTCATTAGAAACGGACCGCTGGTTTGAAGACAATTTTCATAGCAAGTCGTTTGTTAAACGGATGCAGTGGTTCTTTAGCAAACTTCGTAAATAAACTACCAATTCGTAGATCGGGACGTGATTAGATATCTAAAACAATTTCGAAATATTCTGCTAACAAAGACAGTATTTAGACAGCATGAAATTGGCCCAGGGTTTCACGCTGGCCGGCAAGTCTATTTCTATGCTAAAAACAGAATTAAAATTGGAAAGAATTTCTATATCGGACGTTATTCGGAGATTAGTTGTGATGCCGAAATTGGTGACAATGTAATCTTTGCCAATTTCGTCGCACTGATCGGGAAGTATGATCATCACTATCAAACTGTGGGTGTTCCAATACGTTTAGCTTCGCAAATAAGAGATGCTGATTATAGTTGGAAAGGTTTAGGTAGCAAAGTGGTCATCGAAGACGACGTATGGGTCGGTTACGGGGCGCGGATCATGAGTGGAGTGACGATTGGTAAGGGGAGTATTATTGCAGCAGGTTCGGTCGTGACCAAAGATGTTGAACCGCTTTCGATTTACGGTGGTGTGCCCGCACGTAAAATTGCAGATCGCTTTGAGAGCGAAGAAGAGTCTCAGAGGCATCTTCAATTTTTAAATGAACCAGTCAGCTGACGCGACGGAGACTGAAGCACGCCGCTGCGGTTTAGGCTTCAATTACGGGCTCGTCTCTGGATCTAGATTTTTTTATTCAAATGAACATTGGTAAACTGAAAGTTGTGAATGGGCCACGCGATGCGGTGATCCGCGATCTTATGCAAGTGGCGCAGGGGCCGCGTACAGGGCAGCATTATGCGTGTTTTTGTGAAGCGCATCTCTTTGTGCGCGCGCATCGTGAGGATGCGGTACTGGGAGCCTTGCAAGATGCACACTTCGTGTATCCAGACGGCACTTCGTTGGCCTTGGGGGCTCGCTTGACGGGCGTGCGCTTTGAGCAGCGTCATCCGGGGCCGGTGGTGATGCTTGACTTATGTGGCAATGGACAAGCCGCGGGGCTGAAGCATTACTTTTATGGGGGCCGTGAAGGAGTGGGGGATCGTCTCTCTACTAAGTTACAATCTCTCTTTCCAAAAATTCAAATTGTTGGTCACGAATCACCGCCTTTTCGTCAATTGACCGAGCAGGAGCAGGCTGAAGCCATCGCACGCATCGAAGCCTCGGGGGCGGACGTCCTGTGGGTGGGGTTGGGCGCACCGAAGCAGGAGTTGTGGATGCAATCGCACTTAGGCAAAATTAAGGTTCCGCTGATGATGGGGGTTGGGGCGGCCTTTGAATATTTTTCAGGCGACCAAAAATGGGCCCCTTATTGGATGCGACGGTTTGGGCTGGAATGGCTCTATCGAATGCTTACGGGGGGGCCGCGCTTGTTTAAACGCTACCTGACCTATGTGCCGCTTTGCTGTTATTTCTTAATTAAGGAGAGTTTGCGCTCGCGCTTTGTGAGGGCTGAGAGTTGAGGACTGAGGAAGGAGACTTGAGTGCGGATCTGTTTCTGGGATTTAGAATTGGGCAAGTGAACGACTGACAGACTCTTATGTGCGGGGAGCTTTGAATCCATTTTTCGTGGAACAAATAAATTAATGAATACAGCAATTATTTTTGGGGGTGCGGGCTATATCGGGCAGGCGACTTGGCAACGCCTACAAGGGCAGTTTCAAAGGATCATTCTGGCGGACGTTCGGGAGCCGAGTGTGCCGTTGCCGGCGCAGGTGAGCTTTGTCATGTGTGATGTGCGGCAGCCGATTGAGTTGGGGCTGGCGCAGCTGGGCGTGCAGGTGGGTGAAGTTGATTGGATCTTTCACTACAGCGCCATCCATCGTGAGCCGGGGCATGCCTTTGAAGAGTATTTCGATACTAATGTGCCGGGCGCGGAGCATGTGACTGCTTTTGCTGAAGCATGGGAGGTGCCCAATATCTATTTTACGGCTTCAATTGCGGTCTATGGTCCGACGCATGCGCCGACTAATGAATCGACGGTTAAGTATCCGAGTTCTGGGTACGGCATCTCTAAGTTGACTGCGGAGCTCATTCATGAACGCTGGGCAGCGAAGTCCAGTGAACGTCGCTTGATTGTGTGCCGACCGGGCGTGGTGTATGGGGCCGGGGACCCTGGCAATATCTTGCGCATGATCCGTGCGGTGAAGAAGGGGATCTTTGTGTTTCCGGGGAGTCCCCATATTCATAAGAGTTATGCCTATATTGAGGGCTTATTGGATAGCATTGAATTTACCATGGCGCGTGCTGAAAAGGTGATCCATTACAATTATGTGGAATCGCCCACGGAGCCGCTGGGGGCTCTGGTGACTCATATTCAGGATATTTTGGGGAAACGGAGTATGAATTTTCGTGCGCCAGTGGGATTGTTGGCACTGGTGGCGCAGGTCTTGCAATGGCTGACGCTAGGCAAGTCGCCGATCCATCCCAAGCGGGTGCGTAAGGCGGCGATGCCGACGCACATTATTCCGCAGTGGTTGATCGACCATGGCTTTGAATTTCGTTACGATTTTGCGAGTAGTTTAAGGGATTGGAAGCAGCGGAGTCCGGGTGATTTCTAACCGCTAATTTACGTTAATTAGCGTTAATTGTATCGCATTGAAGCTCGATGGTGCATTTGCATATCAGGAGTTGAATGAAAAGTTTATGTAATCTAGGTAGGTATTGGTTAGTGCTACAGTTTGTGGCACTTTCAGTTCTCTTTGGCCTGATTATTTACCTGTCGTTAAGAAGTTCGCCATCAATGGGGGAGCTTGCTTGGTTACCAGGGCCGATAGCGGATTGGGCAGATCGTAACGGAGATTTACGCACGCTGGTTCCTTATGCGCTGGCGGCTACGCTGTGGTGTTGGTGCTTGCGTTGCTACTATCTGCACAAGCCGGCAGTTCAGATGGCATCGGAGGTGCGGCTTTGCTGTGGTTATTTACTGGGGGGCTTTGTTTTACTGGTCCTGTTACTGGGCACGGAGCTCTGGCAAGTGTTCTTACCCGAGCGACACCCTGCCTTGGGCGATCTTTTTTGGGGTAGTGTTGGAATTGTGGGTGGCCTCGCCGTCGGTGGATGGCGGTGGTCTAGGCTGACGAAGTTCTAAGCGTAGCTGGGTTGGCTTTGCCGCCCAGCATTTCTTGTAGCTTCGGTTCTCGGAACCGGGGCGATGCCGCTCGTCCCCGAAACTGAGTTTCGAGGCTACCTTTCGTATCTTTCTTGTAGCTTCGGTTCTTAGAACCGGGGCGATGCCGCTCGCCCCCGAAACTGAGTTTCGAGGCTACTTTTCGGATCATTCTTAGAATGGGTATTCGGAACCGGGGCGATGCCGCTCGTCCCCGAAACTGAGTTTCGAGGCCACCTTTCGGATCTTTCTTGTGGCCTCGGTTCTCGGAACCGGGGCGAGGCCGCTCGCCCCCCGAAACTAAGTTTCGAGGCTACCTTTCGGATCTTTTTCGTAGCCTCGGTTCTTAGAACCGGGGCGATGCCGCTCGCCCCCCGAAACTGAGTTTCGAGGCCACTTTTCGGATCATTCTTAGAATGGGTATTCGGAGCTTTGCGGGCGCTGACCGGGCGGCAGAGCCAACCCGGCTACGGGCTTTGCGTTCTCTACACGAGACCGTTTTTTTGTATTTCTTTTAATTTGTTGGCATCCACCACATCAGGGGCACGCTTGTCTTTGCCGGCGGTCTTGTGATAGCGTCCGGTGACTTTGTCTTTTTCATAGCGAGTGAAGCCGTTCTTTTCGACGTTTTCGTCGGAGAGCTTATTCTTGGTCGAGCCTTCGGTGTATTTACTGGAAACATTGGGCGAGTGAAAGACCTTGCGCACGGGGTTGCCAGTTTTGGGATGCGTTTTGAGTGGTTGGTCGGCCATGCGTTGGATGTATTCGAAGGCTTCGCCATCGGAGCCGTCGGGGAGGATTTCTTGATATACGTAGGTGGGCATGGTGGGAGAATTGAACGCTGAGTGTTGTGACTTGAGTGTGTTTTAATTTAGAAGCTACTCTTGAGTTTTCGACTAGCAATTCGAATTTTATATTCTGAAACTCTGAGCTTTCCGAAAGAGACATAAGTCCTTAGTCTAGCATGTATTATGAATGAGATAATTGCGATTTTTGCCGGAGTTGGGCTGGCTGCGGCCTGTGGGTTTCGGGTGTTTGTCCCTCTCTTTATCGCTAGTTTAGCGGCGAATCAAGGTGTGGATGCACTGGGGGGCATGAATTTTGAAGAGATGCTGGGGGCGAATTTTGAATGGTTGGGCAATGACTGGGTCACGATTGCGCTGGGGGTAGCGACGGCTTTGGAAATCGGGAGTTATTACATCCCTTGGTTGGATAATGCGCTGGATACCATTGCGACGCCTGCGGCGGTGGTAGCGGGCACTTTTATTTCGGGGGCGATGCTGCCGGAGTTTATGGGCAATGATGCGTTTAAGTGGATCACTGCGGCGATTATGGGCGGTGGCACGGCTGGTATCGTGCAGGGGGCTTCGGTGATCACGCGCGGCGCGTCTACGGCCACTACGGGCGGGATCGGGAACCCTGCAGTTTCGACTGCGGAGCTGGGCGGTTCTATCCTGACTGCGGGACTGGCAGTTCTGATTCCGATTCTGGCCGCGGTGTTGGTGCTCTTTCTCTTGTTTTATTTTATTCGCACGATTATTCGGTATTTTGTGCGTCGCTTGGAGCGCAAGCGCGCGGGACAGCCGAGTGAAGTGGTGACGGTTCGGCCGCCTGCGCCACCGGGCTTGTAGCCTGAGGAACTTGGTATTTAGTCGCGTTGATACGAGAGAGTACTAGTCAAATGTCCGGATTGCAGATTTGGATTGAGGCGACACGTCCGAAGACACTGCCTGCGGCGGTGGCTCCGGTCCTGTTGGGGACGGCGATGGCATATTACTGCGGGCAATTGCAGCTATTGCCAGCAGTGATCTGTCTTTGTTTTGCTCTCTTGGTTCAGATTGGGACGAATTTTGCCAATGATTACTTGGATGGAGTGAAGGGGACCGATACGGATGCGCGGCTGGGACCGCGTCGTGCGGTGGCTACAGGTCTGATCACGGCGTCGACTATGAAGGGGGCGACCATCGGTATTTTGGCTTTCGCTTTTTGTCTGGGGCTGAGTCTTATTTATTTTGGTGGTTGGTGGTTGTTATTGATCGGTATTGCCAGTGTGATCTGTGCTTGGGTGTATACGGGGGGGCCGTTTCCGCTGGCTTACAATGGCTTGGGTGACCTATTTGTGGTTCTTTTTTTTGGTCTGATCGCTGTGGTTTGCACGTTTTATGTTCAGACTGGATTTATCAATCGAGAGGTGATCTTACTGGGGCTGGCATGCGGGCTGGTTGTGAATAACATATTGGTAGTGAATAACTACCGCGACATAGAAGAAGACCGTATCGCTCAGAAACGAACTTTGGTTGTGCTGTTGGGGCGGCGTTGGGCCTTGCTACAATATGGGCTCTCGCTTGTCTTTGCGGGTGGGGTGCTGGTTTGGTTGGTTTATCAGTCCTTTGGAAGTATACTTTTACTCGGTTGGTTAGCGATTGCTTACGGCTTCGTTCTGTTGCTGAAGCTGGCTCAAGCACGCACGCCAATTGATTTTTTAGCCGCGCTTAAAGGGGCGGCTTTGACCGTGGTTGTGTATAGCGCACTCGTCTCTTTGGGGCTGTTTGTATCCGGGATGATGTAGTTGGGATGCGGCGTACTCGTGTGGGGGAGGATGGTTGCTAGATCATGCACCTTGGTATCAGTTAACGAACGGCGCGCTCGGCGAGCACGCCCTACCTATGAGGTCACCCTGCCTGGCACGTCTTTCCTTACAATCCCGATGTCGCCTCGGTTCTCAGAGTATTTTTGTGAACTGGATTAAGTTGTCTGTCTCTTCAGGTAGGGATGGATCGCCGATCCGTCCGCTTCCGTTAGGTGAGCGCTAGGCGTGGGTAATGATCAAGGCTTTTGAATTCAGTAGGCGAACGGCGCGCTCGGCGAGCACGCCCTACCATATGAGGTCACCCTGCCTGGCACGCTTTCCCTGACAATCCCGATGTAGCCTCGGTTCTTAGAGCATTTTTGTGAACTGGATTAATGTATCTGACTCTTTAGGTAGGGATGGATCGCCGATCCGTCCGCTTCCGTTAGATGAGCGCTAGGCGTAGGTAATGAGTAAGCGTCCGAGCACCTGCCTTCTATACGGTAAATTTTTCCGTGGTAAGTTTGGCGTATGGAATCAATCGAAACAGAGTTGTGTGTGGATCGTTCAAAATCTGATCGCCAAGGTCGCC
>NZ_JARXIC010000037.1 GCF_031127905.1 Thalassobacterium sedimentorum | reverse complement strand
TTGAACTCGCGGCCTCCTGCGTGACAGGCAGGCGCTCTAACCAACTGAGCTACTACCCCAAAAAGTTGGGAAAGCACGGACAGTAGAAATGGAATTGCTCATGTCAAGCGGTGTTTCTGTAAAATAATTTATTTTTTTGGATGGATCTTTTTCTATGGGATTGCTGGGCATATTGAGGCGCCTCTAGCGGAGATCTGTTTGTTTGAGGCAGGGGGCTATTTATATCTGTCTAGTTCGAAATGAAATTCATGCTTTATATGTGAGCGATCATTTATAGTCTGCGGAAATGAAATCTGGTGAGCCTCGTTGGGATTTTTTTACAAATCATGCGCATGTGATTTTTTATCTGTCAGTGCATCCTGATCAGCCTCTGCGAAAGGTTGCGTTGGCGATCGGGATTACCGAGCGAGCAGTGCAACGTATTGTGGCCGAGTTGGAGGAGGCGGGCTATTTGCAGCGTACTAAGACGGGACGGCAAAATCGTTATGAGATCGATGGGAGTGTGGCTTTACGTCATTCCACGCAGGCCCATCGCCCAGTACAGGAACTGTTGGACTGGGCGCAATCGGAGCAAGAATTATACGATGACCCTGCAGAGGAGTTTAAAGCTTTGGAGAATTGGAGTGTTGGAGAACATGGTTCTGAGGTATCACGATAACATATCAATCCATCCTGATATCTTGATGTAATGCTTGCAATTTTGCTCGAGGTTCCATTAGTTGGCCGCAATTATGAGCAAAAATTTCATCTTTTCCTCCGAGTCGGTCGGCGAAGGCCATCCCGATAAAGTAGCTGATTATATCTCCGATAGCGTATTGGATGCGTGTTTGGAGCAGGACCCGAAGAGCCGCGTGGCCTGTGAAACCTTGGTCAAGAGTAATTGTGTGGTGCTCGCTGGTGAGATTTCGACCAATGCAGTGTTGAACTACGAGGCGATTGTCCGCCAGGCGATTCGCGATATCGGCTATGTAAATGACGATGATGTCTTTCATGCGGATAAGGTATTTATCTCTAATATTCTGACTGCGCAGTCTTCGGACATCGCGCAGGGCGTTGATGCGGCCAAGGCGGAAGGTAAGGAAACAGCTGAGCAAGGTGCCGGCGATCAGGGCATTATGTTTGGATATGCGTGCAAGCAAACTCAGGAGTTGATGCCTGCGCCAGTTATGTATGCACATCGTTTGTTGCGTGAGATCGCGCGTCAGCGCAAGGAGGTGAAGGTCGACTGGTTGCGCCCTGATGTGAAAAGTCAAGTGGCCCTGGAGTATGTCGATGGTCAACCGGTCGCGATTAAGAATGTTGTGATTTCGACCCAGCACGCCGCTGATGTGAAACATGCTCAGATCAAGGAGTTTTGTATTGAGGAAGTGATTCGTAAGGTGTTGCCTGCGGATTTATTAACAGATCAAACGGAGTATTTAATTAATCCAACCGGTAATTTCGTGATCGGTGGCCCACAGGGGGATGCTGGTTTGACGGGACGTAAAATCATTGTGGATACCTATGGTGGTTGGGCACGTCACGGAGGCGGCGCGTTCTCGGGCAAGGATCCTTCAAAAGTCGATCGTTCTGCTGCGTATTTCACTCGTTGGGTGGCTAAGAATGTTGTCGCTGCCGGCTTGGCCGAAGTCTGTGAACTGGAAGTTGCGTATGCGATTGGATATCCGTATCCGACCAGTATTCACGTAGATACTTTTGGTACTGGTGTGGTTGAGGATGCAAAGATTGCGGCGGCTGCTCAAAAGGTCTTTAGTTTTAAACCTGCGGATATTGTGAGCCAACTTGATTTGCTGCGTCCAATCTACCGTGAATCCACCCACTACGGTCACTTTGCGAAGGAAAACCTACCATGGGAATCCACTGCGAAAGCCGAAGAACTGAAGGCAGCGCTATAGAGTAGAGGCGGACGTCAATTGGGGAGGTGATGGCAGAGTAGGACATTTTGCTAGCCCTGTGCTATCGCCTTCGCACTACCTTCGTGCCCTTTACGGGCAATAAAAACATATTATTAACTTATTTAAATACACTATGAGCATAGACACACAGACCAAGACCGGCATCGATTATAAGGTGAAGGACATTAATCTCGCGGACTTTGGACGCAAGGAAGTTGAGATTGCACAATTTGAGATGCCAGGCTTGATGGCTACACGCGAGAAGTATGCGAAAGAGCAGCCTTTAAAGGGAGTTCGCGTGATGGGCTCCTTGCACATGACGATTCAAACTGCGGTTTTGATTGAAACATTACAGGCGCTGGGGGCGGATGTGCGTTGGTGTTCGTGCAATATTTATTCCACGCAAGACCATGCGGCTGCCTATGTTGCTAAAAACCTTGGAGTGCCTGTTTTTGCATGGAAGGGCGAAACTCTTGAGGAATACTGGTGGTGTACGGAGCAGGCCTTGACATGGCCTGATGGTTCGGGGCCACAATTGATTGTGGACGATGGCGGCGACGCGACCTTGCTGATTCATAAGGGCTACGAGCTTGAAGATGGAAGTGACTGGGTGGATTCTGATTCGGAGAGCTTGGAGGAGGAAGTGATTAAGCGCTTGCTCAAGAAAGTGCATGCCGAGAAGCCTGCTCACTGGCATAGTGTGGTTCAGGACTGGAAAGGAGTTTCTGAAGAAACCACTACAGGAGTTCACCGTCTTTATGAAATGCATAACGCAGGCAAGCTATTGGTGCCCGCGATTAACGTGAATGATTCTGTGACTAAGTCGAAGTTCGACAATCTATACGGCTGTCGTGAATCGCTACTGGATGGTATCAAGCGGGCGACTGACGTGATGATTTCCGGAAAGGTTGGAGTGGTCTGTGGTTACGGTGATGTGGGCAAAGGCTGTGCGGCTGCACTTAAGGGTATGGGCGCTCAAGTTGTTGTAACTGAAGTGGATCCGATTTGCGCACTGCAAGCTGCTATGGAAGGCTACCGTGTGTTGACTGTTGAGGATACGCTGGGGTGGGGCGATATTTATGTCACCACTACAGGTAACTACGGTATCATTACGGCCGACCATATGTCTAAAATGAAGGATCAGGCGATCGTTTGTAATATCGGTCACTTTGACAATGAAATCGGTGTGGATGCACTAAATGATATGCCCGGGGTGGATATTGAGTCGATTAAGCCAGACAATGAAGGTGCGGTCGATAAATATACTTTTGAAGACGGTCGGAGTATATACTTATTGGCGAAAGGACGTCTGGTGAATCTCGGCTGTGCAACTGGACATCCGTCTTTTGTGATGTCCAACAGCTTCACCAATCAGGCGCTGGCGCAGATTGAGCTTTGGAAGCAGGTCGAGAAATATACACCGGGTGTGTATATCTTGCCCAAGCACATCGACGAAGAGGTGGCGCGTTTACACCTGGATAAGATCGGCTGTAAATTAACCAAGCTCACTGACAAGCAGGCTAAGTATATTGGTGTGAAGCCAGAGGGCCCATATAAGCCTGAGCACTATCGCTACTAGGCCTGCAGAAAGGTCTCCTTGTAGTATTTACCACGCTCCCGTTTATTCGGGAGCGTTTTTTTTGCCTGCGTGTATCTGAGGTTTCACGTTCCCTTTTAATTTACCCTCTATCTCGAGACATGAGTGTCCCCCCTACTGTCAAGCAGGCGTCTGAATGGATTTCGCTTTGCTGCGGATTGGTTCACGCGTGTCTGTGGACTGAGAGAGATGGCTAAAGGATTGCATTGCCGAATGGGTTGCCAATGCTTTTGATTTACATTTATGGTTGATACTGCAGCTACTCCAAAGATTGAAACGCGTGGCCTGATTAAGGAATACGGGAAGCGTCGCGTTGTGAATAATGTCGATATTCATGTCGATGCTGGCGAGATTGTCGGCTTATTGGGACCGAACGGTGCGGGGAAGACCACGACGTTCTATATGGTGGTTGGCTTGGTGCCGGCCACCGCGGGAAGCGTTTTCTTAAATGATGATGAATTGACTCATTTGCCTATGTATCGGCGTGCACGTTGCGGAATTGGTTATTTGCCGCAAGAGGCTTCGATCTTTCGTAAGATGACCGTCGAGCAGAATATTCGTGCAGTAGCGGAGACCATGCCCTTTAACAAGGCACAGCGGAAGGCCTGTATTGAAAAGCACCTCGATGAGCTAGGGTTGACTCCCTTAGCCTCGCAGAAGGCCTATACATTGAGTGGCGGGGAGCGCCGACGCTTGGAAATTTCCCGGGCCCTCGTGACCAACCCTAAATTTCTTTTGATGGATGAGCCTTTTAGCGGGGTGGACCCGATCAGTGTCAGCGAAGTGCAGAAAATTATTGTTCAACTTAAGGAGCGTGGGATCGGTGTCTTGATTACTGATCATAATGTGCGGGAAACACTCGCCATTGTGGATCGTGCCTATCTATTGCATGCTGGATCTATTCTCAGTGAAGGCAGTAGTGAATTCTTGATCAATGATCCGAAAAGTCGTGAGTTTTATCTCGGCGAGGATTTTAATATGTAACCAAGGCTTTATAATGTGCGCTGTACAACGTAATAATACCAAGTTCGTCGAAGCTGTTTCAGTTCGTGATTTTTATGAATCCTTCAAGGAGCCGCTGGAGATGGAGTTGGTTGCCGGTGAGTCGGGCTTGGATAATACCATCCGTGAGCGCAGCTTAAATCGTCCCGCTCTAGCGATGGTCGGTTTCTTTAAGGCATTTGCAGCTAAACGAATACAACTTTTGGGGGCTGGGGAAATGGCCTATATCCGGGAAAAAAGTCAAGCCGAGCAGACCTCGATCATGACTGAAATCCTGAAACGTAAGGTGCCTTGCCTGATTATTTCGCGTAATTTGGCGCCAACTAAGCACCTTTGTAAATTAGCCGATAAATATAATACGCCGATCATTCGCTCACCACTTAAGTCGAAAACTTTTACGACAGAAGCGACGCTTTTGCTGGAGGATAAGTTTGCGCCTCGTACGCACATGCACGGCACATTGCTTGACATTCAGGGGATCGGCACGCTGATTTGCGGTGAGAGCGGTGTGGGCAAGAGTGAGTGCGCGTTGGCACTCATCGAGCGTGGGCATAGTCTGGTTGCCGATGATTTGACATATATTAAACGAGTCAGCGAGCGTGAGCTGTTAGGCACCTCATCTGAGTTGAGCCGTGGCTATATGGAGTGTCGTGGCCTGGGAATTATTAATGTAGCCGAGCTTTTTGGTGTACGCTCGGTGCGAGTAGAAAAACGTATCGATTTAATGATCAATTTCCATAATTGGACGCGCGGCATGCACGAGGAGCGCACTGGGCTGGAAGAACAACACATGGAAATTTTAGGCCTCAAGGTGCCGCTGATGGAGATTCCTGTGCGCCCTGGACGTGACATGGCACGTTTAGTTGAAGTGGCTGCTATGGTTCAGGCACTTATGAAAATCGGTCATGATTCCGCAGCTGAATTTAATGATCGCTTAATCGCACATATGACGAAGTAGGGGCTGTTTTCGACAGCCGTTGGTCAAAAAATATTACTGTGCCAATTCATTTTTTTTAATTGGCTATCGTTAATAAGAATAGCTTTAGTGCTTTGTGATAGATTCCCGAAATGCCACTTTTTCAGTGGTTAACAAAACTGTCACGGACATGTGACATTCGTTGCGAAAAAACTGAAATAGTTATTCGGGAATAGAGTGTGAATAACTTGTGTAGAACTTGGCCTTGCGTTGTGCATTTTGCTGTCGATTCTTTGTTTTATCGCCGTGACATGACTTTTATTTGACGGCTGATTTTCAACGACTTACAACTTTTTTACTCTGCCTTTTTCTATTATAACAAACACGTAACTTACTTATTACCAAAGACTAGCTCGGTTCCATGTTTTAGCCGTTAAAGTCTTCTTCGGGTTACCTCAGCGCTTTTTTCTATTCTTCTTTTCAGTTTTCTCAGTCTCGCGTATCTATGTGACTCGCACATTACCTAGCACTGTGAATAATTAACGATTTCTTCTACTTTTAAACGTCTATGTCCACCACTCAAACCGCAGCCTCACTCTGGCAAAGCACCAATAAAGAACTTAAGAATCTCTTTCCCGCAGATGTATACGAAATGTGGTTTAGTGAGCTGGTGTGCACCGTTGAGACTGATTCCAAAATCGTGCTGACGACGAACTCTGAGTTTAATGCCATTTGGATTGAGAATAACTTCCTGGATATCATCATCCAGCAGGCACGTAGCTTCGCTGGGAGTGCCGTGGAGGTGAAAATTGAAGTCGAGAAACCTAAGGAGGCTGAGGAAGCGAATCAGGCAGATTCAAAGAACCGCCTATCAGCTTCAGGGCGGCAGTCCCCGGATTTGCGTCATGATCGTCCGGTCACTCAGGCAGCGCCCACACACCGTACGCTGATCAATCCGAGTAATACTTTTGAAAACTATGTGGTTGGTTCGGGCTGTCAGCTCGCGCACGCTGCATCGATTGCGGTCGCAAATGCGCCAGGGCGTGCCTATAATCCTCTGTTTGTCTTTGGTGAGACCGGGTTAGGCAAAACTCACTTGATGCATGCGGTGGCTCACCAGATGTTGGCAAATAATCCCAATGCGCGAATCGCCTACGTTTCGACTGAAAAGTTCACCAATGAGTTCATTCATGCGATTCGTGAGAATAAGCTAACCAAATTTCGTCAGTATTATCGTAATGTGGATGCACTATTGGTGGATGATATCCACTTTCTCTCGGGGAAAGAGAGTACTCAGGAAGAGTTCTTCCATACATTTAATGATCTGTTTGAATCGGGGCGTCAGATTTTTTTGGCAAGTGACCGGCCGGCAAATGAAATCGAGCGTTTGGAAAATCGTTTGATTTCCCGATTCCAGTGGGGATTGGTGACCGACATTCAGGCTCCTGATTTCGAAACTCGCGTTGCAATTCTAAGGAATAAGGCTGCAGCGATGAAAATTGAACTTGATGACGAGATTATGGATTTTCTCGCCGAGCGCGTCTCTCGTAATGTGCGTCGTATGGAAGGGGCGCTTACGCGCATTGCTGGCTACGATAATTTAATTGATCGCAAATTGGATTTGAATGCGGTTGAGCGTCTTCTTAGCGACCTCTTGCATGAAGAAGCAGCGAGTAAGGTGACTGTTGATCAGATTCAGAAGAAGGTGTCGGATTACTATAAAATCCGTTTTAGTGAGTTGATCGGTCGTCGTCGCACCAGCGCCATTGTTTTTCCCCGCCAAGTGGCGATGTATATTTCCCGCACTTTGACCAGTGACCCGCTTAAGTCGATCGGGGATGCCTTTGGTGGCCGTGATCATGGCACTGTGATTCACGCCTGCAAGCAGGTGGAGAATATGATGGAGCAAGATGGCAGCGTTAAACGTGGAGTGGATTATTTGATTAAACAACTCTCCAAGGAACGCAGTTAGGGTTTTTTGGGCGCGGAGACCGTGGAGGTGTAGGAGGCGGCTAAGGGCCTGTTTCCCGCAAGCGGCCTTCACTAGCAAAAATTGTAGTCGTTTTTGGGCACTTTTGAGAAACGCTCGCACGCCCGCAGGGCTTTGGAGGGCACGGTATCGAAGACTATTTTGGTTCCGAGATTTGAGTGATCGGCACAATTTCGGGCTCTTCGCTTAATTCCATTTCTTGAGCGCTGCGATTGGACTCAGATTGTTTGATAAAGTACTCTTGGGCGCTCAGCTGGCTACCTCCCTTTTTGCGTGAGGGTTTATAGTAGGAGCCATTGGAACGTAGCAGTCGTGCATTGCGAGTGTCCTTGAGGTAAGTTTCGAGTAGGTCCAGGACGCGCTTGCGGTGCTCGGGATCTTCAATGGGGAAGATCGCTTCGATGCGACGGTAGAAATTGCGTGGCATCCAGTCTGCACTGCCTGCTAAGATATGGGCTTGAGTCCCTCCACTGTTTTCAAAGTAGAAGATGCGGCTGTGCTCGAGATAGCGCCCCAAGATGCTGCGTACACGGATATTGTCGCTGACCCCCTTGATATTGGGCACCAAGTTACAAATACCGCGAACGATGAGGTCGATTTTGACACCCGCTTGTGAGGCGCGGTACAGATTGTCGATCGTTTCCTGGTCGACCAGACTGTTTGTTTGTACGATGATGCGGGCTGGTTTGCCTGCCTTGGCATTACGTGTTTCTGTACGAATATGTTTCTGCATATTGCTGTGCAGAGTGAAGGGGGCCACCAGGAGTTTTTTAAAACTCGGCGTGAGGGAAAAGCCTGTTAGTGTGTTAAAAAGACCCGCGACCTCACTGGTGATATCTTCTCTACAGGTGAAAAAACTGAGATCTGTATATAGCCGGGCAGTCTTAGGATTATAGTTCCCGGTGCCGAGGTGAACATAGCGTCGTAGTGCTGTGCCTTCGCGGCGAACGACCATACAGGTCTTACAGTGTGTCTTTAGGCCGACGAGTCCATATACCACGTGTACCCCCACGTCTTCTAATTGACGCGCCCACTGAATATTATTGGCCTCATCAAAGCGGGCTTTGATTTCGACTAGTACGGTGACTTGTTTGCCGCGCCGAGAGGCTTCCATGAGTGCCTCAATGATGGGTGAATCCCCAGAGGTGCGATACAGTGTTTGCTTAATGGCAAACACTTGCGGGTCGCGGGCAGCTTGATTTAGGAAGTCGATGAAGGGCTGAAAGCTGTCGTAGGGATGGTGCAGTAGCACATCTTTAGTCGCAATTTGATCAAAGATACGCTCTGGGTTTTCCAGCTCCTTGGGTACATAGGGAGTATGATGCGGAAATTTTAAGTCGGGCCGATCAATTAAATCGTAGGCGCTCATGAGTCGGAAGAAGTTGAGCGGGCCTTCGATGGTATACACATTTTCAGGTTGTAATTTAATCGCCTCTAAGAACTCTTGCATCAGGGCAGGATCCGCGCCCTTGGCAATTTCCAGTCGAACTGCAGCTCCCTTGTGCATGTTCATGAGTTCTTCTTCGATTTTACGTAAGAGGTTCTCAACCTCTTCTTCATCGATGTAGAGGTCGCTGTTTCGTGTGATGCGGAAGGGCACGGACGAGGTGACCCGATAGCCGGGGAAGAGACGCTTAATAAATCGCTGTACAATATCGCTTAGAAATACATATACCTCGGGTTTGCCGCGACGCGACGCGCCAACTTTAATGATGCGTGGTAACACACGCGGGATTGGGATGATTGCCATCATTCGCTCAATGATACGTGTTTCTGGATCATCTATAGATGCGAGTATGTAGAGCGCCTTGTTCGTGAGCTGTGGAAAGGGATGAGCTGGGTCTATGGCCAGTGGCGTCAGCACCGGAAAAATCTGTTCTTCGAAGTAGGTCTCCACCCATTTTTTCTCGTTACGGGTGAGTTCGTCGATACTGGTAAATAAAATATCCGCTTTTTTGAGCCCCGGGACGATTTGCTGCTCCCAACAGGCATACTGGTCGGCAATTAAGCGCTTACAGATGCTTTGTATGCGGCGTAATTGCTCTTTGGGGCCCAGGCCATCAGGCCCTCGTTCAATGGCACCAGATTTGACCTGTTGCAGCAAGCCGGCGACGCGGATCTCGAAAAATTCATCAAGGTTTGAACTGACAAACCCCAGAAATTTCATGCGCTCCAGTAAAGGATATTCCGTGGACTCGGCTTGTTCTAGCACGCGCCGGTTGAAGGCCAACCAGCTAAGTTCACGGTTAAAATATGGAAAGCGAGGAGGGGTGTGTGTCGTATTAGCAGTGCTCATGTATCTATGGATATACTTTAGATGGGGCAATTCAGCCTTTTAGGCAAGTCAGAGCCCATGACAGTGGCCATTTTTAACATAGATTGTAGATCTGGCTTTGAGGCGAGACCCTAATTGAATTGAAGAATAAACCTCAAGAAGGTTGCATTCATTCGAAAAATGCCTGACCATAACGATGCAACTTATTATATACTATGAAACTATTACACATTATCTCACTCCTTATCGCTGCACTCTTCTTCACAGGTTGCGCGTCGCAAGAAAACGCAACGTCTACCGGAGAGGCCGCGCCAGCGACTGGTTCTGGTGCAGCCAGTGACGATAGCGTCGGCCAAAAGACTGCCTACGAAGGCTCGACTGGTTCGGGACTTCTTATGGAACGTTACAAGTCTGGCAATATTGAAGGCTATCGCGATTAATTGAGTCGAGCGCCACTAACTTTCAACGCCGTTCTCATCTGAGGCCGGCGTTTTTTTTGTGAAATTTGCTTGAACGCTCATTTCCAGCTTTCGCTTGATTCGTCAGGCTGCTAGCTATGGCGCTATGGAAAAACTTGCTCCGTCCTCACGTCGCCAATTTCTTAAGCTGTCCGGCCTTGCTGGTGCAGCGTCTTTACTCACCGCTCATGGTGCAACGGCGACTTCAGCGCCTACAAGTGCCGCCTGTTGCGGGCAGGCGAAGAATGTGATTTTTCTCGTGGCGGATGGTTTGGGCCATGGTACGGTTGCTTTAGCCCATCATTGGAAATTGCATAATGAGCAACAGCCTCTGAATTGGATTCAGTTGCTAGAGCGGGAGGGCTTACGACGTGCGTATCAGGATACGGCTTCGGCTAGTTCACCTGTTACTGATTCTTCTGCTGCCGCGAGTGCCTGGGGCTGCGGTCATCGCATTAACAACGGTGCGCTCAATATGACGCCAGATGGCGTGATGCGTAAACCTATCCTTAGTTATGCAAAGCAGGCGGGAAAGGCCACTGGTTTGGTGACTACCTGTCGTGTTACGCATGCCACTCCTGCGGGGTTTGCTGCGAATGCAGAATCACGCAATCTGGAGGATGTGATTGCTCAGCAGTATTTTGAGCGGGAAGTGGATGTTATTTTAGGCGGTGGCGCACGACACTTTAAACAAAAGCAAGAAGATGGCGGTGTGCTTGATTACATACCTCGCTTTATTGATAAGGGATATACTTTTGTGCAGGATTCGAAGCAGCTTTCTGCAGCCGCTCAAGGCAGTGGACCTTTAATTGGCCTTTTTGCACAGAGTCACATTCCTTATCGTATCGATCGTGCCAATGAGGCGATGCATCAGCAGGTGCCGGGCTTGGAGGAGATGTTTCGCGCAGCATTGTTGCGGCTGGATCAAGCAAAAGATGGCTTCGTGTTACAAGTGGAAGGTGGTCGCGTTGATCACGCGGGTCATGGCAATGATACGGCGGCGATTTTGCATGAGTTTCTTGAGTTCGATGCCTGTCTACCTATTGCCTTGGAATATGTGGAGCAGCACCCGGAGACCTTATTGGTCATTACGACTGATCATGGCACGGGAGGTTGCCAACTCAATGGGGCTGGTCCTAGCTATAGTGACAGCGGCCCCGCCTTGGAGCGGGTGAATCAGTTCAAGCATAGTTTCGAATGGTTGCACAGCCGCTTCATGCAAACGAAGCAGTTTGATGCGCAAGCCATTCAATTGGCATTTGGTATCGAAGCGACTGCCGAGCAAGGCGCTATGGTTCAGGCTGCGATTGACGCGGAGGTGAAGTATCTTAGCGGTGTGTTAATCGAAGCATTTGGAGAGCAAATTCGTGATTTGACTGCGGTCGGTTGGACTTCTGGTAATCACACTGCGGAGTGTGTGGAGCTCTATGCGCTGGGGCCAGGATCGGAGTCCATACCTGGTTTTGTGCACAACAATGAAATGTTTGGAATCATGACAGCAGCTTTAGGCATTCAAGTATAGTTCGCTGGCGCGGCACCAAAGAGTTTGTCCACTTGGGATCGTTTGGGTAAGGCGCTGCGGGCACCGATCTGCAGGCATGTGAGCGCAGCGGTGGCGCAGGAGCGACGTAGGTTTGCGCGCAGTTGCATGCCTTGTGCGAGTCCGAGTGCAAAGGCACCGTGAAAGGCGTCGCCGGCGCCGGTGGTATCCACGGCTTCAATATCAAATGCTGGCATGTGATGTTGACCAGCTTCATCAAGCCAGTACACACCTTTGTCACCCCATGTGACTGCGATGATTGGAGCTGACCCGTCCAGTGCTGCAAGAGCAGTTCTTGGCTCTGACTCGCCGCTGAACTGGCGTGCAAATTTTTCGGAGGTAATTAAGTAATCGACTTGGTTATAGAGTCGTTGTGTGCCGTCATTGATCGAGCCTGCGTCCAGCACCGTGGGAATGCCGAGCTGACGAGCCTCGTTGACGAGGCTTAAGGAGAGTTGAGGCTGATGTCCATCTACCAGTAAGACGCGTGGAGGCCCAGATTTTAAAGTTATGAGATCCGGCGGGACAATTGTAGCCGGTGCTCGATAATCAATGATGGAGCGATCGCCATTCGGCTTAATGGTGACGGCGGCCACTGGTGTGGGGGCTTCTCCGCGTAACAGACCTACGGTAGCGACTCCAGCCTGTGTCAGTTCGTATAGATGTGCCTGGCCATAGGCATCCTGTCCTAAATACCCGGAAAATGCGCTGCGACCACCAAGTCGAGCGATGGTGATTGCGGCATTGGATGCAGGGCCGCCACCGCAGCTATGCATTGAAAGTGCTCTTACTTTTTCGTCTGCACCGGGGTGGTGCGGTGCATTGAAGTTAATGTCTATGCAGGCATAGCCCACACAGAGTACATCGATTTCTGGAGGAGACACAGTCATAACGATAGTTGAATATAGAGTGCATAGGCATAGATCACTAATAACCCGACACTGACCAGTTTAGGTAATCCGCGTAGGAGTACCACACAGAGGAGGTGTACCAGAGTCACTGCGGATATAAAGAGTAGCCCATTTTGAAAAAAGGCAGGCAGTGGCATCGGTTTAAAAATTGCGAAGAGACCGATACAAAGTGGAATACATATGTGTCCATCACCCACCTGAGAGCTGTAGACCACATCGCCGCGTTGTTTCCAAGCGTAATAGAAAGCGAGCACTGCGTTCGGCAATACCATGAGCCAACCTGTGAGTAAGCCTAGCTGCTGACCGCTGAAGAATCCATCCTGTTCTTCCATAATGGCACTGACTATGCCATCCACCGCGAGTAGGGTGGCAAAACTACCAAGAAGAATAAGTAAAACATCCAACACAATCATTGGCTGCCAACTGCTGTTTTTACGGGTATTTTCCTTGAGCACTTCGAAGATATGGAAGCATTGCCAGAAGACAAAAAGCCCGACCAGTGCCAGACCATCGAAGCGGTCGATTGCGCCGTCTTGGCCCAAAACCCATACTGTCAGGCTAAAGAAAATCATCGCCAACAGTGTCAGTGCCAGTGAGAGCCGGTGGATTTTTGATGCGCGTTGTGCTTTGGAGGTGCGTGAGTGAGCGTTTAAGTCGATGCCCCAAATGAGTGCAGGCAAGGCCAGTAGAAGACAAAGATTGGTCAGATTATTGGTCCATGAATTGATCGCCACCTCTGAGGCTGGTCCGTCTTGTTGTAGTACTACCCAGATGAAAATTAAATTTCCCAGACCCGAAAAGTAGGGCATGAAAAGTGTGCCCAATACCGTACCTTCAACGCCGCGATTGGACATTAATTCCAAGCGCCAAATTATGAGTAACGAGCTTAATAAAAAGAGCGCAACGAGTACCAGGGGCGTCCATGCGCCAGCGAAATCTGCTATTTGTGTCTGTAAATTTTCCAAGCAGATAAGCTGTGTGTTGGATGCGCGAATCGCAAATTTTTATTCAATGCCCATGCGGTCTGTGAATTAGAAATCGGGAGCTTTGGTATCCATCGATAGTAGCGTAGTGAGTATACTTTTAACCCGCGCAGCAAGACCTTGCTTTGGAGCGACGACTTTTCCAAACGGAGAAGCACAGTAATCCAATCAATAGTAGGCCGGAAGCATGGTGCCATAGGCTGGGGCGCATATTCCCGTGCATGTGCATGGCATGCTCGGCAGCCTCGCCACTTAAGGCTGTATTGAAGAGCCATCCCGCGAGCCATGAGATGACCAACAGGCTGGTCAAGTAAATGGTGGTGGCCTTGCGCCCTAGCATTTTCCACACGGTTACGATGGTGGCGGTATTCGTCGCGGGGCCAGCAATCAGGAACACTAATGCCGCTCCGGGAGAGAGTCCGGCTGCCATTAATGCGTATGCCATAGGAATGGATGCGGTGGCACAAACATAGAGAGGGAGGCTAATCGCTGTGGCCAATAAAAAGGCTAGCGGACCGCTACTTAGAGAACCGCTTAACAAATCGGTGGGCATTAATGTGGTGATTAAGCCTGCCAGCAGCAAACCAAGTATCAGGGCACTCGCTAGATCTGAGGGTAATGTAACAAATGCGTAGCGTAATGCTGCTACTGGCTTATTAGTGTGATTGGTTTGTTTGCTGGCGCAGCAAGATTTTGGTGCGTCGGCCTGCGACTTGGAGAGCGAGGCCAACTTCGGGGCCGGTGTTTCCATGGGAGGGGCGAATGAAAGAGCCTCAAAGGCCTGTGGTTTTGTTTGCGTCTGCTGGGTGCTGGAAGTCTTGCAAAAGAGTTCGATCAGATAGCCTGTTACGATTCCAGTGATAAAGGCGACCGTTACGCGTACCGTGGTAAAGAGGCCGCCCAGTAGGGCGTAGGTCGCTAAGATGCTATCCACCCCCGTCTGTGGTGTGGAGCTAAGAAAAGAGGCAGTGGCTCCGCGGGTAGCTCCGCTCTTGCGTAGTGAAGCGGCGACTGGAATGACTGCACAAGAGCAGAGAGGCATCGGTACGCCAAGCAAACTCGCCTTGATGACGCCATCGAGTCCTGGCTTGCCAAGCCAACGTTGCACGAAGTCTTGTCGAATGAAGACATGCAGTAAGCCTGCAAAGGCAAAGCCGAACAATAGGTAGGGAGCCATCTCGGCTACCAAGTCCCAGGTGTTATGAGCGAAGCTAGATAAAAATGTGAGCATACACGCATGTGTAACCTAATTATTCTAAGACTCAATCTCATCCGTTATATTCCTAGTCGTATCTCGAGCGTTATAGGAGTCGGAGTCTTGGATTTTATTTTTGCTTATGTCTGTTTCATGCATTTTTCCCGGAGGTCTTCTAGGATCGAGTAAAATGCGGGGACTAAGAGCAGGGTGATGAAGGTGGCAAAGAGCACGCCGAAGCTGAGGGAGATGGCCATGGGAATGAGGAATTGCGCTTGTAGGCTGGTCTCAAATAGCACTGGCAAGAGGCCGGCGAAGGTGGTGAGTGAGGTGAGGATGATTGGGCGGAAGCGTAAGGCGCCGGCTTCTTCGATGGCTTTACGCAGAGGCATGCCTTGGGCACGTTCTTGATTGATGAAATCGACTAGCACCAGGCTGTCATTGACCACCACACCGGCAAGTGCGACGAAGCCGAGTACGGACAGGATGCTCATGGGCTGTCCCATGATGATGTGGCCGCCGATGGCTCCGATCAGGCCGAAGGGGATGACGATCATCACGATGACCGGCTGAATATACGACTTGAGTGGGATCGCGAGTAGGGCGTAGATGATGAAGAGCGCGATCAGCGTCATTTGTTGTAGGCTGGCAAAGATGTCGGCTTGTTCGCGGGCCTCTCCCTCGAAGGTCCAGGATACGCCGGGATAGTCTTTCATCAGGCTGCTGAGAAAGCCGCTCACCGCTTGCTTCCCTTTGAGGTCGGCCTTGATGAGGCCGAGGTCGGCGATGTTTTTGTCGGCGTCGGCGGTGATGTTGATCACGCGTCGGCGGTCGACGCGGGTAATGGAAGAAAAGCCGTCGGTGATTTTGAAGTCGGCGACTTCATCGAAGGGGACCTCGTGCCCGTCGAAGGTGCGGATGCGTAGGTCTTCGAGGTTCTCGACGGACTGTCGTTCGTCGAGTGGGTAGCGCACCATGACCTTGATGTCGTCACGACCGCGTTGAATGCGTTGGGCTTCGACGCCGTAGAAGGCGGCGCGCACTTGGCGACCTAGGTCGGATTGGCGCAGTCCGAGGGGCTCGGCGCTGGGGCGGATGTCGAGTTTGATTTCTCGTTTGCCGCTGCTGTAGTTGTCTTTGATGTCGAAGAGCCCTTCGTAGGTGGCGAGTTTCGCTTTGATCGCTTCGGAGGCGGCTTGCAGGCTGTCGAAATCGCGGCCGGAGAGTTGTATGTCGATCGGCATGCCGGCGGCACCGGCTGCATTGGCATTGAAGGAGAGCTCTTTCACGCCGGCTACCGGGCCGATCATATCGCGCCAGCGATTCGCGAGATTGGGCGCGGAGAGTGATTCGATATTGCCGCCGCTGGACAAGTCTTCGCGCTTGACCAGTTCCACTGCAATCTCGGCAATGTGGGTACCGGTGTTGCCCTGGTCATCGCCCATGGGGCCGCCACTGCCTTCAAAGGGTTGCCCACCGATGGTGATGACGACGTTGTCAAAGGGCTCGCCGTGGCCTTCTTCTTTGATCTCTTCGATCAACTGATTGAGCCCGTCATTCATTTGCTCAATCGCACGGGTGGTGAGTTCGACCGGGGTGCCTTCGGGCATCACGAGTTTGGCGACGATGTAGTCCGAGGGCACGGGGGGAAAGAAGACAAAGGGCAGGTGTTTGCCCGCCAGCATGCCGAACATGATCATAAGTGTGCCGACAAAGGCGGCCACCGTGGCGTAGCGAAACTGTATCGCGCGTTTCAATACCGGTCGATAGCGATGCTCGATGAAGCGTTCCAAGCCGTCGGCTACTTTGCGCTGTTGTCGTTGTAGCCAGTTAATTTCTCCACGACTGCCGCCGCCTACGTTGCACAGCGTGAGGTGGTAGGGGAGCACTAGTTTTGACTCGATTAAGGACCAGATCAAAGTCGCGATCACGACCACCGGGATCGGGTAGAAGAACTTACCTAAGAAGCCCGGGATGGTGAGAATGGGCAGAAAAGCCACGATGGTGGTGAGCACTGCAAAGGTGACCGGAATCGAAACGCGCTTGGTGCCGGCGACAGAGGCTTCCACGCCGGGGCCGCCGTGTTTTTGAAATTGGGTAAACACACTCTCGCCCACGATGATCGCGTCGTCCACCACGATGCCGAGCACCAGTATGAAGCCGAAGAGCGAGGCCAGATTGATACTGATGCCCAGCATCGGCAGGAAGAGCATCGAACCGAGAAAGGAAATCGGGATGCCTAGCATCACGAAGAAAGCGAGTGAGGGACGTAGGAAGAGCGTCAGGATCAGCAGCACCAAGAGCAGGCCGTAGAGGCCGTTCTCGATTAGCATCTGCAGGCGTCCTTTGAGGTAGTAGGTGAAGTCGCGAAAGGCTTCGACTTGAATGCCGGCTGGCAGGTCGGCATCGATCGTTCGGGCGAAACTTTGCACGCGTCCGGATACATCCAGTGCGCTCTCGTCGCCCACGGCATAGATGCGCAGCAGCACCGCGCGTTGACCATTGAATTCAGTGATGAGGGGATCGTCTACGAAGCCGTCCTCTACGCGGGCGAGGTCGCGCACGCGCACGACACTGCCATCGGCGCGAGTGATGACAGGCATATCTTCGAAGCCCGCGCCGGTGTAGGCTTTGCCTGTGGTGCGTAAGAGAATTTCGCCCCCGCGGGATTTGATCGAGCCGCCGGGGATGTCGACGGATGTGTTGCGGATGGCTTGCACCACGTCGTCGAAAGTGAGGCCGTATTGGCGTAGTGCGATTTCAGATACGTTGATTGAAATCTCAAATTCAGCGACGCCTTTGATGTCTACTTGTGTGATGTGTTCGCGGACGTTGAGCTCATCGCGAATATACTCGGCGATCTCTTTGAGAGTTTTCACATCCGCGTCGCCATAAACTGCGAGTGAGATCACTTCATTGCGAATGAGTAGTTCTTCCACCTGCGGTTCTTCCGCTTCTTCCGGGAAGTTATCGATGGCATCGACGCGCACTTTGATTTTGTCGCTGACTTCGGTGGCGTCGTAGCCGCGTTCGACTTCGACCAGTACCGAGCCGTAGCCTTCGCCGGCGGTGGCGGTTATTTTTTTGACGCCGTCGACGTCTTGGATGCGGTCTTCGATCAGCTCGATAATGCCGCTTTCCACTTCCTCCGGGGCGGCGCCGGGGTAGGGCACGGCAACGCTGACCATGTCGAGGTCTAGCTCAGGAAATAGCTCCAGCTTGATACTCATCGCCGTGAAGAGGCCTGCGACAATGATAATGCCTGCGAGCAGATTGGCGGCGACGCCGTTTTGTGTGAACCAACGAATCATTTATTGATGGGTGATGGTGGATGAGTTATGGCGGATGAATGATGGCGGATGAATGATGGCGGATGAGTGATGAGTGATGGTGGATGAATGATGGTGGATGAGTGATGAATGATGGTGGATGAGTGATGAATGATGGTGGATGGGTGATTCGTTATTATTCATCACTAATCCGCTATCACCTCTACGGGCATGCCTTCGACGTAGTAGGCGATTGGGCTGGTGGCGACTCGCTCGCCGGGGGCGAGGCCGGCGGTGATGACGACTTCTTCGGCATCGCTTTGAATGATTTGCACGGTGCGTGTGATGAGGGTGTTTGTCTCTGTGAGGATGTAGACGGTATTGGAGCCACGTAGGGCGTAACGTGGTATTTTGTAGGCATCGCTCAGGCCGCGGCCTTCGATCTCTGCGTGGAGAAAGGTGCCGCGTCGTAGCGCTGGCTGCTCGGGCTTGGGATCAAAGGGCGCATTGACTCGAGCCACTGCATAGAGCAGGCGGCTGGTCGGATCGACATTGTCTTCGATACGAATGAGGGGCGCTTTCCACTGTAGCTCGTTGCCATTTTTATTTTGTGTGAGTGTGACAAAGCGTTGTCGCTTACTGCGCTGATCGAGCAGCGAGGCTTCTTGTTCGGTGATCGGTAGGCGCACCTCTGCACTTTGAGTTGAGTAGATGCGACCGAGCGGATTGCCGGGGTTGGCGGTGATATATTGTCCCAGGTCGGCTTGTTTCATCAGCACAATTCCATCGTAGGGTGCGGTGATTTGGGTGCGCTCCAAATCGCGTTGAGCGCGTTTAAGATTTGCTTCGGCGCTGGCGATGCGCGCTTGCGCTTGAGCGAGTTGAGGCTTGCGCAGAGTGAGATCGCTGGCCGCGCCCTCACCGAGAGCTTTCCAATCGGCGGCCGCTTGTTGGGCCTGGGCTTCTTCCTGTGCCAGTGCCAATTGTGCGTTGGCTAAGTCGGCGGCAGCATTGGCGGCTGCGGCCTCGTAGTCGGCGGGATCGATTTTGATGAGCAGGTCGCCTTTGCGAAAGCGATTACCGACATTGAACAGCTCCGCCATTTCGATGATGCGGCCACTGACCTCGGCGATGAGATCGGTTTCGGTGGTCGGTAGCAGCGTGCCTTGGCTCTTGACTGTGAGTTGCACCGATTGAGGCTGTACTGTAATCACTTCGACATTGGTGACCGGGCGCTCAGGTGTGACCTCTGCCGCCTCGGGCTGTAAGATCACTAGTGCTGCCGTGATGCCGCCGGCGGACAGTAGAATGAGTATGGGAAGGAGGACTTTCATAAATAGTGGGGGCGTGACTTGTCACGCCCGCGGTGGGCCAGCTTATTCTCGGCGGGCGTGACAAGTCGCGCCCCTACGTTTTTATCGTAGGTGTGATCGGAGGGTTGATCTGCAAACTCACCTCCTAGGGCTAGGTAGAGATCGATTCGGTTTTGTAAGAGCAGGTTGGATACGCCCAACTGACGGCTGCGAGCGCTGTCGGCTGTGCGTTGGGCGTCGAGAGCGCTGAGAAAATCACCAGTGCCGTTGCGGTAGCGCTCCCAAGCCAGGGTTTCGGTGGCGGCGGCTTCTTCGGCAGCCAATGCGAGCTTGCTTTGTTCGCGGCGCAGATACTGCTCCGCCGCGAGCGTGCTCTCCACTTCGAAGAAGGCACGTAAGGCGCTGTCGCGATAGTTGGCGGCGGCTTGCTCGCGTAGTGAGGCTGTGCGGTCGATATTGGCCAGTATGCGGCCGCCTTGGAACAGGGGCTGAGTTAAGTTACCCGCGAGCGACCATACGCTGAAATCGCCATCGAGTAAGTTTTCAAATTCCTGTGAGGAGCTCCCGCCGGAAGCGGTCAAACTGATCTGGGGCAAGCGTTCTTTCTGGGCAGCGCGTTGCTCGCGCTCGGCAGCAGCGAGTTGGCGTTCGGCAGCAATCAGGTCTGGCCGGCGCTGTAGTAATTCCGCGGGTAGCCCGGCCGGCACCGAGGCCGGCAGTGCTGGGAAATTCGGGAGTGTTTCAAGTTGCCCGGCCGGGTAGCGGCCCAGCACGATTTCAAGATTGCGAGTGGCCTGATCCAGCGCGCGTTGGCGGGTGGCACTATCGGCCTCGGCGGAGGCGGCTTGGGTGCGGATGCGGCGCAGATCGAAGCCTTCGGTCAGGCCGCGTTTGAAGCGTGATTCCAGTGCTTCTTGATTGTTGCGATAGGCCTGTGCCGTGCGTTGGGCCAGGGCGAGTTGCTGTTGGGCTTCGATTACATTGAGCCAAGCCTTGGTCGTTTGGGCAGCCAATGAGAGCCGGGCGGCATGCAGTTCGGCTTGACTGCTTTCGGCGCGTGCCCGTGCGGCCGAGCTGCGATCACGCAGGCGGCCCCATAGGTCGAGCTCCCAACTGAGGTTGAGCGCGAGCTCGTAGTTTTCAAAAATAACGCCACCGGTCGAACTCGGGCCGAAGGTGCTGATCTGCTGCCGTGTGCCATTGAGACCGAGCCCCGCCTGGGGCATTAGGTCGGCACCTGCGATGCGAGCCTCGGCGATGGATTGGGCGAAGCGCGCGGCAGCGGCTTCCAGGCCCGGATTGTGGCGCATAGCCTCGGTGACCAGCGCTTCCAGTTGCGGCGAATTAAAGTCTTTTAGCCATGCGGTGGGCGTGGTGTCGGAGACCTTGCGGCCCCATGTGTCTGGGAGGGTGATTTCGGGCGCACGACTGCGTTCCGGCGAGCTGGCACAGGCGGCGAGCAGTAAGCAGGGTAAAAGTCGTGCGCTGTATTTTAATAAAGTACGGCCATCCCGGGGCCCGTTTGGGGCAGGGCTGTCGGTGGGGGGAGGCCCCAAGCGGTTCTTATACTTAGAAAGTGGAATTTTCATTTTTGTTGGAAGCCTGCGACGACGTAATTCGTCAGTTCTTCCAGTATCCTATCGAGTATCGCACTGTTTAACTGACTGCCTGATATAATTTCTAGCCTAACTTCACCCGCGATGGTGCCGATCATGGTGCTGATGCTTAGAAAAAAGCGGAATTGTATTTGTTCTTGGGAGAGCTCCGGGCATGTGCGTTGAATCTCGCCCATGAAACGCTTAGAGAGCTCGGCGAAAAACTCTTTGTGTAGATGGATCATGAAATCCGCCGGTTCCGTCAGCATGCGACCGATGATTTGGACCAGTGTGGTGTCGCTCACACTGTTGGCTCCGATGCCAGCAAAGAGGGGGCGAAACAGAGCGTCGAAAATAGCCTCAAGGGGAACAGCTGCAGGTGCGTGTTTTTGCACCAATTGATCCAATCCCTTCAGGCGCTGTTGGTTGATCGGCTCGAAGCGCTCATGGATCAGTTCACGCATCAGATTCGACTTCGAGCCGAAGTGATAGTTGACCGAGGCAAGGTTGACACCGGCCTCCTTAGTCACTTCGCGCAGGGTCATCGCACGGTAGCCGCCCTGAGCAAAGATTTTACCAGCCGCTTGGAGTATACGTTCACGTGTTTTATCTGAAACAGAGCCCGTAGGGGTTTGGGAAGGATTCATGTTTGAAACGATCATTTAATACGGCCAGAGGTCAACCTTTGCTTACGCGCTAAATATTCTACGATTCGCGCCTTGTCAGTTGGAAGTGCTCGATCTTTGATTGCGAGATGACTGAGCAATCAAAAATTCGCTGTGGCGTTGTCGGGACTGGCTATTTGGGGCAGCACCATGCGCGTATCTATGCGGCTCTGGAGAGCTGTGAGCTGGTTGGGATCGTGGAGGCCGACGATGCCCGTGCGGAGGAGATTTGCGGGAAATATAATTGTCAACGCTTTGACACCGCTGCGGCTTTGGCGGCGGCCTGCGACGCGGTGAGCGTGGTGGTGCCGACGGATAAGCACTGTGAGGTGGCGGTGCCGCTTTTGGAAGGAGGCTGTCATTTGCTGATCGAGAAGCCGCTCTGCACCAGCCTGGACGAGGCGGAGCAAATCTTGGCTGCCGCGAAATCGCAGGGCTGCATCGTGCAGGTGGGCCACATTGAGCATTATAATCCGGTGATGGGCTATTTGGAAAATGCGGTCACTCAGCCTCAGTTTATCACTGCAGACCGTTTGGCGCCATTTAATCCACGTGGCACCGAAGTGGGCGTGGTCCTGGACCTGATGATTCACGATATTGGTGTGATTTTGGCGCTGGTGCGTTCGCCTGTGAAGCAAGTGGATGCGGTGGGAGTCAATGTGCTCTCGAACTCGGAGGATATCGCCAATGCACGCATTACCTTTGAAAACGGCTGTGTGGCCAATATCAACACCAGCCGTGTCAGCCAAAAGAAGGTGCGCGAGATTCGCGTGTTTCAGCCGCAGAACTATTTATCTATCAACTTCCAGGAGCAGAGCGGTCACTTCCTGCGCAAAGAGGGAGCCGAGCTGGTGCGGGAAGAGATTCCTATCGAAAAAGACGAACCACTCAAGCTGGAGTTGGAATCCTTCGTGCAAGTAGTCCGAAGTGCAGGGAAGCCAAAAGTCGGTGCCGAGCTGGGCAAGTCGGCCCTGGAGCTGGCGATCCAGGTTACGGAGTTGATTCACGCGAAGTAATGACTGCTTGTCGTGATTATAAATGTAGGGGCGTCACTTGTGACGCCCGCCGAGCACTTCGCTTTTCGAGCTGCGCAGGGCACAAGCCCCTACGATGGTCCACGCGGTGTTATTTCACGAGTTTTCTCCAGTATGTCTAATCCACTTCCAGCCACTACGGGTTTTCCGGCGCCGATTAATGGGCAGCCTGATCTGCTGATCATCGCGGGCGAACACTCCGGCGATGAGCATGCGGCGCAATTGCTGACGGATCTGCGGCGACAACAGCCCGAGCTAAAAGTGGCCTGCTTAGGTGGGGTGGAGCTACAGGCTGCAGGCGCACAACTGCTCTACGACCTGACGACGGTCTCGATCGTCGGCTTTGTCGAAGTGGTGCGGCATTATAATTTTTTCAAAGGACTCTTTGATCGCACCTTGGAATGGATTGAGCGCTATCAACCGAAGCATATTTGCTTTGTTGATTACCCCGGATTCAATCTGCGCTTGGCCGATCAATTGGCGCAGCGCGGACTCAGTCGCAAGGGGGGCGGTTCGATCGGGCTCAGTTATTACATCGGTCCGCAAGTGTGGGCTTGGAAGGCGAAACGTCGTTTTAAAATGGCGGATCTGATTGATCGACTCGGTGTGATTTTTCCCTTCGAAGTGGATTGCTTTGCGGATACCGAACTGCCGACTGAGTTTGTGGGGCATCCTTTTGTGCGCAAGACTTGGCAGGCACCTTTTCGCTATGATGCCAGTGCTCCGGTTCTACTTTTGCCGGGGAGCCGTACTGCGGCGGTGGGGCGCATTTTTCCATTGTTGTTGGCAGGCTTCCGCCAGGCCCGTGACTCACATCCTGATTTGCAGGCGACGGTGGTGTATCCGAGTGAGCAAATACGTGTGCAGTTGGAGGCGGTGCTGGCTGCCGAGCCCGATTTGGCTGCGCATATTCAATTGGTGGCCAATTCGCAGCAGAGTCTGCCGGCGAGTGCCGTGTTGATGAGCTCCGGCACCATGTCTTTGGCCTGTGCATTGTCCGCGATTCCCGGGGCGATTGCTTATCGCTTGAACCCGATGAGTTATTGGATCGGGCGCATGTTGGTGAAAGTCAAATATATCGGGATTGCTAATTTGTTGCTGGATCGTCCGCTGCACCCCGAGTTCATTCAAGATGCGGCGAGTGCGTCGCAGTTGAGCCGTCAGTTGATACGTGCGCTCGAAGACCTGGCTGCCGCGGAGCAGGCGGCCGCCGGGGCGCAGGAATTATGCGAGCTCTTACATGCTGGCAGTGACGCCAGTGCCGCGGTTTGGTTGGCCCAAGGTTTGCTTGAATCCTAGCATCTGTCGTCAGACGGATGAGGTCAGGCTAGAATTGTAGCATTCGTTGTTAGGCGGACAAGACCGGCATTTGCTTGGCCTGGAATTACCAGTGTTTTTGAGGCTTATTATTGGCACTGGTAATGCGACTCGATGTCATGCTTTGCGTTGTATTCATGAGATTCAATCGCATGAGTTGGGGGGCTTTGTTTTCGTCCATTTGTCGCGAACTTGTAGTTTAAAACCATGCTCCGTGTTGTATCTTTTTTTCTGTTAGGTGTGTTCTCCTTTTCGCTCGCATTTTGGTGGAGCTGGCAGGGGGCGCATACCCGTAGTCAAGCAGTGGAGGCCGTCGCTGCTGAGTCGCCTTCAAGTCCCGCACTGGTTGAAACGGATTCGCAGCAGTTTAAACACGGTCGGAGTCTACACAGTAATTTGTGTCTGACCTGTCATCGTGCGGCCAACACTTATGAGCGGCAACAAGTCAGCTTGGGGCCTGCACTCTGGGAGGTGCGTCATAACTATTTAAAAAGGCACGCAGATCATGAGTCATTTACCACTGCGATGACTGCCTATATGGCGGCACCGGATGCGGAGCGCAGTTTAATGCCGGAGGCGATTCAGCGTTTTGGTGTGATGATGACGCTGAACTTGCCAGAGCACGAGCTGTTGGAGGTGGCGTCTTTGATCTATGATGGAAGCTTGCTGAAGAAGCCTGCTTGGTGGGATACGCAACTAGACTGAGCTGCGAGGTTGCCCCGCCAGCCGATCGGCTAGCGGCAGGTTGGACGAAACGCTGAGGTGCTCTATCTGACTACTGTGTGCATCCGTGGACAGAGGGATAATTGAAGCCTTTCAGTGTCCGTTATTGATAATGAGTTCGCTGACCTCGTAACCCAGCGTTTCGGCGTAGGCGATGTAGGCTTGCAATTTGGATGCGGGGATCTCTGGAGTTTTAGCTAGAAGCCAGAGGGTTTTGCGATTGGGCGAGCCGACCAGTGCAATACTGTAGTCGGATTCTAACTTCAAGATCCAGTAGTTACCATAATCGGGAGGGCTCCCAAATATTTGGGCGAAGAAGTTATCAATCGAGACCTTGAGCTTCGCGTTGTTGGAGCCTGCGACTGGCACGGCCGTCCCGGTGACTGAGCGTTGAGAGCCATCGGGTGCGATGGCGGTATTGACTAGGTCGATATTGCCCGCGTCATTCATCACGTATTCGGCCGTCGCCCGTTCGTTATCTTTTTGAAAGAAGACGGGCAGGCGAGCGAGTTCATGCCATAAGCCGGTGTAGCGGTTCAGATCGACCGACTCCACGGTGGCTGGTGGATCTTCGGGCAGTGCGCGGCAGGCCGTGAAAAAACTGAGCCCAAGTAACAGGAGTGCGGGGGCGACTGGTCGTAGTAATCGCATGTGGATGCGTATACGGATGCGTATACGGATGCGTTTAAGCGTCGATCACGACGTCGGCATCGCCCTTTGGCTGGCAGCAGCAGATGAGGACATGATCATCGTCTGGCTCTGCGGTATGGCCCATCGGGTATTCAACTTCGCCGGAGAGGAGTGGTTGCTGGCAAGCGGTGCAATTGCCCATGCGGCAGCCGTAGTCCAGATCGAGGTCGTGAACTTCGCCTAGTTCTAAGATGCTCTCTTCGTCGCCGGTCCAAGGTGCGGTGACGCCGGATTTTTGAAAAATGATATTAGCCATGCGGAGACACAATTCGGCCCAGTCGAGAATGCAAACCGTTTATCCTAAATTCCGTAGGTGACGGGGACCGACTGGCGATGCTCCAGGCGAAAAGAACTTAGGAAGTGAGGTGTGAACTGAATTAAGTCGCTCGCTGAAGAGGCCGCATTGTGTCTTAATGGCCTGGCTTGGTGTGTATTGGAGTCTGATTGATTGTGCCACACCGTAGCATCATGGAGCCGTAGTAGGGATTCTCCACGGTAGTGCTTTCTTGTAGCCAAGTGCCGCCTTGGGCGTTTAGGGCCATCGGGCAGTGAGCGATGTAAACTTCCTGGGTGTAGGCGGGTCCTACTTGCTCTAGCAGTGAGATGAGCTTCTTCGAGAGTTGAGAGAATGCGGCGCGAGCGGCTTTGAAGTCCTGAGCTTGGTTTAGTTGGGCAGCGGACTTCTTAAGCGCGATCATAGTTGCCTGCGTGTCTTGCGACTGGGGCCCTTTGTTTAAGGCGGTGAGCATTTCAGCCGCGGCGGCTTTACTGTGCTCGAGTTGATCGCCTGCTAAGCTGTTCTGAATGCGCAGGTAAGGTGCCAAGAGTGTATCGACAAACTCTGGTTTGAATGCCTGTGAGTGTGCGAAGGCGGATTGACCTAGTAACAGGCTAAATGCGAGTAGGATGTATTTGTGTGTGTTCATTTTTTGTTTTGTTTTATTTTATTTTTTTTTCATGTAAAACTCCTCCCGGGCGCAGTAGATCGCAGGCACGACAAAGATGGTGATGATGGCGAAGCTCATGCCGCCGAAGGTGGGGATGGCCATTGGCACCATGACATCGGCGCCGCGGCCGGAAGAACTGAGCACGGGCAAGAGTGCCAGTATTGTGGTGGCACTGGTCATCATGGCTGGGCGCACGCGGCGCTCGGCGGCTTCGATTACGCGGGCGTGGATCGATTCTTTGTCCGTGGGGGGGGCCTCGCGGAAACGTTGATCGAGATAGGTGGTCATGATCACACCGTCATCGGTGGCGATGCCGAAAAGTGCGAGAAATCCGACCCATACCGCGACGCTGAGGTTGATGGTGCCCATTTGAAAGAGCTCACGCAGATTGTTGCCAAAGAGTTCAAAGTTCAGGAACCAGGGTTGGGCATATAGCCAGAGCATGATGAATCCGCCCGACCAGGCAAAGGCGACGCCGGTGAAGACCAGGAAGGTGGTGCTGCTGCGTTTGAATTGAAAATATAGGATCAGCCAGATCGCAAAGAGTGCGATGGGGAGCACCACCCGTAGTTTCTTTTCGGCCCGGATTTGATTTTCGTAGCTGCCGGTGAATTGATAGCTCACTCCAGCGGGGATGATGAGCTCGCCGGATGCGATTTTTGCTTCTAATAAGGCGCTGGCTTGTTCGACGACGTCGACCTCGGCGTAGCCCTCTAGTTTATCAAAAATCACATAGCCGACGAGGAAGGTGTCTTCGCTTTTAATGACTTGTGGCCCGCGCGTGTAGCGTATTGTTGCCAGTTCCTTGAGCGGAATCTGGGTGCCATCGGGGGCGGCTATGAGTATGCTTTCAATCGCTTCGATACTGTCACGTCGTTCGCGTTGGTAGCGCACGCGCACGGGGTAGCGTTCGCGGCCTTCGATGGTGGTGCTTACGGGCTTGCCGCCAATGGCAACTTCGATGACATCCTGAAAGGCTGCGATTTGGATGCCGTAGCGCGCGATGGCTTCGCGGTCGATGTCGATCTCCAGATAGGGCTTGCCTACGATGCGGTCGGCGAAGACGGCTTCCGATTTGATGGAAGGCACTTGTTTGAGTTGCGCCTCGATGTCCAGTGCGGCTTGCTCCAGCGTCTCCAGATCCGGACCGTAAACTTTGAGCCCCATGGGGGCACGCATGCCGCTTTGTAGCATGACAATGCGGGTCGCGATCGGTTGTAACTTTGGCGCGGAGGTGGTGCCGGGGATGGTTGCTGCCTTGACGATTTCGGCCCATATATCGTCGGGGCTTTTTATTTCGTCGCGCCATTGGCGGAAGGGGCGCCCGTTGTCATCTGGTATTAAGTTTCCGGATACGTCGTAGCTGAAGTCTTCGACGGCATGGTCGTATTTGAAGGTTAATATTTGTCCGTCCTCGTCGGTGATATATTCCGATTTGTAATTGATGACCGTCTCGATCATGGAGATGGGCGCGGGGTCTAGTGGACTTTCCACGCGGCCTAATTTACCGACTGCAGAATCGACTTCCGGGATGGAGTTGATCGCCATGCCTTGTAGCTGGAGCACATCCATCACTTCGCCGATCGAGGCGTGGGGCATGGTCGTGGGCATTAGCAGGTAGGAGCCTTCGTCGAGGTCTGGCATGAACTCTTTGCCCAGTCCTGGTACGGCATGCGCCGCGGTCACATATGGGGCGGATTTTTTGACAAAGTCGGGCATCCACCCAAAGAGTGAGCCGAAGCCCAGCCACACACAGAAGCCGAAAGTGACGACAGCCGAACAGCTTAGTAGGAAGAGCAGTTTGATGCGTAGCACCACAGCGAGCATGCGCGTGTAGAAATGGATAAATACGTAGATCGCGCCGATCAGGCCGCCGATTGTGAGTATGACGAAGCAGACGTTGGCGAGTGTGTGTGCGGGGCCGAGTGGTTGCCAGTCGTTGGCGAGCAAAATTGCAGTTACTATGGCTGCCAGTAGGCATAAGAGGCGACGCAATCCTTTCTTTATCGGTCCAGGAAGGTATTCCTTTTTATCAGCTTTGTTCGGCTTGGGTCTTTGCGTGCCGAGTAGCCAATGCGCCAGAGGCGGGATTAGCATCAGTGCCACGATGATGGAGCCAATTAAGGCAAAGGTCTTGGTGTAGGCCAGCGGGCGAAAGAGTTTGCCCTCTGCCGCGACCATGGTGAAGACGGGCAAAAAGCTGATGACTGTGGTGGCCACCGCAGTCGTGACGGCACCGGCGACTTCCGTACAGGCGCGGTAAATGACTTCTAAGGTCTCTTTTGTAGGGGCGTCACTTGTGACGCCCGCGTTGGGTATGGACGGATTCTTGGCGGTCTTCACCAGTGAAGCCCCTACGTTTTGAATACTTTTATTATGCGCCTCCAGGTGCTTTAGAATGTTTTCAATCAGCACGATGCCCATATCCACGATGGTGCCGATTGCGATAGCGATTCCGGATAAGGCCACCACGTTGGCGTCGACTCCGAACTGCTTCATGCCGATGAATGCAAACAATACGGCCAGGGGCAGCACGCCTGAGATCATGGCTGCGCTGCGCAGGTGAAATAACATGAGCAGGACTACTATGATGGTCACTAAAATTTGCTGGCGCACGGCATCTTCTAAAGTGCCGAGGGTTTCGTGTATCAGGCCGGTGCGGTCATAAAAAGGCACGACTTTTAATTGGCTGACGGTGCCGTCCTCCAATGTCTTTTTCGGCATGCCGGATTCGATGGCTTTGATCTTTGCCTTTACTCTTTGTATCACTGCCAACGGGTTTTCGCCGTAGCGGGTGACGACTACGCCGCCGACGGCTTCGGCGCCTGCTTTTTCCAAAGCACCGCGCCGTAGGGCTGGGCCGTATTCGATCGTCGCGACTTGATCGAGGGTGATCGGCACACCGTCGCGGGCGGTGATGACAGTCTCGCGCAGGTCGTCCAAATTTTCAATAAGGCCTAGACTGCGAATCACATACTCGACTGCGTTGACTTCGATTGTGCGGGCCCCCACATCGAGATTGCTATTGCGCACGGCCTGAAAGACATCGCTGAGTGTAATATTATAGCTGCGTAAGGCATCGGGATCGACATCGATTTGATACTCCTTGACATAGCCGCCGATGGACGCGACTTCGGCGACACCTTCCACGCCTTGTAAGGCGTAGCGGACAAACCAGTCCTGTGCGCTGCGTATTTCCTGCGGGTCCCAGCCTCCGGTCGGCTGGCCGTTGGTATCCATGCCTTCTAGGGTATACCAGAGCACTTGCCCGAGCGCGGTCGCGTCGGGCCCGAGTTGCGGGGCGACGCCTGCGGGTAAGGTGCCACTGGGTAGGCTGTTTAACTTTTCCAGAATGCGGCTACGCGTCCAATAAAACTCTGCATCTTCCTTAAAGATGATGTAGATACTGGAGAAACCAAACATGGAATAACTGCGAACCGTCTTCACCTCCGGCAGGCCCAGCAGTGCGGTGGTGAGTGGGTATGTGATCTGGTCTTCGATGTCCTGCGGCGAGCGGCCACTCCATTCGGTGAAGACGATTTGTTGATTCTCTCCGATGTCGGGAATCGCATCCACTGGCACCGGATCGCGCGGCAGCCAATCGGACTTCCAATCAAAGGGGGCCACCATGCTGCCCCATAAAATGAGAAGCACGGTGAAGAGCACCACCACGAGTTTGTTTTCGAGACAGAAGCGTATGAGTTTGTTGATCATTTCCGTAATTTTTCTATCACTTCGCCGCAGTGGAGCATCATGGCACCGAAATAAGGGTTTCGCAGTTGATCGTTGTTTTGCAGCCAGTCGGCGCCGTGGTCGCCGTAGACCATGGGGCAGTGCATAATATACAGTTCGTCTTCGAAGGCGCTCGGTGCGGCTTTGATCGCGGCGATCAATGCATCGGACAAGGTTTCGAAATGCGGTTTGCGTAGGGCGTCGATCGTTTCGGCGGCTAGCATGGTATGGATCAATTCGGGTAGTGCCCCGACGTGGCCAGTGATTGCCATCATTGCTTTGGCTTGTGCTTGTGCACTTTCCAGATCATCTGCGGCTAGTGCGGCTTGCATGGCGAGATAGGTGGGTAATAATTGCACTGCTTGCTCGCTTGAAATGCTGAGCGCTGAGTGGTCTGACAGCTGGATGCCCGGGGCTTCACTGGCGGGGTTCATCATGCTGGGCTTGGCTTGTATTTGTAAGGCACTGTCGATTTTAAAGGCTCCGTGGGTGACGACCTGTTCGCCTTCGGTCAGGCCTTCCAGGACAACGAAGTGGTCGTCCGCACGTGGGCCGAGCAGGATCTCGCGTCCTTCAAAGCTGGGCCGTTCTGTATCTGGTTTTTGGATATAAACAACTGCGCGTTTTCCGGTCTGAAGCACGGCGGAGGCGGGGATGATGAGTGGTGCTTCGTGTTCATTCGGGACCGAAGCTTTGACCTGTGCGTTGGCAAACATACCGGGTTTGAGCCGTTGCCCGGGGTTGGGCACGATGACACGAATGGGCACGGTGCGAGTTCGGGTGTTGATTTCGGGCTCGATGAAATCAATCTTGCCGGTGAAGCTTTCTCCGGGATAGGACGCGACACTGAACTCTAGGCTTTGCCCGGTTTGCAGCCATGTGAGATCCGACTCGTAGGCGTCTAAGTTGAGCCATAGTTGGCTGAGGTCGACGATGGTGTAGAGCGCTTGGCCGGTTTTTAGATAGTCACCTTCGTTGACTTCTTTGGTCACCACCACGCCTGAGATGGGCGCGTAGAGGGTGACTTTGTCTGCGACCTTAGCTTGTTCCAGTATGTGATCGATTTGTTTTTCGGGCAGGTCCCATAGTCGTAGCTTTTCACGGGCTGCTTGTGTCAGGCGGCTTTGCGGATCGCGTTGATAGGCGGCGAGTAGTTCGCGTTGGGCACTGAGTAGCTCGGGACTGTAGATGCTGGCGAGGGCTTGTCCGGCTTGCACCGTCATGCCGACTGTATCGACGCGGAGGTCTTCGATACGGGCTGGGAAGCGGGCGGTGAGCGACTGGACCCGGGATTCGTCGCGTGTGAGTTGGCCGACTAGCCGAAGTTGGCGGCTGAGGTGCTGGTGCCGCACCGGGCTGCTTTGTATCTGCGCCAGTGCCACGGCTTGGGGGCTCATGCTGAGCTCGCGGGGACCGGAGCTTTTCGCCGTATCGTTGGTCAGTGGTATTAGGTCCATCCCACAGATTGGGCAATCGCCAGGTTCAGTTTGTTGGATCTGTGGGTGCATGGAGCAGGTCCATATTGTTGTGCTGTCGCTTGGGTGTGTCGCGCTGTGGGCAGAGGACGCGGGGCTGACTGGTCGCAGGAAACGGCCGGCAATGAGGCCGAGTGCCACTAGAGAGATGGCTATGAGTATGTATTTCGTTTTCATTAATAAATAGAGTTGAGTGTTTATCCTTGTTTGGCCGGCGCGGGCTGGTCGTTTGGCACGTGCGTTTGGCCTGTTGGTTGCTGGGGATGACTGTTGCCGATGAGCCGCTTGATGCGGGCCTCGGCTTGTAGGGCGTCGGCGATTGCCCGTTGTTGGCTTAGTTGCAGACCCAGTAGGGCGCGTTGACTATCGATGATTTCCAGCAGCTCAATTTGACCGCTTTGGTAGGCTGCTCGTGAATTTTCCAGCGCTTGTTCGGCGAGCGGAATTAATTTTTCGCGGTAGCGCTGTATGCGGCTGAGGCTGTCAGCATGTTGGGCCAGGGTGGCGCTCAGTTCGGCTTTGAGTTGTTGCAGGCGGTTATAATAGTGTGCCATGGCTGCACGTTCGACCGATTGAGCGGACTGAATCGCTGCGCGGTTTTTGCCCTCCCAGATGGGGAGGTTGACTGCGAGGCTCAGGTTCCAGGGGTCGCGCCCGGCATCACGGGCTGTGCTTTGGTTGCCGACCTGAATGTAATTGATGCCAAGGGTGATGTCCGGATAGCGGTCTAATTTGCTGAGCTCTGTTTGTGCTTGGCGACTCTGTATGCGGCTCTTGAGCATGTGCAGCTCCGGGTTGTGCTGGATCAGTGCGCTGTGCAGTTGTGAGCGTGGCGTGTGGTGGGGCGCGGGTAAATCTGTCTTCGCCAGATTCTCTAGTTGTTGCGGATCGATGCCTGTCAGTGCTGATAAGCGGGCTCTTTGAGCGAATTGTTGTTGTTTGAATTGATCGAGTCGATCACGGCTGCGCTCCATTTCGACTTCCAGTCGCAAAAGGGCATTGAGTGAGGCGCCTGCGCGCACTTGCTCCTCGACGATTGCACGACTGTCCTCCAGCCATTGTAGGTTCGCACGGGTCGAGTTGACTGCTTCGGTGTAGTAGGCCAAGTCGGTGTAGCTCGTCGTGACTGCTTCTTCGATGCGCCTTTGCCCTGCTTCATGGATGCGCGCGATGCTGTCGGCATCATAAGAGGCGAGTGCGGTGCGGGTGTGCAGTTTTGTGAGCCAAGGGATGGTTTGGCTGAGTGAGTAGATGGCTTCCTGCGGGCCAGTGCGTGTCTCGACGGATTCACCGAAATAGGTGAATTGTGCCTTGGGGTCTGGCAGCGCACCGGCGATAGGAATTTGCGCGGCAGCGGCCTCGGATTGGTGCTGCAGAGCCTGCAGTTCCGGGTTGTTGATATTGGCTAGGTGGATGGCTTGCTCCAGCGAGAGCTTGTCGGCATGTGCCAGCCCCGACAACAGCCAAAGTGCGTAGGTAAGTTTGCGAAGTGTTTTGTCTATTGATAAGTACATAGATCATGAAGGATCGTTGATTCGTTCGGTGCAGAGCGCCCTTGCTGGGCGTACATGCGCGGCGTGAACTGCGCGGTCAGCGCAGGTATGAATCGGGATCAATCAGATCCGGTAGACACAGTGCTTCTGTGTGAGCGCAAGCGGAGGTGCTTGAGCGATCGTGGCCAGCTGCGTGGGCTGGTGGATGTGAGCCACTGGCTCGAAATGGATCACTTGAATCAGCGTCAATAGCGGCGGGAGCTGCTGCACTGTGAAGTGTATGCTGGAGCCATCCTTCAAGGCGGTGGCTTGCGATTCCTTCAGGATCTTATGCGGGCAATTCTGCGGATCGTGTGTCTGATTACTGTTGGCGGGACTCTGCTCTTGAGTGCTCTCGCAGCAACTGTGTGCCATGGGAGTACTTTTGGCTGCGTCCACAGAAAACGCGGCTGCTGTGCAACAGCAGAGCGGGTTGAAGATGGCGCAAGCCAGCAGGATCTGTAGGAATTTAAGCAACACGAAGATAGAAGAATAGCAGATCTGCGATGATTTACAAGTCTGTGTGAAACGGAGTTTTAAAAAATGGGTAGAATTGTTTTGTTTAACCCGGATTATGCAATAGGATGAGCAAGGTGCTCGGCAACTGAAGGCCGAAGGAGCGTATAAGCATACGTGACTGCTGGCCTGACAGGCAGCCATGTGCCTTGG
>NZ_JARXIC010000036.1 GCF_031127905.1 Thalassobacterium sedimentorum | reverse complement strand
TCATCTACTGCCATGATTCATATTGCGATGACTCGACTCATGCTCAAGCGTGCGGCTAGATTCTAACCGTTTTGGAAATTTATTAGACGCCCTCTTAAGACCTTCCGACTTTTTTTGTCATCACATTCAGCCTTTAGCCCAATGTCTTTAAGGATTGGATTTTAGTTAACGTAATCATTTCAGACTCGTACTTTTAGTACGATTGCTTCTTTTGTATGAATGAGCGCATCCACCTCTTTGTGTTTACCGTTGTTTTCTAATTTTCCAGCTGCCTTTGAGGAGCTATTTAGCCGTGAGAGCTGCGCTCTGATTTTCGCGCAGCACGGTCCTCGCGGTGGTGGGCAAGCCAAGTTAAATGGCTGGGAATGGTTGATGTCCAGGGTCTACCATGAGTTGGCACGTTCGGGTACCTTCTCGTCTAATACCAAGGCGGTATCCGGAGTGCGCATTTCGGACAGCGCGCTCAGCCAGCGGGCCTTGTCGATTGGCGAGAAGCTGATCGAAGAGATACTGCCTATCGCGCTGCGTCCGTTAGCCGACCGTGAGCGAGATGCGCAGGCCTTTTATAATGCATATCGGTTGGTGGCCATCGACGGGACTCGTTTCAATTTACGTAATACCGGAAGCATTAATGAACAGGCTTCAAAAGTGGCTTGCAACCGCGGTAGCGGTGAACCTGCTTTCGCGCATTTGCTGGCAGTTGTCCTCGTGGAACTGGGTATGCACCAACCTTTGGGCACCCGTATAGGCTGGCAAGGCGAGGGCGAGTTGACACTCGCGCGGCAACTGTTTGCGGCGCAGGACCTCCCCGAGCGCAGTCTGCTTTTAGCCGACCGACTGTTCGGTTATCCTTCGCTGATCTGGGGACTCTGGTCAATGCTCCGGCGCACACACAGTCACGTTCTGGTTCGGATAAAGTCTAATCTCAAAGCCAAGCGCACGCGGCAACTCGCGGATGGTTCATGGCTGGTCGAAGTCAAAGCGGTTGATCCATCCACACGCAAGAAGATGGGTGTACTCGAACTACGTGAGATCTATGGTCGAGTCTGCTATGAAGACCAGAGTGGTCACCGTTCGTGTCTTCAAATACGCTTGTGGACGAGTCTGCTCGATGACACCACCAGCGCAGCCACAGAGCTGATCGCCCTTTACGCCGCACGCTGGAAGGAAGAGTTATTCTTCCGAGAACTGAAAAGCCACCTGCACGCCCGCGGAGAACTACTTGACGCACTCACTCCGCAAACCGCAGCCCAAGAAGTGCTTGCGATGCTCTTAGCGGCCGCGCTGATAGCCAGGCAGCGCCAAAGCGTCGCTTCTGTCGCAGGCGTTGAGCCCTTGCGCATCAGCTTTGCCAAGGTTTTGCACAAGACAGCCGCACTGTGCGAGCTACTGCAAGTCGGTGCAGACTTGATTACCCCGCAAGCGCTGGCTCAGTGGATCCAGCGACTCTTAGATGATCTTAGCTATGATGCCGTTATTAAAAAACGAAGACCTAGAACTTGCCCTAGAACCCTACGACAACCCACAAAAGACTGGCCAAAAACTAAAGTTGCCCAGTCAAAACGAGTTGTTAAAACTATACAAGTCACCAATCCTTAAAGACATTGGCCTTTAGCCCGCTCATACGAAACTGACTTTCTACTTTCTATAATGCGATACCGCTCCAACAAATAAGCGCCACTAGCACCAATCAAATGACCAATCCGAGAACAACAAGAAACCTTTCTTGTTGCTTTATTCTGTCACCTGGATAATCATTAGAACAAACTGTATTTCTGTTTAATCAATAGGTGAACCTTTAGCATCTCCATGAGTTCTACACACATCCCTCACATACCTGGCCAAAAACGCGTGCCCTTACGCACGAAAGTTACCTGGGGATTTGGTGGTCTAGCGGATAACTTTATGTTCAACACCTTGACCGCGCTCGGCACGCTGGTCTACGTGCAGCACTTTGGCTTGAGTCCAGCGCTGGCGGGCATGGCCTTGGCCTTTCCGCGGTTAATCGATGCCTTTACCGACCCGTGGATTGGCAACTTGTCCGACAACCTCAAAACAAAATACGGGCGTCGCCGCCCCTTGATGTTTTTCGGAGTCATTGCCTGCGCCCTACTGTTGCCCCTATTGTGGACACCGATGGGAGCAGAAACCGCGCAGAACCCATGGTTCAGTAATATCCCGTTCTTTTACATCGTCACGATTGGCAGCCTGCTTGCAGTCGCCTATACACTGTTTGTAGTTCCCTATACTGCGCTAGGTTTCGAGCTCACGCCCAACTACGATGAACGAACGCGCGTCATCGTCTGGCGCATGTATATCGGGCTCATCGGGTCAGTCTCCGCCGGTTGGCTCTTTCGGCTCGCAGCCGCAGATACCTTTCCGAACTTAGGTGAAGGTGCTTTCTGGGTCACAGTCGGGGTGGCTGTTATCGTATTAATCTCCGGTCTGATTCCAACCTTTGGCTGTAAAGAGGACCTTGAAATTGAAACGCAAGAACCGATCAAACTTTTGCCCGCGATCAAATACACGATGACGAATAAGCCCTTCGTCATCTTATTCATCGCCTACGTGACCATTATCGTCGCGCTCTTCTCGGCGCAAAGCATCGCCCCGCTACTGATGTTGCACTATGTGTTCAATGGCAGCGAAAAGGCAATTGGTGACTTCACGGGATGGTTCACAACACTCGCGGTTGGGTTATCTTATGTCAGCATGTTTTTCATCGGCTATCTCTCGACGCGCTTCAACAAACGCTCGGCCATGTTAGTCGGCCTATGCTTTGTTCTCCTCGGGACCATACTTAATTTCTTCGCGATCGATCCACGCTGGCCATGGGCCCTCTACGTAGTCGGCGGCATCACCTTCATTGGCATGCAGGGTTGCTGGCTGATGATTGACTCGATGGTGGCCGACGTCTGCGATGACGACGAACTCGAAACCGGACGCCGCCGCGAAGGCATGTTTAGTTCCGTCAAAGGCTTCGCACTCAAAGCGGCCCAAGGCATTACTTTTGGGCTCGGTGGTTACATGGCAACGGCGGCAGGCTACGACCCACAGGTGGTCGACGCCTCTGGCTTGGACGAAGCAACCGCCGTAAAAATGAAAGCCCTACTCATCGGCTTTCAGTCACTCGGCCTGGTACTTGCGATCTTTCTAATGTGGTTCTACCCGATCAGTCGTCAACGTGCCGAAGAAACGCAGCGTTTACTTGAAGCCAAAGCGGGCAAAGACACATAGCGCATACCGAGACACAACGCCACAGGGCAAGATGCCCTGCTTCCTAAACCGGAACAAGGGCATCCCTGCCCTTGAATCACCTTTCTGACTCACAAGTCAGTGCTTCGTTCTCATACAAACTAAACTGCGAAGGATTCAGTTTCGCTTTTGCTGGATTATTACGGATATAGCGGACACAACGTTCAAAATGAGTCCGATCGCGAATCAAGCGATCCCAATAGCCCGCACTCCAAAATTCACCAGTATGCTTCGTTGTCTTCATAATCTGCTGCGACGAATAACTTTTCCATGTATGCAAAATATCTTCCAGCAGGCAGCCACTCAAAGGTTGAAATAAAATATGCACATGATTGGGCATGATGACGTATGACCGAACAGCATGACGCTCACCTTCAAAATGCGAAAGTGCTCCCTCGACGATTAAACGAAACGTTGGGTCACTGAGCGCACACGATCCGCTGCCCTGATCCAACCATCGCTCAATCCGCTGCGTAAAACGCTCACGGTATTCGGCACGCGTCGATGCATCCCAAGGCAACGGGTGTTTCTCGAACCAAATCCTGCGCTCGGATGACCAAGCGCGCAAAACATTTTCAGGTAGAGAGTCCGCCATGCGCCATGTAACAAAAACAAAAGCCTCCCCTTGCTGCCAGTGCGGCAGATTCAGGCCGTGCTGGTCGATGTACGCATAGGGGTTGAGAAACTCACTCATCTAAAAGTGGATGTTAGAAATTTAGAACGCGAACACCAGCCAGAAATTAGAGTCGCCACTCGCAGCAGCACAGGGCAAGGATGCCCTGTGGAGCTAAACCGGAACAAGGGCATCCCTGCCCTTGAATGCGTCACGCTACGGCTCTGTCACTTCGACCTTGTAAAACGCGCGACCATGCAAGCTGGGATCTTCGAGACTAAGTGTGCCGTCCGTGGCGATCGTCGCACTAATGTCCACTTCGAGCCAATCAGCATCAGTCAAATTCAACTTGCGCAAGAGTCGATAGACTCGCCCCGCCTTGGCATTCACATCAACCACAAACGCATCACTTAATTTTTGCACCTGGGGTGCCAACCGGTCGCTTGCATTCTTGGGATGAGTGCCGGCGATATACTCGAAATAATCCGAATCGCCATCCGCATCGCTATCCGCATTTGGATCGGCTGCCATGTCACTACCGAAGTGCTGCAATTCCCAATCATTCGGCAATTGATCGGAGTCGATATCCTCGGGTTTACCAGGGTAGCCGATGCGCTCCTTAGAAACGATGAATTGATCGAAACGCGCATGCTCATCCTTCTGGGCATTCCAATGATCACCACTACTGCCGCCAAAGAAGGTGCTAAAGAATACCCATGCGATCTGCGCGCTGGATGTGCCCGCATCTCGAAAATCAAAGCCCGGATATGTGGCGGCTTTGACGCCGTCAAACCAACCTTCAGCCAATCCGTCCTGTTGCCCCGGAGTATTTAACTTCATGTGAATCTCGATATGATGCCAGCGTCCGGGAACGAAGATCGCTTGAAAACCTTCGGTATTCCACCAGAAACGATCGCCCGGATCGTTCAAATGCTCGGACGGCACATGAATATAAAACTCGGCCCATCCGTTCTCGCGCCACATCAAGCGCCCCGACCACTCATGCGTGCGATCGTCGAAAGACACTGCCCCTCCGAGCCCGGGCAACTTACCGCCCAGCACAAAGTCAAAGTCAGGATCAAAGCGCAACCAGTAGCTAAAATACAGTTCATCGTATTCGCCTTTTAAATCAATGAACCATTGCGCACCACTGCCATTCGACTGCTTACCGCCTTCCGGATAAAGCACCCGCACGGATTTCCCGCTACCATTATAAGCAATCGTATCGTCCACTTCGAGCCGACCTTCGTCGGGACCGTTCGCCCACTTGGTGCCGGGCCACAGGGCTTTCCATTCACGATCAGTCTGTGCACCTGTGGGAAAGTCATCGACCGTTTCATAGAGCAACACGGCTGCATCGACTGGTGGCGCATCCACTTCGTCGAGCGCATAGCCACCATACTCGAGATAGAGCCGCGCCAGTGCCCCCGTAAAAGCGGCGTTATAATCCATCGCCACTTCGTTGCGTTGATAGTCGCTGCGATCATCCACATAGGCATCGTCGATTCCAGGACCACCGACCAAGGCACCGTAGAGCACGTGTTGGTTATCGTTGGGGCTATCAATGTCGTTCGTTGTCGAAGCGTGGGCATTGCGATGATGCGGATTGATCGGCGGGTTGACACCGAAGCCACAGACGTAGCTGCGATTCTGTGGGTTACTGCCTAAGGCGTAGTTGATTTGCGCCTTCGCAAAATCTGAATAACGCGCATCGAGGTCGTTGACTTTATCGGCATACACCAAAGCACAAAACGCAGTATTGGCGGCGTAACGCAAGGAGCCCCACTCGTCCAGCCATGCCAAGCCGCCTGGCGTATAGTTCACTTTTTGGCCATTGATACCGATAGTCCAGTAATCGAGCCAACGTTCGGCATCGGCTTTATAAGTCGCGCCGCCATCCAAATCCGCAAGCAAGACGTAGCAACCATAGGATTTATTATCCCAAGAGAGGCTCCAGATAAACGGCTGATTCCCTGCGCCACCACCGAGCATCGCATACTCGCTCTTTGCTTTGTTCAGCCAGGTGGCATCTCCTGTCGCGCGATACAACCAAAGCGCGCCCCACACCAATTCATCCTGATACCCGCTCCATGAGTTATAAAAACTCGCGGCGTTCGTAATCGATTCGCTATACTTGCCGCGATAGGTATCAGCGAATTCGTAAAGCGCCACGGCGTGATCGATCAGTTCGGCGGCGTAGTCAGGATCGTCGATGGCAACCAACATCGAGATCGCCGCGAGCGACGCAGCCGTCTCCGCAGCGAGGTCCGACCCAGGATGGTCCACATCGATTTGATACGCGGGCCGCGCCATCGTCATACTTTCGGCACTGCCCCAATACGCGTGATCTACATCCCCGTTCCCGACTTGCCCATAAAATGCCGCCGTCGATCCATCTTCATTGCGCACGTGACACTTGATCAAGTAATCCGCCCCCCAACGAAGTTGATCCAACAGGATCGAGACTTGTCCCGTTTCGGCATAGGCGGACGGATACTCCACCGCGCCCCAAGCGAGCATAGTTAAACTATACGCCATCGGCAGTCCGAACTTCACATGATCGCCCGCATCATAAAACCCACCACTGAGATCCAACGAAACATCACTGCCATCGCTCACCGCGGAATCCCCGCGCCAAGCGACTCGAAAATCGACAGGCAAGTCACCAGAGCGCTGCACATCGTAAAAGAACAAAGACTTCTGAAGCACTTCGGCATAGTTATAGTCACCCGTCTGCGCTTTACCAAGCAACGGCCCCGATCCATCGTTATCAACATCCGCGACACTCACGCGGGGTTCAAACACTGGCTCCCAGTCACGTGTCACCAAACCACCCTCTGGCAAAACTGGCTCCGAACTCGTGCGAACGATAAACCCGAAGCTTTCGAACTCCCCCGGTGCGATGACTCTGTTATAGTATTCACTGGAAAAGGCATACACCCGATTATCAACATCACTTTCCGAAGCTTGATAGAGACTCTCCCAATTCTTATCGAGCGTGCCGTCCAGTTGTAAGGTCACCAGCCACGAGTTCAGCGCCACAGCGGAATCATTGGTGATCGTCGCACGTGCTTGATAACTGTTGCCGTAATCTTCAACGAGTTCAACGCTGACCGTCTGCCCATGGAGCGCAGCGCCCAGCACCCAAGTAAATATGAATAGAGGGTGCGTGCAGAAAACACGACGCCACCAAGCGATCGCATGGGTTGTAAACATATGAGTTACGGGAATGAAATCTCAACCATGTAGAACGCCTGATCGAAGCTGCTGGAGTCCGATAAATGAACGGACTGATCACTACCTAAGGCGCCGAGGCTATCAACTTGCACCCAACTCGAGTCAGTCAAATTCAGCTTGCGCATCAGTCGATAGCGACGACCAGACTTGCCACTAAAGTTCAGCTCAAAGGCCTCCCCATCGGTGTAAACAAAGGTCGAAGTGAAGCGGTCACTGCCATCTGTCGGATCAGTCCCCGCGATATATTCACTAAGATTACTCACGCCATCCCCATCGGCGTCCAACATGGCATCCTCACTGGCCAGCGGATTCAAATTGTTGGCGAGTTCAAAGGTGTCGGGCATGCTATCCTGATCACCGTCGCCATCGCTAAAGAGGATCGTATCAATCGCGAAAACAACGCCCGACTGATTGCTCGGATCCAAGCGTATATTTTGCAAGCTAGTGCCATCCCACTCCGCATTTCCCGCGAGCGGTAGGCGCAGCACTTGATACGAACCGTCGCCCATATAGCTCGCGCTCACCTTACGCGCCGCACTGAACGCGGGCGTATCGGTCGTACCCCAAAAGAACTCAGCCACTCCTGAAACTGACGAGCGAATGCGCAGCAGCACGCTGTCCACCCCGTCGGCATCGAAATCGACACCGCTCTGCGTCAACACCGAATCGTTGCCAGTCGTCGTGCCCTGCAAAGCGCCACCGATCACATAAGTGCTAGCGATGTCCTTGGTAAATTTCCACCCTTCGCTATCACCGCCCACATCGAAGCGATACGCTGGTGCTTGACGAATCGCACGACCGTCTGAAATTTCAACAAAATCGATTTCAAAGCTCTGCCCATTCACCGATCCATTCAGCGGATCCAAGCGTAAAGCAGTGACCGTTTCACCATCCCACTCGTCGACATCCTTCAAATCAAAGACCAGCGACTGAAAGGCCCCGACTTCGGTATAATCCAAAAGCAGCGAACGTGCCGCTGCGAAACCGCCCGCGCCCTCGCGGCCCCAGAACAATTGAATCGGTGCGACGACACTCGCTTTCATTCTCACTGCCACTTGCGTATGCAGTGTTCCATCCAGCGATAAGCCAGTGATGTTGATCTGCGGATCATCTGAGCTCGCAGTGCCCGTCAGGCTGCTGCCGTCACTGGTCAAATCAGTCACATTATTTCCATTCCATCCTTCCGTATCGCTGGCCGTATTAAATTCATAGCGTGTATGATAAACCGTCTCGATCACACGACTGGTCGCAGTGAGCGCGTTGCCATCATCGGCGCTGAGGCTTGCCCAATAATCGCCGCCCTCAGTCAAAGTCGCTCGTGAGATTTGACGATGTCCGACATAGGTCTGATACACATTGGCCACACTGGAACCATTCGTGAGATCTACACTCAACCATGGCTCATCCGTGCCCGAGGAACTGGGATCAAGATCAATCACCCCACCTAATTGTTGCGCACTCATAACTGATAAAGCAGTTGTGGCCGCGAAGCTCGTTTGCAACAACGACAACTCGCTAAACTCCCCAGCTACCGTTGTGCTCTCGTGACCGCTCGTCACAAACATCCCGACACGTGCTACGCCTGGTAACGCGACCGTCAGCTCTGATTCAATGGCGCTATACGTCACTCCATCGGACGAAACAAATGCCGACACAGTTTCGCCGCGTCGTTCTAATTTCAAATACACTGGAAAGCTTAGTCCCAAGCCGGCATCGCTGCTAAGCTCCGCATACCACCCACCATCACGACGACCTAAGGCATACACCGTGCCGTTCGGCGCAAACCCGACAAATGCGGCGGCATCAGTCGCGCCCGGTCCTCCGCGCACCATCAGTCCCGCACGGGTCGGGCCCGATGCATCGGTCAGCGAGTCGAGTCGTGCGATCCAATCAAAGTCGCCCGCCACAGCCTTCCACACAAAGCGGCCTTCATCGTAAGTCTGCCCCTCTCCGACGCCGACACCTTGGCCAGAACCATTCACGGTAAAAACACCCGCGGCCTCGCTGTGACTACCGACGACATTAACCCTGCCCACATCACTCGAAATCCAATTACCCGTCACCGCATCACTGCTCGTTGTCGGCAACTCACCGGGCACAGTCACTTCAACTGTCAAGTCTGTCGTGCCCACCGAAACACCGTCCGTCACCACTGCGCTTAGGACATGCGTGCCCACTGCTTCGAATGTAATCTCTGTATCAGGCGAAGTCACATTTGAAAAAGTAACTGGAGCGGGCCCAGACTCGAGTTCCCAAAACATTGAAGTGCCCCCCCCCGTGAGCAATCCACGCGTGCGTAAACTCTGTCCAGCGGGGATCGAGATCTTAGACGACCAAGGCCGCTCAAAGCTGACTCCGAGCGAACCGCTGACATAGCGTTCGCGCAAACTCGTGAGTAAGCGATCCACTTCATGTAGTTGCAGTTCTCCCGTGTAGAGTCGAATCTCGGCAATCTCTCCTTGAAACCCACCGACCGCGTTGGTCTGGCTTTTTCCTAAAACCAAGGAGCTAACTGCTCGGCCAATGTTAAAGTGATTCGCCGCTTGCGTGGTCTTGGACTGCGCCAAGCTATCCACGAAGAGCTTCATGTTACGCTCATCGCCCGCGTTATCCAACGCGATCTCTGAACCATCCCAGGTCGCGACGACCACATGCCACTCCCCCTCCGCCGCAGAACCGTTGTCCGTGTCTCCGCGAAAGAGCGCATCCACCGAACCATCGAGGTCCTCGATACTCCAACCAAAACGACCATTCGCCGCCATGGAAAGCCCCCATCCGAGATCACTGCCCGCAACGCTCGCATCCAACAAACCTGCGGTGCCAAAGTCATCCGTTTCTAGCCCCGCATTACCACCGCTCGACTTGACTACGATCGCGAGACTCATCGCCGTAGTGCCATTAAAAGGATTTTCCGCGAGTGATAGCCCCAGTGCATCATCACCATCCAGACGCACAGATGCCAAACCGGTTGGCGATGCGCTAACCACAAAGACAGGCGCGCCCGTGCCACCGTCACTGGCATTCGAAAAACTGAGTCCGTTGAGACGATCCGTCCAAGTTGTCACCGTGCTCAAGTTCGCGACTGAAGCCTCTAGATCTTCCGCCACCCAAACCGCCTGCGGCGTAAGTGCTTGCGGATAAGCAAATTTCAGTCCCGACCTAGCCAGCATGGCAGCGCCATGCGTGCTTAGGCGACCATTGCGATAACTCCCATCCTGCGGGCCGCTCACGACACTGGCATTGAAGTATCGGCCACGTGAATACACATAGAGTGGCCCCCCACTGTCCCCTTGCCCCGTGCCGCCCTCAAAGCGAGTCGCATATTCATTTGGGCTAGTGACATTAGGGTTGTTATAATTGTAATAAATATGCTGAGGAATGATCGATGCCTCATCAAGGATCGTTGAAATAATCCGCTGAGTCATTGCACGAAACTGATTGTCTAAAGTCGTATTTACTCCCAGTGCCCCGGAAGTGCCTCGCCCAACTTGCCACCCCAACTGCTCATACTCGTCGAAGCGATCGTAAGGTGCCACCCAAGCCACAGCGGCTGTGATCGGCGTGTCCAAGTGAATGAGCATGACATCGTCATAGCCACCATCGCCCGATTGCACACGGTAGGCCGTTCCCGCCACCGTGGTGGAGACGCCATTCGTTTCATAAATCATCGTCACGCGCTGCTCGTCTTTGAGGCTGATACAATGAGCCGCAGACACCGCCCATTCGCTATTGAGCATCGCCGCCGAACAACCGCTGACGTAGGCCTTGCTCTCAAACTGCGGCAAGTCACCCAGCGCCAAAGCCTCGGCATCCGTCATCCCCGGATGGCGCAACACCGCATGCGCCGAGTGCACAAAACAAAAGAGCAAACTGAGCACTGCGAAACATGTTCGAAAGTTTTGAAAAGAGCGAAACATAGAGTTCATATAGAAAAAGTGACGACCACCACAGACATGCGGCCGTCATTAATTTTAAGAATGAGAGACCATTCTCTTGCGCTCACTCATTCGAGACGAACGGCGCTGACAGATGCACAATCGGAGATGTCAACAAACCACTTGGGAATAATTGATACGCCTCACTATAAGCATCCCCAACAGTCCGATAGGAATCGGGACGTGTCATCCCTTGTTCTTTCGGCACTCGGTGCAAAGGACCAAATAGATTCTGACGCGTCAGATAAAGCTTCACCTTAAAGCAGGTGTCATCCGATGACATGGGCAAGCTGGTTCGACTCGGTGGAAAGGCAATTAACTCTGAATGCTGGCCGAGTATCACTTCAGCGCAGGCCCCCGAATACTCAGGAAGCTCCACATCCATGGCTTGCTCACACAAAGCATTCGGAAGCGGCAAACAATAGGTAACAGCCCCTGTGTAGAAAGGAAATCCTTGCTCCACCAAATCCCCCACAAAGACCTGCTTCGGCGATGCAGCGATCTCCCAATCTTCATCTTTACGGTAAACACCAAAATCGCCGAGCAAGTAGATCGCTTCAAGATCGGTGTCTTGTGACAAATCAGTCTCCATGGTGATGCAATTTTCACCTTGTCGTAAATACTCGACCGGCAATTGAATACGCTTCAACGCGATATCAATGTGCCAATGGCTCAGATCTTCGCAGAGGATGACACGTCCATTGAGCGAAATGCGCCAGCGTTCTGGTTGCTCTGCCAGTAAGTCAAGTGCTGCGGGGATCTGCGAAACATTAAAGGGAAACTCCAGCGTCAACTTCTTGCTAACAACGTCGTCGTTCTTAGGACGACACCAAGGCTGCACCATCTCTCCAGACACTTGCGGCCAACCGAGCGTGTCACGAATCGCCGTATCCTGACGTAGAATATCCCGGCACTCACTCCACTCTCCATCATCTAAACGATAACGAGCACGCTCCAACAGTAATGTATTCGGCTCACTCAATGAATAATCAAACGGCCCCTCGATCGGCACCGAAAATGGCGCAGCGGATACACGTTCAGGTTCTGCGCTCTCAGATTGTTCCGTCTCAGGCACGACTCGATACAAGTGCTCACCGAGCGACTCGAAATCAACCCACCAGCGCAGGCCATCCGCATGCGATGTCACTACAACTGCCTCAATCTGGCCGCTGCGACAATTCAAGCGCTCCACTCGACCGCTCTGGCGGAGATCAATTTGAACCTGCTTCAATTGCGTTTCTGTCGTATTCACTAACCCGATAAAAACTTCTCCAGAATCCAAGCGCCGCACATGACTAATCACATCCGCGACACTCGCACCTTCGTTGAGTTGCAGCAACTGATCGCTATTTTCCCGCAGGCAATCAACCAATGCATCCCGCTCCCAGGCGCATGCGAGCGCCTGCTGCGCAAAAGCACGCGGCGCACGACTGCGTTCGGCATCCAGATAAGCGGGGACCTCACCAGCAAAGATGACCGCTCCGCCCGCTAATTGAAAGGCTTCCAACAACGACAAAGTCGTGCCGCGCATCGTTTCTAAGCCACCGACCACGATGCTGCGATACCGCATCTGACCGAAGCGCAGATACGCTTGCCCATCCACGACCTCGATTTCTGCCAGACGTGACAGTTGTTCCTCATCGCCATAATCAAAATCGATTTGGCTATTCGTCAGCCAATGGAAGAGTTCAACAAATTTCGTCTCCAGCTGATCCACCGCCGGCGAAATCGATCGTAGCCAAGTGGCCCAGCCTAAATGAAACTGCGCCGAAATCGACTCATTAGGATGAATCACCAATACGTCACAATCCGGCTGACCTTGTTGTAAGATTAAATTCACCCGAGAAAAATAATCCTCAACGTATTTGTATTTTGGATACCATGCGGATTGATGAAAAATACTTGCGGGGTAATCACGTTTCGCCTCCCCCGCCATGGAATACCACGCTAGGTGATGACAGCGAAGATTGACACCGAGAAAGGCTTGCCAGTCCCCGATTTGCTTGTGCCCCTCGAAACCCATTTGCCACCCTGTGCAGCCATACAATTCGGACAGCACATACGGCTGCCCCTGCTGTCTCGCGACGGACACCACCTGCTTCGCCACCCAGTATGCGCGGCAATCCTGCGTCAACACGTCGATCCCAGGATAGCTCATCTGCTCATAGTATCTCGCCAATGAACCACAAGGCACTGCTTGCGCCGCGAGTGAATCTTCGTGCAGCACGTGTCCTGTAAGCAGCAAGTCGTTCGACTCACACCAGTCCAAGCAAGGACGCGCCCAGTTTTCGATGAAAAGCTGCTGCAGCAGTTCGGCATAATGCCACTTTAATTTGGAAAGCCTCTCCCCATGATACTGAAAATAGAGCTCCGGCAATCGTCCACGCAGTTCATAACCGAAGCGTTGCGAAAATTCTTCAAAGAGTGCTTCCGTATAGGGGATCGCTCGCGCGGAATCCGACGCCCCCGGCTGTTCAACCGCATCACACAGAATAAACCCGCGATGAGGCTCATCCGTAAACACGCCCTTGATTGCTTTGCCAAAATGGTCGCCACAGTGCGCACGGTATTTTTCATGCGTCGATTCGATAAATGCATCCGTCGCCGAACGACTTAAAGTATCCAGATACGAGCCACCATTATAGAATGAATGCGATGGATGAATTTCCCGGACAAATATCAAGAGCTGTCGGCCCGCAGGCACCACGTCCACCGATTGATGCGCAACCGAGTCATACTGCTTCAAGTGCAAGCCATCCAAATCTGCATAATGCGCTTCGATAAAGTTCTCCAGCTCCGGCCATTCAATCGCTTCACCTGCCGCATATTGACGTAAGATAATGGAACGCATCCGATGCGCTTGGCCCTTAGTCACCTTGCCGCCCGCACTGCCGCTAGGCCAGCGATCTTCATCGTAAAGCCAACCTTCGAGGCCGAGTTCACTCGCCTGCTGCGAGCAACTATTGATCAGCTCAAACCACTCCTTGCCCAGATACTCCGTCTTCAAACCTGTGCGGGAATGCATAAAAACGCCCCCCATCCCCATCGACTTGGCGACTCCCATCTGACGCAGCAGTTCTTCTTCATTGAGCTCTCCATTCCACGACCAAAATGGTTTTCCGCGCAACTCCGCTGGCGGGTCCTCAAAAGCCCGTTGAAAGTCCGCCTGAGCGTGACTAATAGTGGAATCGGAATCAGTCCTAGGGTTGAAAAGTGACAAAGGTTTCATTCTATAAGAAATGATTCTTATTGCACTCTGCGGGTCAAGACTATAACAAGAAACAATTCTTAAGGATAATAATTACCACAAAACATTAGACCCATGCCACAACGACTACACCGCCCCTTACGTGCACTCATCGCGCTCGCGCTGGCCTTATCGCTAGGAAACGCAACCGCTACCGCGGCCTCAGAGCAGCCGGACATCATTTACATACTCGCCGATGACCTGGGCTATTCCGACTTAGGCTGCTACGGCAGCGAAATCAATACGCCCAACTTAGACCGACTCGCTCAAGAAGGCCTGCGCTTTACTCAATTTTACAACGCCTCCAAATGTGAACCGTCACGGGCCAACATCATGTCTGGCCACTACTGGCCCGTCACAGGGCTCGGTGTGCAACGCGGCGCGACGCTCGGCGAGGTCATGCGTCCGGCAGGCTATGCGACCTTCGCTCTAGGCAAATGGCATCTCAATGGCAGCCCGATTGATCGCGGATTTGACCGTTTCTTCGGACACCTTAGTGGCGCCAGCGCATTCTTCCCCCCGATCGACCAATCCTTTCGCCTAGATAAGACTCCTTTCAAACCACAGACAAAGGACTTCTACGTCACCGACGCCGTCACCGACTACGCCATCGACTTCATCAAAGAATCCAAAGCCGCCCACCCCGACAAGCCCTACTTCATGTATCTCGCGTATAACGCGCCACACAATCCGCTACAGGCGCCCCGCGAAGACATCGAACGTTATCGCGGCACCTATAAGGCCGGCTGGGACGCCATTCGCGCCCAACGTTTCGCACGCATGCAAGCGCTCGGCATCATGGGCGATGAAGTCAAACTCTCCGCGCACCCAAGCAATCTGCCCGAATGGGAATCGCTCAGCCCCGCACAAAAAGAACTCGAGGACCTGCGCATGGCAGTTTACGCGGCCATGGTCGACCGTCTCGATCATAACATCGGCCGCTTGCTGCAAAATCTGAAAGAAGCCGGACTGGATAAAAACCTGCTAGTGATTTTCATGAGCGACAACGGCGGCTCGCCCTACGCACGCACCGACGAAAACATGCTCGCCCAAGACAAGCTCCCAGGCGATCCCGGCTCCAATTGGGAAATCGGCATGGGCTGGGCCAACGTCAGCAACACCCCCCTGCGCCTGTATAAACGCAATCAACACGAAGGCGGCATCAGCACACCCTTTATTGCCTGGTGGCCCAATCAAATCGCCCGTCCGAATTCGATCGTCACGCAACCCGCACACATCATCGATCTCATGCCAACCTTTCTCGAACTTGCAGGCAGCACCTACGCCGCCGCAGGCAAAGGCAAAGCCCTGCCAGAACTCCCTGGCAAAAGTTTATTACCGATTTTCCAAGGAGAAGTCCGCGAGCCGCACGACGCCCTTTATTTCCAGCTCTATGATCATCGAGCCATTCGCGCAGGTGATTGGAAACTCACCGCCGTCGACGGCAAGGACTGGGAACTTTACAACATCGCCAAGGACCGCAGCGAAACCGTGGACCTCAGCAGCTCGCATCCCGAACTCGTTCAGAAGCTATCCATCAATTGGGAGAACTGGTGGCTGAACGCCAAGGGCAAGCCTTACGCCGAGTTCAAGAATCCCACCCCAGCGGAACACCTTCGCGACGACAGATCAGGCGGCACGCCCTATGTGCCAACAGCCATGCCAGATCGACTGCGTGATCGCTAGGGAAAGTCCCTATCGTATCCTCGGTTCTCTGAACCGGGGCCGTAGCAGCGACGGACGATTCGCCGCTCAACTAGACGCACCCCAAAACAGAGTTTTGAGGCTACAATCGTATCCTCGCTTCTCTGAACCAGGGCCGCAGGAAAAATAACAACACTAAGATTAAAAACACACCGCCCTCAAGCCGCAACATTGCGACGAACTGCTCACACGCGGTCTTCACAAGTGAAGCCCCTACCTGCAAAAAATCACTTAAACTTCACCGTCTCGTAGAAGCGGATGTGATCGATCTCAAACTCTTGTTTTCGATTGGTTGGATCAAAGCGAAAGCTATTAATCATCCCAGAGTTCCAAGACGCATCCTCACGTAAATCGATCAGGTAGGTATGAAAATATTCATCATCAACCAGATCGAATTCGATTTTGCTGCTGCCTGAGTTCGCTGTTTCACTACGAAAGAAAATAGTTCCCACGCCTTGCTGAGGCTCCAGCACACGCATGCGAACTTCGATAAATTTATAGATCTTTGAATTTATGGCGGTCAAACCAGTCGCGGGAGTCAGTTGCAAAATCATCATCGAGTCGGAACTCATAGGCTCGCCATGATACACCCCCCGATCAATCCCCGAAACGATCTCTTTGCCATTCTCACCGCCTAGATTATTGCCGATAAAAAAGTTATTTAAACCACCACGCGTAGTGTCTTTTTGATCGAATTCAAATCCCAGCGTCCGACCGCGATCTAAGATAATGTAGTCGATACAATACTCGCCTGGCACGTGATCACCATCTACAGGATCGAGGCGCAAGCCTTGCCCTAGTGGAGGATATTCCTCTAACACCACCTGTCGCCCCGCCAGAGTATGATTGATTGAAACCTTGCCCATTTTCCCTTCGCGCGCTGGCATCGGATAAACACTGCCGCTCTGGTTAGATTCGGAAAATGAATGCCGAATACGGACATTCGGGTAATTCGCAAAATCAACACCTCCGACATAGCCCCTAAAAATCAGCTGAGGGTCTGCTCGATCCGTAATGGAATATTTCGCAACACCATCCTGAGCGGCAACAAAGCGCACGCCATTTCTCTGCTCCGAAGAAGGGTCGGAGGTCCCACTAAAGTTTTCTAGTATCAGCGAATTCGCCTGCGGTGGATCAATGATGACGACCGCAGCGGAAGCCGCCGCGCACGTGCTCGCGATAAGGGTGCTTATAATCAGTTTTTTCATGCTAAATTACTCCGCCGTGGTTCTAAATCGCCACCAGTATGCGCCATCATTAATGACACCAACTGGCTTACCGCCGACCTTAAATGCGCCCGGATCAACCAAGACGTAATACTGCGTATCGGCTTCGAGCGCAGGGATGTTATCAAAACATAACCTGCGCTGCCCTTGGCTGGGATGCGAAGCATCGAGATCCATTTCCCACACAGGATTCTGCTCATCACTTACCTTGAACAAACGAAGAAACTTCCCCTTCGCCCCGCTCAAATCAACAGCCGCCGAAAAGTGCATTTCCAAGCGAGTCGTTCCCGGCGCAGTGAGCTTGGAATTTTCTGGAAACGTGGACACCAACTGTGGCGCAAACATCTGTAGACGATGCCACCCCCAGCCCGCTTGCTGTTGCCCCACGACACGACTATCCCGACCGCTCATCTCGATCTCGTGCGCATACGCTTGCCATTTGTTCGCCAATTCACTGGCCAACTTCGGCTGCGCCTCTGCGAGGTCGTGCTGCTCGGTGCGATCCTTTACTAGATCAAACAACTGCCACGGCCCGCCATAGAGCGACACCGCTTTCATATCATCTTCGATCCAAGCCCGCGATTGGTTAAACCAGAGAAAACGACTGGGCGCATCGAAAGCAGTTTGCTCCGTCAAGGCTTCCAAGAAGGAGCGTCCGGTGAGCGGCTTCAGCGAAGTGTCATTCTTTGGAAAATTCACGCCCGTTAACTCTAAGAGCGTGGGGTAAATATCAGTCACCGCGACAGGCGAACGATCGATCTGCCCCGTCCGCCCTGCAAGTCCTTTGGGCCAATGCGCAATCAGCGGCGCAGCGAGTGCGCCCTCATGGCAGGCATGTTTATAAAAATTGAACGGCGTATTTTTCACCCACGCCCAACCATTACTACTGGTCGGATTGTTGTGCGGTTTCCATGGGATCTGGTCCGCATCGGTTCGTATCGAGCCGTTGTTATAATCCCCGCCATTATCGGACATAAACAGAATGAGCGTGTCGTCCAATTCGCCGGCCTCTTCGAGAAAAGCAATGAGTCGACCGATCCCTTGATCCATCTCATCCACCATTGCGGCGTAGGCGGCCATACGGGCGTCTTCGACGACCTTACGTGCTTCGGGCAACTCATTCCAGCGTCGCACCTCCACGCCATGCGGCGCAGGCGTCCATGCGGGATCGACTAGGCCGAGCTCCAACTGACGTTGATAGCGTGCCTCGCGCACCGCCTCGTAGCCATCCATGTAGCGGCCGATATATTTATCCACCGTTTCTTTACGCGCCTGCAAAGGATGATGCGGCGCATTGTAGGCAACATACATGAAAAACGGCACATCGTCCTCCAGCGCTTCACCCATAAACTCGATACTGGAATCGGTGAAAGCCGTCGTCGCATCAAAGCCTGGCTTAAAGTCGCGAAACTGTGTTTGCCCCGTATACCAATCATTACTGCCGACAAAACAATCAGTCAGTCCGCCTAGAAAACCGAAGAAGCGATCAAACATCTTGCGATCTCTGGGGTCACGAGCTCCCGCGTGCCACTTGCCCGCCATCATCGTTCGGTAACCGCCACGCTGCAGCAGCGACGGCAAGGGCAACACATTCTTATAGCTTCCGTTGCCCGCTGCGGGATACGACATCCCCGCCATCAATGCCACCCGTGTGGTAGAGCACATCGGGGTCACTCGAAACTGCGAATAACGAACCCCCTGATTTGCGAGGCGGTCGAGGTTCGGTGTCTCTATCTCGCCACCATAGGCCCCCAGATCGGAGTAGCCTAAATCATCAGCTAGAATCACGATCACATTCGGCTGCGTCGCGTCCGCCGGTAGCGCTCCCGCCCAAAGAAGACTTCCCAGCACGAGCGATGCGAAAACTTGTTTGCAGTTCAAAAGCATTAGTGGGCGTCCGGCTGCTCTGGAATTTCCAACGGACTCTTTTCAATGTCATTCGTAGCCGTGCGCCACATATGCATCGCCGCTCGCATGCGCTGTAAGACTGCCTGACGTTCGGGATTAGTGGCCAAGTCATGCACGCCCCATTTATCTTCATTGATTTTGTAGAGATGCTCAGGCTGCCTTGGTTTATCAAAAAGTGTTAGATACGCATATTCAGCGGGGTGACTCTCTTTCGCGGCAATGATCGCATCGTAAGCATGGTTGCCCCACACTTCGACACCGCGAAGATCATCGGGCAAACGCTGTGTTTTTTCAGGATCGACATTCAAAATGTAATACCAGTTGCCATCAGTCACCACACGTTGCGGGTAGAATTCGCGCGGATCGGGACCGTGTGAATTGTGCTCGGCAAACACATACTCGCGCCCTTCGATACTGTCTCCCCCACTGAGGATCGGCCGCAAAGATTCCCCCTGCATGACTTCAGGAATTTCAATGCCACAATAATCAAGAATCGTGGGCGCATAATCGATTTGTGAAACGGGCGAGTCATTCGTCTGTCCTTTGACGACACCAGGCCCCACCACCGCGAGCGGAATACGTGTTCCAGTAGGATACGCGGATGCTTTGGCATAGTGAATCGGCATGCCTTGGTCGGAGGTGAAGATGATGAAGGTCTCCTCACGAATGCCCGCATCATCCAAGGCCTGAAGGATCGCACCGACGCATGCATCTGCGATCTCAACACAGGCGTAATACTCCTGCATATCGCGGCGCACGCCCGGTGTGTCGGGCAAGAACGACGGCACTTCGATACTGTCTGCCGCAGGTAGTTCCTGATCTGGATTGGATTTTAAGTGAGCACGATAAGGCCGGTGTGGCGCGGCGACGTTGGCATGAATAAAAAATGGACGATCGCCCGCCTGCTCGATGAAATCGCCCATCACTTTGTGAAAACGCTTAGGCTCGGACTGCACTGGATTGCGTGCGTCATAAGGATAACGCCAGGCGGGGCTCAAGTGGAGCTTCTGTGTGATTGCGGTGAAGTAGCCGTTGGCCTGAAAAACCTCAGGGAGTGTCGCCACGTCACGACCAATCCCAACTTTGTCAACGATGTGTGTCTCACGGGAAAATGCTTTATCGGGAAGATTCAACGGCGGCGTGTGCACATTGCGCCAGTTGCCATTACTGTGCGGCCACATGCCTGTTAGGATCGCAGTGCGCGAGGGCGAGCAGGACGCCGAAGCGGCAAATGCATTGTTGAAATACACCCCTTCTTTAGCGAATGCATCGATGTTTGGCGTCTCAATGCCAGGCGTACCCAGCATCGAGAGATCGGGGCTCATATCGTCCGCCAGAATGAGAACGACATTCGGTTGTTTTGCGACAGAGACCGACTGCAATAGACAGGTCGCGGCCAAGAGTAGACATGCTTTTTTTAACATAAATAATTACTTCCAAGTGTGTAAGACCTGCCCGTTTGAACCGAGCAGACGTATGTTTTTGAGTTCGATCCTACCCTCACCCTGCGAGGGATCTAAACGTATTGAGTTCAATTTTCCAGTGAACGGCAGCTGGACCACGTAATCATGCCAGGCACCATCTTGCTTGACCGAAAAGCTAGCCGAATCGTCGCCCTTAAAGCCTTTCACCGTGGGCGATGTCCAAAAGACTTGGCCCTTTCCAATCGATTTGGAACGCATCGTAAAGGACAGCGCCACGGGGCCACTGACATGATGAAAGTCGTGACTACTGATCCGAGGATCACGACCATGACTATCCATGCGGAGCACTCCATCTTCGGCTGTGAGTTCAACATCGCCGATCACGTTCCAGCCCATCACCGGTTTACTAGCGAAGCGCGGATTTTTGATCGGCACCAGCACCTCAGCTTCTTGCAAATAGGCTTCGATAGTCGCGTCCATCTGCGAGACTTTATCCGGCATACTGTCGGCGAGGTTGTTCGTCTCACCGATATCCGTTTTCAAGTTATAGAGCTCATAGCGGTGCGCTTGATTTTCGCCGTCGTAGTAAAAGCGATACAACTTATAGTCACCAACGCGCACACTAGTGTTAGGTAAATTATCCGTGGCCGGCACATAGTGTGGGAAGTGAGAAATGAAGGGACCGCGATCAAAGAATTCCCCTACAATGGCTGCACTAAAGTCGATGCCATCTTTGTGATGCTCAGGATGCTGCGGTAAGCCTGCCATGTTCAAGATCGTAGGATACAAATCAGCAGAGCACACCACCGAATCCGTCATGGTGCCTGGACGTGATACGCCTGCCCACGAAACAATCAAGGGCACACGCACCCCGCCCTCGTAGTTATTGCCCTTACCACTCTTCAGCGGAAAGTTGTTGGTCGGTGTGGTGCCATCGACTTCGTTATACATGTTGCCGCCGTTGTCGGAGGTGAAAATAATAATGGTGTCGTCGCGCAGGCCCATACGATCGAGCTCCTGCAACAGGCGTTCGATATTTTGATCCATTGCCTCAATCATCGCCCCCATCGTCGGCGAGCGTTGCGGGTAGTCGGGGTCGACCAATTGCTCATACTTATCGACCAAGGCAGGCTTCGCTTGAAACGGTGCATGCACATCGTAAAACCACAGGTTGAGTAGAAAAGGATCGCTGCGATTGGCTTTGATAAACTTCAACGCTTCATCGGTGATCGCATCGGAGATATGCGTGCCTTTCGGGTAGTCGGGAATCGTCTCCACTTTCCATGGCGCAAAGAAGCCTCCCGGAGGTGGTGGCCCCGGATGATGACGTCCACCGATCACCACATCAAAGCCCTGATTTTCGGGGATGTAGGGAGCGGAACCGACATGCCACTTCCCCATAAACGCGGTGCGATAGCCAGCCTCTTGTAAAAGCTCGGCATAGGTGACGTATTCATTGGGCAGACGTGAGCGCGATTGAGGGATGATAACCGGCTTATCCACAGCCGCCGCAGTCCCTTGCTTGGGATCTAAAATCGCCTGCTGAATATGTCCCGACGCGGCGGTGAAACGCAAACGCGCCGGCGACTGACCAGTCAAAATACTGGCACGCGTCGGCGAGCACAGGGGGTTCGACGAATAGGCATCCGTGAAAAGCACCCCTTCGCTCGCCAAACGATCGATGCCTGGAGTTTGATAAAACTCACTCTTATAGGCGGAGCTATCACGCCAACCCAAATCATCCGCAACAATCAGAATAATATTAGGCTGTTTCGCGCCCGCGGTAAGCGCGACAAGGCCAAGCAATGTCCCCAGCACTAAAGACTTAAAAATAGACATAGGAAACTGAAGCGGGATTAATATTCGGACGGGTCAAAAAGACGTTTGCGAAACTCCAAATCGTAAACGTCTTCACGACTAAGTAACTCAGTGTGGCCATCCGCAAAGACCACGCCCACCTCGCCATTATTTAAACGGGGCTCCGGTATATTCGTCGGATTCGATCCTTTGGCGAAATCGCCCTGAATATACCAAGACGCGTTTCCAGTATTTTCCGCATAGGCGGTACAGAGCACGAGTGTCTGTGCGGGATTTTCGAGACGATTCACACTGAACCCAGAAGTGGAACGATCCGTATTGTCCGGATTCGCATCTAGAAAAATATAGGTGCTGCCGCCGTAGTCGCTGATGCCATGACTCTTTTGCGCCGTCGGGTCATTAAACATCGGATGCTTGCCCGACTCCGAACGATCCCACTCCAAAATCTCTTCTTCCAAGGCTTGCACCCAAAAATACTGGGACGTGCTATCCGGATCACTCAACTTGCGGTTAAGCAAAGGAAAAATGCCTTTGTGCTGATTTGTAAACAGCGACACCGCGTTCCCGATCTGCCTGAGGTTGGACACACTTTTCGAACTATTAGCCCGATCCCTGACGGCCCCCACGGCGGGGATCAAGATCGCCGCTAAAATCGCAATTATCGCGATCACAGTTAATAATTCAATCAGGGTAAAAGCAGTTTGGGATCGTTTTTTCATAATGAGGTATGTCATAAGAAACCTTTCTTATGAACTTTTGTCAACTCGCAATGCATGAGTTTTTATCGGATCTGTTACGGCTAATTCAGGAGCTACCGATGGCTGTCGCTCAACTGCACCGCACTGATGTGGCTACGGCCTGGCTGCTCCATATCGAACAGCAGTGTAATGGGCCCACGCTCATAAGCACGCCCGAGCGGCACAATGACGCGTCCCTGCGTAAGATCAGAATTCACAGTGACGGGCGCCCCGTAGAGTGGTCCATCTCCAAGGCCTACCGCGGCGGAAATCACGCAATTTGACATCAATTGAAATTCCAACTGGTCGCCTGTAGCGCCCACCTCTGGATAGTAGCGCAACACCACTCGATCGGCATTGGAGGTAATCGTCGCCTTGCTTGCATCTGGGCCGCCGATGAAATAACCACCGGATTGCATTACGAAACCGGCTTGTTTCATCTCAGGATCGCAGTTCGGGTTCTTGCGAGGCAGCAACGTCTCGGTCTCGACCAAATGTGCTTCTAGCCAGTCGTTCAATCGCTCGGCGACTTCTGCATGCTCTAAAGCCAAGTTCTGAGTTTCGCCGGAATCGATCGACAGATCATACAGCTCCAGTAAGTCCTCCTGATCGGCCCCGAGGTTAAAGAAACGTAGCAACTTCCATTTGCCATCACGCACCCACGCATTCGCAAGGTTCCCCGTGGCCAACACGGTGTGTCCAAACATACTAGTCACAGGCGGACGCTGCATCAACTCACCGGAAAAGGCGGGGCGCAAACTCACGCCATCGAGCACCGCAGCTTCGGGAGTTTCCAACTGAGCAACATCGAGCAAGGTCGGAAAAAAATCATAGCTGATCGCAATGGTATCGGTCCAACCACCAGCAGCCACTTGGCCCGGCCATTTCACAATCAGCGGCACACGCGAGCCGCCTTCGTAGTTGTTGCCCTTCCCTGCTTTCAAGGGATAATTATTCGTCGGATTCTCGCCCTCGGGACGATCATACATGTTGCCTCCGTTATCGGAGGAGAAAATCACGATCGTGTTCTCATCTAAGCCTAAGCGTTTAAGTGCTTCGGTGACTTTGCCCACGTTCTGATCCATCGTCTCGACCATGGCTCCCATGATCGCAGATTTTTGATACTGCGTCTGCGCCGCGAGTGGACGGTATTTCTCAATGAGTTCGGGCTTCCCTTGGAAAGGCGCGTGCACGTTAAAAAACCAGAGCGCCAGAAAGAAAGGTTCGTCTTGCTTGGACTCGATAAAATCGACCGCCGCATCACCGATCACATCATCCGCATTGGGATGCCCTTCGACCGCAGGCATATTGGTCTCTACAGTATCCCAAGGACCAAAAAATCCCGGAGGCGGCGGGCCGGGGAAACCACGTCCGCCCACAACATGATCGAAGCCAAAGTTTTCAGGAATGTAGGGATCGTAGCCCAGATGCCATTTTCCCATGAAGGCAGTCGCGTAGCCGGCATCTTCTAACAATTTGGAAATGGTAATCGAATCGAGTGGAATCCGGTTATTGGTTTCCGGCTCCGTCATCGGCAGACCAGCCGCCGCGCTCGCACGCTCCGCAGCATCGAGCTTCACCTCAGGCACATGCCCGACGGGCGTGGTCAAACGCAAGCGGCCCACCGTTTGCCCCGTAAGAATACTGGCCCGGGTCGGCGTGCAGAGCGGACTGGACGCATAGGCATTTGAAAAGCTCAAGCCTTCCGCCGCCAAGGCATCGACCGCTGGGGTTTGGTAGAGCTCGCTACCATAGCAGCCGAGGTCGCGCCAACCGAGATCGTCAACGATGATCATCACAACATTGGGGCGTTCAGGCTCAGCTTGTGACGCAGACGCGAGCAATGAAGCAACAGTCGCGAGACAGATCGCAGGGACGTAGAATAGAGTGCTTAAAGCAGACATAGTTATTAAAATGCGGCGTGCCCGATGACGGATGAAATGGGCCTTTGAGAATTTAAAGATGCGCGAGCGGGCAATTCTCAATTTCAATACGATGCTTCCCAACAGGCAGGCACATAGCGTTGCGCTGATCGGTATGCTTCAAACGGCTCGGCACTGATTTACCATTGAGCTTCACCTTCGACCATGGCGTCGCAGGCAGCACTACCCGCCCTTCCCCACTCTCCGGAACTGCCAGGTCCCAGTGTAAGTTCTTTCGCTTGATCGTCCATTTTGAGCGATACGTGCCAACGCGCGTTTTCAAGACACAGGAGGCGCGCTTTAAGTCGGGGCTCGGCTGAGCCGATAAAATAGCGCGCGTATAGCCTGGCGCCTCCGGGCACGGCGCGATGCCGCCCACTGTTTGATACAGCCACTCGCCGATCGCACCGTAGGCATAGTGATTGAATGAATTCATTTCCACTGGACCAAAGCCATCTTCACGCGTCCAACTATTCCAACGCTCCCACATCGTGGTCGCGCCGTTCTTGATCGGATACAACCAACTCGGATAGCTCTCCTGCAGCAGCAACTTGTAAGCCACATCACTGCGCCCAATTTTAGACAACACCGGATTGAGCAATGGCGTGCCAAGAAAGCCAGTCGACAAATGCCACTCACGCGCTTCGATCTTTTCCACCAGACGTGCGCCCGCGGCCTCGATCAAATGCTCGGGCACGAGGTCAAAAGCTAAAGCCATCAAATAACTAGTCTGGGTATCTCCTAATACCAATCCTTCCGCGGTGATAAAGCGCTGCTGAAAAGCAGCAGTGATCCGCGCCGCCAGTTGGCTATAACGTTTCGCAGCAGCAGTTCGCTCCAGCGCGTCAGCCATACGCGCCATAAGTTGCGCGTCTCTGGCATAATAGGCGGTGCCAATCAAATCCTTCGGTGTCGGCCCCCATTGCGGCTTCACCGCATCGACTGCGAGCCAGTCACCATAGACGGTTTCTGGCTGAATATATTGCTTCGCCCGGTCTTTGAGAAAGCGCAGATAGCGCTCCATCGCCTGCCAGTTTTCTTCAATAATCGTAGTCGCTCCAGTGTGCAGCCAGACTGCATGTGGCACAATGATGCCCGCGTCGCCCCAGCCGGCATTACCATGCCAACCTAGAATATCTGGAGCCACGTCGGGAAACGCTCCGTCCTCTCGCTGACCATCGCGCATGGCATCCATCCACTGTCGGTAGAAACCCTCGCAATCATAATTAAAGCATGCCGTATCCACAAACACCTGGGCATCCCCCGACCAGCCCAAGCGCTCGTCGCGTTGTGGACAGTCGGTCGGTGCTTCTAAAAAGTTCCCGCGTTGCCCCCAGCGAATACAGTCCTGCAACTGATTCACTATCGCATTGGAAGTCTTAAACGTCCCCAGAGGGGCCAAATCATTATGCAGCACACAGGCTTCCAGATCTTCAACACTCAAGTCCGACTCGACTCCTTCGATCTGCACATAGCGAAAGCCATGAAAGGTGAAATGCGGCTGATAGCTTTCTTCCGCAGATCCCTTACAAATGTAGCAATCCGTCGCTTCCGCATCGCGCAGATTCTCTAAATACAGCGAGCCGTCTTCATTTAACATCTCAGCGAATTTCAAAATTACTTTTTGACCTGCACGCGTATCCTTTAACTTGATACGAACGACTCCAACCAAGTTTTGCCCAAAGTCGGCGATCCAGCCTGACGACTCTTTGCGCAGCTCCACCACTGCTAAGGTTTCCGTCACCCGCACTGGCGGGCAGGCTTTCTCCGTCAACTCGATCTGCGGCGTCTCCACACTCGCGACTGACTTCCACCCGCGCTCCGCGCTGGAACTCGATGCCCAATCTGGCATCGCCTTACGGGCATCATAGGTCTCCCCGTGATACAGCGAATTTTTGACGACAGGCCCACGGCGCACTTTCCAAGTGACATCACTCCCGATCACCTGCTGCGTCCCGTCGGCAAAGGTGAGCTGCAATTCCGCGACAAACATGGTCTGCGGCGCGTGGCTAGCTTCATGCCCCTTGGGGCCAAAAGCGGCACCCGCCCAGCCATCGGCCAGTACAATGCCCAGGCAATTCTCACCGACTTCAAGCTGCTCGGTTACCTCGTAACGGCACACATATGCACGCTTGCGATAGTCACTCCACCCGGGCGTAAAATAGTCGTCATTGACACGCACGCCATTGATCCACGGCTCCACAATGCCGAGTGCTGAAAAGCGCAAGACCGCCTTCGTCACTTCATTTGGAAGCTCGAACTTAGTGCGAAAATAAGATGCAGATGTTGGTGTCGATTCGCTCGATAAGGGCGAAACCAGCCAAACAGATTGGTCACTCAATGAAGTCATGTAGATCGTTTAACAGTTGTGGAAATTCAGAAATAGACGCTGCAAGATTATAGGCTCACTCGGCCGACATCGCTCGGACCTCTGGACCTTTATCATAGTGACTCACGACACGAAAGGGACTTTCACCACTCGCCGGAGAGCGCGAGGCATAGCCGATAAAGAGAATGCGCATCCCTCCACGAAAGGGATGCCGCTTGGAGTAAATCATCTTGGCCTCATCCTCATACATTGCCCCTATTTTAAAATTAAAATAGGTCTTCGCTTTGGATTCGAAGGTAGTGACCACTTCGCCGCCGGGCTTGATGGCCGCTCGTTCGTCGTTGAGCAGCACAACCAAATTAGCGGGCGTGAAATTGACAAAGCGCACACTGCCCAGTGGCTGTCCCTTCAGGCTCAGATCAATCGGAAAGGCAATATATTCCTCACCGCGTTTCTGCATACAGATGACGGCATCCTTCGTCGCTGACTTAAAATTACAAGATCCCACTGGCAGATAAATCACCTCCCCTTCCGCGTCCACACCCTTGCGATAAAACGTGAGCGGGCTCGAACCAGAATAATAATGCGTGTGACTTAAGCCGTCCGCCACTGTTTGGATTCTGCGATAGCCACCGGCTCCATATTGAATGAACAAGTCTTCTTTGCCGATGAACGGAGCCAGCACCTTGAAACCCAAATCATCTGGACTCAACATACTGGGAAAATCCGAGTAATTGATGGAAGACATCTCTGCCGCCTTCATCTTCTCATCAGCCGATACGACTGGAACGGCGCAGACAGTGAGGAGTCCGAGTAAAAATAATTTTCGTGAATTCATATTAAATAACATCGGCCTCATTCAACCAACGAATTGAGAGGATTCGAAAAGAGCGTCCAAAATCCCCCGTAGGAGCCACCACGGAATCCCCGACTGCCACCGGATCCGCCACACGTTGCACCACTGCTTCGCACCAAACTTTGGATTCCACCTTGTCCGAAATTCCGGAAAGTGATTCCCCATAGGCACGAATCGTAAAGGTATCCCCCCGCACGGTCAGGATCGGCGCTAAGGCCGAAAGGAGATCTCCCTGTGTCAAGAATCCAGGCACTCCAAACATGCGTGAGCCCCCCAATCCACCAGGCATACCTGTTTCATGCTCGGGGTAGCTAGAGTTGACTGGCACACCGTCGGGATAGTTAAGCGCGAGAGCGGCAAGACTGCCCTGGTAGTATGCTTCGTTGAGCACTCCTTGCCCTGAAATGGACAGCTTATCGATGGCCGCTTGCAACGTGCCCTTCAGCCCAAGGTAGTCGCCCTCCACGGTCGCTGAATTCCCCACCAAACGACGATTCACGAAATCTGCCAGAGATAGAAACGGACCGCGACGCTTCACCTCTTCGACAATCGCTTCAGCCAGCAAGTCGATCTCGTTCACAGTTAAAGAGCGCACTGCGGACCATGCCTCTGGAGCGGAGGGATCGACTGCGCCACCTTCGGCCAGCAAGGGATACAGTTTTGAGGTCAACGCGGAGTTTTGTAAGGAGTGACTCGCACTACCATCGGCGGCGAGCACGCTCTCTCCGAGATAAGAGGCCAGCAACATGCGCCATGCATCGACCGAAGTGGAGTTGACGTTGAAGCCACCTTCAATCTCAATACTGGCAGCGGATTGCGCAAACGCTGTGGGAGAATTTCGCAGATTCGTATCACTTGCAAATGTGCCATCGTCCCCCGCTACTAAACGATTTCGAGTGTTCGGCAAAATCAAATCTGCGGTGGGATTGAACACACCCGTTTGCGGAATCGTCGACAGATAAAAACGATCAAAGAGCGACTCATTTAATAGATAAGAAAGGTCCGTATATACGGTGCTCCCCTGGGTCGCTTTGATGTTATTGCGATGGACATGGGTGTGCGCCTCCGAGTTACCCACAGTAAATGTCGGCTGCCAATAGAACTGGCTAAAGTTCACATTCTTCAAAAAGCCGATCGAAAACAGATCCGTTTCCATGCGCACGCTGTCATAGAGTGGATAAACGGTGCCTTGGCTAAAATTACTACTATTCTGATAGAGCCCATATCCACCAGGTCGATCGTAACCATCGGCTACAATTCCAGCATACGAAATATCCTCTGGAATTTCCGAAGGAAACGGCGGACCACTGAACCAATTATCCGTCGGAATCGAGTCTGAATATATACGGCCCGAGCTCAAGTTACTCACCAGCGGGTCTGCCATAGTCACTTCATTCATCGCGAAATTGTGCCGTGCCATCATTCGCGCCTTATTGCCAGCCGAAGGGCTCGCCATCGGGCTAATAAAGTAACCGTGTCCACGATGAGCCACGGCTTCGAACGGGTTGATGTTTTTATAGTAATCGAGGCTGCGATAAGAAACAGGACGATCCAGCGGGCTCCAGTTATTGCCGCTATTGCCCTCGGTATCGATGTGCTCCCAATCGATTTGGGTTTCGGTATAACTAGGCCCTGACAGATCCAAATACTGTAAGAGCTCCACATCCCCGGAACTCGAATAGTGATACAACTTCGAAGATAAACTGGGCTCTCGATTCCCATCGGGCGCATTGGTTAAGGTATCTCTGAAGTAGATAGTCGTTTGCAGGGTATCGCTGCTGCCAGTTGTCGGCACGGGATCGCCCGTCTGATTCGGCAATGGCGTCAGAAAAGAGCCCGAAGGTAAGTAAAAGAATCCAAGTGGTCCCTCATCGGCATTCACTAACAAATTATGATTATTAAAATCAGCGGAAACGTCCTCCACTTCAGTGTCCACATATTCGCCATTGGGATGCTTGTCGGCACCGGTAAAATAGAGTGTTTCCCCAGGCGCAAAACCTTGATTATCAATCACGAAAGTAAAGTAAGGATATCTATCTTCCGCATCGCGTTCCAGCGCCCAGCTCCCCCCACCGGCGAAGTTCATATGAGCAAATGTATTATTCGCAGGCTGTGCGGGCAGGTTACCCTGATAACCGAAAGGCTCTTGCCCCGGAGTGATATTCACCGCCGCATAGCTCCTTGGATTGTCGATGCCATCATCAGATAAATCTGCATTAATTTGCGTATTAATCGTCGTGAAGGCCCGCACCTGCACGATGTATTTGGCAGGCGCAATGGGCACGTTGTGTGGATTCCACAAAACAAATTTAGGGTAAACCAGATAGACGGGCATAACACTCCCGTCCGGCATGATCTCATACGAGACTCCAAAATACAGTGCCGTTCTTAAAATCACTGGATGCAGACCACTCGCATCCGGTGCCTGCGCGCGCGGCTCTGCGGGAGTTCCTTGATCGAGCCCAGAAAGGTTCATGCCGCGGGTATACCACGATTTCAGCAAACCAAACTGAGGCAGCTTCAATGCACTGTGATCCATTTGAAACGCTGGCACACTCAACTGCCCACGATAATTCAAATCGGTCGCACTGCCACGAACGATAAAGTCCGAGTCGTTCAGGCCGCTCAAATCAGAGCCCAAGTAAACGCTGAGATCTTCCTTCAACCGCCCCTGAGTCACATCGACTGGAATACTCTGCGCGACCGTCGTATAGTCATCGCTATTCTCACGGGTCCAAATCTCCCAGCTTGGGTCCAAAAGCTGCAAACTATCCGCACTGGAGACACGGGCCATTTTTGCTTTCTGCGAAGGATCGGCGACATCAAATGAAGACAGCTCAGTAATCACCGATGGGTTCGACCGATGCGGAGCCATCAACGACCAGCGTGGGTCGAAGGGCTGACCATCCAAAACAACATCGTCTTTAGTCACATTGATCCGAAACTTGGCACTCTCATCCGCGACCCACCAAGCATAACGCCCGTCCACCGAATCGCTCTGATTCGTAATATCCAGTTTCCCTGCCCGCACATCCACCACCGCGTCTGTATTATCTTTATAACGAGCGAGTGTAATCACTTGAGAGGCATCTCCACCATTGAGCGCGACCACATCGATCGTCGCGGGATTCACGCCTGCTTCACTCAGATCTGTAAGTGCAGAAACAAACCAATTAACCCGATCTGCCGCCGATTGATCCGTCGACCAAGCACGTAAGGCCTCCAAACTCTGAGCTTCGCTTCCAGGCTGCACACTGGGATACGCTGCCAGCCAATAAGGATTCAAGACGCCCTCGCTTTCTAAGGTATCCGGCGCACTATCAAAGAGGTCCGCAGGCGCCGTCACTCGTTGATCTGGACCCAGTCCGCGCTGCAACTCCCCCACTGCCACATAAACCCCGAGCAATGCGTTTTGCTGCGCCTCCATCCGGCTGATTGCCGTGCCCGAAGCGCTCGTTTCCACACGCACCAGTGTCGTGATCGAAAGTAATAGCACTAGCACAAATGCCATGAGCGAAAGCGCTAAAACAAGCGCAAAGCCAGCGGTAGCCGTAGGTTGGTTCTGGGGAAATTTAAACACAAGAAATCGACGGGGAAGAGCAGATAGAGGGCGACATCTCTTTTCAGCGATGTTGACAAAGCATTATATAAGAATCCTTTCTTGTAAAGTCTCTATATTTCTATTTTCATGGATCTACATTAGCAGAAACGTTCAATTTGACTACTCTACACCCTCCCGATGAAAAAGCTCTTCTACCTCATTTCTCTCTTATTGCTAGCCTCACACGGCCTGAACGCAGCGAGTCCACTCAGGATCGACTTCTCGAAGAATGTCGACGTCACGGTCGAGCGGACAGCCGACAATGCGCTGCAAATCACAACCACCGGCAATGACCCACAAATCGTGCTTTCATCCACCCGCTCAACCGGAATCAGCGAAGACAGCCATATCCTTGCCTTCGAATACTTCTGCCCCGACGGAGTCGACTTCCTGGAAGTCTTCTACTCAAAAAGTTTAAAGAAACCCAATTGGAGTCAAAGCCGGCAACTCGAAGGCGGCGCCCTGCCCAAAGCTGAAGCATGGCAGCCCTACTCGATTAATCTAAAAACTGGAACCAAAGGCAAATGGACCGCCAAGGATGACGTCATCCGTATCGACATCGGCCGCAGACCAGGCACGCAAATACAAATGCGCAATCTACAGCTGCGCGCCCCCACCCAAGAAGAGCAAATGAATGCGGCCGAGGCCGAGGCCATCCAAGCGAGAAAGCTAGCGACCGCCAAATCCATCGAAGCCTACCTCCACAAAGAAAATTGGCCTGAGCGCATCGCGAATATATCCGTCCAGAGCCAGCAGATAGTCTTATCAGGCACGATTCAAAATTCCTCACACCGCTCCATCCACTTAATCGAATACCTCCCGCATGAAGATCCGTGGAATTCCACCCACGGCACACTTCTAAACATGGAGCCTCTAACTGGCAAGTATGAGGTCCACCTCCCCCGCTTCCAAGCTGAAGGCCGCGACCGCATCGCCAATCGTTATGCACTCGCACAAGCGCAGCCAAACGGTGAAACCACGACATTACTCAGTCCTGCCGTTTGGGCCACCGACCTAAGCGCTGCCGCCGAACGCGACATCCCTCGCCTCAGACCTGCCAACAAAAAAGGTCTCGGCGGTATCACTTATAAAGAAGGCATTTACCATGACGACCTCGGCGATCTGGGCATTACCGCATCCACCGTCAACATCGAGCTCGGCAATCTGATCAACCTCGGCCCGAATGCGGAAATCATCGAATACACGCACCAAGGTAAGCTCTGGAAATTCAACGCCGCCGCCGTCCACCAGCACGACAAAAACATTCGACAGCTCACTGACATGGGCATCGTCACCAGCGCCATCTTGCTCGTTGGAAAGCATGCAGGACTCCTCGTGCACCCCGACTACCAAAGCGCCGGAATCTACTCCATGGCCAACCTGACCACAGAAGCCAGCAGCGACCTCTACCGAGCCATCGTCTCTTTCCTAGCCGAACGCTACAGTCGCCCCGACAAAAAGCATGGCTGGATCACCCACTGGATCGTCTTCAACGAAGTCGATTATGGCTGGATCTGGACCAATATGGGCGAGACTCCCATGGCCACCTACATGGACACCTATGAGAAGGCCATGCGCCTCACTTACATCGAAGCCCGTCGCTTCAATCCCACCGCCGAAGTCTTCATCTCGCTAACGCACCACTGGAACTACAGCCCCGCAGATAAATTCAAAGCCTACCCACCCCGCGCGTTGCTAGACCGCTTGGCCGACTACTCCACCGTCAGCGGCGACTACCAATGGGCGATCGCCTATCACCCCTACCCGCAAAGTTTATTAAAGCCGCGCACTTGGGAAGACACCAAAGCGACCAACCACTTCGACTCTCCAATGATCACTCCCAAAAACATCGAAGTCCTCGACGCCTATCTCAGCCAAGACCGTTTTCTTTATAAGAAAAAAAAGCGCACCATCGTTCTGTCAGAACAAGGCTACCACACGCCCGACTACAGTCAGAAATCAATGAAGGACAAGGCCGCCGCGATCGCATACACATGGGCCAAGATCATGCCCCTCGATTCCATCGAAAGTTTTCATTACCACCGCTGGGTCGACCACCCGATGGAAGGCGGACTCAAAGTCGGACTCCGCACGCTGCCCAGCAAAGAACACCCCTTTGGCATCCGCAAAGAACCCGCCTTCAGCGTTTACTCCGCACTCGAAACACCCGCAGAAGCCAGCACCACCGCCCCCTTCAAATCCGTAATAGGCATTGATGATTGGAC
>NZ_JARXIC010000035.1 GCF_031127905.1 Thalassobacterium sedimentorum | reverse complement strand
AAGAGAAACCAAACTTTTATATGTAAAAACCAACTAACAGCTTCTACGTTCTTGACACAAACTAACATAGCAGGGGCTTCACTTGTGAAGACCGCAGTTGATGGAACACGCCATGAAGCTTCCCCCCACTCTCCAAGCCACGGCTCTCTCGGCGGGAGAGCCCTACCTCCACATCCAAACAGCAATCGAAAGTCATCAGGTAGGGCCGCCTTGCCAAGGCGGCCGTTCGCCAACCACCCCACAAATGTAGCTGAACAATCAATCACACCAAACCTCCCAACCCACGGCTCTCTCGGCGAGAGAGCCCTACCTCCATCTCCAAACAGCAATCGAAAGTCATCAGGTAGGGCCGCCTTGCCAAGGCGGCCGTTCGCCAACCATCCCACAAATGTAGCTGAACAATCAATCACACCAAACCTCCCAACCCACGGCTCTCTCGGCGAAAGAGCCCTACCTCCATCTCCAAACAGCGATCGAAAGTCATCAGGTAGGGCCGCCTTGCCAAGGCGGCCGTTCGCCAACCATCCCACAAATGTAGCTGAACAATCAATCACAGCCAGACCTCCCAACCCACGGCTCTCTCGGCGGGAGAGCCCTACCTCCACATCCAAACAGCAATCGAAAGTCATCAGGTAGGGCCGCCTTGCCAAGGCGGCCGTTCACCAACCATCCCACAAATGTAGCTGGACAATCAATCACACCCAGACCTCCCAACCCACGGCTCTCTCGGCGAGAGAGCCCTACCTCCACATCCAAACAGCAATCGAAAGTCATCAGGTAGGGCCGCCTTGCCAAGGCGGCCGTTCGCCAACCATCCCACAAATGTAACTGAACAATCAATCACAGCCAGACCTCCCAACCCACGGCTCTCTCGGCGAGAGAGCCCTACCTATCGCCTCCTGCCAGCACACGCTTACGTGCCACAAACACCGTCGACCAGTCCATCTTGGCGGTCGCGCGCATTAAGACAGCCAGCGTCAACACGGCACCGATCGCGATGGTCAGCCCGCTCAAACCGTCGAAGAAGAAGCTGTAGCTAAACAATACCATGTAAGCGAACTGCGCAGGCAGCGCGATCCGTGTCAGCGCGCGACCACCAACGGCATGTAGATACCCACACACCAATAGCAACGAAACCGCAGCCGATAAAAAGAAGCACAGATGTATCGGCATCAGATCGACCGTGTAAGCGAAGAGTAGTTGAAATGCGAAACAGCCGGCTGCTAAAAAGAAGTAATTCATCGGGTGCAAATTAATCCCCGTCACCGCGCCGAAGATTAACAGGACCGCAAAAAAGAAAAGCAAGGAGAGCGGCGCAAAGAAACTGATACGGCTCGCAATCGGCCCGGGGTTTAAGACTTTGGGCATGTCCATACCGATCGACTGCGCGCCAATCACGTCGGGGTAGTCCCAGATCAAATCCCACCCGCCCGTGGCGACTTCCGAACGGTCGGTGGGCGATGCGGTTCCGCCGGGGAAATTGACCGATTCGAAATCGGTCTGCATGGCTAACTGGAAATTCTGCACGCGACTCGCTCCATTGAGATCATACTCCCAATGGTTTAGCCCACGCGCATGATAGCTCACCTGCAGGGGCACCGTGCTCTGCGGCGGAATCACCACCGCCTGGGTGATGGTGCCCTCGCGTAAGATGGGCTCGTCGACGCCTGCGCCCTCGAGCTCGAAGGTGAAATTGTTATAGCTCGCATCGGCGGAAGGCAGACTGAACGCCACATACACGGTTTGCGCGATCGGCGTCGGATTCGGGATTTCATAATTGGCAGCAAATTGCACCTGATAGGTGCGATACCAGAACAAGCCCTTGCGCTTTGGCTCATACTGCAGATCGACTTGCACCCGACTCATACTCGGGCTGACAGACGAACGGCCCGAAGCATTGGCAGGCGATTCATACCAAGCGATCGGATGCGCCTGCCGCAACTGCGGCCCCCAAGTCGCTTGCACTTCATACATCAATGAGCCGGAGCGATCCATCGAACGATGCGTCAGCGCCCCGCCTAGAATAAACCAGCCGACCGCGGTGCAGATGAAAATAAAACCCACCGCGAGGATGGAGCGAAATGTCAGTGTGTATTTGTGCATAATTTTGTAGTTGTTATTTGAGGTCATCTCTCGCAGAGACCTCACTGGTGAAGACCATCGTGCTTGCGTGCTTTGCTTCGGCGGACGTCACTAGTGAAGCCCCTACAAATAAAGCTTCAGCGCTCTAGGTCTCGGCGTGTATAATAGAGCGAAGCGATCGGTGCTTCGTCGTCATAGATCTGTTTACTCAGACGCACCGATCCGCCATGCGCATCTCCGGCGTCGATCACGACGTTCCCCTCCAGTGCGGTGGCCTGATATTCACTGGGCAACTGCAGCTGCCAGATCAAGCGGTGCACAAACAGGGGCGTGCGCGGCAGCTCCAGTGATACTCTGCCCTCAACGGGATTCATCTTTGGCCCTTTGCTGGTAAAGACATAGCCCACTGTGGTCTTGGAATGTGTCCCACTGCCTTTGGGCAAATTAAGGATCAGCCCGCCATCTTCCGCCAACAACGGATCCATCGAGCGACCGTTGATCGAACTAGACAGCAGTTTACCACCTGCCGGCAGCACGAAACGGTATTCCGCCGCGTCGGCGTGTTCGATCACAAGCTTGGCTCGGTGCAACAGACTTCCTTCGGCCACCAACTCGCTGACATACTCCGCCGTCTCCACCGTGGCCGAGGCGGTTTTCACCCGTGGCAGTGGCCGCGCAGATAGTTCTAAGGCCGCTGTATCCGAAAGCGTGAGATACCTCAGCTTCTCAATCCGCACGGACGCCCCCATCCAATCGGGCAAGCGCCCGAGCGGCATCCACGCCCCGGCAGTTGGCGTCACCTCGACCCCATCGAAGTCGGAAAGATAGCAAGCACTGTCGGTCTTCTTCGCGCCCTCCACCCTCACAAGCGGCACCGCGAATTGCTCCGCCACCAGATCGATCGGCACGGCATATTGAATCATCACTTCCCGTGTGGTCGCCTCGTCGTGTGGCCACTCCAAATGTAAGATCGGCCCCTGCGCTGTCATCTCAATCGAATCACGCACGCCACCACCACGGCCGAAGTCCGCCACAGAATTCACGCTGGCAGGACTCGCCAAGCTTACTTGTGCCCTGGACGTGAGGCCACCGTCAGTCGCATTCAGCCGCAAGTGACAGCTCACCTGCATCACGCCCCCCATATCACGAATCCAGTGCTTCGCCGAAGCTTGCCACTGCGTCGGCTGCATCGCCTCGGGCGCATACAACTTGACCTGCACAGACCCACCAGACGCCGGTAAACTGAATTTTGTCTTCTCACGATTCGCAGCAACTGCCCCCGTCACAATGATAGCCGCTGGATCCTCCGCATGCCGCAGCTCAAGAGTCGACTGTCCCGCCCCCACCGCCATAAAATCAGCCAGCAATTGACCGCGCTGCGAACGCTGCACTGGCGCAGCCTGCAGCCCCAGCGTCACAATGGACGCAGCTTTCGGCTCCAAGAGTAAACAACGGCCGCCATCCATCGGCACCAGTTTCGCATCCGGCGGATCCAGCGAGCGAATGCCCTCACTGTCCTTAACTAAAAAGACCGATTGCCAGGTATCCGAAAGGTTCACCACACTGAAACGAGCCTGCAAACTGACCGCAGCCAGATCCGTGCAATCGACCACATAATTCGCCGACTGCACCCACACGTCCACCGGCGGCTTGGGCGGCACGCGGTCGTCGCGGGCAGCTTGAGCCCGCTCCAGCAGGCCCCGCAATTCGGAATAGGGCAAGGTCACCGTCGCCTGCGAAATGTCGCCCGCAGCACCCAACGCGCTCAAACCGACACTGAATAAGAAGAAGCATAGAATTGTTTTCATCGTCCCCCATCCTAGAACCCTTCTTTGAAAACATTATGAACTCACTGTGAAATCGCGGGGGGAACAGACCATATAGCGCTAAGCACATTCTATTATATTGGAAACTAGACAGCCCCCTTGCTATTGAAAATCTCAGTTCACGATAGAACCGACTCGATCACCTTGAGTCTTTCCGCGATGGATCCCTTTAGCTGAATATAATGGTGTCCACGCTTATTCAATTCCCGGATATACCAATCGTGTTGGTAGCGGCGGAATGAGTCGTCTTTTCGAGTTCCATCCTGAACAAAATCAAAGTCAGGTTCACACAGAAAAATATGCTCATATTGACGGTTCGCTAAAACTTCCAACGCGTCATCGACCTCTCCAAACATTTCGTCGCTATAAAGAAGCGTCGTCAAAGGAGACGTATCGCAAAATAAATAACGATTCGCTGACATAGATGCCTGCTGCTCTTGCTCAATTTGAACCTGAGCAATTTTCAACATATCCGAGTATAGCAAGAGACCAGACTGCGCTTCCCACAGTGTCCGGCCATACTCAGCCACATACTCCGTACCAAACCTTTCGGCCGCTAGACGGGATAAAGTGCTTTTCCCCGTCGATTCGCCCCCCAAGAAGCATACCTTTTCCACAAAATCACAATAAACTTCGGAGCTCAAATAAGCGCGATGCTGATGAGGATTCGCACGTATCTGTGAACCAGAAATTGGTAACCGCCGCCGCGAAGGATCTAAACAGACACTTTCAACTTCAACTGGCGCACAATAATAAACACTGAATGCACCTGATAGATATCGGGCAAATCCTGCCCCATAATCCTCGCTACTAAAAACGACATCCACAGAGGTCTTAAAAATTTGCAGGCAAATATCAGCGCACAGTTTACGGTGCACTTCGGCAGCCGCTTCATTGCTAGGCAAGTAGTCCCACCCCACGGAACCGAGCATGCAGGAAACATTCTCGGCATCTATAACAATTGAATGAACATTCGGAAAACGAAGCTTGAGCCATCGCTCCCGATGAGCCCGCTCACATCCTGAAAACTCTGGGTTCGAGTATGAAATTAAGTATACACGCTCACACCGTTCCAATGCCGCTCGAATCAATGATTCATGCCCTAAATGTAGCGGCGAAAACTTCCCTACAACTAAGCCTCGAGCATATAGATAACTCATGCTTTCCTCATTTCCCGTTTCCACCGGAGCAATCCGAACACCGCATTGGCTAGAAAGGCCGCATACAGCACAGAGGTTACATACAATCCCCGTGATGCGAAGAGCGGCACGGCAATGATATCCACTAAAATCCAACACCACCAAGTTTCGATTCTACGCTGCATGAGTAACAATTGCCCCAACACACTAAAGGCCAAAACCGTAGAATCCAGAAATGGCGCATACGCATCCGTATAGACATGCAAAAGAAAGCCATAAGCAAGCGTCACTAGGACACCCGAGCCTGCCATGAGACTTAGCAAACGAGCTCCGCTTCGTTTTACTGGAGCCGGCGCCCCCTCATCCCCCTTAGTCCACTTGAGCCAACCAAAGAGACAAGTCATAATAAAAAATATTTGAAGAGTGGCATCCGCATACAATTGAGCACCAAAGAAAAGGATCCCAAACAAGACACACCCAATAACTCCAGTCCACCAAGTGTGGACGCTATTTCTCGCAGCCAGTACCACAGAGACCGCATTTATACCGTTCGCAATTACTTCAAATGCAGTCATTCTTAATAACAAACAGACCTAATCAGTGAATAACATTTTACGCATCCGAAATGGGATTAACCGCGTCAGACCGTGAAGCAAGACGATGATCAAAAAAATTAGATTACGCGCGAGCTGTAACAAGAAAAACGGAGAACGGGCGGCTCTCCCATCGTGGATGCATTGTATGTGAGCTTTAATAAACGATTTTCCCTTGGGCCAATCGTTTATGGGCTCGACCCATTCATCAGGAATGCCCGAACGACCCAACTGGGCACCGGCCAACGCTCCGAGGATCGCTGCTGTCAAAGCCTCCAACACCATCAAGGTATGCTCGGTATCATCGCTTAGCATACCTCTGCCACAAATAAAGCGATGCTTCCAGTTGTCATGCCAGCCCAACTTCTTAATCTCAGCCGGCGATATCCCTTCGGCGGGCAAGCCGAGCGAATCGCCCACCGCAGTGCCCCAGACTAAGCCGGAAATATCACCTTTGTTTCTCATATTTTGCGCGCATGGATCAGCCCTTCGACTAAAGATTCGATTAGATAGGACTTGGCAATTCGACCCATATCAATCAAGGGCTCAAAAGCGCCTCGCTCTTTAAACTCAACGGTCGTGCCAACCGCATCACCGCAAGCAAGGCCTAGCAGACAGCCGGAAAGTTTATCATTCAGTGTAATCATTTTAAATCGGGAATTTATTCATTTGTAAGTATTGATAACAAAGCGGCCAGGTGCGGCCGCAAAACGCAGGGGTTCCCGCCATTAAAGTACGTAAGCCCTCGATGGTGACAGGCACGACTTCAATTTCTTCAGAAGCTTCCGGCGCAGCTGGACCGCGATACTCCGCTTCCACAAATACAAATTGAAAGCACTCATCGGTCAGCCCCGCAGATGGAAATAGGGTCGGCGGACTCTTATCCAGAACCGCGGTGACCGCATAGCCAGTCTCTTCCAAAAGCTCACGCTCAGCTGTCGACTCACACCTTTCTCCTGGATCAACGAGGCCAGCTGGCAAGGCTATCATCGTTTGGTTGATCGGCATGCGATACTCACGAACAAGTAGCAATTTTGTCCCTTCCGGATGCTTCACGAACGGAACAATCACCACCGCATCGGGTGTTTTAATCGACTGCTCAATATCTCTGCGACGACTACAATAAACCCACTGCTTGGTGCGCCCCTTGATCTCGGCTTCAGCCTCCACCAATTTCAGCCATTTGGTATCACTCAAGATTGTATGTTTGATCGCTTTCATAAAGTTCCGTCCACGATTTCTACACCCGCGGTGCGCATTGCCTCGATAGCCTGATCAATATCGCCTGGGTGCACCCCAACCCCACGGCAGGCCTCAAGCAAAACCCGCGCCTTGAGTCCTGCTCGTAGAACGGCATCGATGGCAGTCGCCTTCACGCAGTAATCAGTGGCAATCCCAACGATATCGACGCACTCGATCCCGCGTGCTTTCAACAGTTCGGCCAATCCATTGGTCGCCCCTCGCTCATCGTAAAAACCGCTGTAGCTATCAACGTCCTGATCGAAGCCCTTGCGAATGACCGCATGCACATTAGTCTGATTCAAATCCGCATGCAACTCCGCACCAAAAGTGCCCGCCACACAATGGGCGGGCCAAGTCTCAAAAGATACATGATCGCCCAAATGCCAATCCTGCGTCGCCACGACAGTCGCATAGTCTCCGCCTCCAGCTAGCTTGTTAATAACCGGCAAAATGACATCTCCACCCGCGACGCCCAACGCGCCGCCCGGCAGAAAGTCATTGTTCAAATCGACAATTATCAGTGCTGTTTTCGCCTCCATAGGTTAAGTGTATAATTTACAATTATAACAACCGTCAATCATATTGTGTACATTTTACACTTAATAAAAAGCTCCAACACTTTCAAATGCATTTCTAATTCTTATATTATTTCATACCGCCTAAGCCCATAAGTAACCAAGGATCTTCTTCCGCATTTATAAGGACGACAAGAACAGGACACGCTCAAAACCCGAAGGAGAGCCCCTCCTCCTTGAGCTGCTTATAACGCGCTTCGTCGAAGCGATACAACTGGCTCGGTTTACCACGGGGACTGGGCACGGTGCGGGTCGGGATCAACAGGCCAGTCGACTTTAGCTTCTTCTGGAAATTCCGTCGATCCAATTCGGTGCCGAGGATGACATCGTAAATACGCTTCAATTCAGACAGACTGAACTCCTCAGCCAGCAAGCTCAGCCCGATAGGCTCATAGCTCAGCTTGGCTCTTAGCCGTTTGATCGCCATCTGAACTATTTGCTGGTGGTCGAAAGCCCAGCCGACTTCGGGCAGTTGATCGATATGAAACCATTGCGCCGTCCGAGAATCCTGCCCCCATGAAAGAGGCTCCTCACTCTCGGCGATCAGCGCAAAATAACTGATACTAAAGGCACGCTTTCGCGGGTCACGATCGGGCGCACCAAAGGTATAAAGCTGCTCCAAATACTCGACCTTCAAACCCATGTCTTCTTCGAGCTTCCGCAAGCAAGCAGACTCCGGCGTTTCTTTCTCTAAAATCGGCCCTCCAGGCAAACTCCAACAATTCTGGAACGGCTCAACCGCACGCATAATGAGCGGAATATACACCGCCTGGTTCATATAGGCAAAGATGACGCTATCCACGGATACAATAAACGAGGATAACTCTGTCGGTCTGGCTGCTTTTCTAGATGGTGGCATAGTCGCTTAATTTCCTTTGAAAGTGAAAACAAAAGCCTCCAACTCCGCAAGCTCGTCGATATAACCTCCGGAAAGGATTGGATATCGGCACCAACTGCGCGGATCGAGATTCTCGTCGTCGACATGAAAACTCGGAGCGTACCGCTCCCGTTTCCATTGATTACGACTCCACAAGCTAAAGTAGCGCTTCAACCACGCGAATGTCTGCTCCGCACTTGCCCCCTCGACTTCATCCTGCAAGCAATCAAAGATGGCGCGGGGGCTCTTTTTTTGCACCACAGCCAACTTTTGAATACGATTCAGAATGGGATAAGGCATCAAGTCTTCCTCATCCGTTTGGTCGGCACTGAGTGGGCGCAGCTCCGCTGTCGGGTTGAGACCGTTGACAATCTGCAAACTCGGCAAGTGCTCCCGCTCCGCCCAAACCAACCATTGACGCAGGAATGTTTTATCAATCCCAGCGACCGGCGACAGACTCCCCGCCGTATCCCCGTCCATGGTACAATACCCCACCGCTGCTTCACTGCGGTTGCTGGTCGAGAGCAAGAGGTAGTTACTGGCATTGGCCATCGCCCAAATTCCCGGCGCTCGGCAGCGGGCCTGAATATTCTGTCGGCTAATATCATCGGTCTCCCAGTTGAGCGGACGCCCGAGGTAACCACTGAGAATCGTCTCGTACTCATCGACCAGGGCTTGCACGTTGATCGAGACGAATTGCGCGCCCGTCTCCTCCGCTAAGACACGAGCCGCGTCTTCCGTCGTGTCCGAGCTATTGATCGTGCCCTGATACGCACAGACACAGATGCGCCGCATCAAGGCCTCAGTCGTCGTATCCGCATCTCCTAAGAGTTGCCGCACATAAGGGTGTTGAGGGTTCTCCTGCAGCACTGTCTTCGCCATCAGATAAACCAAAGCCAGGCAGGCGGCCGAATCAGCACCGCCACTGAGCGAAATCGCAAATCCATTTGTGCGCGCCTTACGCATATAGTCGAATAGCCCCAGCGTGACGGCACGGTAAAACTCCTCGTTTTGTGTGTAAGCTGTGCGCATCGGCACGGCTTTCGTAAAGGCGGCCTCCGTCCATACCTGCCACTCGCTCACACTGAGACGCTCGACTGCATCAAATGTAGGACGATAGCTAGCCTGACGGTTTCGGTTCACTCGATTCGCTTCCACATCGACCACTGCATCAATCAGTAAGTAGTCTTGGAACTGAAAAGGCTCCGTGCGTGCAACAATCGCACCTTGTGTCGCGATCAGGCAATCACCGTCGTAAATCGCACGCCCAGCTTCGTTGCCGATCAGATTAGCATAGACATAGACACAATGGAAGGCGCGTGAGCCCTCCTGAACAAAACGCTCGCGAATCCGACTCTTTCCAAACGAAAAATGACTCGCCGATGGATTCAAAATAACATCCACCGCCCGCTGAGCCAACTCCACACCTGGGCGGCCAGCCACCCAAGCATCTTCACAAATCTCGAAGCCTACCCGAAGCCCATCGATTTCGAAGACGAGATCTCCAATCAAGCAACGGCCTCCATCAAAATCATAGTGTTCTACGTGTCCGCTCGGCCATGCCTTAAAAAAACGTGGCTCATAGTGAATACCATCACCCGCTAGATTTTGTTTCACCGCAAAGCCAAGCAACTCTGCATTCACCACCACCGCGATCGCGTTGTAAGTTGCCCCATGACTACGAATGGGCAGCCCCACCGTGACCGCGATCTCACGCGTGGCTGGAATGATTTTTTCCAACAGAATACGCATAGCCCACTCGGAGACATAGGGTGCATGAAACTCATCCTCACAGCCATAACCCGTAGTCACCAGTTCGGGCAAACAGAGCAAACCCAAACCTCGCCGCTTCGCTTCGTCGATCACCGCAAGAATCATGTCGGTATTCCCGCTCCAATCCTTTGGCGTTGTATTGAGCGCAGCGGCTCCGATGTGTATGTGCTTTCTCATGCTAATTTTACGGCTGCTGCTTGAATCGCCTCAAGACTACGTTGCACAGCCAGCGGATCGCCACTCGCCTTGATTGGATTGTCGCTGATCTTCGCCACCTTCACTCCGTCCACCTCATACAACTTGATCACGATGTTCAGCGCACAACTATCGCCAAAGTCATTAGTGAAATGAGTCCCGATACCGAACCAAGCCTTCGTCCGTCCAGCAACATGGCGATTGATCTCGACTGCTTTGTCCACATTCAGGCTATCACTAAAAACAATTCCCTTTTCAGCCGGATCGATACCTTCATCGGCATAGAATTGAAGCACCTTATCAGCAAATCCCAAGGGACATTCACTATCGTGCCGCAAGGCATCGTAAGTCTGCGCAAGGCGGCCGCGAATGTTTTGCAGGAAGAACTCAGTTGTATACGTATCTGTCAGGGCAGTATCCAACTGCCCCTGATAGACCTCAAGCCAAGCATCTAAGGCGACTTGATTCGCGGTCTCTACCCGCCCTAAGCCTGCGTGCCCCATAATCCACTCGTGCGCCATCGTCCCAATCGGACGCAATCCATACTTCATCGCAAAATGCAAATTACTAGTGCCGCCAAAAGTCCCGCCCACGTCATTAAAAGCAGCTACGACCGCATCCTGATACGCATAACTACGACGACGGCGTGTGCCAAAGTCGAAAAAGTTACAACCCTCTGCACTTAAACGCCTCCCCTTTTCAGCCGTCTTCTTAGCATACCCACTTAAATCACTTGTCCAATTCGTATCCACCACCTCAAAATAAACCTCACTGATGATGGCCATCAAGGGGACTTCCCAGAGGATCGTATTCACCCATGTTCCTTCAATCCATAAATGCAAATGCCCGTCTTCGAACTCAACTTTCACGTCTTCCGCGCTAAGCGTAAAGCCACGCAAGAATTCAATAAAATCAAAGCGAATAAAAGGTAACTCTGCTAAAAATTGCAATTCTCCCTCCGTCAAGCAGCAGTCCGCCAATCGCATGATGCGCTCACGTATTATATGAACCGCCTCTTCAGTAAAGACATCCTCCCGGCGACGATTAATAAATTGATAACGCACGCGTGCCTTAGGATATTTTAACCAAACAGCCTGCATCATCGTAAACTTGTAAAGATCGTTGTCCAATAGAGTGTTCATTAACAAACACAAAAGTGTATTTTTTACACTTATCAAGCTTAAATTAAAACTATACGTCTTTACGAGAACTTGTATCGCAACCCACAAACTATCCGCATTTATATTAATTCAGTTGCTAAACCGTCCAAATTTACATTAATTTGGTTGCTAAACCGTCCAAATTTACATTTATTAAGAAATCATGATCCCCAGACAACTGGCTGCTACACTCGGAAACACCATAAAGCCCGGACGTGTCTGGATGCTTTTTGGCGCACGCAGAGTAGGCAAAACGCAACTCATCCAGAACTACCTAACGACGGTTCAAGAGGAAGCTTGGTATCAAGGGCACGGCGAAGATCGCGATTTAGCCGAATTACTTGAATCGCGATCCGCCTCCCGCTATCGACAAATGTTTAGCGCCTACGATGGATTTTTTCTCGATGAGGCACAATCCGTTCAAAACGCAGGAGCCGCACTCAAGCTACTGGTCGACCTATTCCCAAAGTTAAAAGTCATCGTCACCGGCTCATCCGCCTTTCGCCTCGACCAAATGCTCGGGCAACCCCTGACAGGGCGACGCGCCGTACATTACCTACACCCCGTCACCGTAAGCGAAATAGCAGCGTGGAAGGACCCCCTCGCGCCCAAAGCGCAACTTCCCGACCTTTTAAACTATGGAAGCTACCCGGAAGTTCTCCAAATCGGCGATCCAAGAGAACGCCAAGCTTACCTGCGGCAACTCGTCGAAGATTATCTGTTTCAAGACATACTCGTATTCGAGCAACTACGTAACGCTCAAAAGCTGCGCGACCTAGCCACCATGGTGGCCCATCAAATCGGCAGCGAACTGTCTCTCAACGAATTGGCGAACTCCCTACAGCTCAACCGATCAACCATAGAGCGCTATCTGGATCTACTTGAGAAAAGCTTCGTCATCTTCCGAGTCGGCGGTTTTTCACGAAATCTGCGCAAAGAAGTCAGCAAGACCCAGCGCTACTACTTCGTAGATAACGGCATTCGCAATGCAGTGATCAACCAATTCCAGCCGATCAACCAGCGAGCCGACCGCGGCGCCCTTTGGGAAAATTTCTTCATCAACGAACGTCGCCGATTCAACGCCTACCATAACACAGGCACACAGAGCTATTTTTGGCGAACTTACGACCAGCAAGAAATCGATCTCATCGAAGTTAGCCCCGACGGCCAACTGGCCGCGTTCGAATGCAAGTGGCAAAACAAGAAGCACAAAGTGCCCGGCGCATGGCCCAAAGCCTACCCTGAAACACCGGTGCAATTCGCGCACCCAGAGAATTTTACGCAATTTCTGCTTTAACCCACATGCTTCGCATCACTCCCCTAATGATCTGGGCTACATACGACTGCCCAATATATGCGCCTTCATCGACAAGGAATAAAAAGCATTTGCTCAGACAATTTGAAAACTTTCCTGCCTAACGCACGATTTACTTCACATGGCTCAATCCATGCATCAAAAATGCCCAACCTACTGGCTCCTGACGACTTTGTTCCTCAGCCTCGCATGTTCCGCATCCTCCGCATGGGCGGTGTATAAACCGACGGGCGTCTTTTCCAGCTCGGGCGCGTCCCAATCAAACATCTATCAGAACCCTGAATTACGCGGCGTTTTAATTCGAACCGGCTGGTCGAAGCTCGAGCCTCGCCCAGGCGAATTTGATTTCAGCCACTTGGACGCCCAAGTGGCCAACGCTCAAAAAAATGGCGTACACTGGTCCCTCGCGGTCGCGGGCGGCGCTACCGCCAGCCCGGCCTGGCTGATCGATACGCTGCAGGCCGACTTCGTCCAAATCAGCTTTCGCGGGAAATCGGGCTATCGCCTCCCCTTGTATTGGGACCCGATCGTGCAAGCACGGCTGGCGCTGCTGGCACAGGAACTAGCCGAGCGCTATCAGGACGACTCGCAACTCGCGCTGGTCTATGTCACTCAAATGACGAGTAACGGCATCGAAGGACATCTCAATGGTGTCGACATGAACACAATGCGAGAGGCTGGCTACACAGATGATAAGTGGGTGAACGCCAGCAAACAAGCGGCGCACGATTTCGCCGATGCCTTTAAGAACAAAGCCATCGCAATCGAACTCCATGAGTTGAATGGCAGCGCGGCCGTGCCGACGCGCATCATGAATGAGTTGTGGGCCGATCCCTCTTTAGAAAAACGCGTCGGCGTCGGCCTATGGTGGCTCTCCGGTAAGACCCACTACCAGGCGGGACTGATTGACGCATTGACCGCCTACCCGGGCGACATTTATGCACAGGTCATTGGACGCTCGGACCAAAGCCACCGCTTCGAAGCCGGCCACTACAGCCGCGTCTTCGAGCAAGCCAAGCAGATCGGCATCCGCTACATTGAACCCTGGGAATATGAATTTCGCAGCTCCGGCAGATCCGCACAGGGCAAATGGAACAGCGCCATGGCCGACTTCAACCAATGGGCCGAGATCCATTTCCCGGTAATAGTCAATGCACGCGAGGTCGACGCAAGGCAACTCCCGCCAGCAAGGCGCTCAGATAAATCAATCCAGTTGCAGGCTCAGGAACCGCAGTAGGCAGCAAACTACTGTGTGCTACCAAATCGCCTTGATCGAGTTGCATTCCATAGATCTGAGCATGCTGCACCGGATTCATCGTAATCCAAAAATCCGTAATATCCTCACTGACAGTGCTCAGGTCCCACTGAAATCCGTAGGTGTAAACACTTGCATCTATATAAGGCCCATAGCCTGGTGATGAGATATCCCCAAATATCGATTGAAAATCGGCATCTAAAGATTCAACCGTGCCTGATTCCCCCGAATAGCTCAGAGTAGGCATTTGACCTTGGAAAAAATCGAAGGAGAACACTTCTCCCATCTGGAGTTGAAATATAACTGTATTCAGATCGTCAACAGGGCTAGCGTCATATACACGCACGACACCACCATCGACATCTCCTAAAGCAGTGCCTCCAAAATAAAGCGAACTACTAGCAGGATAACCAGTGCCACCAGATCCAGCACTGACTTGTTCAAGAATCGCCGTGGAAGATCCGCTATTAGGCGCAATTGCCGTCGGCCATGTGCCACCGGGAAATCCAGGAAAACCAGGATGGTCGTGACTGCTCATGCCATCCCAAAGAGCGACGGCACTATTAGTGCCTAAGTCGAAATCGACAAACGGTTCGCCCGGAATGGGACTGTCCATTTCATCAAACCCGGAGACCGTAGTCACCTTAACAGTCATCGAATGAGCGGTGCCGCACAAACTCAACCCAGCGAGCCACACAATACACCACGAATTATTTACTTGTTTCATTAATGAGCTTTGCAAGGTGTTTAGGAATGACGACTGTGGCGGCGGCTTAGAGAAAACACACCAACAAGTAGCCCTACATACATCGCCGAGTTAGGCTCTGGAATTAAGGATAGTGAAGGCGTTAAGCTAGGCTCTTCCAATGAACCGATATCGAAGCTAATCTTCATTTCATCCGGGCTCGAGAGTATGAATCCGAAACCATAATTTTCCAGATCACCGTCAATCCAATCGTTAACGAGGCTAGTCAGATCAATGGTGCCACTATCGTGGTGATCCAACCCGTCAATTGATACCGTGCCCAAGGAACTGACACCAGTTCCGAACTGGCTATCATACCACGCGGTGGCTTCGACTGGATAGCCAGCGTGCTCGGTGTAAAATTCTCCTATCATGAAATCACCATCAGTGTAAGTGGGGACACCATCCTGGTCCACGTAATCGCGAAAATCACCATCATCCATGCCATCCTCATCGAAATAACTGGCAGACAATGCAAAGACTTCCACGCTGGCACCGCTTGCGCCGCTCTTCCCTGGTCCGCTTGACTGATCTATATTCAAAGTCAAAATCGCTTGCTCCACTGTCTCAGTGTGCCCGGTAAGATCAAAATAGGCGTAGCCAAAAGACCAGACGTTGTCGCTCGGATAATTACTGCCGAATTCTTTAGTATTATAGACTGTGTGAAACTCGGCAACACCAGGAACTGAGGTAACGAAATAGCGCCCACCTGAAACTGTCGACGCAGGAATGATTGAGCTAGTGAATGCACTGGCATCCGCGGCAGAAAGTGCGATCGCAGTCGCGAATAATAGTCTTTTTGTATGTATCATTAGTATAAGTATTTTAGGTAAATTGTAGTATGCTGATCTTCAAAACTCTCTTTGAGAGCTATGGGGCAGACGCGGGTATATAAGTAGGTTTTTCAGGAGTATCGGCACCTCTCTTCGCGGGTTCATCAATCAGGCGTGGCACCGCCTAGATAGTGCCATGCGCTGAGACGCCCTCAATAGGCCCACACTCGCTTGCGCCGTCTTGCAGCAACAAATGCGATCACGGCAACCCCAAGAATGGCTGACGCACTCGCAGGTTCCGGCACAGGCAAAACTGAGGATGTATACGCTTGAGTACTTTGATCTAATTGCAGCGCATAAAGCTGCGCATGCTCAACCCCAGAGAACTCAACATCAAAAGAGACAATATTATCGTAACTGCTCAAGTCCCACTGAAAGCCATAGAGGTTAATGAAGACATCTTCATCACCAGAAGGCATCTCAACCGTGCCATTGTAAGCATTCACCATTAAAGATGCCCAATCTGCCGTCAGAGTCTGCGTCGAACTGTCTTGAAGTGTCAAAGTCAGCTGAGGAAAATAAGATGCAGTCGTCAATGCACCGACCTCCAACCCCGTGGTTTGATTATCAACAAAATCATAAGTCCATGCTCCACCAAATTGCACCTGAAAGGTTACGGTCTGCAAAGAAGTCAAAGGATTTGCTTCCTGCACCGCCAGACTTCCCCCATACGCGTTCGGATCAGTCCCAAAACTACCATAATACATGGAATCGCCCGAAGGAAATGGCCCACCGCCGAGCCCGTTGGCCGTTTTAACCAACTCAGCCGGCGTCGCCACGGAAGAATTTAACTGTGACTCGATCGATGAGGGCCATGCACCCGTCGATCCAAAGAATGTCGGGTATCCTGTAATACCTGGAAATGTGTATTCCTGACCATGCACCGTCTTGGTTTTAGTAGCCGAACTGAGATTGTACCAACCATCGGATTTAGTCATTCCTCCTAGCTCAATTTGCTGTGGAAGCGCGTCAGCGATACCTGTATATTGTGCATGCAGCTGCCCCAAAGAGCCTAACATGCCAACCGTTATAATAAGAAGTGAATTTGCTTTGTTTTTTGTAACTTTCATTAATTTAAACTTGAGATTAAGTCGCAAATAGCCACTAAATGAGATTGAGTGTCAATATCAAATGAACGAAGTTATGAAGCCAACGAGCAAGAAAGAAACAATTAAAATCACGCAAAGCACTTATAATAGGATAGTTAACAACAATGATATCTACGTAACAAAAAAACCAAATAAAGAGATCAGGTCTCATTATCAAAAAGAATCGAAAGCAATTAAGCAGATCTACACACATGCTACAGGCTTCAGCTTAATCGAAATTCTGGCCGCGATCAGTATCGTAGGCATACTTGGCTGCATCATTTTTGGAGCAGTGGGCGAGCTACGCGAGCAGGCACAAATGACACATGAGGTCGCGGCAGGAAAAACACTGATCAACGGCTACCTACTACACGCGAACGACCATCAGGGTAAGTTAATGCCAGGACTTGATCGTACCGGAGGCCAACCGAACAATCCTGTGACCCACAATGGGCGCTCCATTAACTTCGGAGAAGCGCCTCACCGCTATCCATGGCGCTTACTTCCCTATCTCGACGATACACTTGAAGGATCCATTCTTCTAAATGGCAATGACGAACAAATTATCGAACGATTTGGGGCACAAGGTTCGATGTATGATTATGGTGTGAGTCTCATACCAGCAATGGGAATGAACTTCCACTACCTTGGTGGCATCCGCGACTCAAGTGGCCAGATGGAAATCGATTTAGACGAGGCCATTACCAGCCTCTACAATATAGATCGCCCCATACTCGCCTTCGCCTCAGCCGGCGCCAGTGGCATTGATCTAGGCCTTAAAGAAAAACTCAAGGGTTGGCATAAAATAACGTCCCCAGACCAAATGATGTGGAGCAATCTGCCTACGGGCGAAGAATCGCGCCCTCAGGATTACGGCAACATCGACACGCGCTATAATAACAAAGCCGTGTGCGTCTTTATCGATGGCAGTGTGCAAGCCCTGACAATCGAGGAACTCAGAGACACGTCTCTATGGAAAAACAACCCGTAAAATAGAGAACATATGCCCCCCGAATTCCCCTTATGTCAGTATCAACGATCGCTTTTCCTGGTATAAGCCCAGCTCAGCAAACGAAGCGGAGATCCAATGATTAGGCCGCCGACTCAACAGGAGACGACAGAATCGAGGCATATTCATGCTCACAAGTCGTCGCAATATCACCCGCTGCTTTAAGCAAGGCCCGTTCTGGCAAAATTTCCATACGCACGATAGCAGATGGCTTCGGATGCTTGGTGTTCGATGTGATCACCGTCATGCCAGGACATTTCATAAACTTGCCGACATATTCCATAAAACTCACCAAGTCCGCCTCATGAGCAAATGGAAACGCACGCTGCAACTGTAAGGCTCCATCTCGTAATTCGATGACCCAGTTGGCGATAGCAGCGTTTGTGCGTTTCATATTGTCCTCCGTTTTTATTGTTATGTCTATGTATATTCTGCCGCAGGCGTGCGACGGAATAACGTTTAACATCTTCCATGCCAAATTTGATAAAAATTAGAATATTAACGCATTCAATTAGGCAGACACAGAAGTCTCTCTCCCGTCGAATTGCAAAACACCATGACTACATGCGAGCGAGGTTTGCAAAATGCATAACGCATCCGCGGTCCATATTACAACTTGCAAAAGCTGAAGCGAAAGAGGGAATTATTCACGAAGTGATGCATCTTACCCGAATGAAACACACGCTCCTCCTATCTACCATCGCTGCTCTTTCACTCTTAGCCATCGGCTGCTATGCCAGCAAATCAGAGAAAGATGTCCGCCCCGCCAGCGTCAAAGTACCTGAGGGCATGCGAACCGCAGTCGTTGGTGCAGGTTGTTTCTGGTGTGTGGAGGCTTTTTACGAAAGTCTAGAGGGCGTCAACGAAGTTGTTAGCGGCTATGCCGGCGGCAGCGAAGACTCGCCAACTTACTATCAGGTCGCCCGCGGTGAGACCTCCCATGCGGAAGTCGTGCAAGTCATTTATGACCCCGAAGTCATCAGCTACCGCAAGTTGATCGACTTTTTCTGGACCACCCACGATGCCACCCGCAGCGACGGCGTCTGGCCCGACTTCGGCCTGCAGTACCGCAGTATCTTACTTTATCAAAACAATGCAGAACGCGAGGCAATCGCAAGCAGTCGCAAGGCTTACGAATCCAATACAGGCAATAAAATCGCGACCGAGATAAAAGCCCTGGACACCTTTTACCCCGCCGAAGGCTACCACCAAAACTACGCCGAAAACAACCCACACGACAGCTACGTACGCAGCGTGCTGCAACCAAAACTGAAGAAACTAGGTTTGAGTCAAAAATGACACTCATTCAAAGCATACACACTGCTGGGCCCTGAATCTGGCTTCATGTTAGTCATTGCCTGTGCAAGACAGGCGAATGCAAACATTCTGCAAAACTCAGCCACATTCACTGCCGTCACAAACAGCTCTCCACATCGCCCGCACAGCTGGAGCTGGTTCGCATTAATATCGTATTAAGAACATGCCACAGTTTTGCATTTTGGCATCAATTAAGCTTAGTGAAACCCATGCCTAAGGTTAGACTTGAATATCGCCATCAACTGAGTCTCAACGACCTACACTTCATCAGCGCCGCGCTAGCCGGCGACAGTCCGCGCGAAGCCGAGGCGATCGCTTACTTACTGGTCGACCCCGCCACCGTCGACACGATTTTAGACCAGCCCGCCCTCTTGGACTACGTGCTCGCGAGCCCGGACACCCTGCGCATCAGCCCACGCCTTTACTTTTACCTACTCAGCCGGCACAGCTTAAAAAGCTCCGGCTTAGACAGCCCGGAACTCGCCGACTACGTCTCCGGCGTCTTGGAGTTTTTTTTAGAAGCAGGCTTTCATCCACATACCAGTAGCCGAGGCATTTTCTATATTGTCGACTGGCTCAAACAAATCGAAATCAGCCCCGAAGGCAAACGCTATGAGCTCTATGTCATGGCTGGAGAGCACCTTCTATTCCTCACTGGAATTTTCCCTCAAGCTATTGAAGAACGCAGTCAACGGCGCGGCGCACCAGCCCTCTCATTTTACGAATCAGTCGGGGGCGGCTCCTATCGCTCGGCCGCGCAGCACCCATTCAGTCATAAGAGCGACACCACAGCTCTCTATCAAAGCCTGGCTGAAGCCTTTCCTGCAATCCGCAGTGCCCTTAACGATTTATCCGACCGCTTGATCACGCTGGACTGATCGCAGTCAATATCGCAGCAGATTCCCGGCATCGCGCGGATGCCACGGGAGGTCGACGACCAAGGATTGCGCATCCGTGAATCCAATGGGCACAGGTGTACACGTCGTAGTGAAAAATCCTGCTCGGATACTATTTACAGCAATCGACATCACACTTAAAACCTGCCTTTTAAGAACTCACAACAGCTGCTTTGACAGACTCCATGGACAACGAAACATACCCACTTCTGACTGCCGTCGACGCGCGCGTGCTCGGCTGCTTACTTGAAAAAGCGGCCACCACCCCGGACGCCTACCCGCTTACACTGAACAGCTTGCTATTGGCCTGTAACCAAAAGTCGAACCGCCAGCCAGTGGTGGAATATGATGAAGAAACCGTGCTGGAATCGATCGACGACCTGAGAAAGGCCAAACTAGTCTTCCGCGTCGACGTGGCCGGCTCACGCGTCGCTAAATATCGCCATAACATCGACGAGCACCTCGGCCTCGACAAAGCGGGCAAGGCACTGCTCACCGTATTATTGCTGCGCGGCGCCCAGACCCTCGGCGAATTGCGCACCCGCTGCGAACGCATGCATTCCTTTGCCACCACCGACGAGGTCGAGGCGACGCTCAATGAGATCAGCGAAGACGTCGACCGACCGCTCTGGACACAACTCCCCCGCTCCCCGGGCAAAAAGGAACTGCGTTATCAACACCTCCTCTCCGGCGAACCCGCAGCAGCAGAAACGGAAAATGCCGGCGACCAAGCAGTCGTCCACACCCCTAGCCCGCTCAGCAGTCGCGATGCACGCATCCAGGAGTTGGAAACCACAGTAGAAACGCTGCAGAGCGAGCTCAACGAGTTGAAAGCGGCCTTCGAGAATTTTCAGAAACAGTTTCAATAGGAGGAACCGGAGGCTCTGGCATTCCACTATGCCATTTTACCAGGACAAGCCTAATACCAATTCGAAAAAAAGTTTAGTCCTAATCCTAAAATAATGAGTTACGTTAACTCAATGTGAGTATACCGGCGACCAAGTTAATGCTAGAGAATAACTTAGGAATAAAAATAGAGGACATACTTGCCCGCCAAAATGGCGAAGCGCTTAATAAGTTCAATGACTCATCATTGGTGAGCTTATATACGCCGATGCTAAGTCTGCGTATGAATGGATAAGCGTATATGAGTGCCTATAAGCGGTCTCCAGCTATGCTGGAAATGCAGAGCATGAGGGCTTCAGGCCAGCGTAGGCTTTGTCCAGTTATGATGGAATGAATTCTTTTAGCATGTAGCGTTTCCATTCCAGTTTTTCAATCGGTCCAAAATTCACCAAGTAACCGACAGCTTTACGAGTAATTCTCATGTAGTTGAGCAGTTGCCGTTCATGGTCAGAATTCAACGCCTTGACGGCTTTTAGTTCCGTGACGATCTCCCCGGAGACGAGCAAGTCGGGCACATACTTTTTCTTTAAGAGATGGTCTTTGTAGTAGACCCTGAGTTCGTCTTTGGATGAGAAGACGATGTTTCGGAATCCTAATTCCAGTTCCATGCTCTCTTGGTAGATTTCTTCGCTAAGTCCGCCTCCTAGTTCGCGGTGTGCTTCAAATGCTGTTCCTATAAGTGCATAGCCTTCGTCCCCCATATATTCTGTATTGTTAATCATAGTGTAATCCTATGCTCAATTCACACTTTGAGTCAATTTCACCAAGTGCCACCATTACGTAGATTCGGCTTAGCCGAAAACCGCTAATGTTCACTTATATACGCTTATACTGAGTCTGCGTATGAATGGATGAACCTCGGTGACGGAACTTGCAGAACGCGACTCCCCATAAAAAAAATCACGGCGCAGATCTATTTTTCCTCTCAAATCTTAAAAAGCTAACGATGATCCGCCGATGGTAACTGTCGCTTACGCATTCAACTCATCTTTTTAGGTTAATAGATATATCTTTTTAAGCTAGGAACCGGGGCGATGCCGATCGCTTCCCGAAACTCGATTCGACGAGCTCACGACTGGTAAGTTTCGAGGCTACGCAAAGGCCAAGCTTATAGATCATGTATTCCGAGAAGTGGCATCAGTACGTGTATGAGCTGACATTGGCAGGGGCACGACTTCACTTAGTCCCTGAGCCTGTCGAAGTGGTCACGCCCGCGTCGCGATGGGGCAGTAGATCCCTCCTTCTCTTCCTCCTTCGCCCAAGCTCAAGACGCAGGTTGAACTGAGACACTCGCGATAGTGACGGATACATTTGACGTCTCCCCGCACAGAGCATCTTTACTGACTCCATAAGATTTACGTGCAAGTTCTAGTAAATGCATGAATTGAGCCTGCGTTTCCTGGCTTAACTCCCCTTCGCGCTCACTCAAGATGGCTTGGCAAAATGCGACGATGCGGGGTCGTATTTTATTTAGGTTTCCCATTTTCCAAGCCTTTGAAGAATCACACAATCTCGAATCTCGCCTCATTTTCGAGAGATGAGCGATCTGCTTGTTTATACGATTACGGTTACACTGAGTCTCTACATGTTCCTTTCCCCTGAAATCGCGTTGAACTGTACCCTCTTCAAAAAATTGCCAAGCAAACACATCATCCGGCTTATAATTCTTGCTCTCGTCGAAGCTGAAAAAATCGTCTAGTAGCCGAAAAGAAATTAAGGCCTTAAGATACACACACTCCTTAAGCCTGCCGTCATCATGGTAGTTGGGCAAATCCAGAACGGACTCGAATTCGTAAATCACATGATCATACATTTGCTCACGCTCCTCCGGCGTAAGAGGCTCAAAGTCTGAAGCTTTCATATTTTTATTACCCATCTTTTCTAGCTAGGCCTCTTCATCAAACTTCGCAGATCTGCCCCTGTTCGATTTCTTTATTCGAATAGATCAGGATATCATCCTCTTCCATTGAATGAGTCGGAAGCTTACGCGCGGAATCTTCGATGATCTTGAGCATATTAAACAGCGTTTCACTAAAAAAGTCTTCGACTCCAGTTGAGATCTGTTCGTCTTTTTGTGCCAAGGACGCAAGCTGATCCAGATGATGCTTAATCTGAAAAGCATGATGTTTGATCGATTCGACCGCGTGGCGTTTGGGTTCACCGATGCTGAACATAATCCCCGTATCCAATGCTTTGGAGTAAGCGCTCAAATCCGCCACACGAAGTTGATCGTCGCTGCCATTTTCGATTTTCGAAATGCGACTCTGCGAGCAATCCAACTTACGCGCCAGATCGGCTTGCGAAAGCTTGGCTTGGCTACGTGCAATGATGAGTTTCTTCACCAGCTTACGAGAATGGATCCGTTGATTCACAGATTGTGTCAGTGCATCGTTCTTGCCTAAAGATTTGACGAGCAAGTCCTGAACATTGCTAAAGCTTTCTTTGCCTGCTGTAGTCTCTGATTTAGTTTTAGTGGTCATGTATTATATATTTAATGCACTGACACAAGTTATCGCCCCCCCTCAGCACGTGGATGCCGCTAGTCCGAGGGCTCGTCGCTTTGCACCTTCAAGGCTTCCTCGCGGCTTTGTTTATTCTGCTTTTTAAGCTTAAAATGCAAAGCAGTGCCCACTACAAAGACAAGGATGACGCCGAAGGCTAAAAGGACTAAGAAATTAAAGATCGTCTGTAGCATGCTCAGATCTCTTCCAGATAGGCCGCATAGCGCTGAACTCGGAAACTCGCCACGGCGACCTGCTTGTTCTTTTCGCTGGCAATGGGCTGACAACACACCAAGGACAGTGACATCCCGAGCACATTGATTGGAACCCCATGCACAATCATATCCAAAGGCGCTGCTCCCTCAGCACGGGCGATACGACATTTTTGCACATCTGCATACCCGTTCAGGCTATTCATAATCACTCTTAGCCCGCCACAGAAACTGCAATGCTCGGAAGTGCCGCAACCACCCGCCCCCTGGCTAGCATGCACACAGCCAAATACCTCTCCAGGCCGACAGCCATAGACCTCTGCAGGGTCCTGGACGCCCAAGCACTTGAGCGCGACTTCATTGACATAAATAATCTGCCGATTTTGATTCAACAGCAGGATTTCATCCGGCAACTCACCCAAAATTTGCATCAAACGCTCATTCGCATGAATGGCTGCGATTTGAACATGCAGCTCCTCCCAGCTGGCGCGTTCAGCGGGGATTTCTCCAGAATATTCAATAGCTGCCATGACAATCAATAGATTAGTCGAAATTTCCTGCAAGGTCTAGAAAAATATATGCTGCATCTGCCGTTCTGATACGACTTTCCCATTGTCATTGAAGCGAGCTCCTGAAAGGCTGCACAGTTCTATGTATCGAAGAATACTGATTCTACTTTGCGGCTGGGCACTCTTACTGAGTACTCCACTGAGTGCCGCAACCAGCGAGCAATTGATCGCCCAACTGGAGCCGACAGGCAGCATCACGGATCGCGCGAACTTACTGTCTAGCAATACGGAACAACGCCTGCGTGGCATTCTGGATGGACTGCGGGCCAAGACCGGCGCCTCGCTCGTGGTGGTGACGCTGCCCTCTATGCAGGGCGGTCAGATCGATGACTTTACCAACCGCTTATTTGAAAAATGGGGCGTCGGCGAGGCGGGCAAAGACAATGGCGTGATGCTACTGATCGCAGTAAAAGAGCGCAAGATGCGGATCGAAGTCGGTTACGGGCTGGAGGGCGTGATTCCCGACGGACGCGCAGGCCAGATCCGTGATCAATATGTGCTGGCCTACTTTAAGCAAAATCAAATGAAAAAAGGCGTGGAAGCCGGGGCACTCGCCCTAGCCAACATAGTGGCCAAGCACTACGGGGTCGAACTCGCCCAGCAAGCAACGCGTCCGCAAAGCTCTAAGCGCGATCGCGACAATCCACTGGTCTTTATATTTTTCAGTCTATTCGTGGTCTTCGTCATCTATAGTGCGATTCGCAATCAAGGTGGCGGAGGCGGAGGGGGCTACGGCGGTCGACGCTACGGTCGACGGCGCTACTACGGTGGCGGCGGCTATTACGGCGGCAGTTCCTCGCGCGGGGGCTTCGGCGGCGGAGGCGGCTTCAGCAGTGGCGGCTTTGGTGGCGGCATGAGCGGAGGCGGCGGCGCATCCGGCGGCTGGTAAACATTTTTAAATAAGGAGACATCATCATGAAACCGGAAACATTTACTGAATCAATCAAAGCAGCGCTGGCGAGTCAGCTACAGGCAGTGGTCCTCTACGGCTCTTCCGCGGCGGGCGACTACATCCCAGGGCGCTCCGACTACAATTTGCTGCTACTCGCAGACACATGGAGCGTGGCCAATCTGGACGCAATACGTGCCCCCAGTGCCAAATGGCAGCAGGCCGGCAACCCCGCCCCACTCTGCTTCACTCCAGAGCGCTTTCGCGCCTCGGCCGATGTGTTTCCGATGGAAATGCTGGACATTGTGGAATCGCACCGCGTGCTCCATGGCGACGATCCGCTGCGCGGCATCGAGGTCAATCGCGCCCACCTACGCCAGCAGGTCGAATTCGAACTTCGCTCAAAACTGCTCAAGCTAAGGCAGGCATACTTGCAACTTCGCAAACCACAGCAAGAGCTACCACACCTATTAATCGACTCACTCAGCTCCTTTCAAACGGTATGCCGCGGTGCGCTGCGCCTCTTTAGCGACTCAGTGCCCACGGATAAGTTGGCTGCCACGCGCGCACTGAGCACTGCTTTAAACAGCCCCATCGATGCCTTCGAAAGTATTCACACGCTCAAGGCACAAAGCGTGCAAGGCTTAGCAACAAAACAAGATCACCGCGCACTATTGGCTCGCTACTTGGAACAAATCGAAACTCTTCTCGACCGAGTGAATGCTGGCGAATAAACTGCCTCCCGCAAAAAACTCTCTAGTCCTATGATGAAACAACAAAGAAACGGCTGCCTATTTGGCTCTCTCATTGCACTCGGCGTAGTGCTACTGATGGTATTGATCGGGTATTTTTACATCAAAGGCATCTATAACCGCATCGTCACACAGGACGAAGCCGTCGACGCCAATTGGGCGCAAGTAGAGAATGTGCTGCAGCGCCGCTTTGACCTGATCCCGAACTTGGTCAATACCGTCAAGGGCTTTGCCAAGCAGGAGCGCGAGGTGCTGACCGAAGTCACGGCCCTGCGCAGCCAATGGGCCCAAGCGGGCAGCGTCTCCGAAAAAGCTCAAGCGGCGACTGGCCTGGAAGCTGCCTTAGGCAAGCTGATGGTGATTTCCGAGCGCTACCCCGACCTCAAATCGAACCAAAATTTCCTACGCCTACAGGACGAACTCGCTGGCACCGAAAACCGCGTTTCCGTCGAGCGCCGCCGCTACAACGAAAGTGTGCAGGCCTACAACACCACCATCCGCACCTTCCCTGCCGTGCTGATCGCCAATAATATGGGCTTCGAAAAGAAGGAGGCCTACTTCGAAGCTGTCAGCGAAGCCGCGAGCGCACCGGTGGTGGATTTTGAATAAGTTAAACTCCTCATCCCAATCGAAATAACGTGCCTTTCACTTCTCTTAACTTCCTAAAAAACTGGAGCTATCTATGCCTCTTTCTAGGCGCCCTAGCAACCTCCCCCCTGGAAGCAATCAGTCATGATCAACTTAAGCGCGAGCCTCTCACTGGCACTTGGCATTACCGCTGGGGCGATTCTCCTATAATAAATGGCGTGCCAGAATGGACCCAAGACAGTGATAAGCTAGCTTGGATGCCAATCGGATTTCCCAGTGACCCTCCCTTCCGCGAGGGGCAAAATAATGTGTGGTATCGCTACGACCTTCCCGAGACCAAATTACCCGGCCACTCGCTCTTCATCTTAAGTGTCGATCTACTCGTCGAAGTTTATCTAGAAGCAGAGCGCATCTACACTTACGGTAACTTTGCTGAAGATGGCAGTGGCAACTTTCAAGGCTGGCCCTGGCATCTAATTCAGCTGCCACATAATAGTTCAGGCAAATCGCTTTATTTTAGAGTGTACTCAGATTACTCTGACATCGGGCTTTGGGGCGACATTTCCCTCGGCAGTGAATATGCACACCTACAACATATGATCCGCCAAGACTTGCTCCCAATCACGCTCGGACTGGCACTCATTGTCGGCGGCATTGCTATGCTTGGCTCGACCATGTTCTGCTGGCGCATTCCAGTACTCACATTGGGGGTATTCCTTATCAACCTAGGCTGTATACCGATCACTGAGTCACAAATAAAACAATTGATTCTCTTCCACCCCATTCTTTGGCAATTTTTCGCAGCCGGCTGCTATTTCTCCCTTCCCATTACAATGGCTGCCTTCATTCACGCTCTATACGGCAAAGGCCGCTATTACTGCTATCAATTAGTCTGGATGGCGCATCTGATTTTTCTATTACTTGCGATCGGCTTATCCCTCACCGGCAGTACCAACCTATCCAGCTTTTATCTGTATTTTGATACCCTCGCCTTAATCACATTATTCGTCCTATCCATTACTCTAACCGTAGCAGCCATCGACGGCAACACCGACCAACGAATTATTGCGGGGAGCTTCTGGCTCTTTTATATCGTAATGCTATATAATGGGCTCACTGCTCACGGCATTCTACCCTTCGCCCCACGAAGGGAATACCTGGGCCCACTACTTCTCGGCATTTGCTTTCTTATCATATTAATCCGTCGCTACACCAATCTGAATCTTGAGTTCAAGAACCGCAGCCTACAGCTGGAAACAATCAATACTAACTTGGAGCAAATCGTCAAAGAACGCACCACAGCTCTCCAAACATTAAACCGCACTAAGGATCAATTTTTTACGATTATTGCACATGACATGAAATCTCCCGTTGGAGCGCTACTGCACTTGATGCAGGACTACGAATATAAGCGCACAGGTATCCCCGCAAAGGATGTTCCCGAACTACGAGACAATTGCCAAAAAACATACGACTTACTCACTCGATTACTCACCTGGGCCCGGGGCCAACAGGGCCAACTACACCCAAACAAGCAAAAGCTGGACCTGCGATCACTCGTCCAAAAAACTTTGAACGAATTACGACCTCAGGCCGTAGCGAAGCACATCGAGCTTCAATTTTCATTCGAGGGCACTCCACTGCTGAGCGCAGATATCGATATGCTTGCCGCCACCTTGCGAAACCTCGTCAACAACGCAATCAAGTTCACGCCACCAGGCGGCTGGGTAAAGGTCGCCATTCGCACAATTCCGAACGCAAGACACTTCACTATCACCGACAATGGCATAGGCCTGCCGGAAGATGAGATCGACAATCTCTTCCTACCAAAAGAATACGGCTCCATCCGCACGGATACAACAGGAAAGAAAGGCAGTGGCCTGGGCCTGCTGCTTTGCAAAGAGTTCATAGATGCACACAGTGGCACACTCTACGCCGAAATACCCGAAGAAGGCGGCGCACGCTTCGGCTTTATTCTTCCCGAACTCGACACAAACCACTTAGCCGAGTCCTTGGAACCGCGAAGAAAATCAACAGTCTGAATACAATCAGCTCTCGCACAGCTGGTGCACAGCTTTCAACTTGCTCTTCATGCCCATTCGACAACAACTAGTCGCTAGTTTCCACCAGAAATACCGTCAATCGGACTTCTGGATCAACTGCGTCTTATTCGGCCTACTCGGCGCGTCTCTCTGGCCAGTGACCATGTGGATTGCGCAAACAGCGAATGATCAAAGCCGCATCTTAAATGCATTGATCGTCCTCGCTGCGGCGTCAATACTACTTGTACGCTTCGGTAGCGTAACGATTGAACGCCCACTGGAACTAAATCTAGCAGCTCGACGGGCATTACTCACTGCATATTTGCTACTAGGCGCCACCTACCTAACCTCCAGCTTTTTACACACGAGTTGGTTAAATCTACTCATCATTCCTGCATATTGCTGCGCACTCGCCGCAGCGATTCGCTTTATCTTCGGCGAGGGTACACTACGTCTGACTCGAACAGTGGCAGGAACACTTTGCGTATTCCTACTGCTGAGTATATTCATGCAACCTCTCGACTGGCCCCTACGCTCACTAGCAGGTCAATGGAGCGGCTATGCACTCGAACGACTCGGCCAAAGCACGAACCTGGGACTCATCGGCCAAGAGACTGGGCCACCAATGCTCATTCTATTAGTGAACGAACACCCCTTCCACGTCGCTTCAGAATGTAATGGTTTCGGCGTCATTTTAACCAGCTTATTACTCGCCCTGATGCTGGCGATTCACCAACGCCTGAATATGTTCAAGCTCGGTCTGAATGTGCTGACAGCTGCCTTCCTCGGCTTTGCCTTTAACACGCTACGCATAGTGATCATTGTGCTGCTCGCCCCATCGTTGATGGAGCATTATTACCTAATGCACGAAATCATCGGAGGACTTAGCTACTGGGCCTGTCTAATAGTCGTATGGTTCTTATTCAAAGGGCCCACTCGCCCCGAAATAGCCTAAAACCCTAAAACCAGCAGCGTTAATTTACGCTTTCCAGTTCACGAATTTCTGGCAATCTCTTTAAGCTTATGGAACTAATCGATAGCCACTGCCACCTAAAAGGATTTAAGGACAAAGGTGAATTAGAGCCAATGCTGGAACGGGCTGCGGGTGCAGGTGTGCAGCACTTTATCACGGTGGGCACATCGCCTGCGGATTGGGTATCCTACCGCGAAATGCACGCGAACTATCCAGGTAGAATCGACTACAGCGTCGGCCTACACCCCTGCTATGTCGACGAAGATTGGGCAGATGCAGTTAGCCAAATTAGCACTTTTTTTATACCACCACACGCACCTGTCGCCTTCGGCGAAATCGGACTGGACTACTTCCACCTGCCCAAAGACCCGCTACAAGCAGGCGAGACGATCTTACTGCAAGAAGCCGCCTTTCGCCAACAACTGATGCTCGCAAGTGAACTAGATTGCCCGGTGATCATCCACAGCCGCGAAGCTTTTACCGAAAGTGTTCAGTTGATTGACGAGTCGGGCATCGACTGGCAACGCATCGTTTACCACTGCTTTACCTATGGAGCTGAAGAAATCGCTCAGATCAATGCACGCGGCGGACGCGCTTCATTCACTGGCATCACCACCTATAAAAGTGCTACAAATGTCCGCGAAGCACTACGCCAGCAAGGCATTGAACGGCTCATGCTTGAAACAGACTGCCCCTACCTAACTCCCGAACCACATCGCGGTAAACCCAACGAGCCAGCCTACTTAAAAAACATTGCGGAACGTTGCGCCGAATCGCTGGCGATCAGCCTATCAGAACTCGCCACTTGTAGCAGCCAAAACACTAAAGCCTTTTTCCAGCTATGAGCCCACGGCTTGCCCCCAAAACGCCTATATTATTAGCCATACTAACGCTAGTAGGCGCGTTTTTATACATAGCCCACCTACATCAGAAGCTGAAGAACCTGGAAGCCGACAAACAACAGGCCTCGATTCCTTTATTGTCACGCATTGAAACTGAAAGCGCTAACCCAAGCATCCCACTTCTCACCAGTATCAATAGCGAGATCCCCATTCTCACCCCAATCGATACGAGACCAGAGGGTCCCACAACCCCGCGTCGGCCGTTACTACTGCCAATTACACAGCCGATAACTACTAATACATGGGCGGAGCCCAACGATGCATTCCTTGCCGAAGCGCGCCGGCGCGCACTAAAAGATCCGGAAGCAGCGATGGCCTGGCTGCAAAACCAGCACTCCGGCAGCGAACGCCTGCGTGGGATGCTCGAGGTCGTTGCACTCTGGGCAACCCAAGACTCCGAGTCTACATTACTTTGGCTCGAATCCAACGCACAGGGCCTCGCACGCTTAGAAACGCTCAATAATGGCGTCGAACTCTGGGCGCAACGTAATCCAAACGCTGCAGCTGAATGGGTCGACGGCATGGCCAACGATGGCAGTAAAGCAACCGCAGCAAAAGCCCTGGCCACTCAATGGGCACAGGCGGATCCCTCAGCCGCTGCCGCATGGGTCTCGACATTACCCACAGGTCCCATCCGGCAACAGGCCACGCTCGCATTAGCCGAATCATGGATCCAAATCGACGCTCAAGCCGCGAGCGTGTGGGCCCTCAGCGAAGCAGAATTCAACGGTAACTACGACTTACTACAGCAAGCCATCCGCGAATTCAGCCAACAATCTCCAATTGCAGCAGAAGCCTTCGTCCGCGACCTAGCCGGCGCTCCACATGCAGACAAAGCAATCACTTCGCTCATAACCGGTCGCGCTCAGGAAGACCCAGCCGCCACCGCTCTTTGGCTAAGTGAAATGTCGTCGGACGATCCGATTTATTCAACCGAACATGCTAATAAGCTCATGCAAGTATGGGCAGAAAGCGACTCCATCGCAGCCTCAGAATGGCTCAGTCAACAAACACTCGGACCATTACGCGATGCTGCAATCTATGGCTTCAGCGAGACGATCCAAAGCTTCGAACCTGAAGCTGCCGCCACTTGGGCCAATGCAATAAGCGACCCAGATCAACGTGTCTTACGCCTCACTGACAGTATCAATCAATGGGCACGCACACAGCCCCACCAAGCTCTCAAATGGATCAAGACCGCGGAACTCGAACCTGCCGTCCGAACCCATTTAGCCAACTACATCGGCGCAGATTAAAACCGTTAGTCGACCTGCTTAACCAGGCGTCCACGATAAACCAGGTGAGCCAAACCATCCTGATACACATAACTATCAAACCCGTCAGTATGTAACCACGCTTCTCCCGTCTCCTGCACTACAAACTCTTCTTTCATCTGATAATCCGTCACACGCTTGCGATCCGCGGGTAGCCAAACAATGCCAGCGTCATGTAGCACTCCCATAAACTGCTCAATCACTTTGCCTTGAGTGACTTCCGAACGCAGCTCACCATGCTGAATATAAGTACGCGACTTAGCGACCTGCATACCATGATCGGTCTCTGACACAGCGATACCATGTAACTGACCATCCTCCAACCAATAACGCTGCTCTACTGGGAACGTCTCACTATAACCTGTGGCCGTGGAATGTATTGTAAAATCTCCCACCCAACGTCCAGTGTAGCGTTTCAAATAATCTACAACTTCATCGGCTGGCAGCGCCAATGCAGTCATGAATAACAGGAAACAGGTGGTTAAATATCGAGACACAGATTAAGAATAGAAAGATTCTCTCAAAACGAAAAGGACAAAGCACAGAGAAACAATGTATCCACAGCACAGTATAACAAGAAAGCTTGGCGTCGCTGTAAAACCCTCCCTTAATTCTGCCATGATTTATGATCCTCAAAAGCTACTCGTGCTAGCAGGCCCCTGCTCACTCGAAAGCCTCGAAACTTGCCGCCCTGTAGCCGACACGCTGGCGGCGCTCCAACAAAAGCACCCGGAACTCAACATCCTGTTCAAAGGCTCCTTCGACAAAGCCAACCGCACCTCCATCGGCAGCGACCGCGGCACCGGCCTGGAAGCAGGCATGGAAATTTTCCAAACCATTAAAGCTGAATATGGCTTCAAGACAATCACCGACATCCACACACCTGATCAATGCGCCACAGTAGGCGAGGTCGTGGATGCGCTGCAAATCCCTGCCTTTCTCTGCCGTCAAACCGACCTACTGGTCGCGGCGGCCGCCACCGACTGCGCGATCAATGTCAAAAAGGGCCAGTTCCTCTCGCCCTACGAAATGGAGTTCGTCACCAATAAACTGGAAGAAGCCGGCGCGGCAGAAATCTGGCAAACAGACCGCGGCACCACCTTCGGCTACCAAAACCTTGTCGTCGACATGCGCAGCTTCAGCATCATGGCAGGCAACGGCCACCCGACAATTATTGACGCCACCCACAGCGTGCAGATCCCCGGAGGTGCCGGCGGTATCAGCGGCGGACAGCGCGAATATGTCGCCCCCCTCGCTCGCGCCGCCATCGCTGCCGGAGCCAATGGTGTCTTTCTCGAAACACACCCGAACCCCGAAAAAGCCATCTCCGACGCCGCCAGCCAAGTGCCACTCGGCGAATTCCCACAACTCGTCGAAAGCCTACTGCGCGTCTGGCAAGCGGTACGATGAACGTCGAACATGCTATCGTAGCCGGGTTGGCTTCGCCGCCCGCTCGCATCCAAGATCCGCCCCCCATCGGACTGGGCGGCAAAGCCAACCCAGCTACGTACCAATCATCATGCGTATAACAGGCGGCCGCGCACGTGGCATTCCACTCAAAGCCCCCAAAGGCGACAGCACCCGCCCCGCGACCGACCGCATGCGCGAGTCGGTCTTTTCCAGCCTGGGGCCTAGCGTCGAAGGCTGCCGCGTGGCGGACCTCTTTGCCGGCACCGGTAGCTACGGACTGGAAGCACTCAGCCGCGGCGCTGCCAGTGCCAGCTTCTTCGAAACCGACCGCGCGGCCCTCAAATGCCTACAAGAAAACGTACGCGCCGCCCTGCGTAGTTGCCAATTGAATACTGAAGTCGCCAAGGTCGTATCCCGCGACGTCTTCAGCCTCGACGTCAATAGCCCCGCCTACGACTTAATCTTCCTCGACCCTCCCTACCACATCATCGCCGACGAGATCGGCCGCATCTTCACCCAAGCAGTCGAAGCCATCGCCCTCCCCGAGGCCCGCGTGATACTCGAACTGCCCGGCAACTTAGAGCCACAGATCCCGGGTTGGGAACTGCAACGCCGCATCGGCAAGGCCGGCAAAGACAAACCCACCGCCGCGATCTTTAAGCGTATCGGATAATCGAATCCCCGAGGGGGTCCTCGCGGACGCCGGTCATTCGATGGTGAGCACAACTAAGCTTAAACGGTGAGGCGCACGCTTCTAGACGATGGATGCCTGCTGAGAATTAATTCTCTCCTGATCAGATTTCAATTCCATCGAATCAAACCGATGATTGCAGATGCAGCATAGAAGAACTGAAGCAATAGGAATGCCCATCTTTTGTCTATTATCGCCCAAGCGGCAAACAGTAATGCAGAGATCAGCAGTAGTGTAAATCCAAGCAATTCATTTCCTGTATTTGAGGCGATTAGGAGCGCATAGACTATGGCGAGCGACGACCCCGTAACCTCGAATAAAGTGATTAGTTTTTGTTTTCTTGTGTTATCATCCATTGCTCAGGATTTCCATGGTGTCTTGATTGTTTGAATATTAATTGAGAGCAGAGTTATTCGCAGTCGAACATATGTCTACTTCGAATACGCCCGCGAGCACTCAGAGGGCATAAACGATCACGCGACGTTGGCGCAAGTATGCTAATCACTTTGAACTTATTGCCTAATTCTACATTGTTAAACTTTAAGCTTGTACTTTTTCGCCTTCTATGATTGTCTGGTGCTCTCGCTTAAAAATATGAATCTACACGTTCGCGAT
>NZ_JARXIC010000034.1 GCF_031127905.1 Thalassobacterium sedimentorum | reverse complement strand
GCCGTGTCATACGCCTATTTGGTAATGGGTGGATTCGCGCTTCAGTAAACGCTACTTGAGACCACTACATGCGCATTAATTATGAGAATCGGTATAATTGAGCTTTGGGTTACAGTTGAGTGACTGTTGCGAGGAGCCAATGTTAAATCGTTTGGCAAGGGCTTCGCTGACTACTTTTCGCGTTGAATATATGTAGATTGATGACGAGGTGTGGTGTTGAACTACACATTACCTAATCTTCAATTTATCGACTTTTGTCGATTTTATCACAATGTTTTCAACTCAACTAATCTGCCGTTCATTGCTTGTTTCTACTTCATTAGCTATGGGGGCGGGTTTATCTGCTCAAAGTCTTTTATTGACGGAGTTACTATCCAATCAGGAATCTGCTGGAGGTGAAGATTTTTGGGAACTGACGAATGTCGGCACTGCCGCAGTTGATTTATCTGCCTGGTCTTGGGACGATGATAGCCAAACCCCCGGGGTCGTTGAAATTCCTCAGGGCACTCTGATCGCTCCAGGGGAATCGGTCATCTTTACATCGGCGGATGCATCTGTTTTTCGCACTTGGTGGGGCTTGGATGCCAGTGTGCAGGTGATTGTGGATCCGGATGCACCCGGCTTGGGTGGGGGCGATGGGATCGCCTTGTTTGACGATGAGGATCAGTTGGTTTTCTTTTTTAACTACGATGTGGATGGCTTTACACTTGCAGACGGAAGTTCGGCTCTGGGGGATCATGCAGGGCTGTCAGCTGGTGGTTTATCAAAAACTCAATCGTTGGTGATCGATCCTAGGTATGGAATTCATTCGCCGCGTTATACCTATGCCGATGGGCTGACTTTGGGTACGCGTGCATCGACCATTGATGCGGGCGATCTGGCATCTCCAGGAATTGTCAGCGAACAAACTTTTGCAGATGTTCTGATTTTGACCGAGTTGCTATCCAATCAGGAATACGCTTCCGGGGAGGACTTTTGGGAGCTGACGAATGTAGGATTACTTCCGATCGATCTAGGTGCTTGGTCTTGGGATGATAATAGTGAAACTGCGGGGGTGGTTCCCATTCCAGCCGGGACATTTATTCAATCCGGAGAGTCGATCATCTTTACCGCGGCAGATGCTTCGGTGTTTCGTAATTGGTGGGGGATCGCTGAGAGTGTTCAAGTGCTTAGCGATGCTAGCGCACCGGGGCTCGGTAAGGATGATGGCATTGCCTTGTTTGATGATGCGGATAATCAAATCTTTTTCTTTAGCTATGAGGCCGGGGGCTTTACGCTATCTGATGGCAGTGGCTCCGCGGGTGAACATGCGGGCCCATCGGCCGGGGGCACACTGGATTCTCAATCTTTGGTGATCGATCCTGCATTTGGCAGCGAGTCGCCGCGATATACCTTTGCAACTACGGAATCTGCGCTCAATGCAAGTGATTTCGGTAGTCCCGGACGCAGTGGACTATTGGATGCCGGGAGTAGTGGCCCAGCTTTTGATCTAAGTGTGGTGGTGTCTCCTAGCACCTTTGCCGAGAGTGCGGCTAACCCCGCTGCTGTAGGAACCGTCACACGTAGTGGGGATACTACTACAGATTTATTAGTTGAGCTGACTTCCAGCGACGCGGGTGAAGCGAGTGTGCCTGTTTCGGTGACCATTCTTGCTGGGCATGCGTCGGCAGATTTCGATGTCACGGCAGTCGATGATAGTTTTCCAGACGGTTCGCAGTCCGTCACGGTGACTGCAATTGCCAGCGACGCGAATTCTGGCACTGCAGATCTGGTGGTCGAGGATGATGGAGATGTTTTATCGATCAATGTATTACTGACTGAGGTGTTGACCAGCGAGTCGGATGGTGCGCCTAGCGGTGCTGAGGATTATTGGGAACTGACAAACTTTGGGAACAGCACCGTGGACCTGAGTGGCTATAGTTGGCATGATAGTGGTCGTTCTGCGGTGTCGGCTGAAGCATGGGCCTTGCCGGAGGGCAGTCAAATTGCTGCAGGCGAGTCTGTGATTTTCACCGAATCTGATCCCGCCGTATTTCGTGCGTGGTGGGGCTTGGATGCCAGTGTGCAAGTTTTTCAGTCGGTTGGAGCGCCGGGCTTGGGGAAGGGCGATGGAGTTTCGTTCTTTGATGACGCCGGTAATGAAATTTTCTTCTTCAGTTATGCGGGCGGTGGCTTCGAACTAGAGGACGGTTCTGAAATGAGCCTAGCCAGTGAACATGCGGGTGTTGCGGGGGGCGGTGATGCGACCGTCGCATTGGTCTGGGTGCCATCTTCGGGCACTGAGAGTCCACGTTACACGGCAGCTACGGGAAGCAACTTTGGCACGTTCACTGCGGTTGCGCCCGCTTCCGAAATTGGCTCGCCGGGAAATCAAGGTGTGATTATTCCCTCGATCAGTATCGGAGATGCTTCGGTCGCCGAGGGGGATGCGGGAACGGTGGTTCTTTCTATGCCAGTGGTGCGTAATGTTTCAGATACCGCATTCACTGTGGACTATGCCGTGACAGGAGGCAGTGCAAGTGCTGGGGTGGACTATATAACTTTAGACGCGGGAACACTGAGCTTTACGGCTGGGGGCACTTTCGAGCAGTCGATCGATGTGCCTGTGAATGGAGATGCAATTACAGAGCCGGATGAGACGATTGTGATCACTCTGTCTAATCTGGTGGATAGTGTTGGAAGCACCATTATTAAGAACGCCAGTGGTACCGGCACCATCATTAATGATGACGCGGTGGCACCGAGCATCGCGGCTCAGCCTGGCAGCACGACCATTGCAAGTGGTGGTGTCACGACATTGAGAGTTCGTGCCGAAGGTTTACCACAGCCCACTGTTCAATGGTATATCGGAGAGTCGGGAGATATTAGTCAGCCCGTGATTGGTGCGACTAGTGCTACATTCATCACTTCGGTGCTTGCTGAAGATACTCACTATTGGGCGCGCGTGACGAATAGTGCGGGTAGTGTGGATTCAGATACAGTGACCGTATCGGTAGTGGCTGGAGTGAGCTCTGTTGATTTATCTACCTATGTGCGTGTCGGCCGTTATGATCTGCCTGAACCTACGCGCACTGCCTTGCCCGAGGGGACGCCCGCGCATAATCTTTTGACGCAAGAGGCCTCTGGTGTCGCTTACAACTGGGATACGGATACACTCTTCATTGTTTGCGATGGTGGTCGTTCTATTACGCAAGTCTCTAAGACCGGGGAGTTGATCGATACTATGACTATGGCCTTAGGCGCGAGTGCTCAGGGCACCGACTTTTATGATCCAGAGGGGATCACATATATTGGCGATGGAGAGTTTGTATTCGCAGAGGAGCGCGACCGTCAATTGGTCCGGTTCACATACGCTGCAGGCACTACTTTGTCGCGGGCGGATACGAAGACGGTAAAAATTGGCACCTTTGTTGATAACACGGGGACTGAAGGACTGTCGTATGATCCACTGACTGAAGGCTTCATTTGTCTGAAGGAGATTTCACCCATGGGCATTTTTCACACGACTGTTGATTTCGATGCCGGCACTGCGTCGAATGGTTCGGCTACGACCGAGAATTCAGTTAATCTGTTTGATCCTTCATTGGCTGGCATGTCCGATTTCGCGGATGTGTTTGCCTTGTCAAACTTGCCTGCGATGAGCGGCCAAGCTCAGGAAGGGAACTTGCTGTTGTTAGGGCAAGAAGATGCACGCATCGTCAATATCGACCGTGCGGGAAATATCTTGAGCACACTGAATATTACCTCCGACTTAGGGAATCCTTTATCCGTTGCGAACCAACAGCACGAGGGCTTGACGATGGATGCAGCCGGGAATCTCTATGTTGTCAGTGAGAACGGTGGCGGTGATAGTGATCATCCGCAACTCTGGGTGTATGCGCCGGCGACTCAGGAGAATCAGGCTCCGACAGATGTGGTTCTTGAGAATACGGTTTATTCAATTTTGGAGAATAGCAGCACCACTTTTGCGCTGAAACTGGCAGACGTCGTCATCGTGGATGACGGCTTGGGCAGCAATGAGTTCATGATCACCGGCGCGGATACCGCCTATTTTGAGATCGACGGTTTTGAGTTATTCTTAAAGGCCGGCACAGTTTTGGATTTTGAGTCAAAGGAGTCTTATACGGTGACGATCGAGGTGGTTGATAGCTCGCTCGGTGGCCATCCTGATGTGTCCACTTCGTATACTCTGGAAGTGGGGGATCAAGTGGTGGAGCTTGCGCCAGCTCCTGCATTGATCATCTCCGAGATCGCACCATGGTCGAGCGGTGATAGCCCGATCGGGGTAGACTGGTTTGAGCTCACAAACACCAGTGGGGCGGCGGTTGATATCACTGGTTGGAAAATGGATGATGGTTCGGGTAGTTTCGCTAATGCAGTCGCTTTGAGTGGCATTAGTTCGATTGCTGCGGGCGAATCGGTGATATTCCTAGAAACAGACGACTTACCGACAACTGAAGCTCTTTTCCTCATTACGTGGTTTGGAGACAGTGCTCCTGCTGAGTTGCAGCTTGGCAGTTATGATGGTTCCGGCATCGGGCTGAGTTCTAATGGCGATGGGGTACATCTTTATGATGCAACGGGAGCCTTGCAAGCGAGTGTGACTTTTGGGGCTTCACCTGCTACGGCACCATTCTCCACTTTTGATAATTCGCAAGGGATCGATGCCGGAGATGTCGAGCTATTGAGTGTGGCTGGATATCAGGGGGCCTTTATTGCTGTCAATGATGTGAATGAAATTGGTTCTCCTGGAGTGGCTGCTACGGGGCAGCTGGTGATTTCGGAAGTGGCTCCGTGGAGTAGCGGTAACAGTCCGCTGGGTGCTGATTGGTTTGAAGTGACTAATATTGGAGCACGCACCGTCGATATTACTGACTGGAAGATGGATGATGGATCCGAGTCGCCTGTGGCGGCGGTGCCGCTGATGGGAATTACCAGTATCGCGCCCGGCGAGTCGGTGATCTTTATAGAACTGGTGACTCATCTCACGAATGCGAAAACCGCATTCGCGAATCTCTGGTTTGATGGCGAGCTGCCTGCGGGGCTCCAGATCGGTGGCTACTCGGGCTCGGGTGTTGGCTTGAGCACGGGCGGAGATGCGGTTAATTTGTATGATACGAATAACGTCCGCCGCGCCAATGTTGCTTTTGGAGCTTCCGCGTCGGGCCCGTATGCGACATTTGACAATGCGGATGGGCTCAACGTTGCAATCATCTCACAGCTCAGTTCTCTGGGGGAGAATGGTGCCTTTCAGGCCGCGAATCATACGGATGAGATCGGCTCGCCGGGCACGATTGCACGTATTGTCAGCGGGGCTTATCATGCATGGGTCGAGCAATATCCAGAATTAGACCTGGAAGACACGGGAGCATCGGTAAATGGAAATGTGCTACCTAATTTACTCTTGTTTGCCTTCGGCTTGGATCCGGATGTGAATCACACTGGTGTCACGCTCGAGCTGGGCGAGGGCGGACTTGTGCAGCGTGGCTCTGAGGTGGTGTCATTGCAAGAAGTGGGAGAGACACTTAAGTTTACGATCTGCTTCTTGCGTCGTAGCGATGCCGCACGGCTTGGGATCCGCTACATCGCCGAATTTAGTTCCGACTTGATCGAATGGACGGCTGCATCGAGCGCGCCCGCGGTCTTGGCTACAGATGGAGAGGTTGAGGTGGTTGAGGTGTCATCACCTCTAGTCGATACGGATGTGCAGTTTGCCCGAATCAGAATCGTGCAAAATTAAAGTTGCCCACGCTGCTTAGCAGCGAGACGCCCCTTTGGAGCAACTAACAGACTGTGTATGTTTACAATCGGAGTTAAGCTGGAGACTGGATTCGTTGGACTGTGACAGACATTGCGAGCAGTTCCGCCGGATTGCCGAATTGTGTGTAGATGGCCACATCTGCTGCATCGCGTCCATAGGCGATTGCGATGCGTCCTCCAGTTAAATTGTCCTGCGTCGGATCGAAGGTGTACCATCGGCCACCGACATAGGCTTCGAACCATGCGTGTAGGTCCATCGGGTGTAGGTTTTCTAAATATCCAACGACCATGCGTGCAGGTATTGAAAGTGCGCGGCAGCAGGCGATGCCTAAATGAGCGAGGTCGCGACAAACGGCATCGGAGCGTTGATTGACTTCACATGCACTCACTATGTCCATACCAGCTCCAGGTGTGTAGCGTATACTGCGACGTATATAGTCTACGATGGCTGTGCACTGATCATAGCCAGGATTGTGATCGGTGACAATGGATGCTGCCATGTGGCTAAAACGGTCCGATTCGCAGAATCGACTGGGAAGTAGGAAAGGCAGTGTCTCTTCTGGTAATTGCTGTATTTCCACAAAGTGCGCTCCCGGCGCAGAGTCGGATGCTTCGGCGCACTCAACATTCACAGAGGTTCGAATCGAAAATTTGCCAGGCGGGGCCATCAGACGTTGGCAGAGGTTGCCAAACGGATCGGTAAACTCGACTGCCGGAATGCCGGGGCTTAATACATATTCTTCGCGTCCGACCCATTGCTGCCATCCACTGCGCGGTCGTAGCATGAATAGGAATGGACTCGCCACTGTGATATTGAAATCGAGAGAGCAGCTTGCGTGGATCCACATATTCTAATGATTGTTTAAGAAATGTCTATTATGGGCTGTTCGGTTGATATAGCAATGTGCGACGGCATATTTTATGAATCATTAAAGCTTTATTTCCGAATCGCTATCGATTCGGTTAACGCTGTGGCTTGTCTTGCGGGGGGCATGTGTCACTCGACGATATAAAAGAGTACAAACATGGCACCAATTGCATAAGTCATCCAGTGCAGTTGTCTGGCTTTGCCACTGGTGACTCGTAGAAAGATGTAGAGTAAGAAGCCAATGGCGATGCCGTGCGTTACGCTGAAGAAGAGTGGAATTGTGATTGCAGTTAAGATGGCTGTTACGCGTTCGGTGTATTCTTCATAAGGAACATGTCGTAGGCCTTCGCCCATTAATAGACCGACAAAAATCAAAGCTGGCGCAGTTGCAATTGCAGGTATAGCTGCGATCATTGGATAGCAAAAAATTGCGATTAGAAAGCAAAGACCCACCACAACACTGGTGAACCCAGTGCGTCCTCCAGCTTCGATTCCGGCTGCCGATTCTACGTAAGAGGTAGTGGTCGAAGTGCCTAATAGGGCTCCGCATATGGAGGCCATGGCATCTGCGCTTAGGGCACGATTGGCTCGAGGTAATTGCTCGTTTTCATCCAATAGCTTTGCGCGGCGCGAGAGACCGATGATTGTACCGACTGAATCAAATAAATCTAGGATCAGCAATACGAAGAGCACTTGCAATGATGCAAAATTTTTGAACGGGTACAACCAATCGAGTTGTAAGAATGTTTCACCCAGTCCGGAGGGCAGTGCGAAGAAATTCTCTGGGATCGTAGTGATCATTGTCGGGGTCTGCGCAGTGCTTTCCGGGGTCAGTATGAATAAACCACTGATCGCAAGTGCAAGCATACTGATAATGATGGCTCCAGGGATGCGCCAAACCGTCAGAATGCAAATGGCAAATAAGCCGCCTAATCCCAGCAATACAACAGGATTACTGAAGTCTCCATGTGTTATGATGGTCGCGGGACTGGCCTGCACTAAACCTGCGGCTTTGAGGCCTAGCAATGCGATGAAGAAACCGATGCCCGCTTGAATGCCGACCTGTAAGCCTTTGGGCACCGCGTCGATAATTTGCTTACGGATCCCGGACGCGGATAGTAGCAGAAAGATGATGCCGTTCCAGAAGGTGAGGCTTAAGGCCCCCTGCCATGGAATCCCCATTCCCAATACAATAATGAATGCGAAATAGGCATTGGTCCCCATTCCCGGGGCGAGGGCAATTGGATAATTAGCTAGGAAAGCCATTAAAAAACATCCGATAGCTGCGGCAATTGCCGTTGCTATCATTACTGCTTGAGGATCCATACCTGCGTTACCCAATAACATCGGGTTGACGACCAAGATGTATGCCATCGCAGTGAAGGTGGTGAGACCAGCAATGAGCTCCGTTCTGAGGTTGGTCTTGTGTGCTTCGAATTGAAAAAATTTTAGCATGTTTTTCTGCTTGGTGTTTGCTGCATTGTGATGGGAAGATTAGAAATGATATTTGAGTAGTAAGCTGTAAGTATTCTGATCGGTGCGGAAGGCATTACTGTCTTTGATCCCGTATTTATTTGTCCAATAGTCATATTCGACCCCAACGTATAAACGATGAGATTCATCCCAGAGTAATTTGCCGAGATTGTACTTTATCTGTGGATTAATGTGTAGGTTGGTATGGTAGTTGGAATTTTCTGAGGCGAAAACATAATCAATATAGCCATCAATCAGGATTTCTGATTTTCCGACGGGAAATGTGTAGCCGAAGCAGGGGGTCAATTGCCAACCACGCGAGCCATTGTTTTGCGGATCGCGATAGTAGAGGTTTAAGTGAAAGTAATCGAAGCCAGGAAAGCTGAGGTCGATTCCGATGCCATATAGCAAACTTTCCACGTCACCCTCGCCGAATTCGTAGGTGCTTGCCAATAACAGGTCGTCGATAGGCCCTAGGCTCCAGTCGTAGTCGGTAACTTTTCCTAGACTTAAGCGTGGCGAGAATTCTCCGTAGAAAGCAGATTCTTCTTCGTCTGTATCCAAATAATCGAGGTAATCGATGAATAGGAAACTGTCGCCGATTCTCCATTCGCTGACATGTTCAAAGCTCACTGTTTGTTGCCTGTCAGGGTCGACGCGGTAGTTGTCACCATTTAAGTAGCTTAAGCTGAAGTCCTGCCAGAGAATCCATTTCGAAGTCCATTGATTCGAGTCTCCCTGCGTGGGAAGCGCTTCCGCCTGCAATGTGTGCGAAATAGAGAGCAAATTGATGAGAGTGGCTATTTGAATGAGTCTCTGTAGGGTTTTCATGGGCAGGCAAAGCATCGAATCCCGCTTGTGAATCAAATGCTATTTACGAACGCCCTTGAAGTAGTTGAAATGTGTGTGTGATCTATTAGTAGCACGAATCGTGCGACAAGCGGCGCTTTTCGTTACTTGTTTCGTATTTTTTGACTCGCTCGTGGCCTTGAGCGGCAAATGATGCCGCCTTATGGCAGCTACTGACTATCATTTTCGTCTCAGAGACAGTATTATCGGCTTACAGTTTTTATTTGTGGCCTTTGGTGCCTTAGTTCTCGTGCCGATTCTGACTGGATTGGATTCCAATGTGGCGCTCTTTACCGCCGGTATCGGTACATTGGTTTTTCAGTGTATCAATCGTCAGAATGTGCCACCAATTTTTCTGGCATCTTCTTTTGCGTTCATAGCCCCAATTATTCATGGCGTGCAAACGTGGGGCTTGCCGGCAACATTATCGGGCCTCGTTGCTGCGGGTGTGTTTTATATTTTACTCAGTTTTGTGGTGCGTTTACGTCGTGCAGACTGGTTGCATTACATTCTACCACCTGTGGTTGTCGGACCTGTTATTATTACGATTGGTCTCATTCTGGCACCGGTTGCCGTGAATATGGCACTGGGGAAGACGGGGGACGGTTCCATTACCTTGGTGCCTCTGCCGCAAGCTATGGCGATTTCAATGTGTTCTTTACTGGTCACTATCTGGGTGATCCTTAAAGGGCGCGGCATGTTTAAATTATTACCGGTACTATGTGGCATTTTTGCCGGCTACACGCTTTCCTCGATTTTAGATGTAGTGGACTTTTCGGCTTGTCTGCAGGCGCCATGGCTTGCCGTGCCCGCATTCACTGCGCCGCAGTTTAATCTGGAAGCCATTCTTTATATGCTCCCCATTGCGATTGCACCTGCAGTTGAGCATCTCGGCGACATGCTTGCGATTAGCAGCGCGACCAAAGAGAATTATCTTAAAAAACCGGGTCTTAAGAATACACTGCTGGGGGACGGTGTCGCCACCAGCTTGGCAGCGGCACTGGGTGGGCCGCCCAATACCACTTATTCTGAAGTTACAGGTGCTGTTAAAATTACCCAGTCATTTAATCCCGCGATCATGACTTGGGCCGCCATTTTTGCTATCATATTGGCATTTGTGGGGAAGCTCGGTGGTTTACTCGCGACGATCCCGGTCCCGGTGATTGGAGGTGTGCTCATTTTGCTCTTTGGCATTATCGCCAGTATTGGTATACAGACCATCGCGGATCATCAGGTCGATTATAACAATCCCAGGAATCTTATCATTAGTTCGGTTATATTGGTCTGTGCCATCGGGGGGATGACACTGGATTTTGGCTTTGTCTCACTTGGGGGCATTGGACTCGGCGCTGTCGTGGGCATTGCTTTGAACTTGCTGCTTCCGCGGACGTAAGTGGCGCTGGTTGAATATAGTGAGTGGCTGGAGCGCCTGAGATCTGATTGCGCTGTGCGTCAACTGTTTAGTTGCTGTAGTCAGCTTCATATACATCGGAAATTCCAGCCGAACGAGAGGTGCTGTGGGGATTTTTTTGCAACTTTTAGGAGCAGCCTGCGATTTCAAGCTGAAACCAAATATGTGAAAATGAAAATACATCCACTCTCTAAATATGCGTCTCTAGTTGGTTTATCTGTTCTCACTGCGGCATCGCCAGTGTCTTTGAGTGCGGCTAAACATCATGCGCCTCAGCCCCACGCTGCGGCGAAAGGTCCTGGCTCATCGCATGGTCCTGTGATCGGTGCCTTTGTAGGCATACAGCCGCCTTCGGGCTCCATATCGATTCAAGTCGGTAATTTTAGTTTTCGATATAATAACGGTGTTTATTATAAGCATACTAAGCATGGTTATGTGGTGACCAAGGCACCACGGGGTGCTGTGATTCATAGTCTGCCACCAGGGCATACCCGTGTCGTGAATAAAGGGTATGTTTATTATTGCTACAATAATGTTTATTACAGACAGGCACCCAATGGCTACATTGTGGTTGAGCCTCCCGTTACGATTGTACAACAATCGCCAGTTGTGGCCACGGCCACTGCACCTGTAACGCCAGAGTGTTCTGTATGGCTGGGCGAACAGGAATTGCTGCTGCGCGGGGGGCAATTTTTCCGTAATACGCCAGAGGGTTTGGTTTGGGTTGAAATGCCACTCGGCGCCTTAACTAAAACTCTGCCTGAAGATGCCAGTGTGATTTGGCACCAAGATATTGAATACTTCGATGTGGATGGGGTCCTATTTCGTAAGACTCCAGATGGTTATAAAGTAGTACCAGTGCCTTGGTCTTGAGTAGGCCTGAGCTGTGTCAGTACGATTTATTTTACTGAGTATCTAGATTGAGCACAACTGCGCCCATCATTGACTGATGGGCGCAGGTCTTGAACTTTTATATTATTATAAAGAGTGATACATTTGATTGTTTGTGTCTAGATACGTTCTTCCTCGATGTCGTAGACATCAAACCAGTAGTAAACAATTTTACCTGCAGGCACCACTTCATCAATATAGTCTTCCAGGAACACTTGTAGCTTGGCGGGCATTTCGCTGATTCTCTTGTAACGTAAGCTATTGTTCCAAAGAATGATTTCCTCTTGCGAGTGCGATTTTCCGTTTTCTTTGATCCAATTGGCAACTGAGGCGTCGTCAGCATCTGTCGCCACAAAGGCTTTGAATGCCTCCGGATCGATACCCGAAAATTCAAAGAATATTTGATCGAGTGGGCAATTGTAGTGGTATTCACCTTCAGTTCCAGCGATCACTGCACGGCATTTGTCCAGTGTGCGAGCCGCAGTGACAAAGCCTCCCAGCTTCGCGCGTGGACTACGTGGATACGTCTGAGATAGGTCGAGAGAATGAGTGAGTGTTGTTGTCATAGCCTGTAAGTTACACGAGCTGCAGAATTATTCCAGTGGACGGACGTTTTTTAATCACTAGCCACTTGCTTGGCATTTAGTCCAAGGCTTTCAGGAGTGCCTCGGGTGAGAGACGCTCGCGGTAGTTTGGATCAAAGTGACGAAAGCGAATTCGACCTGCTGCATCGGTGATGAAAACTGCAGGGACCGGTCGCAGTTCTGTGCGATTGCTTTTTTGATTTTCCCATTCAAATGCAAGACCAAATGCTTTGGTGGCCGCCATTGTAGAGTCAGAATAAACACTGTAGTTGAGGTCTGACTTATCGATATAGTTGCGAGTCGCCTCCGGTTGATCTGGTGATATGGCGATGATTTGGTAACCTTTTTTTAGGATGGCTTGTTCATGTTGTCCGATTGAGGCGAGGTGCTTCGTGCAATAAGGGCACCAACTACCACGGTAGAATATGAGGATGCTTTTTTGAGCGCCAGCGATTTCACGTATGGAAACGGTGGTACCTTGGGCATTGGTGATTTGCGCTTCGGGTAACGCGCTGCCGACCTCGATCGGGTTCACGTCGCGTGGATCACTGGGAGCCGCGTTGGCCAGTAGAGGTGCGAAGGCAGTTAATAGTAAATAGACGTAGGCGCATATAGATTGTTTTAACATCTGGATGCGAGGCCTAATCGTTCAATCTATTCCCCGTAAAACAACATTTCTTGGGGGGAGGTCGATCGGCTTAGTTGGGCTGGACTCGTTGTGGATAGTGTAAAATAAAATGTGGACCCGCTTTTGAGTTCACTCTCGGCCCAGATGTTGCCTCCGTGCTGCTCGATGAATTCCTTGCAAAGCAATAAGCCTAGTCCGGTTCCGTATTCCTTATTGGTGCCTGGCGTTGATTCTGCCTCATCGATTCGGAATAGTTTGTCCAATCTATTGGCTTGTATTCCCACTCCGTTGTCGTGGACAGATGTGATTACAGATTCGCCTTCCTGAATGGCAGATAAGGTGATTTTACCTCCATGTTCAGTAAACTTAAGTGCATTGGAAATTAGATTTCTCAGTACTGTGCTGATCATTTGCTTATCCGCATAAACCATTAATCCTGAGGGGACATCATTGTGAATACTGATTGATTTTTGTCCTGCTATGGCATCAAAAAGCTGCTTGTTAGTTTCAATTTCAGCTTTGAGCTCAAGCTGTTGGGGCTCAAACTGTGCACGCCCTGTGTGGGCACCTGCCCACTCGAGTAGATTGGTCAACAAGTTTATAGACTGCTTGGATAATTTTTCAATGATTGATGCATATTCATGTATGTCATCGTAGTTTCCTTCATTTATCTGTGTCGTCAGTAGCTCGCTGAATCCTAGGATGCCACTGAATGGACTCCTTAGATCATGGGCAATGATGGAGAAGAATTTGTCCTTTTGAGCATTGAGTTCGCGCAGTTGTATTTCGCGCTCACGGAGTGCATTTTCCGCTTGTTTGCGCAACGTAATATCTTTGGCGACTCCAAACCATTCATGATCGTTGTTCTTGTAAGAGATCGGCGTGGATTCTATGCGAAACCAGCGTAGCTCATTTCCGCTCATCATACGCCCCTCCCAAGTGAATTTTTTTCGATGACGTATCGCTTCCTCGTTGAGCAAATGAAATTGCTCAATGTCATCTTCGTGTATTCTCTTATTTACATAGGAAAGCCCTTTCATCGCTTCCTCGCGACTGATCTTGTGGATCTCACACCAACGATCACTAACATATTTAAATTCCATTTGGCCCTGACTTCCTTGACCAAGTACATAAATCCCTACTGGGACTTTAGCGATTAAGGTCTCATAACGTTTCGCTATTTCCATTTTTGCCTGTTCGGATTTTTTGCGAGACGTGATATCCCGAGAATTTCCGACAAAGCCAATGATGGTTCCCTGTTGATTACGCTGTAATTGTATTCGCATCTCGACCCATATCAAACGTCCCTCTGCATGATACTGTTCCAGTTCCAGCTGTAGCGGAGGTGTTTGTGTCTGGGCATTCGTTTTATGCTTTATGAGGCTGTTCAGGAACAGTTTTTGCGAATGTGGAGGCATGCTGGCCTCAATGGTTTCGTTTAGAGCTTCTCGAGGATTGATTCCTCGTTGTTGTTGGATTGATGGGCTGATGTAGCTGAGCTTATAGTTGTTGTCTAATGCCCAAACGACTTCGACACTGTTGTGTGTGAGTAAATGATATTTGCGTTGGCTTTCATTCAGGACCTGTTGGGTGGATGCGAGCTCATGCTTGGCTGCTTCATGGGAAACCTGTAAAGCCTTGTGTGCTTGCTTCAGCCTGTCGAGCTGCTGGATGAGCGCTTCTTTACTTTGGTGTTGATAGTTCAATTGGCTGTAGGGCAGTGCTTCGGTGGATGCTTGATGCTGTTGTCGATTGTATCGCTGCGACTCAATTAACAATAGAGCTTCTCTGTCCCCATTTGTGGCGGTTTTAAAGATCGAGAGTTTTTTATTCTTAACTTGTACGGTAGTCCTCTGTTGTCAATGCTTGCCAATTGCCCCATCGGGCATCGATGGGGCCGATGCGGAAGTTTTATCTAGGCTTCAATTAGAGGGCTACCGCCTCTTCGTTTGGAGACCTGCGAGCGCATGGTGAATTATGCCAATTCGCAAACTAGTTTCCGGGACGCCGGAGGCTACTTATTGTGTTAAGTTGTGTGTCTGGCTAATGGCAGATCAGGCGGTCAGTCATTTGGTGATGAGATTGGAGAATGTCTCGAATGACGCAAATTTATGCTATAGGGGCGGATTGGCCTTTTTTATTTTTCTAAGTATGCTTGACTGCGTCGCATGAAGATTCAGCGACAAGACACAAAGCAACGTATGAGCCGTATCGTTATTCGCAATGATGCAGTTTATTTGTGTGGTCAGGTTTGCGAAAATGCGATCAAAGACATTTCTGAACAAATGCAGACTATGCTTGAGAAATTGGATCGTTTGCTTCTCCGGGCAGGATCGAATCTATTTTGCATCATCCATGCCTTGGTCATTCTAGCATAGTTTGTGCTAGTGCGTTTAATTCGATGCATATTTTCAGATTAATTAGATTTTAGAGCCCTATTGTGATTCGTTACCAATACAAGCACCGCACCCTACGTTTTGCGATACGGAGGTTTATAACCTGTCTGCCTGCCTACTATGGTGGTTATTATTTAAGTATTCCTTTGATGGGGGAGGTGTCTCATGTTGGAGGCTTGTGGGCCTTGATTTCGACTTTGATTGTTTTGCAACCTAATCGGAAGGATGCTTGGCAAACCGCATTGCTACGCATGGTTGGTACTTTTATCGGGGCGACTTTCGCCGCAGTGTACCTGACTTTTCTGCCTTTTCATCCGCTTGGCATGTGCGCCACTATCGTAGCATCCGTTCTGGTCTGTGGAGGCTTCGGGGTTCCGAATTATGCGCGTTTAGCCTGTATCACGATTGCAATTATGATGGTTTCAACGGTGATTGATCCTCATATTACACCCTATATGAATGCCTTGCTTCGTTTCCTTGAGTCGGCGACCGGTACTTGTATTGCAGTCATCGTCACTGAAGTGTGGCCAGAAGAGGATCCAGATCATAAGAAACCTGGGAGCTTGCGTCTACCTCTTTCGGATCTGAGCGGTAAAAAGAGAGCTGCTCGAGATGATGCTAGTTGACTGGCCTGTTTAGAACTGGGGATTGGTATCTTCTGGCGTGATACTAATTTGCAAATAGTTTGAACTTGTGAGAGAGAGAGTACTCCAGCCTGAGGAGATACCAGTCAAATTTCTGTCTATCTTATGCGCGAGTTTTCTTTGGTAGCTTTGCGGGATTTCTATGTGCGTAAGATGTCTGTTGAGAGTTTTATGAAAAAACAACTAAATTTATAGTAATTACTCTAAATTTAGTTGTAATTGCTTTGTTCATATTCATCGGTATAGCTGATTCCATTCGATTCTCACTCCATACAGATTGTTTATGATTACACGCTTTCGCCTCGCGCACATGTGTCTAGTTGGCCTGACATTGTTTGCAGCAGCCAATCTCCATGCGGTCGGAAAGAAAATTTCCGAAAACATTAGCTTTATTGATACTGCTTTTGATCCTTGGGATACGACAAAGTGGTCGGACTGGTATGATGCCGATGGTCACTTAATTAAAAGCTTTATCATTGATCAAAGTGTCACATTTGCAACGCCTCCTGGGGCAGTGGACTGGGCACCGACACTCCCGGCATCCGGGGCGCCGACTGTTCTTTTTGAGATTATCGCGAATAGTGATATCGTCGTCGATGGTAACAATTGTGTGATTGATGTCACCACAGCTGAAACGGGGATTGGATTAGAGGACTACTACATTAATTCGCGTGATTCCGGCGGGTATGTCCTGGATGCGACTGTGTGGCCCAATTTTATATGCTTTCAAGTTGAGCAACCGTCATCCACATCGGTTCCAGTTGCAATTGATCAGCCCACGTTGCCGTCGGCGCCTACCAGTGGTAGTAAAATTCATAATTTAACCATTCGAGGCTTCAAGCATGGCGTCGCGACTGCGCATGGGCACCAGCGACAGATTCTACTGACAGATCTTATCATCCAACGCTGCAAGTGGGCGATCTATCCACGTGGTCTTAATGGTTATATTTATGACAATACGCTGACCGAAAATTTTTCTGGTGCGATTTATGCAGAATATAATTCTCAAAATTGGGTGATAAATGATAATTATTTTCGGGATAATGCGGTAAACAACAAAATTCAGTCCTTTGGTGACGTGGTGATCGACTCATGTAGTCAATATGTTATTACAAATAATGACTTCGTGCAGCGGACTTACAGTCATTTACAAACAACCCATCAAACCGCGATATCGCTTTTTAGAAATACAGGAGAAAATAAGGATATTCGCGAAGTCGCGCCGCATAATATTCGGATTGATTATAACGATTTCACACAGCACAAAATTGCTGTGGATGTGGCTGCACGTATGGGGGTTTCTGATATTAAGGATATGTCTCTGGAAGGTCGCAGCCTTGCTTATGATATTTATATTGAAAACAATACATTCAATGATTGCAGAATTGGTATCAAAATTAATGGTAACTATTGTGATATCATAGATAATACATTTGATGCGGACACGGATGTGCATGTCGCGATTCACTGTGTTCTTTATCATACTATTGGGCATCACGTTGAAAACAACATTAGTATTGATCCCATTATTGTCGAACTGTGGTCTAAGCAGGAGGATTATACCGCGTACAAGGACTATTGCCGCTACCAGAATGATGGGGGCAATGCTATTTATGAATCGATTGACGATTCGGACAAGTTATTCCATGTGACCACCAGTGGTGTGGTCACGCTCAATGAACCGACTCGCGCAAGCTTCACTGCACAAGTTGTCAATGCCGCATCACTTGCAGTCGACACGAGTGTAGATCCTTTGGTTCGTAATTTAAGTGATATGTATGCAAGTGGGGCGACTCCCAAGGACATTGCTTTCGCAAACTATGTTGACGATTCACCAGGTGATGAGATTGCAGTCATTTGGAATGAGGCCAATTCAACGCTTAATGAATATGAAGACACCACCCATTACTATTCAATTATCATCTATGATCAATGGGGGAATGAGCTTGATCGCTGTGGGCGCAGTACCGCTCCTTGGGAGCGCATTGCAGGCGGTAATATGCTTCCTGGTAAAGGACATATTCACATCGATGAAGAAGCTGAGATTGCGGCAATTCCTAGTTACGCGGACAGTGAAGGCAAATACCCGATCTATATCTTTCGCCGTGGCTTTGCCAAAGATGATGAGTTTATTTTATCTGACCATATTATCAAACTGGCTCCGAATATGGGAAAAAAGATGATCGATATTACCGTCGGTAATTTTAGAATCGATGCCAGTGGTGATGATGGTTACGATGAGGTCGCTGTTATATTTGACAGTGTGTTTGGTGACAATGATTATACGATTCGTTACCGTAAGCCTACAGATACAGGTTGGCTCGAAATTACCGAAGATATTCCATACAAACTGCAGTCGATTTCTGCTGGGAACCTCGACGTAACGACTAGTGTCGACGAAGTTGCAGGGGTGTACGCCGAAGATGCAAGTCTCACCGCTTATCCGATTCTATTCTTCAAGCCTGCAGTGGATGGAGCTTATTTAACGAATCCTGGTGGTTCGAGTAATAATTATCCATGGGACCAGATTGCGGTCGGTGATTTCGAGCCGAACTATACCGGTTTAGAAATCGCTGTGACATCTAACAAGAAGCTTGCTGGAGCTCATCGGATTAATTTCTACCGATACAATGCTTTGTATACTAAGCAGTTTAATGATCCGGTCTTTAGCGTGCCTTTTGCTGCGATTGATGCCGCTGATATCGAAATTAATACAGCTGTTGTTAGTGAAAGTGATCTCGCACTAGAAGAAGTTTTTAAGGTAAATACGGGCCCACTTCCAGCCAACCTCAGTACTGAGATCAATAGTTGGGGGGCTTTTCTCGGTGTCTTGCCTAGCACTGCTCAATCTACTTCAGTACCCGCATTTCTGATTAATGTAAATCCGAGTGCTTCCAATGGTAGTTATTTACGTAATATTCCAATCTATCGTTAGTGGCGCTTAGCTGCTCCCTTTTTTTACCATGATATTTCCTATTCGGTATTGTGCATTATATCAATTTGATCGAGCAGAGGGATACTGAGCTGCGCTAGTGAAATTTAGGAGGCCGACGTATTGCCTTCACTGAGTCACTAAAAGCCTCGTCCCAGCGTGCGAGGGCAAATCCGGTCGCAGCGATCGAAAGGCTCAAGCAGGAATTTGAAAGTCAGGCGGATAAACTTTGAAAGCTTACTGAGAGGATAACCTTCGCAGGCGTGGCCGCTTTAGTTTTACTGGGTGGGCTCTAATACTCGGCCTTCAATCAGTTTGTGTCGGAGAAACACGGGGGAGAGAAAGTAAATATCGATTGCCGCCCTCCTTGATTTGTTCCATCGTGAACATGGCTCCCAGTTTGACTGCGAGGTCTCGGGCCACTGGTAGGAAGAGCACTTGCCCGTGGCTTTCCTGTCTCAGTGGATGAACCAGCGGGGGTTGTCCGCTGAATAGAGAGAGTAAAGCTTCGGCATCGACGTGTTGCCCTTTATCGCGAATATCGAGTAAAATGTGACTGCCGTCGGCATGGTCCCTAATCTCCACGGAGATCGATTCCTTTCTAGAAGAGGCCGATACTGCTGCCATCAGGATCGCATAAACAGTTTGTGTGAGGAAGTCACTATCGCTCATTACGTGGGCGTTGTAGTTATTGTTGTCTTTTAATTCAATCTGTACTTCCTCGATGGCAGCCGCTTCGCTCATGCTTCGGATTGAATCGATGACAATTTCGAAAATGCACACTGGCATTTTCTGAGGGCGGACGTCGCCACGGGACCAAGCCAGCAAAAATAGGACGTGTTGAAAGGTGGCCAAGAGCCGGTAGGCTGAGCGATTCATTTGCTCCAGCAGTTCTTTCTTGTCCTCCGTTTCTTCGCTCATCCGTAATAGGTCTGAATAGCCTGTGATAGCATTCAAGGGTGTGCGGAACTCGTGCGAGAGGCATGAATATACCTGGCTGCGTGGATTTTCTTTTAGATCTACGCCTGCCGAGAAAACCGAGGGTAAGCCAGTCGCTTGTTCGGCTACCAAATCGATACAATACATCGTGACTGAATCGTCTTCGTTACGTGTGAAAATGTGGCTTGAATGCACTTTAATCAGACTGCCGTCTTTTTTCTTTAATTTTAGAAAGCCGCCCAGTGGAGGCACGCCAGTTGCCAGCCATGCGTCAATTTCACTGCGGACCTTATTTTGCATGGCTTCAGGAATAATTAGATTTTCCAGCGTCTGACCCAGTGCCTCTTGGCGGGGATAGCCGTAGAGTCGCTCACTCGCGCGGTTCCAGTAGACGACTTCATGGCACTCGTTGTAGCCTTGAATTGCAACGTCCTCGGATAAGTTGAAAAAGGGCGGTTTGCTTGAGGTGGACATTGGTAATGCTGGGGGGCGAGAATATTAAACGGTAACGGAGAATGAGATCCGCGCAAGATTGTAGATGTGATCAAGCATATGCTGCTATTTTAGGCATTCTCTTATTATTGCTCTCCGCAGGAACTGCTTACGGAGCTTTGCTCATCGGCGAGTTAAGGTTCTTTAGATTTAGATGCCTGCGAGGCGTAATAAGGTTCCACTGTTTCTAAGTGCCCTTGCACAATTTTGCTGATCGCTTCAGCGGGCATTTCGCCTTTGTGCAGTTCGAAAATCGCGACTAATAGCGAAAGCTCGATGTCCATTTTCTTGGGCGTGGTCGCTTTCATCTCGGCCAGTATTTCCAGTGCTTTTGTTTCGGCTTTCTTGTAGTATTTAAAATTCTCTTCATTGGGTGTAGTCATTGTTATAGGATCTACCAATGTTTTTCGTAGTCAAGTGACTAGGATTGTAGTTGAAGTGGTTTAAGACCTTTTTTGGGGGGAGGGTGCTGTTGCTATAAATCTTTTTGTAAATGATTTCTGTATCAACTTGATGTTCAGAGTTGTAAGTTTTTACCGAGCATATGAAGTAAAATAGTTGAATTAATTTTCGTTAGAATCTAATGAAGATGGCTGATTTGTGGGGATTGAGTTCTCCCATTTATTTACAATACCCCATTTTATATGAAACATTTTTTAGGATTAGCTGTATTGCTTTCTCTCGCATTTACGGTCGTTGCTGATGAGCCGGATACGATTGTACCACTTGGAAAGTTGGATGCCTTCTGGCGTTATTCGGCGGCTCTTGGGCCTTTTCACGAAGGGGGACAGGCTTTGGATACTGTTCCAGATTACATGCAGAAAGGTCACTTTGCATATCGTAAACGCCCTTATGTTAAGGAGTCACTTTTTGCTGACCATCTGAGTATGGTTCGAATTTTGGGAGGCTTTAAAGATCAAAAATCTCTATCGGATGTGCGCGAACGCGATCTCGCGTATCGAAACCGTGATGGTAAGATCGCTTACCGGATGCATTTGTTGCAGCCGCGATTGCAACCGTATATTGAAAATGGGTATAGTACAGATCTGACGATTGTATTGGATAATGTTCCTTGGTGCTTTCCCGAGAGTCCCAGGGCCGGGTCTTTGGGGCAGAGTGCGCCGCCTCAAGACCCTGAGGAGTGGTATCGATTCATTCAAGCTGTATGTGAAGAATTAGTTCGTATTCTTGGACGTGATCAGGCCAATCAATTGCGTTTTCGCGTGGGCACAGAGAATGGTGGACGGCAAAGATTTGACGGTACGCATGAGGAATACGTCTTCCATTACCAGAATACGGCTGCTGCGGTGCGTTCTGTGCTGCCAGGTGTCGATATTGGTTGTTATAACATTTCAGGAGTCAGTGTCGTTGGTGTACGTGAGAGGCATAATGTCAGAGCTTTTGAATTGGCTGAGCACTGTGTGAACGAGCAAAATGTAGTCGATGGGCAAAGTTCGACTCCTTTTGATTGGGTTGCGTATTCCCGCTATTTTCGACCGGGGGACGACCCATTGGCACATGCACAAATATGCCATGCGGTATGGGAGGTTTTTGAGGATATTGCGCCTGAGCTTGAAGGAGTTTCCCGCGAGATCCATGAATTTGGCATTGCGCCCTGGGGGGAGGTCGCAAAGGGAGTTTTTTCCAGTGCGGAACCCGGTGCATTGGGCGCAGCACTGACATGCCAGATGATGCTTCGTCTACGTGAGGTAGGCATTCAGCGTCTTTGGCATTGGGGAGTATTGGATCGCTATCGTAATCAACATAATCAATTGGATTATGTGCCGCAAGGGATTGCGTGGCTCATGAGTGTGCTTGATGCTATGCGTGGTGGCGAAGCGTTCTTACTCGAGCCTTCGACGATATCCACAGTTGGAACAGATCAGTTGGCATTGGCAGTGAAGTTGGAAGATCGTGTGATGATTTTAATTTCGTCATACAACCGTGATATTGCGAACCACTCCTCGGAATTCGTGACCTTCTCTTTGCCCCATGAACTTGGCAGGCTCGCTGGGAAGCCTGTAAATGCGGTACGTTTAAACCGGGATTCATCCATCCATGATCAAATTCGTAGAGATCTTAGTGCCGCGGGATTGTTGGAAGAGGATTTTGTTTCAAGGCCTGATCGTCTAGGTACTGTGCGTCAAATGGGAATTGGTCGACTCGCCGAAAAAATGGTCGGTGAAGCTCAGAGTAAATATGAGCAATTATGGGTGGACTCTTTGACATACCAGCCAATTACGCATGATTCTTGTGTTATTGAGTCCATGGGGTTCGAGACGACAGTCACTGTGGAATTAGGACCGCCTGAATTACTGGTGCTTGGAATTCCTAATGCGAAGTGATCTATGTTCCTTGGTCGCCTGAGTGTATGTTAGACACTAGTTGAGATAGTAATACAAGTTAGGGCAGGGAAATTTCTACCGTGTAAAACTTTGCCTCCAGCGTGGCATCGGTGTCTTCGAAGACATGGTCGACCGCCTCGTCTACTACTAAAAAAGGTGATTCTGTCGTGGCAAAGGGAACGCTCTGCCCTAGGTCGGGACTCGATTTTACAGTATACAGGCGACCGGGGATGACTTTGTTGAGCTTGATTGCGAGGGTGGACTCTGCCGTGAAGCCCTCGACTGTGACCTGAAAGAAGTCGGCTGCGTCGGTGGGATCAAAGCCACTCAAGAATTCGAAATAGTTGTCGTGTGGGTCATTATCAAAATTAGCATCGGGCGCTGCATTTGCATTGGGAGGTAGACCAAAATAGTGCACTTGCCAGTCATCATCGATCGCATCGCCACCATATTGAGCGAAGTTATCGACATCAATATTGAGGATCGTTAGTGGCAGCGCTCCCACCACTCCTTCACGTGTGACTTCGACAGTAGTCAGGACATCTTCATACACAGTATCGGCAGTGATGGTTCCGGTAGAAATATCGATCGCAGCGATTCCAGTTTCAATGCCCCACTGAGTCCCCGTCGTGCCAGCTAAGCTGAGGGTGGTGGCATCGTCGTAAGTCGCTATTGCAGAGATCTGACCTGTACTGCCTTCGTCGACCGTCGTGGAACTGGCGCTCACTTCGATACTCTTTACATCATAAAGTTGGCCAGTGAAATTGTGCTTCGATTGGAAGTCAGAGACAGTGACATGGCTGACTCCACCTGAAAACATATCGCCCACCGTCACTTGCGCCACGATGGACTGACTCGCACTAGACACTTGTCCGCCACCGTTTGCATCGCCTGCAGGGGCATGTAGTAAGGTATAATCGCCTCCGCTGCTCACGGATTGCGCGGCGGGCATGCTATGAGCAAGTGCCAGTAAGCAGGTGGCGCTGGAGATGAGGTTTTTCATGGCTAGAGCGTGTTGGAATTATTCGCAGCGGCAGCCAGTGAATGGACCATGTTCTCCAATTGCTGCATTCGCTCCCGGAGTTCGCTATTTTCTCGTTCTAGTTCGGCAATACGATTCTCCTTAGAGGCATGATTCCGTTCCAACTTCGCGTTCAAGCCTTGGATCGCGGCCAGAGCAACGCCATCCGCGTCGACAGTAGCGATGGTCACGTCGTTTAGACCAAGGCCAAATGCTGCACTGAAATCCTGAGCCATCGGCCCGAGGTGGCGGACCTCATCGGTCTCTGCTTTATACGTCCAACGTTGTAAGGGTAGGGCGACGACTTTTTCGAGGATCGCTGCGTGATCGATAGGCTCAAAGTTTTTCTTAAGATTACGATCAGAGGATGGTGTAATCGTTCCGGTTGCGCTGATATTCCCCAACACTTGGAGCTTGGCGCCACCAGAGGAAGCTGAGCCTGGGATGCCGCCGATGCCTACGACACTCGCCTGAATTTGTAAGCCATCATCAAAAGGCTCTTCTATATAGACGTAGTCGGCATTTCCAAAATTCAGCCGAGCCCCGTAGCCCTCCAAGCCATCAGGGCCGATGAGTCGCAGAACGTCGTCGGAAGCCTCGTTCTCGATGACTAATCTGTGATTTGAGTCGGGGTTGATCGTTCCGATTCCTACTGTGCCGCTGGTGAGATCCATGAACATCGACTTCCCATTGGAAAAGCCAGCACCAAAGGCCTCAAAAACAAGACCTTCGACATCAGCAGTGCCATCGTAATACATATCGAATCCCGAATCATTCGACTGGCGCATCGACACTCGCCCTGAAATTTCATTGGTTCCATCGGACTGCAATTTAAGGATCGGCTCGAGGCCATCGACTGAATTGATGAGCACCTTGCCATCGGTTCTCAATTTCAAGTCCGTGGCGTTTATAACTGAATGCGCACTAATTACGAACGGTCCTCCGGCACCTTCTAAGTAGCCCATTTGACCGTAGTCAAATCCTGATTGGAGTATTATTTTCGGGTTCTCCTCCGTTGAAATAATATGTAGATCTGCTAGCGGATTGTTGGTGCCGATACCCACGCCGCCTGTAGCACGAATCAGAAACTGATCGATCCCCGTTGAAACAAAATCGTCCGCGGATGCCGCATCATTAGCCGAATCCGCCCAAACAAAAGTGCCTGGATGGTTCGCTTTTGCCTGACGCCCTGCGGCGAATGCGTAACTGGCATCGACCGAAGTTTCGTTCCCGTTTCCGCCCGGGATGCTCGAATACGTCCCCGCTGCCTCGTTACCAAAACCGCCTCCGACCGTCGAGCTATTGCCTGAGGCCGTGTTGGAGGATCCGCCGACTATGCTGGAATAGTTGCCAAACGCATTATTTAAATAGCCGCCCGCTACGGTCGAGAATTGTTTCGATTGATTATTATAGCCACCCCCGATCGTGCCATACAGCCCTGAAACGCTGTTCGTTGCGCCGCCGGCAATCGTCGCAGCTAGACTGTTTGTAATTGTATTATCAATACCTCCACTCACCGTGGCGAACGCGGAATTCGTCCCGATCTCATTAGGATTCGAACTTTGTCCACCACCCGCAATGATCGAACTGGCCGAGTTTGAGCCAATGGTATTTTCCGAGTGGCCTCCCAAAATATTTGGCGCATTGGTCGCTGTTGTGTATTCGTAGCGGACGGCCCGCTGACCATTCGCCTGAATCTCGACAGCTTGATCATCTGAAGTCGATAACACCAGAGGCGCACCCACACTCTCGAAGCCCGTCGCGCGAATGATGCCATTTACGTCCAAAGCGGCTTGTGGATCATTCGTGCCAATGCCCACGCCTCCCGTAGCGCTGATAAGAAACTGATTGATTGCGGTGGAATTGAAGAAAGGTAAACTCGTATTTGTCGAATCCGCCCAGACAAAAGTACCGTCATGAAGTGCTTGGGCGTATCGGCCCGAAGCGAACGAATATTTACCGTCCGCACGATTATATTCCCCGCCCGGAACCGTAGCCAGCAAACCAGCAGCCTGATTACTCCTCCCCCCGCCAATTGTGGCTGCTGCACCACTCACTTCATTGGCATATCCACCTCCGATAGTCCCGTAATCTCCGGTTCCAATGATGGCATTGGGAAGTGACGCATAACCACCGAAGTTTATATATCCGCCACCACCACTGATCGTTGCGCCGTCCAAGCCGGGGGTGATGACGTTCTCAGCATACCCCCCGATGAGACTTGCAGTGCCTACACCTGACGTCATGTTATTTACATAATCATTTGAGGCGTCGCCTGGTTGGATTTTAAACGCTCGCAGGCCATTCACCTCTATTTCCATTGGCTGAGACGTCTCAGTTGAAAGTAACAATGGATGGACACCATCGCCCTCCAAACTCGTTGCGCGTATCGTGCCAGCGACTTCAAGGTCAGCCTGTGGGGTATTGGTGCCGATCCCGACGCCGTTGGTGGCGCGGATCAGAAACTGGTCGCGACCTGTGGAGGCAAACGGTGCTCCAACAGTCGGCTCACCTTCCGTGTCCGCCCAGACAAAGGTTCCATCATGAATTGCTTTTGCGTTTCCACCCACGGCAAATGAGTTTTGGCCGATCGCGTCGTTAAATACGCCGCCAGGAACGGTCGCGTTTTCACCGCTGGCGGTGTTCGACGCCCCTCCACTCACTGTGGAAGCTTCGCCGCTCGCAGTATTACTGCGGCCCCCAGCAACTGTGCTGGATGCTGCTGAAGCCACGTTGCCCGAGCCCCCACCGATTACTGCTTGAACATTCGATGCCGTATTATTGCGTCCGCCTGCGATGACCGCGTAACTCGCAAGATTCGAAGTGATTGCATTTGCTTCGCCCGATAGCCCACCGCCGGAAATAGTCGCCCCTTGCGCTGCTGTATTGATTGAGTTACCGCTATATCCGCCCAGAATGTTCGCCACGCCTGAACCATCGCTAAGTCCAGGCAATAAGCGTAAGGCCAAGGTATTGTTCGGCTTAAACTCAAGGGCTGCATTACCACTGGTTCCAAGCATCAAAGGTGCGCCGGAAACGCCAGTGCCGAGTTGCCCGTCGCTATCGATGACGACCGGCATTAGGCTGCTGCCGGCAGGGCTCACTCCATGAATGCCGTCGATAAAGGTTCGATTCTGGTTTGCGCCAATCCGCGTCGTGTTAGATTCGCCTATGACGCCCCATACATCAGAACCGAGCATAATATTGTGGTCACCATCGGTAAGATCGCGGCCCGCGAAAGAACCGATGGCAGTGTTGTGACTTCCTTTCGAGATTAGGAGTGCAGAATAACCTAATGCTACGTTCTGATTGCCTGATACATTGCTGATGCCCGCTGCCAGTCCGAAAGCTGAGTTATAACTCCCATCTACATTCAGCGACATTGCTTCTTTGCCTACAGCCGTGTTTCCAGTCCCCGAAGTGTTGTTGTTTAGAGTAAATGTTCCAAGCGCGACGTTGTTATCACCGACTGTCAGTGCCTTTAGGGCCTGATAGCCGATGCCAGTATTGGCATCACCGTCTGAAGGGACTCCCAGGGTGAAATTTCCAGCGTTTTGACCTAGAAATAGATTGTATGGACCAAAGCTGTGAAGGAAGGGCATACCATCCTGTGTCACAACACCGGTCTCATGATCGGAGGTCGCAGGCAGTTGCAAACCAGTCGAAACCGCAGCGCTCAATGCGTAAGCTGCTGCAGAAATCGTGCGGTCAGGCGTCAGTTGTTCGAAGGGGCCTCCATTACTGGTGGAGAACCAAATGCGCAGACTCACTTCGCTGTTCTCAGGAAAGAGGGTGGCAGGGATCGCTGTCATTGTGGCATCGCCCAAGCCCACTGCATAGTGGCCATTCGCCACGGGGATCTGTAGAGAACCGTAAGGCTCCGCACCATTGAAGCCCGAGCCATCATGCGACCATAGCGTCGTCGGCCCAGGCCCTATCAAGACAAATTTAAAATAACCAGTGCCAGTGAAATTCTCACCACTGACTGCGATGCGTCCTTGCTGATTCAGCACCCGTGGCGGCTCGGCAGCATGAATGGTGGAGATAGCCAACGTGAGTGCGCAGAGCAGGCACGTGGAAAGATACGAAGAATTTGCTTTCATGCAGGCGGTTATAGAGTGTTCCGAAGTGCCGATCAAAAGAACTTAGGCAGTCGCTTCAAGCACACCTAACCGACGGTTATATGTCGCCTTCATGGCGATCTACATCATACTGTCAACTAGCAAATTAGATTAGCTTAATTAGGTCATTAATTTCTTTTTGCCTGTATTTCGACTGGCTCCGCGCTTTTGCGATCCTTTGGTTGGTATAATAGTTCTAATACCAATTCGAAAAAAAGTTTGGTCCTAATAGATATATCTTTTGTAACCTTGGTTTTCGGAACCGGGGCGATCTTTTGTAACCTCGGTTCTCGCCAGTCCTAAGCTCGTCGAAAGGGGAACCGGGGCGATGTCAATCGCTCCCCGAAACAAAGTTTCGAGGCTACGCTAAGGCCAAGCTTATAGATCATATATTCTTAGAAGTGGTATAAGCGGATGCCAGCTGCACTGATTTCTAATACCGGACTCAACTCGCTGATTTTTTGTGCTTTGACCTGATCGCCCGAATACCTGTGCTTTGAGACCAGCGTGTCGCGCCTGAGAGTAATGGTCGAGTAAATGGTTATTTCCGATTAGCTATCTGCGGCTTCGTCGAAGATAGCTCACCTCATCGGCCCCCTGTTTCGTTAACGACCTCCAGTAATCAATTTCCATGGTTTACCTCCATATTTAGCTCCCACGGGGGCTAGGATGTAGACTAGGAAAATCGCTGCACCTAACCAAGCACCCAACCAAGCAATCGTAGGTAGGACTGCCTGGTTATGAATGAATTTCATGGGGATTTTCTTTCCTATATTTACAATCGGATTATGAAAAAGAAACAGAGGGAAGCACCATGGGACGACATACTTGAGTACATTATCCAGTCTGCTGTCTTTGCGTATCGATAAGGTTGCGTAGAAGAATACGCCGACCCCAAGTAGTTTAGTTAGCTGTCCTAAGTCGCGAGAGCGAATTCCAGTAACAGTGGCCTCCCAAGCTCCATAGCCAGTCAGTGTCAACCAAAGCAAGCAGGCGCCGATTAGTAAATTACGATGAGGGCGCCAGCGCCATTCGGGATGTAAGCCTAGGGCAGCTCCCGCCGAAAACCATGCCAGCAATCGTATGTTCCAAATCCATAAGTCTTGTTGGCACCACCTGAGGATTAAGAATACTCCTAATGTGATGTATGCAGAGAGGCTAGGCCTAAGTAAGAATGCGAGCAATGGTGCGAGTAGAGCTATCAGAAACAGATCTCTCAGGAAATAAATCGGATAGTTTAGAGGATCTATGATGCTCCTGTTTAACCAATTTGCCAGGTCCCAGTCACTAATCAGTGGAGGCGCAAAAAAGGCCTGTGTTCCCGGTAAGGTTTGTATTAGTGCATATGCGAAAATCGTTAAAAAACTGACGCAGATGAACGGGATGAGTAAACTTTGAACTCTGCGCAGAATTTTTTGATTATAGTATGAGATTTCTTGCCGCCAACCTCTAAGCATTAGAAATCCTGAGATCGCGCTTAAGACTGGGAGCCCCGCTCGCAGTAGCCAGCTGGTTGTCCATTCTTGAAAAAACCGATCAAATAGATTGGCATTCTGATCGGCGATAAAAACTGTTTGAGAGTGTAGGCCTACGATCGCAAGCACCGCGAGGAAGCGTAGTATCGGTATTGACCGTTTAAGATCCGCGGCTGAGGCTAGTTTTTGTTCAGATGAGTTCAAGTTTTTTTGGGAAGGTAGCAAGATTGACTGCGACATTATAAAAGAAATAAGGCGGTATTGAGAATTCAAATGCATTCACTGCACAGTTTGAAGATTTAGTGGCTCGTCCGATATTCTCTAAAATTGTATGGCTGCCTGTAGAGAGGATTCTTTGTTTTACAGCTTTGCCGCAATGCTAAAAGGCAGCAATCGTTGCCGTAGCTGCTTGCGTGGAGCAGGAGTTTTCACGGCTGATGACATGATCAGCCGCCCCAGCGTATGAGGATTTTCGCTACGCTTGCATCAATCCGTTGTTTGCGGGGCATGTCGGAATGGCACGGACTTAAGTGGCTTCATCGAGAATATCAGCAAGTGACGATGCATGTAAAACGTAGGGCTGCCACTTGTGGCATGCCGCATAGAATCTAGCTGCCGAGCCACTTCTCAGACGCGGTCTTCACAAGTGAAGCCCCTACAATTTTAGCATCAAAGCCCCTTCAGTCCGTGCCATTCGGGTCATGTCGCATTAATCATCGGGGCCAGTGTTCTCTGACTCACCGCACTACGCAGACCCAGGTCGGCGTAGTCGTTTTTTGCTAGCCTAATCCATTTTTTTGAGATTTTTTGCGCAGATGATGCACTCGATATGCGTCGAATTAGCTCAATCTAGCAGCACATTTAACCTCACTTATAAGCACACACCATTACTATGAAACTTGCAGTAATCAGTCTTAATTTATTGGCGATGTTTGTCCTAAATGCGCATTCGGCCATATTTACTTTTGATTTGAATCTCTCCAGTCAATTGGACGACAATTTTACTCAAATAAATGCAGCGGGTACGAACCATCCATTTGTGCACAGCACGAGTGCTGGCTTGGGATCAAATGGTGGAATTACTAAAGGTGTCGCGGCCGCAGCTGGCGCAACGTCCTATGTGTATGATACCTCATTTGCAGGCAATAAAGATGATTTTTCGTTTTCATTTCTCTGGAAGAGCTCTAACGCTGAAGGGGCTAATTTGCTCATGGGGGTCACCAATTCGGCTAGCTATACTTTAAATGCCGGGGGAGTTCCTTTGAACGGTTCATTGCCGCAAATCGGTTTTCAGGCTAATGTCGGACTGAACGGCATTTCGATGACTCAGTACGATGGAACAGCTTCGGCTTCTAGCATCGCGTCGAAGAGTATGAGCGGTTTAAGCACTGACACTTTTTACCAAGCAAAATTTTCATATAGCTACAATAGTCTGGATGCTAATTATGATTTGGTTCTGTCCGTTTCCACTGTGGACGGAAGCGGGAACGTGCTGGCTGAACATGATTCAATTACCGCTAGCGACCGTTCTAGTGCGTTGAGCGAGGATAGCAGCACATTTCTTTACTTTGCGACATTGGAAAACTATTCGGTGGAGCTCGATAATTTGAGTTCCTCAGTGTTCGTTCCTGAGCCGAAAGCTTACTCTTTATTGCTTGGATTCATCAGCCTCGGTTTGGTTGCGTTGAGACGGAGGTAGTTCCTTACTCGGCCAACGGATTCTGGGCAAAAGCAAAGGCCTCGACGGGCTGGCCGCCGATCAAGTGTTCCTGGATGATTTGTTCCAGCACCTCCGGGGTGCAGGAGTGATACCAGGTCCCTTCAGGATACACCACCGCGATGGGACCACGTGTGCAGACTTGGAGACAGTTGGCTTTTGATCGATAAACGAGTGCCTCCGGTCCGGTGAGTTTTAGCTCCTTTAGGCGCTGCTTTAAATAGTTCCACGACTCCAGGCTGGGTGCTGGTTCGCAACATTTTGGTTTCGTTGGGGCTGCGCACAGAAAGATGTGGCGCTTGTATTTCGTGATTCCGAGGGAAGCGGCGCTTTTCTTGAGTTCGTCTTTCATATCCGGGGAAGCATGTACGTTTGCATCATCCGGGGCGGTGTCTGTTGGATTCTGAGTCATTCAATTCCCATTTTGCGCATGTGAGGTTACTTTTCAAAACCTGTTTTGGACACTCGTGGTCAGGGGACTAAAGGGGCAACAAGCGGGCAAACGCAAAAATATAAAGATCGCTACCGGTTGACCTGATTACTCAGGTAGTTTGGGTGCCCATTTGCAGGCGTTCGCTGATCCATGGGGTTTTGGCAGTCGTTTTTTTTCGAAGGCGTTTAGCGATCTGCACCTTCCAGTCGGCTCCCCCCCTTTGAGTCCACTTTTGGAGTCGAGGGAACGTAGGGCTGTCACTTGTGACACGCCGCATGGAATCTAGCCTCCGAGCGACTTATACCACTTCTAAGAATATATGATCTATAAGCTTGGCCTTTGCGTAGCCTCGAAACTTTGTTTCGGGGGCCGATCGGCATCGCCCCGGTCCCCCTTTCGACGAGCTTAGGACTGGCGAGAACCGAGGTTACAAAAGACATATCTATTAGGACCAAACTTTTTTCGAATAGGACTTGGCTGATGCGGGCATTGCCTCATACGTCCCATGCCAGCAAGCGCTTCAGCGCGAAACAATTCAACAAGGCCTTGGGCACGAAGGAATCCCGGTTCACATATTCAGGTCGTTTGCCGGTAGCTTCACAACGCTCGGAAGCGTGCAAGTTGCCTCCCGAGGGGCCGAGCCCATCGATGGTGGGGTAGGACTCCCAAAAATGATTTCCATCACTCAAGCCGCCGCGCGGTGTGCCATACACTTCGATACCCAGTTCTGCGCCGGCGGCTTGCCAGGTCTCTACCATGGACTGACTCTCGGCATTCTTCGGCCAGGCTCCATCTTCTTGCAAAATTTCCAGCTCCAGCATTCCTGTCCGCTGCTTACCAGCGACTGTGAGAGGGGCGGCGCCAGGCAAGGCCAGCAGCATCGATTTGCCGTGTGCAAACGCCTGCGGCTCGAAGGCTCGCATTTCACCTTCGAGCGAGGCGCTCTGTGCCACGCGATTGCGACCTTCGCCGCCGTGGATCATGCCCACATTAAAGGTCAGTCCCTTGTCATAATCAGTCCAGGACTCGATTTGCTGTACAATCGGTGCCAACAGGGCGATCGCATTCACTCCCTCGTGATGCGCGGAGCCTGCATGTGCCCCCAGTCCGGACGCAGTCACTCGATAAGTGAGGCGTCCTTTGCGTTGACTTACCAATCCAGATTGTTTGACCGCACAAGCTTCATCGGCTTCGAACACCAAGCAGGCTCGTGTCTGCGCATCTAGGTGCGGGCGGACCACTTTAGCAAATTCCGGATTTAAGACTTCTTCCGAGGAGTTCAAAAAGATGCGCCAGTCGACTTGCTCAACAAAGGTGAGATCAATGTCTAAGAGCGCCTCCAGCATCAGATAGATCACCGCAGTGCCGCCTTTAATATCCACAGTGCCGGGCCCATAGATGCGCGTGCCGTCCTCCGACCATTCAAATGTATTGCGCACACGTTCTTCTTCCGGAAATACGGTATCTAAATGACTGATACAGGCCACAGAACGCCCCTGAGCTTGGCAACCCTTGCGCTCCAGCATCCAGTGGTCAGCATAGAGCGGATCCGTGCTCGGTAAGCGTGTCGCCTGAAAGCCCAAAGGCTCAAAATCGTTTGCGATCTGCAGTGCCAGTGCTTCAACACCCGCACGGTCCAATGTATATGAGCTGATGTCGACCCACTGTTTTAGACGCGCAAGGGCGTCGGGCAGTTTAGCATTTAAAACCTCCATCAGTTGCTCCTGGCCCCACTGTATTGCCTCAAGTCCCATGCGCCTAGCTTATGTAAACGAGCTTCGGTCCAAGCAAACAAAAAGCTGGTCTGCGTATGTCTTCTCTAGATTTAGCGGATCACAAGATCGCGTAATTAAGAATGACGATGAACCTTTTTTAGACGCCCGGCCAGCTTCGCCCTCGTCTTCGATGCCAAGGTTTGGAAGTCATTCAAAGAACTACGAAGTGCCGCCTTTTGAGGTCTTAGTTGTTTACGTGTTATCGGGGCAAAGTCGCCTCAGGATAGGGGAGTTAGGGTTCGATCTTAAGTTAGATTCTAAAGGCGATAGCCCCTAACGGAATGATTTATATTTGGAATTCTATGTCATTCGGGGAGAAAACTTTTTTAGAACTGTTACAAATTTGCCACATGGCGCCTTCAGTCTTGATTTGGTATGTTTTTCGCTGACTGTGAAATTATGTTTTGTGATTTCCGTATATTAGGGAGTGTGCGCTGGTTAGTTGTCGCCTTACTCTTCGGTTTGGGCTCGTGTCTAACGTTGCCTGCGGTTCCGTTTGCAGTAGAGGTAGAGGGGAACCTGCGGCTCGACTTTTCCGCTTCTTGGACGGAGTTCAGCTCGATCGATGGGACTGCCGTTCCGGACGGCACTCAAATCCTAAGCTCAGACGGTTCTACTTCCATGGAAGTTCAAGGTGATGCGCTCAGTATTGTGAACCGAGCTGGTTTTTCATTGTCCGGTGTGCTGCTGGAAAATTCGGGGACGGGATCTGTCTTTCTTTATCCGCCGGTCGATGTGCAAGGCTTCGGGGTCTATATTGAAGCCACAGAAAGCATCGCAGTCGAATACACCGCGACCGCTTACACTGCCGGTGGATCTTTTATTGCTTCCATCACAGTGCCGAGTCCTGGCACTGGCGGCGAAGCTGCCTATCTCGGACTGATCGATCCGACGGGAGCCATTGGCATCCTTGAGCTCAGTTCGACCAATTCGAATCGCTTCGTTGTCGCGGCTCCACAGTTTCAGGTAAAGCGCGTTGCAGAGAGCGACCCTAGTAATCTTCCAGTTGCCAGCACGGAAACTGTAACTGTGAGTCCCGCTCAGTCCTACCTACACGAAGGTCTGATTGGACGTAAGGCCACTGCAGCGACCACCTCAGCGGTCACAGACTTTGAGAACATTGTCGACCTGCAGACGCTCTTTCCTTCGATACGTGTAGGCGATTATCTGCGACTAGAACGGATCGGTGTGAGCTTTACAAACCGTCGCCTCAATCAACTGCTCGGTGTATTCACCGAAACTGAAGAGATCGAAGCCGGCGCCGAATTTGACCGTCTGCCCACTGCCATCGATGCGGGCACAAACTTCTACACCGATAAGATCAGTGGCGACGGCGCCTTCTCCACGCCGACCAATATTCCAGAAGACTTTATCATCGGCGCATCTACATATCTTGCAGCCCCACTCAATACACGTTACCTAATGTTCAGTTTTTCAGAACCCACCGTGGATGCACCCAACTACTCCGTGCGCATGAGCCATATTCCGCGCCAGCCTTTTATCGATTGGGCGGTCGAGTTTGGACTGCATGGTGCGAACCTCGAGCTCGATAGCGACCTCGACGGTGACGGGCTCACCTTGATTGAAGAGTTCGCTTTTTTTCGTGATCCGACGATAGGCGACAGCGAGGCTGGAATCAGCGGAACAGGCAGTGGCGTCTTGCCTTTTCTTGCGAGGGAACCATTACCCGACTTCCTCACTGTCCTCTTCGAAGCGCGTAGCGATGCGCCTCTCCGCTACCGTGTGCAGACCTCTGAGAATCTCATCAATTGGGACACCCTGCCTGAGGGCGATATCGGTGTGCTCGAGGTCGAGACTCAAGAGGGGCAAGCAGTCTTTTTCCTACGAACCGCGGCCGGTGGTAGCCGCCTCTTCGCTCGTGTTATAACTGAATACGTACCACTCGCACCATAATTTAAACCTAACTCAACCAAAGTAAATTAATGAAAATTCGAACGATCCTATTCTCCCTTCTCTGCCTTCAATTTATATCGCTAGCGGTCCATGCTCAGAGCAGTGCGCGCTATTTCCTTTATACACCAGGGTCGTCGACTGAATCTGGTATTTTCGGCTCCACTGTGGCTGAACCATACAGCCACTCAAAAGCTATCGAAGTTTCGAGCTTCAGTTTCGTGGGAGAGCGATACATTGATTTTTCTGCTGCCGGGAATCACTTCAGCGACCATGAATGGCAGGATCTCGAACTCATCCTTACTGCAGATACTAAAGCGTATTCGAGTTTGATGACACATTACGTGTCAGGAGTCGATGTGCCTAAACTCACCCTTGAAGGGGTAATCTTTGGAGCAGCCCCAGGTGCAGCTAGCGGAAATTGGGTCTTTATGAAGATTGAGATGTCTCAGGTCTATGTTGCTGCAGTTGCAATCGAAGCGACCGAGGGCGATTCTCTTGTGGTCAATGTGCGACTCGCTTGGAAGTCAATGAAATTTGAGACCTCCTCGCTTGATAATAGCGCCACTGCAACTAGCAATGGTTCCACTACGTGGAACCGTCAAACGAATGATACGACTTACCCGTAGGCATCACTGCTGCCATCGGAATGTATAGCAAAGA
>NZ_JARXIC010000033.1 GCF_031127905.1 Thalassobacterium sedimentorum | reverse complement strand
TCGAACCGACGGCTCTTTCGGCGAAAGAGCCCTACCTGAATGCCCATCAACGATTCTCTCGACCGGTAGGGACGCCTCGCCGAGGCGTCCGTTCGGCGACCTGTCCGTAAACGACGGTGAACATTACAGACGCTCACTACGCCCTCGAACCCACGGCTCTTTCGGCGAAAGAGCCCTACCTGAATGCCCACCAACGATTCTCTCAACGGGTAGGGACGCCTCGCCGAGGCGTCCGTTCGGCGACCTGGCTGCAAACGACGGTGAACATTACAGACGCTCACTACGCCCTCGAACCGACGGCTCTCTCGGCGAGAGAGCCCTACCTCATTGATCGACCTCAACGATCGACCTCGTCCGCCTACTTCTGGCCGTAATACGCTCCAGCTCCGTGCTTGCGGAAGAAATGCTTCTCACGCAAATAGTTCGGCGCGGGACAGACAGTTGGATTGAGACTTAAACTATGCAAGGCCATGTCGGCCACAATCTCTAAGGCTTGCGCGGTCTCGACGGCTTTGGCGCCACTCACGCCCCACGCGAAAGGACCATGATTGCGCACCAACACGGCTGCAATCTCCATGGGGTTGAGCTCTGCAAAACGCTCAACAATCACATTTCCGGTTTCCCACTCGTATGCTCCCTGCACCTCGGCTGCGGTCATGTCACGAGTCACAGGCACGGGACCGTTGAAGTAGTCGCAATGCGTCGTGCCGAGGCATGGAATCTCTATCGCCGCCTGCGCAAAGGCCACTGCCTTGCGCGAGTGCGTGTGCACGATGCTACGCACGCCATGCTCGGCAAATGCGAGAAACAAACAGCGATGGGTCGGTGTGTCGGAGGAAAAGCGTAGCTCGCCTGCGACGGTCTGACCTTCGAGATCGACGATCACCATGTCTTCTGGCTTGAGCGCGGCATAATCCACCCCGCTAGGCTTGATCGCAAATACCCCGGCTGCGGCATCGAGCACGCTTACATTACCAAAGGTGAGGTCGACCAAACCGGTGCGCGGCAAGGCGATATTGGCCTCACAGCATTCTTCACGGATGTCCTTATAATTCATAACTTATCTTCAGTTGCGCGTTTTAAAGTCCGCGGATTCCGTGATACATCTCGCCGAGGCGCAGCTCTTGTTTGAAGGCGCGCATCTCGGTTTTTTCATCGATGAACACACATTCCACGCCCGCCATCTCGGAGAGCATCTCAATTTGATCGGCACTGACATCGAAGCTAAACGCGGTATGGTGCGCCCCACCCGCTTGAATCCATGCTTCGGCTGCGGTCTGCAAGTCGGGCTTGGCATCCCAAAGCACACGCGCGACGGGCAGCTTGGGCATATCTTGCTCGATAGCCACGCTCTCGACTTCGTTGACGAGAAAACGGAAGCGATTACCGAGATCCACCAGGGATGCGTTGATGGCCTGTCCTTCGGCGCCGTTAAACACTAGGCGCACAGGGTCAGCCTTGCCACCGATGCCCAGCTCGTGAATTTCACAACGCGGCTTGGACGCCGCAATACTGGGGCAAATCTCTAACATATGCGAACCGAGGCAACGCGCACCAGCGGGATCGAAATGATAGGTGTAGTCCTCCATAAAGGAAGTGCCCCCGCTCTTGCCTTGGCTCATGACCTTGAGCACACGCACCAGCGCCGCATGCTTCCAGTCCCCCTCGGCACCGAAGCCGTAGCCTTCGGCCATCAAGCGCTGTGTTGGCAGGCCGGGCAGTTGCTCCATGCCATGCAGGTCTTCGAAAGTGTTCGTATAGGCGCCATAACCGCCCTCCTCTAAAAAGCGACGTAGGCCGATCTCGATGCGCGCGGCCTCGCGCAGGGAATCGTGACGTACGGCGCCCTTTGCGAGCTCGGGCGCGAGCTCATATTCTTCGGCATACACTTCACACAAAGCATCGATTTGTGCATCGCTGGCCTCGTTGATCACAGCGACCAGATCTCCCACGCCATGGGTATTGACGGACATGCCAAAGACGCGTTCGGCTTCCACCTTATCACCGTCGGTGACCGATACGAAACGCATGTTATCGCCAAAGCGCACCACCTTGAGATGTTGCATTTCGTGCCAGCCCAAAGCGACGGCACTCCAGTCGGCCAACTGTGTGCGAACTGCGGGATCCTCCCAGTGCCCGACCACGACTTTACGTTGGATACGCATACGAGTCAAAATATGCCCATACTCGCGACCACCATGCGCGGACTGATTCAAGTTCATAAAGTCCATATCGATCGTGTCCCAAGGGATGTCGCGATTGAACTGTGTGTGTAGATGGCAGATCGGTTTAGTTAAATTAGACAAGCCATTGATCCACATCTTCGCCGGCGAGAAAGTGTGCATCCAGGTAATGAGTCCGATGCAATTCGTATCCCCACTCGCAGCCGTGCACGCGGCACGAATCTCGTCCGGCGTGGTCACGATCGGCTTGAATACAATTTCAACCGGGATGCTCACATCCGCATTCAGCGCACGTGCAATCGTCTCTGCATTCGCAGCGACTTGTTTTAAAGTTTCGGGGCCATAGAGATGTTGGCTACCAGTAATGAACCAGATTTGTTGTGTCATATTTTTTTTTAAAGTTGAATTTTAGAGGAAGTTGTAGGGGCTTCACTTGTGAAGACCGCAGTGGCTAGGCCACAACTCAGTGGTCTGATTAAATGCTTTCCTTAATATTGAGCAGTTGCTTCATCACCTGCCCCAGGTCGGCATTGCTGTTGACGCCACCGAAGGCGTCATGAATTTCCTGATACAATTTAAAGAGTTGATTGTAGGTGGCATGCGCCGCTGGATCAGGGCGATAGACGATGTCCTTAAGTGAGGTCATCGCGGCCTGCGCGCTGCTAAAGTCAGGGTGTGCGCCTGCCAGCACGGCGGCTCCGACAGCGGAGCCCAAGGCACAGGCTTGTGAGGAGCCGGACACGCGCATTTCACGCCCGGTCACGTCTGCATAGATCTGCATCAGCAGCGCATTCTTCTCGGCGATGCCCCCGGCACAAACAACGCGCTCGATCGGCACGCCATAGGCCTCGATGCGTTCAATGATCATGCGCGCCCCGAAGGCGGTGGCTTCAATCAAGGCGCGGTAAATCTCAGCCTGTGTGGTGTGCAAGGTTTGGCCCAGAATGAGTCCGGTCAATCGTTGGTCCACCAGTACGGTGCGGTTTCCATTATTCCAATCCAAAGCTAAGAGGCCACTCTGCCCGGGACGCTGGCTAGCCACGGCTTCGGTCAAGTCGCGGTGCATGGACTCGTCGTTTTGACAGGCGGTTTCCACCCACCATTTAAAGAGATCGCCACAAGCGCTTTGACCGGCTTCGATGCCGTAGAATCCCGGCAAAATCGCACCTTTCACGATGCCACAAATCCCGGGAATGTCGGCTACGGTATTTTCTGCCGACACGACGCCACAATCACAGGTGGACGTGCCAATCACTTTGACTAAGGTGCCCTCAGTCACGCCACAGCCGATCGCGCCAAAGTGCACATCGAACTCACCGACTGCGATCTCGATGCCTGCTGGCAAGCCTAAGGCCTCTGCCCACTCGGCACAGAGCTTGCCAGCTGAGTGGGAAATATCAACTGCCTGCGTGTAAAGACGGTCACGCAAATCGGCGAGCTTGGGGTCGAGCAAACTCAAAAATTCTTTGTCTGGCAAACCGCCCCAGTCTTCCGCGTAGAGTGCCTTATGCCCCGCCGCGCAGATCCCACGCACCACTTGCTTCGGGTCTTTAACACCGGCCAGCACAGAGGGCACATAATCGCAGAGTTCCACCCAACTGTAAGCGGCCTCGAAGACCTCGGGAGCCACGTTTAAGCAATGCCAGATCTTACTCCACCACCACTCGGAGGAATAAATATTTCCGCACTTCGCGATGTATTGCGGACGATGCGCCGCCGCCAGTTCGGTAATACGCTTCGCCTCGGCATGACTGGTATGGTCCTTCCATAACCAGCACTGCGCAGCGAGGTGATCCTTCCACGCCGCGTCCAATGCCAGCGGTGTATTGCTGGCATCCACAGGTATGGGACTGGAGCCCGTGCTATCCACGCCAATGCCAATCACATCTTTGGCGTCGAAATCGTCGCGCTGATTCGCCTGAGCCAAGGCGATGCGCACCGACTCTTCTAGCCCATACAAATAATCAGCCGGACTTTGCCGCGCGACATGCGCGTCCTTGGCATCCAATAAAATGCCCTGCTGCCCACTGGGATAATTCACTACCCCAGCGGCAAGTTCCTCGCCAGTCTGGCAATTGACAATAAGTGCACGCACCGAATTGGTGCCATAATCGATTCCGAGGGTATAAGACATGCTGTAAAACTACAGGCTCGCCGCACAGAAGGAAGCCGCCCAATACTTGACAGTAATGTAAGCAGACACATAGCTAGTGTGATGAAGCGCGTGACCATGTCCACCATCGGCGAAAAAGCCGGAGTTTCCAAAAACACCGTATCGCTGGCATTGCGCAATGATCCTCAAATCCCGGAGGCCACACGCCAGCGCATCAAGCAGATCGCCGACGAACTCGGCTACCAGCGCAACCCCACCGTAGCGCACCTAATGGCCGAATTGCGATCGGGAAACAGCACGGGGCCCAAGGCATCGCTCGCCCTGCTAAACGCCAACCAAGATCCGCAGGCATTTACCCGCCACCCAACCATTCCTACCTACGTGCAGGGCTGTCAACGACGCGCGCGTCAGATGGGCTACAGCTTAGACCACTTTTGGCTACACGACCCCGACCTAGACGGACGGCGACTAAATCAAATCCTCAGAGCTCGCGCTATTCGCGGTGTAGTGGTGGTGGGGCTGATGCGCAGTAACCGTCTACCAGAGGCTTTCGCCGAAACCTGGGAGCAGTATCCTTGCGTGGTCACAGGGGTGCGCACGCGCAAACCTGCACTGTCCTTCGCCTGCACCGATCATCACATCATCACCCTGCGCGCCTTTGAAAATGTGCTAGCACGCGGCTATCGTCGTCCAGGCCTGGTGCTTGATCGAACCATCGATCAGCTAGTCGAAGGGCGCTTCACCGCAGGCTATCAGATTGGGCAATCCTCACTACCGAGCCAACAACGACTCACGCCCTTCTATCAAGTAGCCGAGGCCGAAGCCCAGCCACAACTGTTTCAACAATGGCTCGAACATGAAAAACCCGATGTCATTTTCACGCTCTACAACAAGGTGCACGACTGGGTGGAAGCGCTGGGACTGAAGGTGCCGCAAGATATAGGACTCCTGCAACTCGAGCACCGCGCAGCCGCGCCCGAATGGGCCGGAATGAATCAGCACAACGACGTCTGCGGCGAGGCCGCCATCGACATGGTCATCAGTATGATTCACAGCGGCGAAAGCGGCGTGCCCCCCTACCCCAGAGCCACCTTGATCAGCGGCTCTTGGGTCGACGGAAAAACCGTGCGATCATTAGTAATCAACAGGTAGGGACGCCTCGCCGAGGCGTCCGTTCGTCGATCCGGCCGCAGACGAAGACGAAAATTACAGACACACAAAACGCCCTCGACTAACGGCTCTCTCGGCGAGAGAGCCCTACCTGAACAGACCGCTCTACGCGAAATCGTCCGAATCCCAACAGTAAGGCCAATCACATGGCTGCTTACACAGCCCCTTTCGGACTGGATTCAGACGAATATAATGCTCCTTTTCTTCAAGTGAATGAAGATCACGAATACGATGATCAAAAAAATCACGCTGCCAACCAACTCCCAACTTACGCGCCGTAAAACGCTTCCAATTAGCCATCGAAGCACTCATCGACACCTCACGAGAAAAGGAAATCAGTAAATGAAGATGATCCGGCATCAACACACATAGTCGAACCCACCACTCTCGTTTCTGATGTCGAAACTGAATACTGCCTTTTAACTCAACAGCCACATCTTCCCGACAAAGTTGATTCGTCTCACGCTTCGCACAATTAACTGTCACAAAATAGATCGCCCCCTCCGCCACCCAAGAAGGCACACCATGTGGCAATTGCTTACGCTCTGGTAACATACAAAAAATGACAACAAAAGCCTGCCCAAAATGCAATTAAAAGAGTCCGATGAGTAGGCACGCCAGGTAGGGACGCCTCGCCGAGGCGTCCGTTTGACGATACAGCCGCAAACGAAGACGAGCATCACAGACGCACACAGCCTCACCCGCCAACGGCTCTCTCGGCGAGAGAGCCCTACCTCAACAGGTCCGTTCGCCGATTCAGCCGCGAACGAAGACGAGCATCGCAGACGCACACAGCCTCATCCACCAACGGCTCTCTCGGCGAGAGAGCCCTACCTCAACAGCTCCGTTCGCCGATCCAGCCGCAAACGAAAACGAGCATCGCAGACGCACACAGCCTAACCCGCCAACGGCTCTCTCGGCGAGAGAGCCCTACCTCAACAGGTCCGTTCGCAGATCCAGCCGCAAACGAAGACGAGCATCGCAGACGCACACAGCCTCTAACCCGCCAATGGCTCTCTCGGCGAGAGAGCCCTACCTCAACAGGTCCGTTCGCCGATCCAGCCACAAACGAAGACGAACATCGCAGACGCACACAGCCTCTAACCCGCCAACGGCTCTCTCGGCGAAAGAGCCCTACCTCAGCCTTTCAAATATTGCTGCTGTAAATCCTGGACCACTGTTGGATCGGCCAGTGTCGTCACATTACCGAGCTCTTTGCCTTCGGCGATGTCACGCAAGATGCGGCGCATAATCTTACCAGAGCGCGTCTTGGGCAGATCCGAGGAAAACAAGATACGCTCAGGGCGGGCAAATTTCCCGATGCTCTTATCGATCATCGTGACCAGCTCCTTGCGCAAGTGGTCATCTTGCTCACGCCCATCGATCACGGTCACAAAGGCGACCAGCCCCTGTCCCTTGATCTCGTGTGGCACACCGACCACCGCAGATTCAGCCACATCCTTGTGCTCGACAAATACGCTCTCCAACTCGGCAGTGCCGATACGGTGACCGGATACATTCACAACGTCGTCCACGCGGCCAAGAATCCAGATGTAGCCATCCTCATCACGGCGGGCACCATCGCCGGGGAAATAATATTTGCCGTCCCACTTGCACCAGTAGGTGCCTTTAAAGCGCTGCGGATCTCCGTAGATACCGCGCAACATGCCCGGCCACGGTTTCTTAATTGCGAGAATGCCCGCTTCCACCGTCTCACCATCGTCGGTCAAAATTGCAGGCTCGATCCCGAAAAACGGCAGAGTCGCGCAGCCTGGCTTGGTCGCGGTCGCGCCCGGCATCGGCGTCAACATGTGGCCGCCGGTTTCGGTTTGCCACCAGGTATCCACAATCGGGCAACGTTCCGCCCCGATCATCTTATGATACCACATCCACGCCTCAGGGTTGATCGGCTCTCCCACAGTGCCAAGCAGGCGCAAAGACGACAGATCTTTACGAGTTACCCAGTCGTCGCCCCACTTCATAAAGGCACGAATCGCAGTCGGTGCCGTGTAGAAAATCGATACTTTATACTTCTCAATAATGTCCCAGAAGCGCCCTTCATCCGGATGGTTGGGCGCGCCCTCATACATCACCTGAGTGACGCCATTTTGCATGATGCCATACACGATATAAGTGTGCCCGGTGATCCAGCCCACATCAGCGGTGCACCAATACACATCATCCTGTTTGAGGTCGAAGACATACTTCGAAGTCAAATAACTATACACTTGGTAGCCCGCAGTGGTGTGCATGATGCCCTTAGGCTTACCAGTGGTACCACTGGTGTAGAGCAAGAAGAGGAGATCCTCCGCCTCCATCTCCTCAGCCGGGCATTCGTCCTCCACATCGGCCACTAAATCATGATACCAGCTGTCGCGACCTTCCTGCATGTTGCAGTCGACCGGGTGTGCATCACCACGCTTCACTACGACCACATCTTTCACGCACTCACAGCCCGCAATGCCTTCATCCACGATCTGCTTTAATTCCAACATCTTGCCACGGCGGTAGCCCCCATCGGCAGTGATCACCATGCAGGTCTCACTATCGAGCACACGGTCACGAATCGAGTCCGCAGAGAAGCCCGCAAAAATCACCGAGTGCACCGCACCGATACGCGCACAAGCCAGCACCGCAATGGCCAACTCCGGAATCATCGGCAAATAAATTGCGATACGATCGCTCTTTTTCACACCACGCGCCTTCATCGCATTGGCGAAACGGCAGACTTCGAGGTGCATCTGCTTGTAACTAATGTCACGCGCATCGCCCGGTTCGCCCTCCCAGTGGATCGCGATCTTGTCACCACGCCCCGCTTCAATGTGACGGTCTAGGCAGTTGTAAGAAAGATTAGTGCGACTGCCATCAAACCATTTAAAAAACGGCGCTTCGGATGTGTCCAACACGCTGTCCCACTTTTTAAACCAATGTAGCTCTTCAGCCGCTTCGGCCCAGAAAGCTTCCGGGTCTTGAATGCTCTTTTCGTAGAGCGCTTTATAGGCAGCTTCACCACTAATGTGGGCAGACGCAGCAAATTCAGAGGCAGGGGGAAACTTGCGGTGCTCATGCGAGACCGATTCCATCGAGGAATTATCAGTTGTCATGGTAGTGGGTAGAATTCAGTTCAGGGTCTTATCAGGCACAAAAGCATACCTGATATCAGCGATTAAAGGCAAAGCCGCGCGCAAATAAGGTCAATGACATTTACGAAAAAACGCAGTCCTGCGGCCTATTTGCCTACATTTTAAAATCTCCAGTTGTCATCCACGAATCCCTTGATCAAAAAGGCGCGCTCACTATGCAAACCAAAGATTTACGACTCGACAAAATTGACATTTACGGCGGCACCCAAGCACGCGTCGCCACCAACGACGAAGCCATTTCCAGCTACGCTGAAGCCATGCTAGAAGCTGCTCAGTTTCCTCCAATAATCACTTACTACGACGGCACCAAGTATTGGCTGGCCGACGGCTTTCACCGCTTCCTTGCTGCGCAACGCAATGAATACGACGAGATTCCTGCCGAAGTACATGAAGGCTCACGCACAGATGCCCTGCGTCACGCACTCGGTGCCAATGTCACCAACGGCATCTACCGTTCCAACGCCGACAAGCGTAACGCAGCGGAGATTGCACTCGAAGAGTGGCCGGAAATGTCCAACGCGCTGATCGCCTCCATGTGCAAAGTTTCCCCCGATCTCGTCCGGCGCTGCCGGATGGAGATGGAAAAGGAAAACCGCATCGAGAGCCAAAGCCAGGTCACTGGCAAAGATGGCAAACAATACCCGACCGGTATCGAGCGTGAACCACGCGGCGGCAGTCAAAAAGTCGAGAACGACGGCTCTCCCAGCGAAGGCTCAGGCGGCGGCGGGGGCGGCGGTGCCAAAGGTAAAGGCGAAGAACGCGGCACAGGCGGCGCTAGCATGGAGATCGAAGCTGACGCCCGGAAAATGATTCGCGAAGGCGAAATCAAGCACTCCGAACTCGACAAACTAAAGAGCGCCACGGCCATCGACTACGCCGAAACCGCACTTAATTTGCTCAACCGCATGAAGCCCGACGACCCACGCCGTCCCGACGCCGTGCGCCGCATCGAGCGCTGGTTGGCCACCGAAAAAGGCATCGCCTAAGAACGACCTATAATGCTCAAGCCCCAGGGGCTACGTATCACGTTACTGTAGCCTTTCGGGCTGTGATAAATTTGTGTCGCAATCTAATGATTCCTCCAGATCGTCCTGTATCAGAATGAACCTTCATTTTAACGTCTCCTCGGCCTGGAATCGGCCAAACGCCGACGCTCACCACGACGTACCAGAAAATAAATTAAGGCTCCGATCCAGTTTGTGAACACGATCACTAAAACCCAGACTAGCTTATCATTTCCATCCGAACTTTCATACTTCAAGCAATCCACTAACATCCATATCCAAAACGCGAAAGCTCCGATACCAAACAGCATAAAGCCACAAAAAAAGATTACTTGAAAAACGATCAATAAAGTGGGGATATCTGAATTGTGCATACTGAAACTGTGCGAGTCATATAAACCACTTCTAAAAATATATGATCTATAAGCTTGGCCTTTGCGAAGCCTCGAAACTTTGTTTTGGGGGCGATCGCCATCGCCCGGTTCCGAGAACCGAGGTTACGTTACAAAAGACATATCTATTAGGACCAAACTTTTTTCGAATGGGTACAATTTAATGAATATTCCCCATCGCGAATTCGTCAACAAGTGCCAGAAGAAATGTTCAAAAGGCTTGGCTAGCTCGCGGCCTTTAACTTGCGGAGCACAATTCGCATTCTATTGTATAATCAAGTAAAACTCAGCAGCAACGCAGTGTGTGCAGCGTAACCTCAGAAGGGCAATTTAAGCGTGCAGGTAAGCCACTCGCACCAGTACCACGGCTAGTATAGCCTTGCAGATTCCCCTCACTCCATCTTCCCGCGAGTATATGACGTGGAGAACTGCCGTCATGGATCAAAACATACCCTCCGGGCAAGCAAATCTGCCCTCCATGTGTGTGGCCCGCCATCAGAAAATCGATCCCCATCTCCGCAGCGATCGCGTAAGTTTGTGGCGAATGTGAGAGCAGCACCTTGACTGCGCGAGCTGGCACTCCGAGTAAGGAGCGCTCAAAGCAATGAGTACGATAGAAATTAGGGTCATCGATACCGATCAAATAGAGCTCAGCACCTCCACGACGTAGCACAGCGTGTTCATTGAGTAAAAATCGAATACCTGCAGCTTCCATTGCAGGCACTTTAGCCAGACAGTCATGATTGCCCAACGTCGCAAATATTGGTTGTTCCACCTCTGATATGATATCGATGGTCGCTGCGGTGGCCCCCGAGTGATCACCAAAAATGCAGGTCCGATAATCCCCCGTCAGAGCCATACAGTCATAGTTTAGCGGGGCAATCACCTCCTTCACGCGAGCGGGAAAGTCTGGATGTAAATCTGCATGTAAATCGGTGAGTTGCAAAATTGTATAGCCGTCGAATTCAGCCGGAAGATTAGCCAATCTCACCTCATTACGCACCACTTTTATGTCGAAATAATTACGAACCGCGCGCTGCCAAAAACCACTAATTTTCAAACAAAACCGGATCAGTGCGTAAGTATCCCACTTATGCTCTAGGCGAAAAATCCCCTTGCCCTGTCCCTCACCACGATGATCCCGCATATGCTTCTCCGCAGCCATACGGGCTGCAAACTCGGTCTCACCAAGGCGAGCCGCATAAGGTCGAAGATCTTCAGATGTAGGCATACGTCAAAAGTTAGCTTTGAATTTCGCTGAAAAGCAACTCCTAGGTCGGTTACATTCAATAACAGCTCTCACAAAGGCTAAAGCCAACTAAGAAAATACATCTACCCAAAAAACCGCTGCATCTTAGTCACCGCGGTAACGAGACGATCGACATCTTCGAAGTTATTATAGAATGCAAAAGATGCCCGTGCAGTCGCTGGCACGCCAAAGCGCTTCAGTAATGGCTGAGTACAATGATGACCAGCCCTGACAGCGACACCATCAGCATCCAGGAACGTGCCAATATCATGCGGGTGAATCTCGTTCATCACGAACGACAAAATGGAAGCCTTCTGCTGCGCAGTACCAATGATACGCAAGCCATCAATTGCAGACAATTTTTCGGTCGCATCGACCAACAAAGCATGCTCATGGGCCAAAGCCCCCTGGCGGTCTAATTGATTGACATAATCAATCGCTGCCGCAAGGCCAATGACACCCTCAATATGAGGCGTACCTGCTTCAAATTTACCCGGAATCCCTTTAAAGGTGGTGCCATCGAAATCCACTCGCTCAATCATATCCCCCCCACTCTGGTAAGGAGGAAACTGATCGAGCCATTGACGCTTTCCCCACAGCACTCCAATCCCAGTCGGACCAAATACTTTGTGACCGGAAAACACAAAAAAGTCGCAGCCTAAATCAGCCACATCTACTGGCATATGCGGCACTGACTGACAGCCATCGAGCAGCACTGGAATATCGTGTTTATGCGCTTCTGCAACCAATGCTTTAGCTGGGTTAATACTCCCTAGAGCATTCGATACATGAACTAAAGCGACTAGTTTCGTCCGCTCAGATAGTAATTCACTGAAAGCATTCACATCAAGCTCACCTGCCTCGTTGACAGGCACCACTTTCAGCACCGCACCAGTCTTTTCAGCAGCCAGCTGCCAAGGCACGATGTTAGCGTGGTGCTCCATATGTGTGATTAAGATTTCGTCACCTTCGGAGAGCTGTGTTTCAATAAAACCGTGAGCGACGAGGTTGATTCCCTCCGTCGCACCACGCACAAAAATGACCTCATCAGCATCAGCCACACCGATAAAATGAGCCACTTTAGCCCGTGCAGACTCGTACGCGTCGGTCGCCTTCTCACTAAGGTAGTGGACCCCACGATGAATATTCGAATTCTCCGCTCGATAATAACGATCAATTGCTTCTATCACAGCCGCGGGCTTTTGCGAAGTGGCCCCGTTATCCAGATAAGTCAAAGGCTTACCTCGAATCTCGGTGGAGAGAATGGGAAAATCCGCGCGCACGCGGGTATAATCAAATATTGCTGAAGTCGTCACACGGGAAACTCTCGCTGATCGCGTAGGAATCTCAACTGAAAAGGTAAAGAAGTACTCACCAAAGCAATTATAAGTTTAGAAATAGTACACCAAGCATGGATTGAGTTGGCATTTTCCCCAGAATCCACATGTCTTCTTGTATGATCAATCACAGGGAAGGTAAAATAGTTGGCATACTTCTTGGACTCACGACCTTGATAGTGGCCACCGTGTTAGGTCTTTCCTTCTACTTCTCCAGTTCCAGCATCCACAGTCTACTGACCGAAAACCACGCACTTAATAAAGCCATCAGTAATCTGACCCATGAAGAACAAATTGGCTTTGTAACTGTGCTCTCCCAGGAAACTGACGCCCTGGGGCAAACCTCCACTGTGCTAAAATTTGTGCAAACCGCTGCTGGTCAACCCAAGCAAGTTGTAGATGAACAAATCTTTACACTACAGGGTAACGTCGTTCACTTCGATGCACTCATCGTTAAGTTCAACAACCACTCTGTACGTGAAGGCAAGCAGCGGGCCTTGTACCTGTGGCGGCGCATCTACGACGAGCACACGGCTCCTGAACAAGGGCAAATCATTACCCAGCCCCAAAGTGCCCCCGAGCGCTACTATGCCATTAGCAAATCTTTAAAAATGAAGGATCGGTCCGTATTCTGGGAGGCCATCTGGTCGCTGGCCAACGATCCAGAACAATTGAGTGCATATGGCATCAGCGCAGTTTTTGGCAACGTCATCTATACCAAAGTCGAACCTGGTAAGGTGTACCTATTCAAAATAAATGCATCCGGACAAATTTACCCCGACGTGCTGGACTTTCGAGCCACACCATAAAAAAGCTTCACGCATCCGACGTGAAGCTTCGAAACCAGGCCTAAGCACAGTTTAAAGTTTAGCCGCAATAGATGGGGCTGCCTTGAAGGATATTTTTTTCTTCGCCTTTACATTGACCGAAGATCCATCCAACGGATTGCGTCCCTTACGTGGCGCAGAGGCTCCTAAATAAAAATTACCTACACCAGGCAAAGGAGCCACAACCGAAGGCTTCACAGCAGCTTCCCCCTTCTTAGGCTTCTTAATTCCTTTGGCAGCCTTCTTTAGGACTTTTAAGTAGACGGCACCGACAGCATCCAGAGTGCGTGCAGCCTCTGCCTTACTTTCTAGACCAAGCTCCTGCTGGAGCGCTTCAACGAGTTCAATCTTTGACATAATATTATTTTATCTGGTTAGAAGTTACCGCACCTGCGGCAACACGAGACAACCAACATAGACACAGTTACATAAATACCAAGCATTTATGAAGCAAAAGTCACCACTTAGGCTTTATCTATTGCGATATTTTATAATGTGTTCCACTAGACACTTAGCGCCTCTGTCACGATACCATCTGTGATCTGGCAAACATGAACTGCGTAATGATCGCTATATTGAGGATGTGCTAGCGGATAGGCTCGCGTAACAGCAGTACTCAGAGCTTCAAATGCCTCCGCATCAATAATGGCTCCACTGGCTCCTTTATCACCACCACCAAGCATGCGTTCACCGTAAACGCCTTCAACTGTGCGGGCAATGTCACACATACTTTCCAACTCCGGCCCACTAATCTCATAATCATCACGTAAACCAATGCCATCAGCACGGAAATTGCGTCCCACACGGGCAATGTCACCCGCACGCCAAGCAGCAAGCGTATCTGCAAAGCGACATTGTGCCTCGTATAAATATTTAAGCCGCTTTCCAGCACTGGCAGGTGCCACCGCCTGCAAATGACGATTCGCAGCCAAATAAGTGGCCTCAGAGTCGACATCCGCTAGAGTTTGGTAGCCAAATTCTGCCGCCAGCTGAGCGCGAATATCTTCACATTCTTCGCGACGCACCTTGTAGGTCGATTTCTCCAAGCCAGGCCGTTTGGTGCCAGTGTCTAAGCTCACAATACGAAAAGCATCAGGATTGCCACCAAAAGGCACATGCTCAATACTATGCGTATTCGGATTAAAATAAGTTCCCATGCCGGCCTTAGCAAAATAAATCATGATCTGATCCAATTTGCCACAGGGTGAACCAATATAATCAGTCTCCACCATTTGCGCCAAATCGACGATTCGCATGCCATCGAGCACCTCAATTCCATTCACCTCCAAATAGGTAAGAATCAAATTCAAAGCCAAGGATGCCGAGCGCGACATACCCCCCCCCGGAATATTACCATAGAGCACCGCATCAAAACCAGTGTTCAACGCATAGCCCTCACGCTGTAAAACATGCGCCACTCCATGCGGGAAACGGGCCCAACTATTCAATAAGCTCCCCGCATCTGCAGGCCGATCGACTGCTAATTCCACAACTCCATCTTCTGGAAAATTTTCACTGAAAATACGTATGTGACCAGTGGTATTTGGCTTGTAGGCGAGCCAAATATAACGGTCGGTTCCCACACCGAAAAGCTCCATTCCGTTATAATCACCATGCTCAACGCCGAAGCAAAAGCGAGATGAACTACGACGAACTTGGCCGCCGCTAATATCGAGGCCGTGCTTTATAGCAGTTGCATACAGTTTCTGATGAATCTCTGTTTCCATAATGGGGTATAAATAAATTCTTAGTCTTGATAACCATTCGGATGGGCCACATGCCAAGCCCAAGCACTCGCAATAATCGACTTCAAGTCTGGATATTTTGGCTTCCAGCCAAGTTCTGAGACAATCTTGCCGCTGGCAGCAATCAAAGTTGCAGGGTCTCCCGCACGACGTGGTTGAACCTCAGCAGGAATGGCATGGCCTGTCACTTCACGCGCAGTCTCAATCACTTGCTTTACCGAATAGCCTTGTCCATTGCCCAAATTGTACACCTTGTCACCATTCTCAATCGCACCCAGTGCCAGGATATGCGCCTGCGCAAGATCGATAACGTGAATATAATCTCGGATGCAGGTACCATCAGCAGTATCATAATCATCCCCAAACATATAAATCTTCTCACGTTGACCCAACGCAACTTGCAGAACCAATGGAATCAAATGCAACTCAGGCGTATGATCTTCGCCTCGTAACTCACTGGCACCCGCCGCATTAAAATAGCGAAGTGCCGCATAATTGAAGAATGGATACACACGCGACATCCAATGCAAGTAACGCTCAATGATATACTTGGACTCCCCGTAAGGACTGCCAGGTACAATCCGCTCATCTTCTGAAATCGGCACACGCTCAGGATCATCAAATAAGTTTGCAGTCGACGATAAAATGAAACGTGGCACCTCAAATTCCACCACACACTTCAATAAGTTGAGCGCATTCGAAACGTTATCTCCTAAATATAAAAAAGGATCCTGCATCGACTCTCCAACTAAAGACTTGGCCGCAAAGTGCATGATCGCCTCCGGGCGAAAACGCCCCATTGCGTCACGAATGGATTCCACCTCAGCAAGATCCCCCACGACCAATTCCGCTTCCGGGTGCACCGCCGCGCGATGACCGAGCGACAAATTATCAAATACCATGACCTCGTGACCCGCTAAGATCAACTGCTCGACGGCAACACTGCCGATATAACCGGCTCCTCCAGTGACAAATACTTTCATGTAATGCTCTCTTTTATTCAATCAGTCTAATTAATTTGGCGACACTCCGACGCGGAGCTAGCTAGATCCCTAGCTGGCAATCCACTCGATGCAATGAGTTTAACAAATTCGATATGAAATAATCTAGACACGATCGCATCTAAAAACTTATAGATTGGGTCAAAACCTCATGCCTCGAATTGCCATCTTAGTCGAAACATCGCTTGCCTCTGGCCGTCAGATCCTAGCGGGCATATCACACTTTCTAAAACAGCGGAATGACATCTCAGTGTTTCATCATAGCGGCCAACTGGGCCAGATGCACCCCGATTCTTTAATCGATTGGCAGGGAGATGGTATCATTGCGCGCGTTGTGGATGCTTCCGTTGCAAAGCTATTAATCGAAACAGGTCTGCCCACTGTTGATGTGCTTGGAAACGTTCCTGACTGTGGCTTCCCACTAGTCAAAACCAACAATGATACAATTGGCAGTATAGTAGCCGAACATTTTATTCAAAACGGTTTTCATCATTTCGGTCTAATCGGATTGGGCAAAGAGAATTGGTCACTGGAACGCGAAGCTGCCTTTTTCAAGTCTGCCAATGAAATCAGTACAACGCCACACAGCCTGCACCTAAAATCTACCGACAGTGAAATCGTACACATCAGCCACAGCTTAGCAGCCATCCGGGACTGGCTGCCCAAACTGCCAAAGCCTATCGGGGTTCTCGTCACTAGTGATCAGTTTGCCCCCCTGCTGTTCCAAGCGGCCCACGAATTAGAACTACGTATCCCTGAAGATATCAGTATTGTCGGAGTGGACAACGACGCCCCCTACTGCGACCTCTGCCGTCCGGCACTCAGCAGTGTCGACCCCAACCATGAAGAAGTGGGTTATCAAGCTGCACGCCTGCTAGAAGGACTCCTCACTGGTGCAGTCACGCACCCACAGAACATCACAGTCAGACCGCACATGATCCACTTGCGCCGCTCAAGTTCATTCTTAGCTGTCAATGACCCCCAGCTCTCAAAAGCGATGGAATTCATACGTATTAAAGCATGTAAAGGTATTTCAGTTGACGAAATCGCCCAGCACTGCGGCCTCTCACGTAGCGTGCTTCAACGTAGATTTCGCAGTCAAATCAACCGATCCGTTGGTGACTGTATTCTCAATGAAAAACTAACCCGAGCCAAAGAGCTCATCTATGCAGGTAATCTATCGATGAATCATATCGCAGAACTGAGCGGACTGAATTCACAAGAGTATATGAGCCAAGTATTCCGCAAACATCTACACCAAAGCCCCAAAGAATTCAAAGCAAGACTGCCCCATACCTTTAGCACGCATTCAGCACAAATAGAATAACTACTTTTTCCGCTCGGCTACCTTAGATTCAAGCTCCGTGCGCTCAGCTATAAGCACATTAATACGATTGCGTAGAGTCCGCTGCTTAACCTGACTCTCACTCCGCTGGTATTGAGTATCCAGTTCATCAATTCTAGAATTGATTCTGGCAATCGCAACCCCGAGCTCTGTGAGATATAAATCCTCTGTACTCACTTTTCCTACTTCTTCTAGTTCAACAGGCTGCAATAGCCCTGAATTTGGGTAGCTCAATACTGTTGCCCTCGAAGTTCTATCCAAATCTTCAATCTTAAAGATGAAGGCTAACTGATCTGACAGGCGCTTGAACTGAATATGCGTCGCATCGCGAGCAACTAATAAAACATCCAGTCGACTTCCATCTTTGCGAACAATCTCGATTTCATCTGGATACTCAAGCCCCTGCTGCTCCAGTAGCCCCTGCTGCTTAGCTGAAACTATTAGCTTCCCCCCGCTCTCCGCAGGCTCACCGCGATCAATACGCAAATACAGTTCATAACCAAGGAAGACTGTTAACCCCAGAAATATAATAGTAAAAAGAAAATTCTTCATGGCGCACGATTAAACAACTAACGCCATTAGCACAAAGAAAAAAGTAACGATTTATCAGAATAGATCCCACATCTAGCACCTATAAAATTCATAGTAATCCTCCCCCAAACCGACCACAAAAACATATAACTAACGATGCATCAACAAATGCAAGCCACCTTGCAGTTGTCCATTGGAAAACGGATTCGAGCGACTCATAATCTGCGCCTGTTTTAGAAAGCGATAAAGCGCATCCGGCGCATCACCGGCCGGCCAATGTTGCCAATACGACGTCAGGTCTGCGATTCCAGCAGCATGCCCCAATGGCAATACGGCATCACAAATCAAGGTATTCAGTCGCTTCGAACTGATTGCATTGCTAAAAACATACTGAGAAAAACGTTCAATCAAAGGGGTAATCCCCTGCCTCTGGCGAAAGGTCGCTCCCGAAATATTGAGCTCTTGACTCTCATCCCAGGCAGCAGCCCCTGCTCCGGTATCAGAAATTACCGACAAAACATGCCGTAAGCGCTCCGGCCAATCCCGGTGCTGGCGGCAAATCGTCGCATACTGCTGCAAACGATACTTTGGATGATTCGCAGGTCGCAGGCCACTCAAGCGCCATGCACCCATTTCTTCTTCAAACAGCTGTAAGGCATCCGCACGCTCAGTGGCAAAATCATCGATCGTATAACACAACGCCAAGCGCGACATTGGCGCCCGGTTACGCGCATAGCCTAAAACCTCCAAACAATACTGATGACAGGCTTCATCCCAAGAAGCCCCCGACAAACGCTTCGCAGCGAAATCAACCTTACGCATCCAGCGCGTCCGTGCTCCAGACTCTAAAATAGCACGACGCTGCTGTAAGGGTTGCTGCATAAATTGCAGTATCCACTCCCGCTCTTCTACCTGTTCCAATTCCAACAAAGCATCCTCCACCGCATAATCCTCCAGATCACGCTCCAGCAAAGGCATTAAATAAATAACTTCCGGTTGCAAGCCACGCTCTGTCTGCACCCGCAGTTCTGGTTCATTCGCATACAGCACTACATGTAGACGAACATCGTTGAAATTAGGATTCACGCCATGCCCATGCAGATGCCAATCTTCAGCATCAAAGTGCACCTCTACATCTCCCACCACCAGCTCGCCTCCCAGTTCAAGACGTGCCTCTAAAAAGTCAGGGCCTTCTAGTAAATTCCAGCGCCCCGGATCCAACACCCGCAAGCTTCGGCCTCCAACAGTCTTCAATTCAGTTTGATCAAAATCCCCTCGCAACCAAATCTTTTGCAAGACTCGCTCCGAAAGGCTAAACGGCCCATATAGCCCCTGAATTTCCTGAACTTCGTTTTTCAAAACAAAAAGAAAATGAGCGATCAAAGCCGTCAGGTCAATCCGAGTATCGACCTAAAATCCGGAACAAACATAGCGTGTCTATGATTCTCATCAATGGAATTAGACAGTGAAACATGCGCCCCCAAGCTCATATCCTCCCAAACCACTCTAACTGCTGCAATTCATTCAACATGGGCGGCTCCAACGGCTCTTGCACAAAGCCCAATCGACGCAAGGCATAGATGCGCATAGCCCGTCGCACAGCCAACTGCAATCGCCCCGACTCCATCCCATAGTCCATTTCCAAAGCTGTACGTTGATGTTTACTCAACTCCGGATTGGGGCGAAAAGTTAATGTCTCCGTCTCCAACCAGTCCACATCCACCAAATCTTCAAAAAGACAAGGCTTCCTCCGTCCCACAGTTTGAAAGCGGCCAATCACAAAATCCTTAAACAGCTCACTGCGGTGACAATACGCCCGCACATGCCAGCGCAAACCGTCAAAACCAAAGCCGCGCGGGCTCAGCCAACGCGTCTCAGAACTCCCCGATTTGACGGACCAATAAGCGGCCTCAACACATTCCTGATTGCAAGCCGCTAAAGACAACTTTCGGTGTAATGCCAGATCCGCCACTCGCCGCGGGCGACTGCCCCCCAGTACAAATTCGCCAAATTCAAGGCCATCACGCATGGCAGCCCCCACAACTTCCATGTCCTCGCTAAAATTTGGCTCGCGCAGCACCGTCTGCATTTTAGCCGCCGCCACATAACACTTGCGCCGCACATCATACTGACACGCTCCAGAATTTAAAGTCGTGTAAGACACCAGATCCTTCGTCGCCTGCGGCAACGAAATCCCAAAGTGCTCGCACAAATCCCGGCGATTGATCGAGCCACGCCAATACAACAAGCGCTCAATAAACAACAAGCGCTGCTTTTCACTCCATCCTGCAATCGTTCGATCCATCCCCATAATAAATAAGACCAGTAAACAATCGAGCACTATAAAATCAAGCCCCAACATACTAGTTAACTTTTTATGACCTATCTACTTTTTAGTGTTGATTTTCAATTAAGTCAGGCACACATATGACTCCGCCCAAAGGAGCGTTTGTAAATAATCTATAAAACGCTCGCATAAAAAGATAGCGTTACTTACATAATCTTATCGTACCCCATGTCCTTTTACGCTCATACGAAAATCACCCCAACCGGAGAACCCGCTCCTCAAAATGAATGGGAGCCCTTGTTTAGCGCTTCAATAGATTTAGCTAAATCGAACTACCTACGCCCTTCTCCTCTCTCCCCGCTACCCTCTCCCCCAAAAAACTCACTCAGATTAAGACAAAGAAACCTCATGAAAAACATAGACCTAGCACTCATCCAGAACGCAATTAAAGGCCCTGCAGCCGCTTTTCGTTGCCGAACTCACCTTCAACCCGCAGGAGGTGAAGGTGATAAGACCTTCCCTCCTACGTATGCTGGTGCCGTTTACGCGACCGAGCATCGCCGCGTAAAACAAGCAGACGGAAGCTTCGAAACGATTCCCTGCATCTTACTCGACTCGGTGCAGTCCCAAGCCAATCGCATGGAATTGGCACTCCAGCAAGCAATCGACAACGGACGATTCAAAGAGTGCCCCATCCCACTAATCTCTGTCAGTTTCGCGGGTGAAGATTTGCTCAATGAAATAGGCACGATCACCAGCTTCGAGGCACCTCACCGTGCTGCAGATGCAATATTGCGAGATTCTCTTCACGAAGGCGTTCCATTTCGTAAATCTGAAATAGGAAAAAAGCTCGATTTTGTAAGCCTTCAGAATGCGACCCCACTCTATGAAATTTGCCCGACGGCACTCATTTTTGGCATCTGGGACTCTACTGGCCCCAAAGGAGGTTTAGGGGCAAAATTCCAACGTGCTCTCGTTTCCGAAATCGTCGGAATCAACGCAATAAATGGCACAAAAACGAGCAGCCGTATCGATCCTCTCGAAATCCGCGCAGCAGCAAAGGTTTTAAAATCTAAAGATGGCTATCAACTTGCAGAATCCGAAAAAGACAAGAGCGCAGTCTCACCATCGGAAGTAAATCACGGCAATATACCCCCATCCATTGATGATCAAACTGGTGGCGTGACGATTGACTACGCAGAACAAACAATCGTCCTCTCTTTACCCGCACTCCGCCGCCTCAAATTTCCCGATGCTGACGGAAAAACATCACCCGAACGCGATGCCGCCGGACAAACCGTATTAGCCACCCTCGCGATAGTCGCCGTCTCGCTCGCCGCAGAGAACGGCTACGACTTGAGATCTCGCTGCCTCCTTTGGCCAGATGAGCAACCAAACCTCAAACTACTAGAAAAGCCAGGAGTTGAACCAGCAGCCCTATCCATTGAATCTGATGCCGCCATACAAGCACTCACTGAAGCAGTCGCAACAGCTGAGAAACTTGGCCTCACATGGCGCAAAGAGCCACTCAATCTCACGCCTGCGCCACAACTAGTAGCTTTGCTGAAAAAGAGCCAAGAAATCGCCTCAGCAGAAGCTATCACCGAAGAAGCTTAATATCCTATGTTTGCACTAGGCCTACATTACTTGAGCGGTTACGCCGCTGCCACCGAACACTCGGATCGCAACCGCGCGGAATGGCCTCCTCATCCTGCTCGTATCTTTATGGCGCTTGCTGCGGGGTATTTTGAAACCGAGCCGACCTCCGAAGACTCAACCGCATTTCTAGAATGGGAAGAAGAAGCAAATGCACTGAGATGGTTGGAGAATCTACCATCCCCTGCGTTGCACTTCACTGAAGGGAGTCGGCGTTCCGTTTTAGACGTCTATGTTCCACCGAACGATATGACTGTGAGCAAAAAAACGGTGATCCCTGCCTTTCGCAGTAACAGGCAACCGAGAACCTTTCCCAAAGTGCATCTGGCCGATCCAAATGTATATCTAATCTGGCAAGACGATCAGGCGCCGGAAACATACTTCGCTGCATTGGAACGCCTTTGCAGAAAAGTTATCCGTGTAGGCCATTCCTCTAGTATGGTTCAAATGTGGATTCCACAGCCCGAACAAGTTCCCGAGCCAACGGTTGTGCCAAATTCAAATAATCACCGTGCACCTAGCACCTGCAGGCTCCGCGTTGCTGGACGAGGCACACTTGAATACCTAAAATCTCAATACAACGCAGAAGCTTCAAACGCATTCTTCAGCGCGGTCGACGCAATCCAAAGCGCTAAAGGAAAACAAAAGAAAACTCTCGTGGCCGAATTCGAACAAAACTTAGGAGTGCCCTACAAGAGAAACTTAAACCCACCTCCGTCTTTGCGGCCTACCATTTCTACGACAACTGATTACGTTCCAGTAGATGAAAACGTAGAAATCGAGCCGGCGACAACGGTTTTTAGTGAGCAACTACTCATTCTAACAAAAGAGGAAGGCCCCAATCTCGGTCTCGAAGCGACTTGGCAACTGTCCACTGCCCTTCGCGGTGCGATCGAAAAACACTGCCACCCCACACCAGAGTGGATCAGCGGCCACAAGCCGGATGGAAAACCTTCCGAGTCCCCCCATCTTGCCTTATTTCCACTGGCTTTCGTTGGGCAAGACTATGCCGACGGTCACATAATGGGCATGGCCTTAGCACTACCGAGATGTATGGAAAGCAGGGAGCAAGGACGCGCATTGAGCCGCCTTTTATACTCACCCGATGGCGAAAATGCCGAAGTAACACTAACACTAGGCAAACTAGGCGTGTGGACATTAAAGCTGGAAGAGCGCGTTTCACCGCCTCGAACGCTCCGCAACGATTTAATTGCCGGAGGCCCTACAGGCTCAACCACATGGGCCAGCGTAACTCCAATGGTATTAGACCGACACCCAAAGAAAGACCCTCGAACTCAGCGCGCAGAATGGTTTGAAGAAGTTACAAATATCATCGTTTCATCCTGCAAACGAATCGGCCTGCCAAAACCCGAGAAAATTGATTTGGATACAACCTCTTGGCACAAAGGAGCACCTAGGTCAAAGCCTGGCTCTAACGGATTTCCTCTCATGCCAGCCCGCCCTGGAGGTTCAAATCGCAGCCAAATACACGTATGGCTGCAATTTTCAGTGCCAGTAATTGGCCCCGTGTTACTAGGATCTGGACGCTATCGTGGCTACGGCCTTTGCAAGCCAATGCCAGATATCGAAGTTCAAGCAAAGAAACCGAACCATCGCAACCAGAAGTCAACATCATGACATTCCCAACTTTCCCTGAATTTTTTCGGGCACTCTACGGATTCGATCCATTCCCTTGGCAAATTGATTTAGCCAAAAAAGCGGTTATTGGACAATGGCCAGATTATCTCGCTGTTCCAACTGGCAGCGGAAAAACCGCATGTATCGACATCGCAATCTATGCCCTTGCAGCCCAAGCGACATTAAGTCCAACCGAGCGCACGGTCGGAAGGCGTATATTCTTCATCGTCAACCGCCGAGTCATTGTCGATGAAGCCTACGACCGTTCATTAAAAATTGCTAAAAGGCTCCTTTCACCGGAAAACGAACCACCAGCGATTAAAGCAGTCGCAGAACGATTAAAGTCCCTGTCTCCGACGACAGCAAAAGCAGCACCTCCTCTTGATTGTGTTCAACTAAGAGGTGCCATTTACCGCGATGATCGTTGGGCTCGCTCACTCACACAACCGACGGTCATTGCTTCGACCGTCGATCAGGTCGGATCCAGAATGCTTTTTAGAGGCTACGGCCTGTCAAATGGAGCGTGTCCGATTCATGCAGCCTTAGTCGCACACGACAGTCTCCTCCTGTTGGATGAAGCGCACATCAGTCGTCCCTTTGCAGAAACGATTGAGTCTATAAAAAAATATCGGGCATCAACACGGCGTCAAACAACAGTAAGTGAAGCGGTGAACACCCCTTTTCACTTCCTACAGATGACAGCAACACCTCCGAAGTTTTCCGGAAAGGAAGCTCCAGTGGTTCTGCATTTAACTGAAAACGACACAGAAAATGCCACACTTGCCCGTAGACTGAACACTCAAAAATTAGCACGTCTTGAGATTGCTGAGAATATCAAAGGAAAGAAGGCATGCTTAAAGATCGCAGCGGATCTTGCGAAAAGAGCGCAAACTTTGTTTGCCGAATCCAAGCCCGATTCGCTGGCAATACTCGTCAACCGCGTGGCGACGGCGCGAGAGGTTGAAAAACTGCTCAAAAAACAGTTTAATAAAAGCCACTCAGAAGTGAACATATCCCTATTGATCGGGCGCATGCGACCGATCGATAGAGACAAACACACAAAGCAGATAACCGAAGAACTAAAAACTAGCTACACAGAACCAGGGTCTTCCAATCCTCTGAAAAATAGCCCCAGAATCGTTATCGCGACTCAGTGTCTGGAGGTCGGAGCTGACTACGACTTTCATGCGATGATTACGGAATGCGCGAGTCTCGACGCCTTGCGCCAGCGCTTCGGTCGCCTCAACCGTTCTGGACTAAAACAAAATACTGCGCCCACGATAATCGTCATGCGAAGCGATTTGATTGAGACCTCAGCAAAAAAATTAGATGCAACCGACGCGGCTGGCAAGCCGCTCGATCCTGTATACGGAAATGCTGCTTCTCACACATGGAACTGGTTAAATCAAATAGCCGGAGAACAACAAACAGTTGACTTTGGAATACTATCGATGGATGAAACGCTCCGGTTGAATGCCCCCGCCGACTTATCCAAGCTACTCGCCCCAAGTCCTCACGCACCAGCGCTATTCCCAGCCTATCTTGACGCTTGGGCTCAGACAAATCCGCGCCCTTCTCCCGACCCAGATCCGGCACTGTTCCTACATGGTCCCAAAGCCGGACAAGCGGAGATTCAAATCTGTTGGAGAAGAGATCTGCCAGAATCACTCGATGCTGGAGATGCTCTAGTGCAGACAGTTAGCCTCTGCCCACCAAGTTCCCCCGAAATGCTAAGCGTTCCGCTTTGGCTATTTCGTCAATGGTTTTTCTTAACCGAACTATCAACTGACCTTCTCAGCGATCTTTTACTACAAGCCCCTCCAAATGAAGACGAAAAAGGGAAGAGCAAACGTATCGAAAAAAGATCAATAGCTTTAATATGGAAAGGACTATCAGAGAGCACCTTACTTGAGCGCCCAGATCAAATCCGCCCCGGTGATACAATAATCCTACCAACGAATACAGGCGGTTGGGATACTTTCGGACACATTCCAGAAGCTCCACTGGATCCGGTCTTATCGCCAAGCAGCGAAGACGTCTCACAAAATAAATATCCAGAAATCGATATTGCTGAGGATGCCTTTCGTCAGTCGAAAAACCAAGAAATCGTCAGATTCGACAGAACTCGGATCGAGCAACTCAAGCACACAACGCAAACATCAGATTTCGTCAATTGGCTGGAAGACGCAGATTCTAGTTTAACAAAATCACAAATTAATTCCCGACTAAAGGAGATCGCCGGCCAATTGGAGGAAGCGAGTGACTTAAGACATTCTATCGAAAATCTATGTCGACTAGGTTTTAATTACACTCGTTATCCAAACGACAAGGGTGCTGTGTTCATCTCAAAGGCTCAGATTTCCAACCGTCCACTTCAGCTTACAGCTCTCGGCGACGAAGATGATGCTCTGTCTAAGACGGAAGCTATTGCTGCCGTTACGCTTCCAGACCACACCGAGCATGTGCTACAACACCTATCACAAACGCTTCGCTTCCTTCCGTTAAACGACTTTTCGGACTCCCTAAAAATGGCAGCACTCTGGCACGATTCGGGCAAACTGGACGAAAGGTTCCAAGCGCTCCTTTGTCGTGGTAATTTAAATGCTGCAATGGCGCTAAATGAACCGTTAGCCAAATCTAAAAACCTCTCACTCACTGTTAAAGAAAGACAGCAAGCGCGAGATCGAAGTAAAATACCTAAAGGCTTTCGACATGAAATGCTATCCCTAGGCTTAGCAAAAAAAGGACTCGAAGAGTCTGAAAATGAGAACTGTAGCTACAGAAAGGATTTAATCCTCCATCTCATTGCTGCGCACCACGGTCATGCACGCCCCTTTGCGCCAGTCGTCCAAGACGATTCTCCCCCGCAAATAGAGTCGACCAAGATCAAATCAATACAAGTTCCCGACCTCAATTGCGACGAGAGACTCAAGATGCCTGCCCACCGAGTTGATTCTGGAGTCGCGGAGCGTTTCTGGGAGATGACAAAAGAGTTGGGTCCATGGGACTTAGCTTACCTTGAAACCGCCCTACGATTGGCCGATCAGCAAACAAGTGAAGCAGAGTCCGAAGGACTGATCTAATAACTCAACCGATTAAACAATGTCAGACGAAACACATTCCATAATCCTAACTGGGCTAGACGGCTCCAACCCTCTTGGTTATCTCGCAGCACTCGGAACCTTTAGAATTCTATCCACCCATTTAGACGCGAAGCCGCATCTCACTTGGATCATTCAAGGCGGAGCCTGGAAGCCTAAAATAATACTCAACCAGGCTCTAGCTGATAGCCAACTCGTAGAAATTCTGAACGATCAACTATGTAGAATGATCGATCATCCTGCCTTCACGTTTGCAAAGAATCCGGCAGTTCCAGTTATGCAGTTTACAAAATTGGCTTCGGATCTGATCCTACAAAGCTCAATTGAAAACGACCAACGAGGCCTTGAATTCCTCGCTGCATTTGGCTCAGACGCAATCACAGATGAAAAGGGATTGATACAAGACACCGCCTTGCGAACCATGAGCGGCGCAGGCCATCAACATTTTCTCAAATTCATGAATGATATTGCGAAAAACACAAACGCCTCTCAATTGGGAGAAGCACTATTTGGACCTTGGGCTTATTCAGACACAGGCCCCAGCCTGCGCTTTGACCCAGAAGACGATCGCCGTTATGCGCTTCGCTGGAAGAACCCGAGTTCTGACGCATCAACTTCAGTGAGAGGCGCAAACCGGCTTGCCATTGAAGGACTACCGATGTTTCCAACTGCACCGAAGGGGAGCTTGCTTGAAACAACCGGTTTCAAAGGTCACAAAAGCAACAATACTTATTGGACTTGGCCAATCTGGGATGCAGAAATCAATCTCGATACAATAAAATCACTTCTAAGCCTTCAGGAGATCACCAAACTAAAACCAAACGCCACAGTAATAAAGTCTATAGGCATCACCGCGATTTTCAGATCCCAAAGAATCACAGTAGGCAAATTCCGAAACTTCACTCCTGCAATTCAAGTGGCCTAACGTAACGAATCTCATCGAACAATAGATTTCATGAACCACCAGAGCACTTGCTCGTCTCATGCCGAAGAAGCCCAAGTCCCCGAAAAAGCCCAAAAAGAAACTCACGCCCGAACAGAAAGCAGAAAAGCGGAGGCGTAAGGCGGAATTCGAAACGATCTTCGTTGGAGGCAAACAGAAGCGGGTTCGGCGTCGACCGTTGGTCGAGGGGCTCGATCACGATGAATTTATCCGCCGCAATGCTGATCCGATTTGGCTGCATTAAAACGGGCTTTGGGAAGAGATGGAGCGGCCCTTGCCCTCGGACCGCGATGCCAGCACCACAGCAAATGAGGATTTACCATTCTAACAGAACCACGATGACTCAGTTAAAACTGAACGTTTGATGAATCTGCACGCTACGTCTCCAAAGCAATTCTCACCTGAACAAATCTCAATATACTCCTCGCCCTATGCCAAATCAACCGACTCGTCCTGATCTGCTTCATGCATTTTTAGAATTACGCCCAGCGGATCGTCGGCTTGAAGTATGTCATCAGCTAAGCTGTATCTCAATCTCCGTAACGAAGCTTCACGCTCTGTTGCAGGCTCACCTTCTGTTTGGTGCCAATGTAAAGCTCTGATGTCAGCACTCAAACGATGAAAACGGGACTCCCAACGTTGACTTTTTGTCTGAGCTCTATCGAGCCACGCGATCAGATCAAAGCGATCAACCGTACGCAATCGCTCCTCCGCTTGTGCGGCATCCAGATAGACGCCTGCCAAAATGCGATGCCATATCACGAAGTAAACTGGATGCGTTTGCCCGGGATCACCGGCTTGCTCTGGCGCACACCACAACGAATCTTCAACAACACCAATCAGCACTGGCGATTCGGACAAAATCGACCCAATAGTGTAGGTCTGCATGCTATTACCGAAATGCTTAGTCTGCATATCAATAACAGGGTGCTCCCAACCCGGCACCCGAAGTGGTTGATCAAAACGTACTGTATCAAAAAGCCCCATAATTTCATCCCTCTCTACCACAGCAGAATTTCACAAATCAGGTGAACATTCGAGCATAAAGTTACATCTATGAGCCTTTAATCTCAGTAAAAAACTTAAACCTCCCACACAGTTATGGCCGATCCAGACAACTCGAAGGAACCAACTCTCCTGCCAGCTCGCATGTTAAACGAGTTCGTCTATTGTCCGCGACTATTCTACTACGAATTCGTCGAAAAGGTATTTGTCCACAGTGCGGACACACTGGAGGGCGCAGCCCAACATAAACGAGTGGATGCGGGAAAAAGCAATCTACCCTCAGTCAAAAAACGAAAAAAAAAGGAAGCCGAGCCCAAAATAAACGAAGTCTCGGAGGTCAACGAAACGATTCATGCCCACTCCGTCGCACTGTATTCTGACACACTACGGGTCAATGCCAAGCTTGACCTTGTCGAAGGCTCGACTGACCTAGCCACTGGAAAGATACTGTATCAACCAGTCGAATACAAGCGTGGGCGCCCCCGCGAGGGCGACGAGGGTAACGAACTCTGGCCCGCCGATAAAATACAACTAGGCGTGCAGATTCTGCTGCTACGCGAAAATGGCTATGAATGCGATGCCGGTATCGTCTTCTACCGAGAGACGCGTCAACGAGTGCGCTTTGATATGGATGCCGCGACCGAAGCATGGATTACCGAACAAATCGCTGCCGCACGAAGCTGTGCCCAAGGTCCCATACCAGCCCCACTCGACGACTCCCCTAAATGCCCGCGCTGCTCATTGGTCGGGTTTTGTTTGCCCGACGAGACACGCTTACTTTCGGAATTTACCAAGCCGGACAAGCTTCCAGAGTCCACACAAATGGATCTGTGCATGGACTTCCCCGAGATCGACGATCGGATCAACGAGGGACCGTTTGGCAATATCCCAGAAATCAAACTACCTGCGATCAAACCAGGACAAGACGTGCGGCGCCTCATTGCTCCTGGCGAAGACACTCGAACATTATATCTCCACACGCCCGGAATGTTTGTCGGAAAAAAGGACGAGGTCATTCAGGCCAAAGAAAAAAAGGATAGGAATGGCAAAAGCAAAGTAACGGCAGAATTCTTAATTAAAGACCTCCACCACCTTGCCGTGTTCGGCCCCGTCCAAGTATCAACTGGAGTGATTCAAGCACTATGTGAAACCGACATTCCGATCACTTACTTTTCGATGGGCGGCTGGTTTTATGGCATGACCCGTGGGCATAGTCTGAAAAATGTTTTCACTCGAATTGAGCAGTTCCGCCATGCCGCCGACCCCGAACTTGCAATTAACCACGCGCGTCTTTTTGTGCATGGAAAAATTCGTAATCAGCGCACCCTGCTAATGCGCAACCATCTCGACGCCCCCAAACAAACTCTTCGACACATGAAATGGGCCGCACAAGCCGCCCTTACCGCGCACTCCATCCCCAACTTGCTCGGAATTGAAGGAGCCGCAGCTCGCGCCTACTTTAGCGAATTTAACGGCATGATTAAACATCGCGGAGAATCACCACGAAAAGCCGAACAAAATGACGGTCAACAGGCCCAGTTTCCTTTCGATTTCAATGGACGCAACCGACGACCACCCCGCGATCCAGTCAACGCTCTGCTTTCACTCGCTTACAGTTTATTGGCTAAGGATGCAAATCTAGCGGCCTACTCTGCCGGATTTGATCCCTACGTGGGATTCTACCACCAACCTCGATTCGGTCGCCCTGCACTCGCCTTGGATTTGATGGAAGAATTTCGTCCCATCGTAGCGGAATCCGTGGTGCTAACTTTGATCAACAATGGCATGTTACAAGAGAATGATTTTTATCGAGCCGGAGAGGCTGTCACACTAACGCAGCGAGGTCGTAAAACATTCTTCATGGCCTACGAAAAACGAGTCAATAGCGCAATCACCCACCCAGTGTTTGGATATCAGGTCAGCTATCGGCGAGCGATGGAGTTACAATTTCGCCTACTAGCTCGCGTGCTGACTGGTGAAATTGAGCAATACATGCCCTTCACTATTCGCTAACTTTAAAACGCCCACAAAATAAACGCTCAAGACTATGAGAAGAAACTTTTTTGTCACCTACGACATTTGCGATCCCAAGCGACTACGGAAAGTGTTCAAAATTTGCAAAGGATACGGCATCCATTTGCAGCTTTCCGTATTCGAATGCGATCTAACCGAAACAGAGAAAGTTCAGTTTGAAACAAAACTGAAGGAAGTGATCCACCACGACGAAGATCAGGTACTATTCGTCGACCTCGGCGTCTCCCATGCACGCGGAGAACGCACCGTAAGTTCGATCGGATTACAGTATTCCAAGATGGACGCGCCCTGCTTTGTGGTATAATCTTCATTTAGTGACCCGTTCATTGACAGTTTAATTTCAATGCGAGCGGTCAAGTGCTGTAAAAAAGCATGGGAGAGCTCGCATCGATTGAATACCAGAGGCTTACGGAAGTTATTTCAAAAAAAACAGATGATAACACACATCATTTTTAGCAACTGGCGACACTGCTCGATTGACAAGCTCCAAGGCATTGTCAATCAAGCGACAAGAGAAGTTGCTATTTCCGCGCTCTTCGGAGCGCGGCTCCATTGAAGGGGGGCATGGTAACAACTAACAACACATCATTCAGCATTTCCGCGCTCTTCGGAGCGCGGCTCCATTGAAGGAAATCACTCATGGTCGACCTGTTGGGCTCGCTTGGTTATTTCCGCGCTCTTCGGAGCGCGGCTCCATTGAAGGATTATTGAGCAGGTCGCGCTGCTCATCCGTGAGCGGCATTTCCGCGCTCTTCGGAGCGCGGCTCCATTGAAGGGCTGACGTCTGGAAGCAGTTCGTCGCTAAGCCCGAGTATTTCCGCGCTCTTCGGAGCGCGGCTCCATTGAAGGTCAGTTGCCATGTCTAAGCTGTCCGTTTGTCACGTGTATTTCCGCGCTCTTCGGAGCGCGGCTCCATTGAAGGTCCTTCGGTATGACATAGCAGGGGAGCAAGCGCCATATTTCCGCGCTCTTCGGAGCGCGGCTCCATTGAAGGCTGAGCAAACAGAGAACCCAGTTATAAACTGAAATCTTATTTCCGCGCTCTTCGGAGCGCGGCTCCATTGAAGGCAGCATCGCCCGAATCTCATCCCCCGAATAAGAGTCATTTCCGCGCTCTTCGGAGCGCGGCTCCATTGAAGGTTGAGACTTCGACCCGCTTTAATCTCACGCGCAAGACATTTCCGCGCTCTTCGGAGCGCGGCTCCATTGAAGGATGTCACCGCCGACAGTTTTCACACCATGACGGAAGATTTCCGCGCTCTTCGGAGCGCGGCTCCATTGAAGGCTTGCTCACCTTTGAGGAGTTTGAAGCCTTTTGCACCATTTCCGCGCTCTTCGGAGCGCGGCTCCATTGAAGGTGCAATATGTTCGGAACTGGGCCACGAACTTCCTGACCGATTTCCGCGCTCTTCGGAGCGCGGCTCCATTGAAGGGCTGTTACCAAGTCACTCCAGGACGTTGCTTGTTGCTATTTCCGCGCTCTTCGGAGCGCGGCTCCATTGAAGGGGATTTTCCAGCGGTTGAGGCAGATGTCGAAAAGCTCCATTTCCGCGCTCTTCGGAGCGCGGCTCCATTGAAGGCACGCAAGCCGCGACTGGCCAGCGCCGTATCCATGTATTTCCGCGCTCTTCGGAGCGCGGCTCCATTGAAGGAATTATGCCCCGTATTCGATCCGCGCCCGCACAACGCATTTCCGCGCTCTTCGGAGCGCGGCTCCATTGAAGGGCCGTGGCCGGTAGCAAACAGATCGCATCCCAGCCCATTTCCGCGCTCTTCGGAGCGCGGCTCCATTGAAGGCTGGCGTTGAGCTCGAATCCGGCAAACTTGCCGTGCATTTCCGCGCTCTTCGGAGCGCGGCTCCATTGAAGTAAAAAAGAGGCCCTCGAAAGCATCCAAGCATTCGCCATTTCCGCGCTCTTCGGAGCGCGGCTCCATTGAAGCAGCGCCTGCATTGCGGTGACAATCCAACTGTATCCACGTTTCCGCGTCCTTCGGGACGCGACTACAGTTGGAACTCCGCAATGAGTATTCACTCGCAATCAATTATCTAAGCTCCCCAGATCATTTTCAACCATTCGACCTTAAGTAGAACTAAGTTTCGACATGGCTCTTGCATATAGTACGGATATCACTGCCCAAAACCCTGACTCATTGAAAATAATCTAAAAGCACTGAAAACTCATTGATCCACATCTGCAATAACACTCTCAATACACGGCCCCATCGGCTGATCTTTATATTGCATCCACCACAACTTACTTAAAGATAGTCCCCACACAATTAGTCCTGAACGTACACCTCAAATCTTATGCAAGAAGTATTCAGACATCACGACAGCTCAACGGTCGGGCTACTCAACGGCATTCTCAAAGAATCAGGCATTGCAACACTGCTCAAAAATTGGACTGGAGGCAATATTACTGAAATCCCAATCCCTAGCTTATATCCAAGCATTCATGTGCTGGAGGATACTCAGGCTGAAGAAGCCAAGCAAATCATCGAAGAGTATTTACACCAAGCCCCGAAAGAACTCCCCGAATGGAAATGCCCACAATGTGAAAGCATGGTCGATGGATACCTATCAGAATGCTGGTCCTGCCAAACTGAAAAATAGTTCTACATGCCGAACCAGCCTCTCATCCTATTTCTTACGCAGAGGCCACGACACAATAAACAAATATATAATTTAACTGGGGCATGATGCGCTCGGATTAAAACCATTACAATGAATAGTAACTGGTTAAACATGTCATTTTAGCCATATTTCGTAACTCACAATGAAACGACGCGATAGCACAGCCAATTATACAGTCTTCGGTCTACTACTATTCCTTTTAATACAACTCGTTTGGTATTCGAATCCACCAAGCGAGCTACAGAATGAGACGTCAGCAAACGACTATAAACAGGAACAAGTCGTCTCGACACCTTCACTTCTAAGCCCAAAGAAACTTGTCCACAACAAAACTGAGGACTTCCAACAATGGCTCGAGGCATGGCGCCAGTTGGGCCATCAGTCCTCCGATCCGCAATTTCTAATACATGGGATCGCCTTAGCCGAGCAACATAGACTGGAGATGGAGCAACTGATCCTAAGTGATCCAGACACTGCCTTGGAACGTGCTCTCTCCTACTATGATTATGTTCAGCTACCTGAAGCGATTCAAGCGCGAGTGGAAGAACCCTTTTCGGAAGTCTCAGACATTAGTGTTGTGATCGACTGTGGCGCAAGCGATCACCCGCTGCATTACCACATGAAATCGTCCACAGGAGATGCATTCAGGCTTTATATGCCGACGGCACATCGCGTTGCTTTGAGTAAACGAAAGCTTCCAGTTCAGGGAATTCGGCTAAACGGTAAAGCTGTAGCGCGTGCAAATGTGTTTCAAATCGTCACTGGCAGCGAAGCTGATTGGCTCACTAAAAATTGGCCAAGCGGACAACAAGACAAAACGCGCTGCTATCTAACGGGGGAAGCAATCACAGGCAGACCAACTATAACCGTTGCAGGAGGCCGAGTCTTCCACTTTCAAGATACCGACTCAGTTCATATATTGGAACAAGTACTCAGCGAGGCCGATGCGAAAGCCGGGATCAATAATGGTAGCGCTTGGATAATGCGCACTGTCTCCTCAGAAGGCTTTCCCATCGAAGCATTTCAGAGGCAAGTGAGCAGTGCGGCACTACAAGCCACAACGGGTGCGAAAACGGTCTTAGTCATCCTTACAGATTTCCCAGATTACCCGAATCAATCCTTTAACGCGGTGGACATCGAAAGCATGCTCGATGAAGAGGTCGATCATGCATTGCGCGCGTATTCCTACAATAAAATGAGTCTGGATGGCTCCGTCACAAACAATGTCATCCGCGCCCAATACAACAGTAGTTATTATGAGAATAATTACAATACGCTCCACGATGAAATCGTCGCGCAATACATGGCTTTAGGTCATGCCAACCCGTTCTCGGAATATGACTCTGTTTGTATCGCCATTGCAGGCACTCAATTGGACTTGGTTGGACTCGCAGACGTGGGAGGCCAAGCTGTATGGATTGAATTATCTGGATACGATGATGACCATGTCTTCACTCACGAACTGGGACACAATTATGGCCTGCACCACGCCAACTACTGGGACCATTCGAGTGCGAATCCAAATTCACTGGATCCGGTGGACCCCACCGGATCCAGCGAAGAGTATGGTGACATCTACGACACGATGGGCTCGCCCAACAGAAGCTACCTGCTGGATAATCATTTCCATATGGCTGCCAAAGAACAGCTCGGATGGATTACTGAAAGCCAGTGGAGTGCCATCGAAACAGCAGCGAACAACGGCACCTATCGTATTTATCAATTTGATCATGAAGATGCAGCTGGCCTGCAGGCACTACGCATTCGAAAAAGTGCAAGTAACGATTACTACTGGTTAGGCTACCGCCATGAACAAAAGGAAACGACTGTCTTACAAAACAGCGCTTATCTCCTATGGGAAAAAGCAGACGGCCTGCCTGAGTTGAACCAATGCTGGCTGATCGACACGACTCCTGGCTCTGAACAGGGTAAAATTGATGCTGGAATCGCAATCGGCAGGACCTATTCCGACACCGTCTCCAATGTTCACATTACCCCCATTTCGAAGGGTGGATCGAGTCCCCAGCAGTACTTAGATATCGTGGTGAATTTAGGGACATTTTCTACAAATGTAGCTCCCAGCGGAACGCTAATAGTGCCAAGTACCGCCATCGCCCGGGAAAACGTCCAATTGAGTGCGCAAGTGATCGACGCCAACAATGACGCCCTCGCCTATCATTGGAACTTAGGCGACGGCAGCATGCATGCGAGCAGTGCCTCCATTACCCATAGCTGGGGCATCGGCGGCAGTTATCCAATCACATTGACCGTCAGTGATATGAAGGGCGGCACCACCACGATAATCCAGACGATTACAGTCAGTGATCCACTCAACACATGGTTGGATCGTTCATCAGGCACCGCTCTCAACCTGCTCGGCATTGCAGCCAATGAGACGCATGTCGTCGCAGTCGGCGCCAATGGCACCATACTACGCTCTGTCGACGGGGCGACATGGACCAAGCAGCCGCTCTCTGGCGTCGCCGCCAA
>NZ_JARXIC010000032.1 GCF_031127905.1 Thalassobacterium sedimentorum | reverse complement strand
TTCGATCCGTTGTTTGCGTGGCATGAAAACGAGGCTAGCCACGGAGTCGGGGATTGGTCAAATATTTATATTTTGCGTTTGACCCCTTTTGGGCTGACCGTAGCAATGACCCCTTTTGAGCCCTTGTGCCATTCTGACATGATCCCCTTTTCTCTGTCCTAGACTAAACTGGCATTTCATCGTAAGTTCTCTTGTTGAGCTTGCGGCCAGTCTGCTTTTTGTTGGTGCCTCCCCATTGCTTAAAGAAGAATTTAGTATCTGCACGTTTGCATTGCTTCAAAATGTCCTGAACCCATGCTTCTTCCATCGGTCGTGAATGGGGCCCAGACTCGCCTCCTACGATGACCCAGTGGATACCGCTCAAGTTCATGCTATCGAGTGGACCAATGAGTGGTTCGCAAGATAGAAAACGAACGGTCGCTGGAACGCATCGAAGGTCTTCGATTCGATCCTGAACATCGTTGTTCTCAACACTGACTCCCATCCAAATATTCGAAGTCCAATTCAACTTTGGTGCGAGTGTCATGAGGCGATCGCTACGCTTTGTGAGGACCTGAAATGTGTGCTGAGGACATTCATTCATCGTTTTGAATACCTTCTTGATGAAGCTCAATGACACGTCTTTGTGAAAGAGATCAGACATGGAGTTTACAAAGACTACACGCGGCTTTTTCCATGACTTTGGCAGATCGATTAAATCGTCGTGAGTTTGTAGTTTAAAGCCCTTTTGGTAGCGCTGAACACCCATAGCTTCAAGCCGTTTGGCCATTCTGGCTGCATAGCAGTTCTTACATCCCGCACTGATTTTAGTGCAACCTGTGACTGGGTTCCATGTTACTTCGGTCCATTCTATGGATGTGGTAGTTGCCATATGAAGGTGAACAATAGTTCATCCTTATGTGTAGTCAACGGCTATTGCGTAATAACTCTGACCTAAAGTTGTTTTACCTTTTCTTTTCATGCGCTTCATTGCTGGTTTAGGTGTTTTAGCATCCTTATCAAGTATGGTAATTCTGCCCTCAGATTCTAGCTCAAGTAAAGCCTCTCGATATGCAGGCTCGGAGAATTTATCATCAGGCATTTTGACACAGTCATCATAGAAAAAGCTGATCTTTGTCGGCTTTCCATTTAGCTGTTCCTGTATTCTATCTTTGAATGCATCCCAATTTGGCCGAAACAAAGCATTTGAGTCATACTTTGATGCTTGTATCAGGCCTAGGCCTCCTTCTCCTTCATCGGTTACGCCGAGTTTCCACATGACATCTTTCATAATCTTATATCCGAGGGAATGTTTTGTCACATGGATCAAGTAGTGGCTGGTAATTTTTCGTTTCTCGTGCTCGATCGGAAAGAAGGTGACGAAGCTATCGGATCCTATTTCCTCGTAAATTGCCTGCATATAAGCAGAGAGCATTGCCTGTTCTTTTTGAGCTGGTTCTTTCAGTGTTGAAATCTCGTTGGTCAGGTTTTGTGACCTTTCTTCTGAACCATAAAGGTCAATCAATGTCTTACTGAGTTTTTCAAGCCCACACACTCTTCTTACGCCTTCAATATTGAAGAATATGAAAGCCTCACACCTATCGTAAGACAGGATTTTCTTTATCGATTGCATTGATGCACCGTCGATGCCACATGGGTCAACGAATGCAAAAGTTGGAGCTAGTTTTGATCCGCCTGCTTCGAGTTGTGAGATTATTACATCTACTGCGTCGCTAAAAGTCCCATTGTGCACACCTGGCTCGCGGATGGCAGGATGTGCCTTGTGGAATTTATCAATTTCTTGTGATAATGATTTGAAGTTTTCGGCATCAGCTTCAACAAAAATTGTAGTAACCTTCTCTGCTAGGTCCGGTTTTTCTGCTATTACTTTAAGTGCATGTAGTGGTGATCCGTCACATTTTTCTCCGCTTCCATTGGAATCATCATACGTTCCCCTGCCTGCGAAACCATCTAAGTATACAAGGTTATTTCTATGGCCTTTTAGGATCTGAAAGAATGCGAGCATATATTTTCTCAGTATCTCATGCTTAACACGAGTTTGATCTCGGTATTGGTTGAAGTGCTTTCTGTCTTTTATTTTTGAAGCCATGATTTTAAATTGTTAGCTTAGATAGTGTGCCTTGCCTTGGGGTTCTGGTATACTGCTCAATAACTTGGATTTGGGGTGAAAAACAGGTCATGTCTTTGCCTTTGCAATCGGTGGTGGGGGGGCGATTGAATATGGTTGGAAATTTAACGATTGAGTTGCTCAATCCATGGTTTGAGGCCAGCTTGTCGCGTCTGTGTGTAACGGTCGAGTGTTTTTGATAATTCGGCGAGTTCTGGGCTGATCCAATGGATGGCTTCGAGGATTTCGGAGTGTTGTTGGTCGAGATCTGCCCAGTGGAGAATTCGCTCATGATGGAAGACGCGGTTTCTTAAATCACGTATACGCTTCCAGCGTTGATCGAGTTTTTTGAGGTTTCGCTTTCGGCGTGGGGCATGGATGAATACTTTACTGGCAAGCCTATGGCCAATGCCGCTGCTGGCATGTGCCTTGTTGAAGAAGCTCGTCCAATATCCGAAACTCAATTCTGCGACGATTCGACCTGCTGTTGTGGGTTTGGCTTTTGATTTGAGCAGCTCCTGAGCTTCGTGGACTTTTCTCGCTTGCCAAGTGGTTTGAGACTTTGGGGCTAGAAACCATTCATCTGTGTCAAAGTGGATGCTGAGCTCTCGATGGATGCTATTGCGCAATGCGATCTCTGCCATTTGTAATGGTGAATAGAGTGACTCGCAAAGCGCCATGTTCAACAGATAGCGGGCTAGTATCAGTTGGGGCTGGTCGCTGTCTGTGCCGTATGCCCCGAGTCGCTCTGGGGCGAGTGTCTGTATGATCTGATCGTAGCCGCTGGAGTTCATGCTTGATTTTTATCGGCGGTTCTCTACTTTGATGAGCGTAAACCTCGGAAATCCTTCTCCCGTCCTTCGCGACGGTGCTAGGAGCCGGGGTTTCTTTTTGCCCTAAACTTTGGTTCTTCTAGCTAACCTGTCAACGTTAGGGAGATTCGCAAGTTTTGCGTAAAGTGGACGCATGTTGCTTAGACGGAACATGGGTGGGTAGGATCCGGCTTCGCTGAGCTACGCCGGGACAAGTCGGACGGATCACTTTATACAGGTGCGGTGCCTTTGCAGTCGGGGTATTGGGTGCAGCCCCAGAACTGGTGGCCTTCGTTTTTGCCCTGGCGGGCGGTGCGGAGGGCCATGAGCTCGCCGCAGATTGGGCATTTGGGGATTTGCTGGGTGGGATCCGGCTTCGTTGAGCTACGCCGGGACAAGTCAGTCTGATTGGTCGGATCGGACCGATCCTTTTTACGCCTTTCGGCGATTCGGGCGCTGGCGAGTTGCTCAGAGAAGCCGCCGCCTTCGACGAAGGCTTGCTCCATGCTAATCAGCTGCTGGTCGAGCAGGTAGTTGGCTTGATGAATCAAGCAGATTAGGCTGTTGGCGATCACGGCGGGGTCTTCGTGCTGGAGCACGGGGGCGTAGAGCTTGGCGCGGGCGCGGTCGCCGGCGTCTTGGGGATCGTGCAGGGGGGAGCCTTCGGGGGCTTTGCGAATTTGACTGCCGAGCTCACGTACTTGCTTGGCCTGGCTGCCGTTGGGATCCCAGAGGGGCAGGTCGTTTTGGCGTAGGTAGTCTTCGAAATCGAGCAGCAGCTCTTCCAGACTGGCGCGGGCTACATTGGTGAGCTTGAGCTCGGACTTGGTGCTCACGGCGCCGGCGCGGTTGCCTTCGGCGATGTTTTGCCGTCCGCTGCGGGCGGCCTGGATCATTTGGTCTTGGGTGCGACTGTAGCCGCTCACGAAGCGTCGGCAAAAGCTGACGGTGCCGTCGTAGATGAGCGTCGTGGTTTGAAAGCTGCGCAGTTTCCGATAGCCCCCGCTGGGCCGCAAGCGGCGTTTCGCTGGCTGGCGGTCTGCGGGGGTGTCGGGCATTTTGGTTTTTGGGGGTGTTGTTCTGGGGGGAGGATCGGTCGGATCGGTCGGATGGTTGGGGATCGGTCAGATCGGACGGATCGGACCGATCAAACTTCCGCTGCGAAGCGGCGCGCGTTTTGAAACATCTTGAGCCAAGGGCCGGCTTCGCCGGTGAATTGATCGGCTGGGCGGTAGCTCATCTGAACGCTGCGGAAGCAGCGCTCGGGGTGTGGCATCATGATGGTGGCGCGGCCGTCGGTGGTGGTGAAGGCGGTGGTGCCTGCCGGGCTGCCGTTGGGGTTGGCGGGATACTGCTCGGTGGGTTCGCCTTGGCCGTCGATGTAGCGCATGCTGATGAGGTCGCCTGTGAGGCACTGCTCGAAGTCGCCGGTGGCGGAGAAGTCGGCGCGGCCTTCGCCGTGGGCGACGGGGATCGGTAGGAGGCTGCCTGCCATGCCCTTGAAGAAGATGCTGGGGCTCTCCATGATCTCGACGTTGCTGTAGCGGGCTTCGAATTGCTCGGAGCGGTTGCGCTTGAATTGTGGCCAGTGCTCGGCGCCAGGGATGATTTCCTTGAGCTGGGAGATCATTTGGCAACCATTACACACGCCGAGCGTGAAGGTGTTTTCACGCTCGAAGAAGGCTTGGAACATGTCTTTCAACTTTTGGTTGTAGAGGACGCTCTTGGCCCAGCCGGAACCGGCGCCCAGGACGTCGCCGTAAGAGAAGCCGCCGCAGGCGACGAGCCCAGCGAAGTCTTTGAGGTCGACCTTGCCGCTGAGCAGATCGGTCATGTGGACGTCGACGCTTTGGAAACCAGCGCGGTCGAAGGCGAAGGCCATTTCGTTTTGGCCGTTGATGCCTTGTTCTCTGAAAATGGCGACCTTAGGTCGATTTTTAGAGATGGCGGATGAGTGATTAATGATGGCGGATGCGGGACCTGGGATGAAAGTCGACTCTGGCGCGGCTGACTCTGATGCGGGCGTGACAAGTCGCGCCCCTACGTTTTCGGCGTCGGGGTCGAAGGTGGGCTTGATCAGGATTCCTGCGTTATCTTCATCTAACAAGCTATTATACTCTTCCAATGCGCAGGCGGGGTTGTCGCGTTGGGCTTGCATGCGGAAGCTTAACTCGGACCAGGCGCGGTTGAGCGTGGTGATGGTTTCGCTGTAGATGTCTTGGCCTTCGAGGCTGATGTTGAGCGTTGGCTCGGCGCTGGTGTTGCCGATTAGGTGCGTGATGTCGCTGACGCCGTGCTTGGCGAGGATGGTCATGACGGCGGCGAGCTTGGATTTGTCTAGCTCGATGACGGCACCTAACTCTTCGGCGAATAATGCGGCTAGAGCGAGGGCGGAGGGAACGTCGAACGTTGAACGTTCAACGTCCAATTTTGAATTGGCTGACGTGGGCGAATCTGAAGCATTGGCTGACGTGGGCTGATTCTCGGCGGGCGTGACAAGTCGCGCCCCTACGTTTTCTTTGTTCGATGTTCGATGTTGGACGAGCTTGTCGAGGATGACGTTTATGCCTTTGCGGCCGGCGATGGCCATTTCGGCTAGGGTCGCCAATAAGCCGCCGTCGCCGCGGTCGTGATAGGAGAGAATGAGGCCTTCTTTGAGCAATTCTTGGATGGCATTGAAGAAGCCGACGAATTTTTCGGGATCGTCGAGGTCGGGGCAGTTGTTGCCGATTTGATTGTAAACTTGGGCGAGGGTGCTGCCGCCGAGGCGGTTTTTGCCGGCACCGAGATCGATTAGCATCAGGGCGCTGTCGGTGGACTTGAGGTCGGGTGTGGCGGTCTTGCGCACGTCTTCGACGCTGGAAAACCCGGAGACCATGAGGCTGAGCGGGGAGACTTGTTTGTGGTCTTGGCCGGAGCTGTCTTTCCAGCTGGTGCGCATGGACATGGAGTCTTTACCGACGGGGATGCAGATGCCGAGGGCGGGGCAGATTTCCATGCCGACGGTTTTGACGGTGTCGTAAAGGTTGGCGTCTTCGCCGGGCTCGCCGGCGGCGACCATCCAGTTGGCGGAGAGTTTGATGTTGCCGATCTTGCCGACGTAGGCGGAGGCGATGTTGGTCAAGCACTCGCCGATGGCAATGCGGCCGGAAGCGGCGGCGTTGAGGATGGCAATGGGTGTGCGTTCGCCCATGGCCATGGCTTCGCCGGTGGTGCTGTCCATACTGGTGGCGGTGACGGCGACGTCGGCGACGGGTGTTTGCCAGGGGCCGACCATTTGATCGCGAGCGACCATGCCGGTGATGCTGCGGTCGGCGATGGTGATCAGGAAGCTCTTATTGGCGACGGCAGGGAAGCGCAGCACGCGGTCGATGGCTTCGGGTAATTGAATTTCGGATACGTCGAGCTCGGCGTGGTCTTCGACCAGACGAGTGACGTCTTTGAGCATCTTGGGTGTCTTGCCGAGCAGGACGCTCATGTCCATGTCGATCGGGTTGTTTTCAAAGTGGGAGTCTTCGAGCACGAGTTGTCCGTCGTTGGTGGCTTCGCCGACGATGGCGACGGGGCAGCGTTCGCGTTCGCAGAGTGCCTTGAAGGCTTCGATGCGGTCGGGCATGACGGCCATGACGTAGCGCTCTTGGGATTCGTTGCACCAGATCTCCATGGGCGACATAGAGGAGTCTTCGTTGTGAATGTTGCGCAGGTGGAAGCGTCCACCGGTGGCTTCGACCAGCTCGGGCAGGCCGTTGGAAAGTCCACCGGCGCCGATGTCGTGAATGGAAAGCATGGGATTGTCCGCGCCGAGGGCGATACAGCCGTCGATGACTTGTTGGCAGCGGCGTTCCATTTCCGGGTTGCCGCGTTGCACGGAGTCAAAGTCGAGCGCTTCGGATTGGGAGCCGGCGCCGATGGAGGAGGCAGCGCCGCCGCCGAGACCGATCTTCATGGCCGGGCCGCCGAGTTGTAGAATGAGAGCTGTGGGAGGGATCGGCTTTTTATCGACGTGCTCACGCTTCATGTTGCCCATGCCGCCGGCGACCATGATGGGTTTGTGGTAGCCGCGGTGTTGGCCGTTGTGCTCCAGCTGGAGGGTGCGGAACATGCCGCAGAGTTGTGGACGGCCAAACTCATTACCAAAGGCTGCGCCACCGATCGGGCCTTCGAGCATGATGTCCATGGGCGAGGCCATGCGGCTTGGGTGCTCGGCGATGTGCTTTTCCCAAGGCTGCTTGTAGCCGGGCACTTCCAGATTGGAGACCATGAAGGCAGAGATCCCTGCCTTGGGGCGGCCGCCGATACCGGTGGCACCTTCGTCGCGGATTTCACCGCCGACGCCGGTCGCGGCACCTGGGAAGGGCGAGATAGCGGTGGGGTGATTGTGGGTTTCGACTTTGCAAAGAATGTCGAGCTGGCTGGGAGTCTTTTGGTAGGCGAAGCTGCCGTCCTGCTGGTTGACTTCCCACCAGTCGGCGGGGGCACCGGGGATGACGCCACAGTTGTCCGCGTAGGCGGAGAGCGTGCCTTCGGGGTTGAGCTTGTGTGTGTTGCGGATCATGCTGAAGAGCGACAGTTCGCTCTTCTCGCCGTCGACGATCCAGTCGGCATTGAAAATCTTGTGGCGGCAGTGCTCGGAATTGACCTGCGAGAACATGACCAGTTCGGCATCGGTGGGGTCGCGCTCCATCTTCTGGTAGGCCTTGACCAAGTAGTCGATTTCGTCGGGCGACATAGCGAGGCCCCAGTCGATGTTGGCCTTGTAGAAAGCGTCGGGGCCCTCGGCCATGAGAGGCACGGTGCGGAAGGGGGCGGGCTCGAAGTGGCTGAAAAAGTCGGAGACGTCGTCGTAGACCGCTTCGGTCATACGGTCGTGCAGGGCGAGCAGCGCCAAGCCGAGGTCTTGCATGCTTAGCACCAGGCCGTCCTCGGTGGTGAGGATGAAGTGGATGCCGCGCTCGACGCGGGCAATGGCGTCGAGGCCGCAGTTGTGGAAAATGTCGGTGGCCTTGGAGGACCAGGGAGAGATGGTGCCCTTGCGCGGGGTGACGAAAAAGCCGCCCTCGTTGGCGCGGGCGAAGTGCTGTTCGGCTGCGAGCAGGGCGAAGGCGCGCTCCGTGGTTTGGTCGTCGAGCGGGTGGGCTGACTCGATGAAGTAGACTTCGACCGCGTCGATGGCGGCGATGTCGTGTGCGGCGATGGCATCGTTGAGCGCGTTTTTAAGCGCGGTGAGACGGAAATCGGAGAATGCCTGACGGCCTTGGAGAATGATTGGTTGCATAGCTGGAAAGTCAGAAAAGTCTAAAACCAGCTACGTTGGCGAGCGAAGGCGCAGGGAACAATACGAAAAGTACCTTTGTTGCTTGCTGTGTGACGGCTGTGCTGTGGGGGCGTAATGGGGGCGCTGACGTTTTTGAACCGTTAATTTACGTGAATGAACGTGAATTTTTATGACTGAAAGTGCGGTTGCTAGGTTGTGCTTAGGGCTTTAGCTGACGCTTTGAGGGTGCTTTTAGGCAGAATCATTTCTACGGGCCGTGGATTTGTGGGCAGTGATCGGGAGAATTTGATCGAGTTTTTTGGATTGTGACTCATCGTTAGGGGGCATGAATGATATTCCTAGGATCATTGCCCACCGTGGAGCTTCGGTCGCGGCACCGGAAAATTCGATTTCTGCGCTGCAGCGGGCTTGGATGGAAGGCGCGGATGGCGTGGAATGTGATGTGCGCCTGACTTCGGATTGCCAGGTGGTGTGCATTCACGATGCTGATACGGAGCGGGTGGCAGAACGAAATTTATCAGTCGAGGCGCATACTTACGAAGAGTTGGCGCAGTTGGATGTGGGGCTGAAAAAGTCGGCAAATTTTAAGGGAGAGCGTATTCCGCTGCTGAGTGAGTGGTTGGCGAATGTGCATGCGGGGAAGAAGGTTTTGATTGAGCTGAAGACGGGGGCGGAGATTTTAGTGCCTTTGTTTGAGGTGCTCGACGCCGCTTCGGTGGCGCTGAAGCAAATTGTGCTGATCACATTTGATCTCGAGATGGTGCGAGCACTGAAGGCGCAGCGGCCTGGGCTGGGCGTGTATTGGTTGATCGATGTGAAATCGAATTGGCTGGGGCGCTCTAAACTGAAACTTGCGGATGTGCTGGACACGGTGGTGGACACCAACGTGGATGGAATCGGCTTGCGGTGTCACTCGGGGATCAATCGCGAAATGGTGAAGGCGATCTTGGAAGCAGACATCGATTTAAACATCTGGACCGTGGACGATCCTGTGGATGCGCGGCGTTATGCTTCGTTTGGCGTGAGCTCGATTACGACGAATTGCCCTGAGGTGATTCGCTACGCTTTACAGAAATAGCGGGCGGCCTGTTCGCTGAGGCTGAATGGACGGCGATTTGGAACCGTCAATTTACGTTCATTTGCGTGTATTATGACTGGGAAATACGCGGGTTGGCTGTGCTTGGAAACTGGGGAATCTATTTCCTATGTCTGAATTTGATTGGAAATCTTTTGTGAGCTCGTTGATTCTATTGCAATGACGACTGATATGAAACGGGTTCGCTGGGGGATTTTGGGCTGTGGCAAAATTGCGCATTCTTTTGCAAAAGCTTTGCAAGAGGTGGCGGGGAGTGAATTGCATGCGGTGGCCGCCCGGGATGCGGAGCGGGCGCAGGCCTTTGCCGCGGAGCATGGTGCGGCGGGTGCTTATGGTTCTTATGAGGCGTTATTGGCGGATCCGGAAGTGGATGCGGTCTATATCGCTACGATTCACCCTCAGCATGCAGCGTGGATCGCGCATTGTGCTTATGCGGGCAAGCATGTGCTGTGCGAAAAGCCGCTCACCATGAACTTGCGGGAGGCGAAGCATGCGGTGAAGGTGGCGAAGGAGAAGCGCTGTTTGTTGCGAGAGGCCTTCATGTATCGTCATCATCCGCAGACGCAGCGAGTGGTGGACTTGGTGGAGTCGGGCGTGATCGGCAAGGTGCGGATGATTGATGCGACTTTTTGTTTTAATGCCGGCGAGTGCCCGGAGTCCCGATTGCAGGATAAAGCGCTGGGGGGCGGCGGCATTTTAGATGTGGGCTGCTATCCGATGTCGTTTGCGCGTTTGATAGCAGGGCGTGCGCAAGGACGACTGTTTGCGGAGCCGTTGGAATTGAAAGCTGTGGGTCACCTCGACATGCAGACCAAGGTGGACATGTGGACGACAGCCGTGCTGCGCTTTGAGGGAGATGTCTTGGCCCGCTGCACCTGCGCGGTGCAAATGAGTGCTGAAAATCAGGTCGTGATTTCCGGCGAGCGTGGACGCATCATCGTGGAGAGTCCCTGGTTCTGCAATGGCAGGATACGCACGGTGTTGGATGACGATCGAGCAGACGAGGTGATCGAGCCTATGCTTGGCCGCGATCTGTATGCCTATGAAATCGAATCCTTTGCCGGCGAATTGCGTGGTCAAGCAATCGGGGCGCGTGCGGTAGGCATGCGCTTGGACGATAGCCTGGGTAATATGAAGGCGCTGGATTGGTGGCGCGCGGAGATCGGATTGGCCTACGAGGCGGATCGGTGCTGATTTAGCCTTAATTCAGAAGTCAGAGGTCAGAAAACAGAAGCCAGGCACTGTTAATCAGTTCGTTATAAAAATCACGGCATGCGCCATTTGGGCGAGACCGGAAGTGCCATAACTGATTGATATTCATCTCTGCTTTCTGACATCTGTCTTCTGACTACTCTTTCTAGGTTTAGGCGTTCAGTTCAACTAATTTCGCCATGATTGCCTTTTGAGCGTGGAGGCGGTTTTCGGCTTCGTCGAAGATGATGCTTTGTGGGCTATCGAGCACTTCTTGGCTGACTTCTTCGCCGGCGTGGGCGGGGAGGCAGTGCATGAAGTAGGCCTCGCTTTTGGCTAGGGCGAGTAGTTCGCGGGTTACTTGATACGGGGCCATTTCGGCTTTGCGTTTCTCGGCTTCGGCTTCGTCGCCCATGGAAACCCAGACATCGGTGTAGATGACGTCGGCGTCTTGGAAGGCGGCTGTGGGATCGGTCGTGAAAGTGTAGTTTAATTCCAGTCCGTCGGCTTTGAGGGCCTCATCGATTTCGCTGCCGGGCTCAAAACCTTCGGGGCCTGCCAATACGATCTCCATGCCGAACATGGCGGCAGTATGAATCCACGAGTTGGCCATGTTGCTGGCGCAGTCGCCGAGGAAGGCGACTTTTTTGCCTTTGAGCGTTTCGATATCCATGTCGTCGGGCGAGTAGCGCTCCAACAGAGTGAAAATATCGGTGTAGAGTTGGCAGGGGTGGTTGAAGTCGGTCAGGCCGTTGACAATGGGCATGCTGGCATGCGCGGCAAAGTCTTCGATGATGCTGTGGGCAAAGGTCCGGATGACGAGGCCGTGCAGGTAGCGCGACATAACTTTGGCGGTATCTTCGATGGTTTCGCCGCGTCCGATCTGAGTGTTTTGTGAGTTGAGTACGACGGGATGTCCGCCGAGTTCATGCACGCCGACTTCGAAGGAGATCCGGGTGCGGGTGCTGCTCTTGTAAAAAAGTAGGCCCCAGGATTGAGTGCTGAGTGGCTGCGCCGAGCTGGCCCGTTCGGCTTTGAATTGCTTGGCCAACAGGAATACCTGTTGGGCCTGTTCGAGGCTGAAATCGGTTTCTTTTAAAAAGTGGTGCATGACTGGGGGAACATCGAGGGTTCGAGCTCGAACGCTGAATGTTGAGTGTAATGGTTTTTATTAAAGGAGTTAGAAATGATTTAATATTCGAAGTTTAAGCTTCGGTGTTGGCGAAGATGGCATCGAGGATTTCGACGGATTCGCTGAGTTGTGCGGGTGTCGCGATGAGTGCGGGCAGTAAGCGAACGACGTTGTTGCCCGCGGGGACGACGAGTAGCTTTTTCTCACGGGCGGCCGCTGTGATGCTGAGGTTGAGGCCTTCGGGCTTGAGCACGAGGCCGACCATGTATCCAGCACCCCGTATGCCAGCAATCAGCTCGGGATACTTTTGGGCGAGTTTTTGTAGTTGAGCATGCCAGGCCGGGCTGTTGGCAGCCACCTGTTGGATGAGTTGCTCCTCTTCGATAATGTCGAGGGTAGCGTTGGCAGCGGCACAGGCGAGCGGGCTGCCCCCAAAAGTCGTGCCGTGCGAGCCGGGCTGGAAGAGCTCGGCGTAGGGCTCCGAGACCCAGATGGCGCCGATCGGGAACCCGGCGCCGAGGCCTTTGGCCATACCGATCGCGTCGGGTTGGACGCCGCTGGCTTCGAAGGCGAAAAAGTGTCCACTGCGGCCGATGCCGCATTGCACTTCATCCAGCATGAGCAGTGCGCCCCGCTCGGTGCAGAGTGCCCGTAATTCTTGTAGAAAGCTGCTTTCGGCAGGGAAGAGGCCACCTTCGCCTTGTATGGATTCGATGAATACGGCGGCTACGGAGTCGTCGACTAGTTGGTCGAAACTCTCGATGTTGTTGAGCTCACCAAATTTAAAGCCTTCCAGCATGGGGCGGAAGCCGCCTTGGATCTTTTCCTGAGGTGTGGCGCCCATACCGCCGAAGGTCCGTCCGTGGAAGGCGTTTTTCGCGGCGACGACTGTGAAGCGTTTGCCTTCTTCGCCGCTCAGCTTTTTTCCGTGCAGCCGTGCTAGTTTGATCAAAGCCTCGTTGGCTTCGGCGCCGCTATTGCAGAAGAGCGTCCGGCCAGGGCCAGCTTTAGCAACGAGGCGGTCGGCGAGCTTTTGCTGTCCGGGGATGCCGTAGAGGTTGCTGCAATGAGTGAGTGTGGCGGCTTGGGTATGCATTGCCGCCACCCATTTCGGGTGGGAGTGCCCCACAGAAGTGACGGCGATGCCGCTGCCAAAATCTAAATACTCGTTGTCGGCGTCGTCGTAGAGATACACGCCTTGGCCCCGCACGGCGTTAAACGCGGGCGGGCCGTAGTTTTTGATGAGTGTCGGATGGTGGTTCATGGGAGGAAAAGTTGGCTGGTTTTCTGTTTGTCAGTTTTCGGTTGAACTGAGGGACGGTAAACTGAAAACGGGTTAACCGAGTCGAAAGGCTCGCTACGAATTAACGATTTCGGTGCCGACGCCCTTGTCGGTGAAAATTTCCAGTAGTAGGCTGTGGGGCTGCTCGCCGTCGATAAAGTGGACACGGTGCACGCCACTGCGGAGCGCTTTGACGGCGCTGTCGGTTTTGGGAATCATGCCTTTGTTGATGGTGCCATCTTGGACCAGGCCGGCGACATCGTCGGCGTTGAGTGAAGAGATTAGCGAGGTGGGATCATTTATATCCTTCATCAGTCCGGGCACGTCGCAGAGGTAGACGAGGCGTCGGGCGCGCAGCGCGGCGGCCACACGACCTGCGGCGGCGTCGGCGTTGGTATTATACACTTGGCCGTCTTCGTCGCAGGCGATGGGTGAAATGATGGGGATGTAGCCATCGTTGAGTGCTTTTTTAATGATTTTGGTTTTGACGGTATGCGTCTCACCGACGAAGCCCAGATCGAGTTCTTCGCCGTCCACGACGACTTGTTTCTTATCGCAGACCAGGATGTTGTTACCCGGAATCGCGAGTGGGCGGGCGTTTTTGGCCTGCAGGATTTCGCAAATCTCGAGGTTGACGATTTTGTTGAGAGTGTGGTCGACCACTTTGACCGACTCGGCGTCGGTGACGCGAAGACCGTGCTCGAAGCGTGTTTGCACATTGGATTCAGCCAGTGCGCGTGTGATGGCTTTGCCGCCGCCGTGTACGACCACAACTTTGATGCCGGCCGCATGCAAGAAGGCGATGTCGGTGGCGACACGGGTGCGCACCATCGGGTCGGCATCGTCCATAAAGGCACCACCGTATTTCACCACAAAGATCGCATCGCGAAAGCGTTGGATGTAGGGAAGCGCTTCAAGCAGCACGGCTGCCTTGGTGGTGACGTCGAGTTGGGAAATATCGGACATTATTCGGATTTATTGAAGTCTACGTAGGCCTCACTGAGATCGGAAGTGAGTAGGCGGAAGCTGCCGCTGCCTTGGTTTAGATTGAGAGTGATACGGAAGCGTTTTTTAGAAACGATCGCTTTCCACTGGGCGAGGTTGCTGTCTTGGGGGAGTCCACCGATGAGGGCGGGCACATCGTCGTAGTGGATGTCGAAGCATGCTTCTTTGAGTCCGACCCGGGCGTAGCCGGCGGCGTCGGCGAGGCGGCCCCAGTTTGGGTCGGAGCCATACCAGGAAGTCTTGACCAATAAGGAGTTGCCCACGGCGCGAGCCACTTTTTCGGCGTCCTGTTCGCTTTGGCAGCCTTCGACGACTAATTCGACCAGTTTGGTTACTTTTTCACCATCGCCGACGATTTTTTCCGCCAGAGCATCGCAGACCTGGAGCACGGCCTCGCGGAAGGCTTGCAACAGTTCGGGTGAATCGTTGGGCACCAAGCCGGACTTGCCGTTGGCGAGTAGTAGCACGGTGTCGTTGGTGCTCATGTCGCCGTCGATTGAGATACGGTTAAAGGTCTGATTGCAGGCTTGGACCAGAGTATCTTTCAGCGCGGCGTTGTCCACCTCCAGATCGGTGGTGAGGAAGGCGAGCATGGTGGCCATATTGGGCTCGATCATGCCTGCGCCCTTGGCGATGCCCGCGACGGTGAGTGTTTGGCCTTGGTAGGTGAAGCGTGCTGTGGCGCACTTGCGCCGGGTGTCGGAGGTCAGAATGGCATCGGCTGCATCCAGCGAGGCCTGTGTTTCTGAGCTGAGTGCGTGTGCGGCCGCGGCGATGCCGGATTTAATTTTGCCCATGGGCAGCTTGCGTCCGATGCGCCCGGTCGAGCAGACCAAAAAAGGCGAGCCGATACCGGTCTCCAGCTGTGCGATCGCAGACATTTCCTTGGCGTCGCGCATGCCCTGTTCCGCTGTAGCTGCGTTGGCATTGCCGCTATTGGCAACAAAGCCGGCGACCTTCATGTTGGGCTGTGAGAGGATCGCCTTGCACACGTGCACGGGGGCGGCACACACATCGTTGAGCGTGAAGACCCCCGCAGCATTGCAAGGTTGCTCGGCTGTCACCAATGCTAGATCAAGTCGTTGGAGGTCGCCCTTCTCCCGGATGTCCGCGGCGACACCCGCGGATTTGAAGCCGGGGCAGTCGGCGATACCTTGTGGATTTTCGATTAGCTGAACTTGGATCATTGGGATGAGGGCTGAGAGCTGAGATTAGAGTAGGCCAGCGGTTTCTTCGAAGCCGAACTTTAGATTCATGAGTTGGACGGCTTGGCCACTGGCACCCTTGATGAGATTATCGATGACAGAATTAATGATGAAATTGCCCGTGCGTGGGTCGTACACCGCGGATATGTCGGCCCGGTTAGTGCCGGTTACGTGTTTGGTGTCTGGGAAGGTGCCTGTGGGCAGTACGGATACAAAAGGCTTGCTGCCGTAGGCCTTTTCCCAGGTGTCGTAGACACTCTTTAGAGAGTCTTTGAGCTTGGCCTTGGCCACGATGGTGGTGGAGATGCCGCGTGACATGGGGGCGAGGTGTGGGTTGAACTGCACGATGCAGTCGGCGAAGGCAGCTTTTTCGAGTTGCTCTTCGATCTCGGACAGGTGGCGGTGCTTGGGCATACCATAGCCCTTCATGCTTTCGTTGCGCTCGCAGTAGATGAAGTCTTCGGCGACCTTACGGCCGGCACCGCTGACACCACTGTAGCTATTGATGACGATTCCCTTGGGGTCGATCAGTCCCGCTTTGAGCAAGGGGACCAGTGGCAATTGAATGCTGGTCGGGTAGCAGCCCGGGCAGGCAATCAGCGAGGCGCTCTTCCATTTGTCGTCGGCGAGTTCCGGGATGACATAGGGAGCGGCTTCCAGTAGGTGTGGGGCCGGGTGTGCTTGGCCGTAATAGTCTTCGTACACCCGAGTCGAGCCGAGGCGGAAGTCCGCGCTGAGGTCGATCACCGTTTTGCCGGCTTGATAGAGTGGATCGGCAAACTCAGAAGCCACGCCGTGGGGGAGCGCGAGAAAAAAGATGTCGATCTCCGTGGAGGCGGCGAGCTCCGCCGGATTGGATGCGGTAAAAGACAGGTCGCCTACCAGATGTCGCAGGGCCGGCATTTGATCGCCCACTAATTTACCTGCCAGCGAGCGCGAGGTCACTGCCGTCAGTTTGACATCCGGGTGCCGGGAAAGAAGCCGGACCAGTTCTTCGCCGGAGTAGCCCGAGGCGCCTATGATTGCTGCATTCATGATTGTATTAGTGATTTTAAGTGGAGCTAATGAAACGAAAAAACCCTCCAAGGCACGCTTGCGCGGCTTTGGAGGGTTGCAAAAAGAGATGCGACCATTGCCGCCGCTGGCGGTTTAACGTTTCGAGAATTGGAAGCGCTTACGTGCACCGGGTTGACCGGCTTTCTTACGCTCACGAGAGCGAGGGTCACGCTTCATGTGGCCTTCTTGTTTGAGGGGCACGCGCAAATCTGCGTTCAGCTTCTCAAGAGCGCGGGCGATACCGAGGCGAACTGCACCAGCTTGGCCGTTGAGGCCACCACCTTGTGCTTTTACAGTGATATCCACTTGATCGGACATCTCAACTGTCTTCAAAGGAGAAAGGGCAGCGTTGGCAAACTCTTCAGTCTTGAAGTAGGCGAGAGGCTCGGAGCCGTTAACGACTACCTTGCCAGTGCCGCGAGTGAGGCGGACGCGTGCGGTGGCTGTCTTACGACGGCCGACGGTTACAAATGTTTCTTCGCTCATGGTATTAAAGTTGGGCTATTAAACCAAAGGTTTAGGCTGTTGTGCTTCGTAAGGATGCTCGGCACCGGCGTGGATTTTAAGTTTCTTGATCATTGCACGACCAAGCTTGTTGCGTGGGAGCATACCTTTAACAGCGTGCTCAATGATGAACTCAGGCTTTTTAGCGCGCATATCGCTCATGCTGACGTGGCTTTCGCCGCCCATCCAGCCAGAATAGAACATGTAGCTCTTATCTGTGTTCTTTTTGCCGGAGACTTTAATCTTCTCAGCGTTGATAACCACAACGAAGTCGCCTGTATCAGCGTGCGGTGTGTAGGTCGGCTTATGGCGACCACGCAGCACGTTGGCAATTTTTACGGAAATGCGGCCGAGTGTTTCGTTGGCAGCATCGACTACATACCAGCTTTTGGTATGGTCGGATTTGGTAGCTAAAGTCGTCTTCATGATTTTTGGAAAAGCGGTGAACAGTAGAATGGGCAGGTCCGCTGTCAATGGGAATTTTTAGGGTTTTTTCTTCCTGTATGAATAGTCGTGGCGAAGGGCAGTATAATATAGGGCAAATCAGAGCCGAATTTGATGTGTGGCAGAATTTTATTGCAAATGATCTTGCACCCTTCATTTTGCGCTGTTTTTCCCATCTGAAACACACACACTGGAGGAATACGACTTTGAGAGACGACTATTTAAGAGAAGCGCAGAAGAAAATCACAGATCCGATGATTCTGGTCAATGTGGTGTCCCGCCGTGCCAAGCAACTGAAGAGTGGTTATAAGCCGCTCATTGAGTCCTTGGAGCGTCTTTCAGCTGAAGATATGGCCTTGCGAGAGATCATGGAAGGTAAGATTACGTATCAGCTTTCTGAACCTGAAGAGGAGTAAGCCCTTCTTAATAACAGCGTGCCCTCTACGTTCCTCAACTGGAGGGGTGAATTAACGTGTGCGCCAAAAAAAAATCTAAGGATCACCAGCGTGAGATCCGCAATGGTAAAGCCCATCACAATTATTTTGTGGGCGATTCCTTTGAGGCTGGAATCGTACTGCAGGGGACTGAGGTGAAGGCGATTCGTCACGGGGATGCGCAAATTAGCGAGGCATTCTGCCGTGTGGAGAAGGGGCAGGTCTGGATGTATCATTCGCATGTCGGGGAGTATAAATTTGGTAATTTTCAAAATCATCCTCCCCGTCGTAAACGTAAGTTGCTGTTGCACCGCCGGGAGATTCACAAGTTTATCGGTGCTATGGAGGCTGGTGGGAAGTCCTTGATTCCCATACGTATCTACTTGAAGCACGGTCTGATTAAGGTGGAGATTGCGTTGTGCACCGGTAAAAAGCTGCACGACAAGCGGGAGACTTTGAAGAAGAAGATTACTATGCGTGAGGCCGAACGAGATATGCGTGATTATCGCAGATGAGCTGGGCAAGCTTGGGTTTTCTTTGCTGAACCGATTGCATTTTTACCTTATTGCTTAACTATACGAACTTTTGCAGAGCACTCTGTGGTGCAGTTCTTATTCATCTTTTGTAACTATGTCTCCTCGTTCCATTATCATACAAGCCCCTGCCAGCACTTCTAATTGTGGACCGGGCTTTGATACGCTGAGCATTGCGCTTTCGTTATATAATTTTGTGCGTTTGGTTGAGCGTGAAGATACACAGATTTGCGCGATCGAATCGGTGAGCGATGCGACGCAGGCCATGGTTGAGCAGGCCGTTCAGGCTTTTACGAATGAGGCGCAGGTCTCTCAGTTGGGCTTTGATTATGAGATTTGGGGAGATGTTCCAGAGGCACGTGGGTTGGGGTCCAGCTCGACGATACGTGCTGCGATCGTGGCTGGTTTGAATCATTTACATGGCAAGCCGCTGGATTTAGAGGCAATGATACGTTTGACCACTTGCTTGGATAATGCGCCGGATAACGCTTGTGCGGTCTTTGCGGGGGGATTTTGCATCGCTCGCACCAATCCTAGTGATTTTACCTACCGTGAGCACGTCCGCTTTTCTTTGCCGGAGTCGCTGACATTTGTGGCTGTGTCGCCGGATTATAAGGTACTTACAGAGAACTCACGGCGCGTGTTGCCTGACAATATTCCGTTTCATGATGTCGTGCGTAGTGCCAATAGCTTGGCGTTTTTGGTTGGGGCGCTCGTGTCTGGGGATTTTTCTCGTTTGGATGGCGCAGTAAATGATTATATTCACCAGCCTTACCGTGAGTTGTTGAATCCCTTTGGTCGCGAGAGTATTGAGGCCGGCTGTCATGCTGGAGCGTATACCGGCTGGTTGAGTGGGAGTGGTTCGACAGTAATGTGTGTGACGAGCCAGGATAAGGCTCGCGTGGTGGCGGCAGCGATGGAGCAAGCTTATTCGGGCAATGGCATTCAATGTCGCAGTTATCGTTTGATGACGGATAATCGTGGCCTAACCGTGAGTGTTGAATCCGCAGAGTAAATTTCATAGCATCGTGGCGGAGGCTGCCGAGCTTTTCGATCCTTGTGGCGAGCGAGTGTTGACCTCTCTTAATTTTCATCTTCATTGATCTATAGTGAATGACTCGAATCGAGATTTTAATGAAGTGATCCGTGCGATCCGTAAGGATGATACACGTTATGCGCGTGGCGCCTATTATTTCCTGCGACAAGCCTTGGATTTCAGTTTGAAAGAACTGCATAAATCCGGGGACCTGGATAAGTCCAATCATTTGACCGGCAAGCAATTGCTGGAAGGGATTCGCTTGTATGCGATTGATCAATACGGCCCCATGGCACGACCTGTCTTGGAGCATTGGGGCATCAGTGAGTGTCGTGATTTTGGTAACATCGTTTTCAACCTAGTGGAATGTAAGGTGCTGGGAAAAACTGACCAGGATAGTGTGGAGGACTTTTCGGGCGGCTATCAATTTGCAGCTGCTTTTGATCGTCCTTTTCGTCCTGAGCGGATAAAGCCCACAATTAAGAAGCCACGGATGAGTTAATGTTGTTATCGTCTTCGTCTTGTTCCACCTGAGCTTCGCGTTCGGTGAGTAGCATCGACTTTTCGACCAATTCGTTTTCGCATTTCTCGATAAAGGCCTCCCGCTCGTGGAGCAGACGGCGTGCTTCTTGCAGGGAGGCTTCCTGTGCTTCAAGTTCCCGCTGTAGGGCTTTTAGCGCTTTCGCTTCTTTGTCTAGGTCGTTGTGATTGTCTACCTTGGGGCGGGCTTTGGAATTTTTACTTTCGAGTAAAGTCTTGTGCGCTTGTAGGAGGGCTTCACGCTCATTAAGCTCGAGTTCGCGTGCTTCAATCCGTTTCTCGCGTTGCGACACCTGGTCCTCCCGGACGATGATCTCTGCTTGTAGTTCCAGCAGATGGGCTTCCATCTCCTGCTGCTGGCCAGATTTGGTTTTGACCGAGGGGAATTCATCGATTGGGCTGAGCAGCGGGGACACTTGAGCGCCTTCGCGTCGAGTGGCTGCAACGATGGCTGTTTTTAAGCTTAGTTGCCGGGATGCCTGACGTTTGGGCGGAGGCGGCGGGGGCGGCGGCTGAATCGTTGATTGCTGCCGTCTATTGCGTTTTGATTTGGAGAGTGAAAACATCTTAGACTGAATATGCGGACGGGGGTGTTTGAATCAATAGTCTAAATCTATAGCATACTTGTATTCAGTAAGTTAAACAATCTTCTAACAAATGAATGAAGGAGTTTCTGGAGATAACTAAGGTGTAATACTTAGGTGTCGATTGCAAACTAAAGATCGAAATTGTGCCAGCGAGTGTTCTTACTGTTCGGTTTTATGCAAATATCGCCTAGTCAGTTCTCCGCCACCCAATCCAACGAGTTGATCGAGCGTCTGTTTCGGGCGCCGGTCGAGCGTCATACCTTGTCAAATGGCCTGACACTGGTCAATCGTCCTGATTTTTCCAGTGAGGTGGTCTCTGTGCAAGTTTGGGTGAAAACAGGTAGCATTCATGAGGATTCGTTGATTGGTTCTGGTTTGTCGCATTATTTGGAGCACATGCTCTTTAAGGGAACCTCGCGCCGGGATGGTAAATCCATTAGTCGTGAAGTGCATGCCATGGGGGGGGCTATCAATGCTTACACTACTTTTGATCGTACGGTTTATTATATTGATGCACCTTCGTCTGCATTTCATCAGGTCGTGGATGTGCTTGCCGACATCGTTTTACATTCGACCTTACCAGTTCATGAGGTCGAGCGTGAGCGAGCGGTTATTTTGCGAGAGATTGATATGGGGCTTGACGACCCTGATCGTCAATTGAGTCAGGCCTTGTTTCGGACTGCGTTTCAGCGACACCCTTATCGTGAACCAGTGATTGGGCATCGTGCTCTGTATGAACAGGTAAGCAGTGAGGAGTTACGGGCCTATTATCATGCACGGTATGTGCCTAATAATATGGTGGTGTCGGTGGTGGGAGCGGTCGCCCCGGAAGAGTGTCTTGCGGAGATCGACCGCTGTTTTGGTTCAGTGCCGCGCGGGCGTTTGGCACCAGTGCGTGTGGAGGAAGAGCCGGTTCAACTTGCTGCTCGTCGGGAAGATATTGTGGGTGAGTACAATATTTTTCGCGGTGGTCTCGGATTTAAGGTGCCTCATATGAGTCATCCTGATTCGCCTTGTTTGGATTCGCTGGCGCATGCGCTGGGTGGTGGTGAGAGTTCCTTGCTCTGGGAACGTCTCCGAAATCAGCGGAACCTTGTTAATTACATCGATTGTCGCAATTGGAACCCGGGCGGCAGTGGCCTTTTCTGGATCTCCTATGTTTGTGATGCGGTCAAAAGTGCCGAAGTCGAACAGGCGATTTTGGATTTATTGGCCGAAGTCGTGACGCAAGGCTTGCCGGAATCAGTGGTGGAAAAGGCACGTCGCCAGGCACTCACTTCCGAAATCAACGGTCGTAAGACGATGAGTGGTCAAGCATCACGCCTTGGGCTGGGTGAGGTTGTGATTGGGGATATTCATTACGGACGTCGTTATCTTAAAAGATTGCAAGCGGTTCAGCCCGGTGATCTGCAAGCTGCTGCGCAGCGCTACTTGGTCGAGGAGAGCATGTCGGCGGTCACGCTTGGGCCTGCGCCGCAGGTTATTGACAGCACGGCGGCGTTGGAGGAGAAGCTGGCTCTTGAGCCGTTTGAGCAGGTGACTATGTCCAATGGAGCCCGTCTGTTGCTACAGCCAGACAGTCGCTTGCCCAAGGTGCATTTTCGCTGTGTATTTAAGGGCGGTCCACTTTATGAGCCTGCTGAGCAGCGTGGAATCTCCTCTTTGCTGGGTGAGTTATTGACTAAGGATACTGCTCGCCGCAGTGCGCAGCAGATTGCAGAATTGATTGAAAGTATCGGTGGTAGTTTTTCGGCCACAGGAGGCAACAATACCATTAGTTTTTCGATCGAGGTCTTACCTGCAGATCTGGATACCGCGCTTGAATTATTGAGTGATGCGCTGATTGAGCCAGCCTTTAAACCTGCCACCTTTGAGGTTGAGCGCGCAGCGCAGGTCGCCAGCCTGAAGGAAGAGGATGACGAAATTCTTGAATTTGGATTTCGTAAATTGCGTGAGCGATTCTTTGGAGAGCATCCTTTTGCAGTTGGTTCGGATGGACGTGTTGCCGATTTAGAACAACTGACCGTGGAAGATATTTCTGCGCATTACCGTAGGCTGATTCATGCGAGTAACTTGGTGCTGTCTGTGACCGGTGATTTTCAGAGCTCGGTCATGCTCGAGCGCCTGCGTCCATTTTTGGAGTCCAAGCTACCAGCTGCATCCTTCCAGCTCGCAGATGTGGCTGCTCCCGTGCTTGCGAACGCTTATAGCGGTAGTGAAATTATGGAGCGCGAACAAGCAGTCGTATTACAGGCTTATCCTGATGCGGGTATTCAGACGAAGGATTTTATTGTCGCAGAAGTGCTGAATGAATTATTTAGCGGTATGTCGAGTCGTCTCTTTGAACGTGTGCGTGAAGACCAGGGCATGGCCTATTATGTTGGGAGCACGCGGGTGATTGGTTTGCATACCGGAATGTTTGTTTTTTATGCGGGCACGCATCCTACGCAGGCTGAGGCTGTCGTGCGCGAGATCGACCTCGAAATCGCGCGAGTGGCAGACGCGGAGGTGACTGAAGATGAACTCGCTCGTTGTCGCACGCGCTTGAAAGCAGCACGTCCAATGGGCAAGCAGACACTTGGTGCACGGGCGATGCACGCTGCGATTCAAGTGACCTACGACTTGCCGATTGACGATGATGCGGAGCATGCCGAACAATTGGATCGCGTCGATGCTGCCGAACTCGCTCGCTTTGCGCGGAAATATTTCGCCGCGGACAAACGCGTGCAGCTCATCGTGGGGCCCGCCGCCAGCTAGATCAGTATTGATCTGAAAATATTATTAGGAATCCTTGGAAACGCAGGCAAATTAACCGAATAATTTGGCCATCTCTTATACCAATTCGAAAAAAGTTTGGTCCTAATAGATATATCTTTTGTAACCTTGGTTCTCGGAACCGGGGCGATGCCGATCGCTCCCCGAAACAAAGTTTCGAGGCTACGCTAAGTCCAAGCTTATAGATCATATATTCTTAGAAGTGGTATTAGTCGAACCGAAGTTGCGTGGCCTCGAAACTCTGTTTCGGGGAGATCGAATTACCAGATAATGGCGCGACTTGGTATTACATTTGGCATGCGGCGTGTTTGAGCTAGCTCGGGCCTGCTCCACCCAAAAAAAGCGCAGGCGATTGGCCTGCGCTTTTGGATATAAACCTGTCGCTGCGGCTTACTGGTGGATGGGTTGGCGCCCAAGTGTGCCGACCAGGGCCTTCAGGTATTTCTTTGAACTGACCTTATCCAACTCTTCTTTCGCTGCAGTGAGGCGTGCTTCGATGTCTAAGCGCTTTGCGACCCCGGAGTGTGACTCGCGTTGAAGGAAGTGCTTCAGATACTCAACATTCGTCTTCCATTGAGCGATGTCGTGTTCCTGTTGGCTTTGTAGGCGTTCCGCATACCAATCGCTGGATAGCATCGACTCGCGGGTGAATAGTTTGCGCACCTTGGGAGAGTCGAGACCTTCGCCTTGGTAGTGTCCGTCTTTCATGATGTGCAGCAGTGCCTTGAGCGGAGGGCAGGCATCTTCAATTGATCCGTCCTCGAAGTAGTTTTCGGCCGCTTGCTTATGCGCTGCGACTATGGTTTCCATGCCTTCGACGAAGGTGTCCATGTCTTGTAGCTCTGGCTTCAGCATCTGTTCATCCAATACCGAGGTCGGACTGTTGAAGACGCGGCCGAAGAAAATACGGACGAACTTTGCAGTGATGCGATAGCCGATACGGCTCGCGAGCACCTTTTTGCCCTTGTGTTCGAAATCTTCTACCTTTTCCAGATAGCCGTGCTCCAGCATCCATTTGGGGTCGGTTTCGTTATCCTTCAGTCGGCACCAGATTTCAGGTACCAGTAGGCTGATGTCATGATCGACCCGGAAGTTGGGGCCCACATATCCAGCAGCAGTAATAAAGGCCGGCTGGTCAGTCGCGAGATAGGATACGAGCGCGTTGTTCATATCGTAGATTGGAGGCAGTGCGTTGAAGGGGCCTTTAGTTAAGGCACCTTCAGAGCCGGCACCTGTGGTGGAGGGCGACTTGCCAGTGATACTTGCGATATACTCCATGAACAGCTCAGGCAGCTCCATGTGATGAATTGGGCTGAATACACAGAGTGGCTTCACGCCAGCGTCTGGTTCGGCTGGATTGTTGCGACGCCCTGGTAGGATCGAGGTGACAGGACGCAAGAGTGCGGACTGCGAATCCTGGCGCCGGAAGAGGCGTGAACTCATGTCGGCCAGGTAAACCGCACGCGGGTCCTTCAGGTCCGGGCGGACTTGTAGGTAGCGGGGGTTCTTCGTGGGGCTGCCATCGACGATGCGTGGATACGCATTGGTGGAATAGTAGTCAGGCGAATCGCCCTTGTTGAATTCGAGCACCATCTTGCGCATCGGCTCGGTGTATTGGCCGAAACGGATGGCATCTTCAGTTTCGTCTTTGGCAAATTCACGGCCCAGCGGCTCGTAGTTGCTCAGGAAGCTACCAAAAGAGCTGAGGTCTTCTTCCGCGCCCTTGTCGTAACCGCGAATGATGGCATCGTCCGGACGTTGGAAGAAGCGGTATTCGCAATTATGCACGAACTTGGCGGAGGGAAGCGACCATCCAGGAGGTAGGCTGCTGAGTTGTGAACTTGGAGCCACCACAGATGCTGTGATATCGTCCTCCAGTGATATTTTGGCCGCGGGAATGAAATCCTTGCGAAGACCAAAGGTGCGCCAAGAACCGTTTTCAGTGTAACCCACACGTAGATACTGGGTGAGCATTTGCTGGCCACGATAGCGCAGAATATTGCCTGGCTCGCCGTTGATCAGGTCGACACTGAAACGCTTGCGCCAATCGCTACCCCAATCTTCTTTGTAGAATCGTTTGATGATCAGCACCAGTTCTTTGACGTGTTGTGGAATTGTTTTAAGCCAAGTGTTGTAGTCTTCTTTGTATTCACCCTTGGATGGTGTGAGCAGTTTGACCACAGAGCCGAGCGAGCGGTCCTTGCTCAGTAGGGCACGGCCTTTGGTCTTGTTTTTGGATTCGTCCAGAAAGCGTTGGCCATATTCCTTTTCGATGATGGTTTCAGCCAAATCGAAATCTTTTTCGAACTCGCTAACAAACACTGGCCCGGAAATGATTGCATCAGTGATCGGTTTGGAAATTTCGGATTTACCGCCGCCGGAGACTGTACAGGGCTTGTGACAAACGCGACTTTCTGCGGTGTAGCCGACCAAGCGCCAACGACGGCCTTCTGCGGGCTTCATCATTTCGACTTTATAGCCGGAGGGGAGCACGTAGGTATTACCTGGTAGTAGCTTAATTTCTTGTTCCTTACCATCTTTGGTCCAACTGATGCGCTGTGAATTTAATTCAATGCGGGCATCTTCAGGAATATAGATGATGTTGTTAAAGTTTTTATCGATCGCGTAACCAATCGGTTTGACGTCGAGGCGGTCGATGTAGCGTGCCACGACACCATCGAAGGTCTGGTCGACTTCCGGGTAGTATTGGCTGAGCTGGAAGTCCTCTCCCAAGTCGTAGCCAGTGAAGGCGAGTGTGCCGCCTGCGTGTTCTTCTTCAGCGAGGCCGTGTAGGTTGGCCGAGTAGCCGATCTGTGTTTTGACCTCTTTCTTGCAGTAGCCGAAGTAATTGTCGGCAATGGCCGTGATGACGACTCCGCGCTCATCGCGACAGGTGATTTTGAATGCGCCGCCATCGTTATAGAGTTCGTCTTCTTTTTCCCAGCACATACCATCTCGAATCTGGCGCTCGGTGGCATCTTTAATGTTGGGGAGGCCCAGTTCCATTTTGGTGGTGCCCATTAGGTGTGGTGCCAGAATCACGCAACCGCTGTGTCCCGTCCAGTGGGCTGGGTCCAGGGCTGCGTCATTGTCCGCGATGAAGGGATCTCCAGCGTTGCCAAAGATAGATTCCACGAAGTCGAGGTTGCATACCAAGTTGCCGGGGGCGAAGAAACGCACTTCCATGGTCTTTTCTTTGCTGAAACCATCCACTTCGGGGACGACTACCGGGCGCAGTAACAAGGAGACCCATGCGCGGGCTTTGTCTTCCTGGTGGGCGAGGAAGGGCAATGTTTGCAAGGATTCCGGTGCACCGCGTAGCGCTTTGGCAAATAAGCGCGCTGCAGCTAGTTTGGGGACCGCTTTTTTGTCATTGGGGATCGGCAGTCCCCCTTCAGTGACATGGAAGACGCCCTTAGTGGTGCGGCGGTCGCTTTTTGGATTATGCAGTACCCCTTGTTGAATGCGGTAGGAGTCGATGATTTCCGAGGAAAAGTGATCTCCCTTTGCAGGTAGTGATAGGGTGCGCGCCACCCCATGCCGATCCAGAATTAGGGTGTTATTGGGTAAGTGTGGCATCTCGCTGAGATCGAGATCGTCAAAGTAATCACTGATAAAGCTCTGTAAACGTTGGTCGCAGGGGGGCAGGTAGTCCGCTAGCAAGCGTGATTTCTCTTGATAGCTGGCGAGCAACGATTTGCTCAAGCTGCTAAAACGAGAATCGCTGACATCCTCGAAGATCGGTTGGCCGATCGAGGTCAGTTTTAAATTCACATATTCGAGAAGCGATTGCTCATCGTGAGCATAGGCCGCAGTGTTTGGGTCGAGTCCGAGCTGTGTGGTGAAGTCCATGGTGTTGGTTTTTTGTTTCAGTTGGAAGATTCGGGCTTTGTTTTATGTGTACGTGAGGCAGCAATCGTGCCCATCCTTGTGTATTTTGATAATTCAACTAATGGCAAGAGGAACCGTCATAACGGTGCTGTTCTTTAATGATAACACACTCCTTGTATAAGCTAAGCTTATCGGTGATTTGTGTGTGATTAGTTATTTTCCTGTTGTCGCACGCTCAGTTGTAAAAAATAGAAAGAATTTTTTACTGCTGGAATTTAAGAATGCTTGGGGCTTCTGTGACGAGTGAGACTTATTCTGCTTTACGCGCCTCATGAATGGCCACGATAGAGCAGGTCAGTCCCCTCGCGGAGACTGTTTGGTAGCCGGCGAGTTTGAGTTGCTCGGCGAGCGCTTCCTTGGTCGGGAAATTCTCAATCGTGCCAGCCAGGTAGTCGTAGGCACTTTTGTCACCAGTGGCAATGGCTGCCACCCAGGGTAAAATGTATTTCAGGTAAAAATAGTAGATTGGGCGAAACCAGCGGTCTGGCTGCGAAAACTCCAGCACGAACAGGCGTCCACCTGGGCGTAGTACACGTAGGATCTCTTTCAGCCCCCGCTGGCGATCTTCGAAATTGCGCACCCCAAATGAAATTGTGATCGCATCGACGGAGGCGTCTGCTAGTGGCAGTTGCATGCAGTCACCGAAGGCGAACTCGATATCGGCATATGCAGGCTTGGCCGCGCGCTTGCTGCGGGCCTCGTCAAGCATCGGCTCACAGAAGTCCAGGCCAGTCACGGGCACACTGGTGCCCATGCGGTCGCGCAGCTTGAAGGCCACGTCGCCGCTGCCTGTTGCGAGGTCCGCTACATCCTTGGGCGCACGCTGCTGCACCATGCGGGTGAGCACGCGTCTCCAATAAAAATCGATACCTCCGCTTAAGAGGTGATTGGCCACGTCGTAGCGCCCGGCGATTCCGGCGAACATTTGGCTGACTGCTTTTCCTTCTGGCATCTTATTAAGTGAAGAGTAGGGAGTGGGAACTTGGCAGATCGTTCAATCTCAATCTGAGCTTCCTTTGACACTCTCTATGCTACGAACCACCCATTTGGAAAGCTCCTTATCTGGATCTTGAATCGCGAGTTTGCCGATTTTGAAGACGGTCTGGCCTGTGTTGCGATTGATAATACTCAATCCGTGCTCAAAATCTTTAAATTTGTCACTGCAAAGTGACTGTATGCTCTGATCTTGTGTTTCGGCTTCCTGCAGCAAGGCTTCAATGGCCAGCGGTTTGAATTCCAGGGTGAAGCCGTGCTGCTTCTCGAAGGCCGTGGCGTAGCGTTTAATGTCATTTTCCCAGACTGCAGCTTGTAGGTGGGCGTTTTCAGCTTTGAGTGCCTGCAGGCTGGCTGCGGGGTTGGCGATCATTTCGGGCGTGACTTCAAAGTGTTTAATCGCGGTTGAGGGCAGCTCGAATTTATAATCGCGAAAGAGGCGCTCCATCACAGTCATGATGCCACGGGCACCAGTGCCTTCTTGGCTGGCTGCTTCGGCGATGGCCATAATGGCTTCGGGGCCGATGTCGAAGTCGATTCCGTAGCCTCCAAAGTCGTCGCGATACTGATGCAGCACGCTGCCTTCTGAGGTCGTTAATATGTGCGCCAAGTCGTTGGAGCTCAGTGCCGAGCAGGCGCAGCGCACCGGCACACGGCCGATGAATTCTGGCTCGAATCCGTATTTGATAAAGTCACTGGTCTCGGCGTGTTGTAGGTAGGCGGAGAGGTCTTCTTCCTCGTCGCTGACACTGGCCCCGAAGCCCATCTCGTTTTTGGAGAGGCGTTTTTTGATCGATTCGGCCAGTTTGTCGAAAGCGCCACTTACGATGAACAGGATGTTTTTGGTATTGATCGATTTACGTTTTGGTTTGCCGCCGCGCTGGATTTCCATCGCGGCCTGCATCTGTGCCATCATATCTGTGGGGCTGAAAAGGTTGACCTCGGTTTCTTCCATCAGCTTGAGCAGGTTGATTTGCACGCCGCGCCCGGACACATCGCGGCCGCCGGCGCCGGCTTCACCGGCAATTTTATCGATTTCATCGACGAAAATAATACCTTTTTCCGCCAATTCGATGTCGCCGTCGGCCGCTTTGACAAGATCGCGCACCAGATCTTCGACATCAGAGCCGACGTAGCCGGTTTCGGAAAATTTGGTTGCATCCGCTTTGACGAAGGGCACGCCGATCAGACGTGCGACGTTTTTCATTAAGTAGGTCTTACCGACGCCCGTTGGTCCGAGGAAGAGTAAATTCTGCTTACTATACTCTTTGGCTTCCGTTTTTTCGGAGGCGAGAGTCGCACGTACATGGTTGTAGTGATCGCAGATGGCTACTGAAAGTACTTTTTTGGCTTCGTCCTGTCGGATGACAAAGCGATTTAAATAATCGCGAATCTCTTTGGGCTTGAGGTGGAAGTTGCGAATGTTCTCGAGCGTCGATGCGCTCTTAGAGGGCTCGGATGAAGCTGCGGGCTCATCTGCGAGCGGCTCGTCAGGGAAGGGGTCTCCCTCTGAAAAGCCGTGGGTGGAAACTTTCACATTCGAGTCCTTGAACAAATCTTTTAATTGTCGTTGAATTTCCTCGAAAGGATTTGGTGGTTCTTTATCACTCATATTTTTCTAGTTTGACAGTGTTTTCGTGATCCGAAGTATCGCTGCAACAGTAACTTTTGATTTTCATTTTCGCAAGCTCACCCAGCACACACAGGATGTCCAATAACCTTACCAAACGCGATATCGTCCTAGATATCTACGATAAAACTGATTTTCCGCAAAAAGAAGTGCGAGAAACTGTGCAACTCACTCTGGACGCGATTGCCAGAGCTTTAAGTGAAGGCCGCAATGTCGAGCTACGCAATTTTGGCGTGTTTGAAGTGCAGATTCGCAAATCCCGCATCGGTCGCAATCCAAATAAGCCAGAGACCGATGTCGTGATTCCCAAGCGGGCGGTCATTAAGTTCAAGGCAGGTAAGGAGCTGAAGGCACAGCTCAAGGACTTGGACGTGGATGCCATTGAAGGAGAGGCCTAGCTTTCGCTGTGCAGTTTTTATGGCTGATTCGGCTTAAGCTGGCATCGCTACTTCTGTTTTCGCGAGTATCTCTCTGAGGAGAATTCATTATGCAGTTTGAAACGCTACCCGGATTCCGGGAATTTTATCCGGAGGCCTGTGCGCGTCGGAATCATGTTTTTGGTCGCTGGCGTCAGGTCGCGCGTGCCTTTAATTTTTTGGAATACGATGCCCCGGTGCTGGAGCCACTGGAGCTGTATATCGAAAAATCGGGTGAAGAAATCGTCAGCCAACTGTTTAATTTTGAAGACCGCGGCGGCCGTGCGGTGGCTCTGCGCCCGGAAATGACGCCTTCGTTGGCGCGCTTGATCGGTGCTAAGGCTAATAGCTTGAAGCGTCCCGTCAAGTGGTTCAATATTGGTGAACACTATCGCTACGAACGTCCGCAGAAGGGGCGCTTACGTGCCTTTTATCAGTTCAATGTCGACATCTTCGGCGAGCAAGGCCCGACCGCCGACGCCGAACTGATCGCGCTGCTCTGTCAGGCGTTGCAAGCCTTTGGTCTCAGTGCGGGTGACTTTAAAGTGCGCCTCAGTGACCGTGACCTGTGGCTGTTGATGTTGGCAGCCGAGGGGCTCGACGAGGCGGGCAGTGCCACCGTGTTGGGAATTATCGACAAGCTCGAGCGCACCGATCGAGCGAAGACCATTGAGAAGCTGGCGCCCGTGCTCGGTGAGCAAGCGGAAGCCTTTCTGGGCCGCATCGAGGAGGCGATCGCGATTCGCGACTTCGACCGCTTGCGCGCGTATATTGAAAATTTACCACTCGAAGGTGATCTCGCAGCCCAAGCTAAGGCGCGCATGGAAGACTGGGCGCAGCTACTGCGTAATCTCAAGGCAGCCGGCGCAGGTGATTTTATTCAAATCGATCTCGGAATCGTGCGTGGGCTCGCATACTATACAGGCTTTGTTTTTGAAGCCTTTGAGGCCAGTGGCGCCGGGCGTGCCTTGGCCGGGGGCGGGCGCTATGACGCGCTGGTTAAGAAACTAGGCGGGCCCGATATGCCGGCGGTCGGCTTCGCGATGGGCGATGTCACATTGGTGGACCTGCTCGAGAGCAAGTCGCTGATGCCGGAATATATGCAGCGCCCCGAGTTTATCGCGATCATCGGCGGCGAGGACGAGCGTGACGCCGCGCTGGCGGATGCCGCTCAGCTGCGTGCGCTCGGTTATCAGGTCGAGTATCCGCTTAAGAATCAAGGTTTCGGCAAGCAATTCAAAGCCGCCAACCAATCCGGTGCCCGCTTCGCGCTCATTTACGGCAGCGAAGAGTTGGAGCGCGGCGTCGTTAAAGTGCGCGACTTGACCGCTGGCACCGAGGCCGAAATCGCTCGCGATCAGTTGCTGCAACAAGTGCCCGCGTTGCTCGAGAGTGGTCTCGAATCTTAAGTTGTAGGGGCGTGACTGTCACGCCCGCTTTGTGCGGCCTGCTGTGGACTCGCGGGCTTCAAAAATTTGAATCGCTACGGTCTTGCAATTCTTTTTGAGTAGCGCTACTAATTCTAAAGTTGAACTAAATTAGAAAGTATAACTATGGCTAAGCCCTCACCTGAGTTTCATTACCAAAAGCAATTTCCAGTTGGAAAAGATAAGACGCAGTATCGTCTACTGACCAACGAGTTTGTCGAAACGGTCGATTTCGCTGGGGAATCAATGCTGAAGGTCGATCCCAAGGCGCTGACTTACATCGCGGAAGCTGCGATGAAGGATATCTCCTTCAAGTTGCGCACGGAGCACTTGGAGAAGGTGGCGGCCATTCTCGATGATCCAGAAGCCACAGAAAACGACCGCACCATCGCGCTCACCATGTTGCGTAACGCCGAGGTGTCTGCGCACGGCGTGCTACCTTTCTGTCAGGATACCGGTACCGCCATCATTTTGGGGAAGAAGGGCCAGCGCGTTTGGACCGGCGGCGGTGACGAAGCAGCGCTTTCGCAGGGCGTCTATAATACCTACACCCAGGAGAACCTGCGCTATTCGCAGATGGCTCCGCTTTCCATGTATGAGGAAAAGAATACGGGCTGTAATTTGCCGGCTCAGATCGACCTGCTGGCAACGGATGGCGACAGTTACGACTTTCTTTTTGTCGCCAAGGGTGGAGGCTCCGCCAACAAGACCTTTTTCTATCAGGAAACCAAGGCGCTGCTCAATCCTGCCAATTTGGAAAAATTCTGCATTGAGAAAATGGGCACCTTGGGCACCTCTGCCTGCCCGCCGTATCACATCGCATTTGTGATTGGAGGCACTTCGGCTGAGACCTGCCTGAAGACGGTAAAGCTGGCGTCGACCAAGTATTACGATGAGCTGCCCACTGAGGGCAACGAATACGGCCAAGCCTTCCGCGATACAGAACTCGAAGCCAAGCTGCTGGAATACACTCGCAAGATGGGCTACGGCGCACAGTTTGGTGGTAAATACTTTGCCCTGGACGTGCGGGTGATTCGTCTGCCACGTCACGGTGCTTCCTGCCCGGTTGCCTTGGGCGTTTCTTGCTCGGCCGACCGAAATGCCAAGGCGCGCATCGATAAAGATGGCCTGTGGCTGGAGCAATTGGAAGAAAATCCCGGTCGTTTCATTCCTGCCGACGGCGAGATCGCGAAGCCAAAAGACCCGGTCGCCATCGACCTGAATCGTCCGATGAAAGACATTTTAGCGGAGCTGACCAAGTATCCGGTCGCCACGCCGCTTTCGCTGAGTGGCACCATCATCGTGGGCCGCGACATCGCGCACGCTAAGATTCAGGAGCGCTTGGATAAGGGCGAGGGCATGCCCGAGTATTTGAAGAACCACCCCGTTTATTATGCGGGGCCCGCCAAGACGCCCGCTGGCAAGCCTTCCGGCTCCTTCGGTCCTACGACGGCAGGTCGGATGGATAGTTACGTGTATCCCTTCCAAAAGGAGGGCGGCTCCATGATTATGCTGGCCAAGGGCAATCGCTCGCAGCAGGTCACGGATGCGTGTAAAGAGTTTGGCGGTTTCTACCTCGGCTCCATCGGTGGGCCCGCTGCCTTGCTGGCGGAGCACAATATTAAGAATGTCGAAGTGTTGGAATATCCAGAACTCGGCATGGAAGCCATTTGGAAAATCGAAGTGGAGGACTTTCCAGCCTACATTCTCGTCGATGACAAGGGCAACGACTTCTTCGCCGACGTTCGCACCGCCTGCTCGCAGTGCGCGCTGAGTGCGTATGAAAACGCTCGTGCGGAAATGACTAAGTAGATCCCTCTCAGGTAAGCGCAAAGACTTTTGAGAAATGCTTTAGAGTTCCGGATGGTTCATTGAGGCGTTCTTCATCGGTGTTGCGCACGGCGCCATTACTTGGGAGAAACGCTTTAACGAATCGCTTTTTGCAGTGGGCAATTTTCGACGTCGATACGGGTGCCTTTGCGGTAGGCTTCCAGTAAGCGCTTGGATTCTTTGGCCAGCATGCGACGCACTTCGCGGCGGGCACCTTTGACGCGTGGGATTTGCATATGATCGTAGGCGGTGGTTTGGTGCCGCAGCCAGGCGATGGTGGCAGCTTCTGCCCGCTGTTCGATTGGGATACGCTTAGTGCGGGCCACGGTGCCACTACCCACGGGGGTGGCGTGCGCTGCAATCAGCTGACTGAGGCGATCTGCCAGGAGTGCATAGCGCGGGTGGAAGTTCAGATAGTCGCGTAGCGCTTGAGTGAAGTCTTCTGCGTAGCTGACTTCTGCCTTGGCGCGTCGTGCGCGTCCCGCTTCGAGTTTCTGGGTATAAGCAGGATCGCTTTTCTCAAGATTACGCGCCGTTTGCAGTGCCTCGATCCGGTGGGCGGGCGCCCAGATGCCGCGGGAAAATTCCTTGCGTCCCTTTTTCTCTTTCACTGTCCAAGTCGGCCCGTCCTGTTTGATGCGCCGACTCAATGCGGCATCGCCAGGAGGTAGTAGGGCCCAGCCTGTTGGCACGGGGAGGAGTTCGCCTTGCAGGGTGAAAACATGGCGCGGCTTAGGAGAGGGGCGAACGATTTGTGATTCAAGCATTGGCGCACATCAATCACATCAAATCACGTGGTGAGGCTAGTTAAAATTGTACCAATTTCCCGGAATTTTGAACTTTATAGGGATGGTTCTCGCAGTCTGGGTGCTCGGAACCGGTCAGGTGCTCATTGACCTTTGTGCTGTAGTAAAAAGGCGCCTGCGCCGTCATGACCTGTCTTCCAGGGGAGACTGATCGCACTGTCGATTAGCTGAAAGTGCTGCCCGATTTCACTGTTGAGGAAGCCTTGGATTACTTTGCTATTTTCGGCAGTTTCGATGCTGCAGGTGCTATATACGATGCGCCCGCCGGTTTTTACAAAACCAGCAGATGCTTGGAGGAGTTGGAGTTGCAGTGCCGCACATTGTTGGATGTCTTTCGGGCGCAAGCGCCATTTGACGTCGGTTCGGCGTTGGATCACACCAGTGTTGGAGCAGGGGGCGTCGAGCATTACTGCGTCATAACTGGTGCTCAGCCCCTGAGCTTCGAAGTCTGCCGCTGAGAGTGTGAGCACATCGGATTCGATGATTGTGCAGTTTAATGCCTCTGTGCGCAGGGTCGCTAGATTTTCCTCGAGACGCGCAATGCGATTACCTGGCAGGTCCACGGCGACGATTTGTCCTTGGCCGTTCATGGCGTGCGCCATGTCATAGGCTTTGCCTCCCGGGGCGGCACAGAGATCGAGTATGGATTCGCCAGCCTGCGGTGCCAGCAATTCCGGTGCGAGGCGGGTGGATGGATCTTTGATGTAAGCGTTGCCCCGGTTGAGTAGAGGGAGCAGTTCATCCTTCCATGACACCCGGGGAGTGATTCGGTAAAATTGCGGCCACTCAGTGGCTTCCAGCCCTTCGGGAAGAGCGGACTGCGCGCCATGATCGGTCGTCGATGGGTAGAGCTTGAGGTAAGTCGTGGGGATGCTCTGGTTCCATTGCAGTAATTGCGGATAGTCGTTGCCGTATTCTTTTTCCCAGTGTGCCACTAGCCAGTGCGGGTGACTGAAGTAATCGGCTGGGGATTGTGTGGCGTCAATTTGAGCGAGTGCAGACGGCAGTTTGCGCAACACGGCATTTAAGAAGCCCTGCTCGAAGCGATTGACCAGTTTCTTGCTGCGTTCGACTGCGTGGTGGATGATTTTGGGGTGACGTTCTGTATCTGCTTCCAGAATTTCATAACCCGAAACCAGTAGAATTGCTTCTACGCCCGATTTGGCCTTCTTGCGCAGTAGCTGCTTTAAGGCCGCTCTGGTGCGGTGCCCATGTCGCAGGGCACCCAAAAAAAGTGATTGGCAGGCCGCGCGGCGATCGCCTATAAATTCTTCTGGTAACTCGTCCAGCAGCTGATCGGCCTTTCGATCTCCCGACAGGTAGGCTTCTGTTAAGTGTACAGCAGCGTCCCACCCTGTTGTGGACTTTCTGGATAAGCTAAACTTAATACTTCTCATTGGCGCGGAAACTGTCCATAGTAGATAGTTTACGACTAAGACAAGCAATCATTATGAATAAAGAGTCCATAGACGCTCTCATTAAAAAAATCCCTAAATTGGCTTCGCATCGCGCGAAGCTCGAAACAATGGTGCCCGGTAACTACTGCCTTCATCGCAGCTGGGGCTTTGGTAAAATTGTGGATTATAACGCTGCGGAGGACCGTTTAATCATCGATTTTGAAGATGGTAAGAAGGGCCACGCCATGGCACCTGCATTTTGTGTGGATAAACTCGATATCTTAATGCCGAATGACCTGCTGGTGCGCTCGCGCACAGAGGCGGATGTGATTGAGGAAATGATTAAGAAACGACCTGCGGATTTGATTTGTGAGATGATTTCTGCTAGCGAGAATCATGCCATGATGTCGACCGAGATCGAACGTTTACTTTCTCGCGTGATTGGGCCGATTAAGTATAAGAAGTGGTGGACCGCGACTAAAAAGGTATTGGTCAAAGATCCACGCATCGGTGTGCCGCTTAAGAAGAGTGATCCCTATATCTACCGCGAGAACCCTGTTAAGCCGGAGGATGAAATTCTTGAGCAGTTTCGCGGGACTAAGAATTCGAAGCAGAAGATTGAGCTCGGTGAAAAGTTATACGCGCTATCTGAGAATATTTCCGTGGTGCGTGAGGAAATGCCTCAAATTCTTGAAGAACTTACCGATGCCATCGCAAATGCTAAGAGCCTGAGTCAAGCGGACCGTTTGCATGGTGTGTGGGTGCGCAATAACTTGGCGCGCGACTTGCATGAAGATGTTGAGGCGCTTGAACCCTCTTCGGCCTCTATCCTTGATGCGACTAATGATTATTCGGAACTAGCGGCGCATCTGCCGGCACAATATTATAAGCGCTATCTGGACTTAATTAGCCGTACCTATCCAGAAAAGTGGCAGGCGATGGTCGAGGATCTTCTGCGTAATTCCAGTGGTAAGTTCACTAGCGAGTGTATTAACTTTATGCTGGAGAAAGAGATGCAAGAGCGTATTAGCTACTGCTTGGATCGCTGGCTGAAGGAGCAAACTATCAAAGGACCACTGCTTTTCTGGGTGGTTAAGAATCGTGCTTCCAAGAAATATAGCAGCATTATCGAGCCGCTGGTCAATCCACGCCTCTTAGCCGCGATGTTTTATGCGATTGATTATGAAGCGCTGCAGAATGCAAGCACACGTCGCATTCCACTGGCCGATCTGCTCAGCGATGATGTCACTTTGATTCCAGATTTGCTGTCGCAGGCAAATGTCGAAACGGCCAATGATTTGGCTCAAACACTCTTGCTCAATCAAGGTTTTGAGGATCTGACTAAAAAGTCGCTACTTGCTCGCTTTATTAAGCAGTTCCCCACTGTTCAAAGTCTGCTCGCTGGCCAAGCTGCAGAAACTTCGGAAGAGGAAGCGCTCATCGTTTCACAAGAAAGCTTCAACGAGGCTAAGGCGGAATACGAAGAACTTATCGCCACTAAGATTCCTGAGAACAAATTGGCCATCCAGGTGGCCCGTGATCATGGTGACTTGAAGGAAAATTCGGAGTACAAGATGGCACGCCAGGATCAGGACATCCTGCTGTCGCGTAAGAACGAGCTTGAGGTAGATCTTTCGCGTGCGCGTGTGACTGACTTTACGGAGGCCACCACTGAAAACGTCGGTATTGGCTGTATCGTGGAGCTAAGAGAAGGCTCCACCGGTAAGGAGCAGCGTTACTCGATTCTGGGTGCTTGGGATAGTGATCCGGACAACGATATCCTATCTTACAAGACACCGCTCGCGCAAGCGCTGCTTGGTAAAGAGACTGGCGCGACCGTCAGCACCAAGATTGGTGGTAACGAAGAACAGTGGACGATCCTTAGCATCGCCCGCTGGGTCGACGCTAAGTAGTCTGATCAGTTTCAATTGACACAAAAGGCGCTTCCGTATCGGGAGCGCCTTTTTTGGGTCAGCTTATACTAATTCGAAAAAAGTTTGGTCCTAGTAGATATATCTTTTGTAACCTCGGTTCTCGGAACCGGGGCGATGTCAATCGCTCCCCGAAACAAAGTTTCGAGGCTACGCTAAGGCCAAGCTTAT
>NZ_JARXIC010000031.1 GCF_031127905.1 Thalassobacterium sedimentorum | reverse complement strand
GCCGATCCGTCCGATTCCGTTAGATAAGCACTAGGCGGAGGCAATGATTAAGGCTGTTGCATTCAGTTGGCAAACGGCGCGCTCGGCGAGCACGCTCTACCACATGAGACTAAGCCCAACGCCCCCGCCCTGCATTGCACGCGTATTTAAAGGCTAGCGTAGCTTGCACAAAATAGAGCGTCAGCACAGCTGGATTACTAAATGGAAACTCAAAACTCGCCAGCATTAGAATCAACACGCATGGAAAAAATAAAGCGAGCCCCTGAGCGGAGCGCCACAATCCATGACTATAGCGCAGGAACAGCATGGCAGGAGGCAGCAATAACAACAACAGTCCGACCGCGCCCAACTCAGCTAAAAACTGCATCAAATCGTTGTGGGCAAATTCCTTGATATGCTTCACTACCCCACTCTCATAACGATATTCCTCACGTGCATAGAGCTGATACAGATAGAGATGACTCCCTGGCCCCCATCCCCAAACAGGACTGTCCTGCAGCATACGCCAGCAGTCTCCCCAGGAATCAGTACGTGGGTGATCCAAATCCTCATACTTCTGGTTTTGCACTTGCTCCAATTGCGTTCGAGTTTGACGCCATTCTGGTAGCAAGCCCTGACGCGCGCCCCAGATCGAAAAGATCACCATCACAATAGCGAAACAGGGAATCAGTATGGTCCAATAGCGACGCGGAGCCGTTAGATCTGCTGTATTCGAAGCACGTCGACCACCAACTAAAAACCAACAAGCAAGACCTAACCAAAAAAGAACCAAGAACAGCACGCCCGCACGAGCTGCCGTGAGGGGAAGTGTCAACGAAAGTAATAGCAGCCCCGAAAACCAAATCAGATCTGGCCGTTTACGACGCACATCCACATTACGTTGCCCACGACGATACCAATACGCCCCCAATGACAAACATTGCCCCAGTGAGAGCAACGCGAAAGCCGTCCAATGGTTATGATAACGGAAGCTGGCAAAAAATGAACCTGTCACCGGTTCTGCCAAGCCAAGAATTTTCTCAGCTGCAGCCAATTTAAAGAACACGCCAACCGCAGCCGCGATGATCGAGTTCCAAGCAATCACCGTCAGCAACGGACGCAAGTCCGATCGCTCTAAAAAGTGCCACAACACCATCGCCTGCACCATCAGGCCCGACAACAGCAGCCCGTATTCACGACAGCGTGCCTCGACCAAGGCGGCGGGTAAACCAGAGAAATACACTAAAGGTTCTAAACTAACCGAACCATCCAGCCCAGTAATCACTCGCCACTGCGCATTAAAAGGCGCCAGTAACAGCCAGAAGATCAGGATCAGCCATGCCAGTAAAGGAAGGTACGATTGCCAGCTGCCCCAGATCTTTTGAAACACAGCAAGTCGGCGCGGACACAGGACAAAGGCCAACAACGAAGACCAGCTCAAGGCCGCGATCCAAGTGATCGCTCCCTCCATTCGCCCCCCCAATGACCAAACGGCAAACAAAACCAATATAATGGTCTGTAGGTACAAAAAAGCGCCAGAAAGACTTCTGCTATCAGAAACATTCTGGCGCGAATCGAGAAATCGCATCAACGCATCATAATTAAACTGAAAAGGCTCAAGGAAAACTCGAAATGCTCCCCCCCGATCTCTACAGTTCGAGCCCTAGCTTATGACGACTAGTTCGGGCTAATTGTGGTTTGTGGGTTCTCGGTGAAAGTCGTGACGATGGTCAAGTTCACATCACCCCGCGAACGACGTGTCGCATTCAAATCGAACAAAGTAGTAAAGAGCGGCAACAGCGCAGCACCCGCGATAAGTAAAATGATGATTTTGTTCTTCATAATTATGATCTCCGTTTGTGCGTGATTGAACGACGTCCTGCAACACTAAAAGTAAGCACCATTAGTCCAGCAAGCAGAGAATAGGCACTTGTTTCCGGAACTAAGGTTAAATTGTCGATTGCAACACTGCCGACAGCACTGGGAACCCCGCCCTCATCACCATTGCCAAGCGAAGCGGCACCCACTCGACCTGCTGCAGAAACCGCGACTACATCTTCGATGGTTTCTGTATAAACAATACTACCACTCTCGTCGTAGAGTGTATTAATCTGATCAACCATGAGGCCGTCGGCTGAACGCCAAACTGTCTCCATGCTATACCAACCAGCCGCAGCAACCGTAATATCATAATAGGAGGAGCCGCCAATCGCTCCTGAGAAGCCCCGAGCATTACCATCTGCCACAACACGCCAAGCATACTCACCAGAACCGAGATCGACTAAACGCACCCCAAAGCCTCCCGAATCAATCACATCGCTATTATTAGTCGCTAACAAGGTGGGCTGGAAATAAAACCCATCGGTATAACCAAAATTTTCATAATTATAAATCAAGCCGCCTCCATCTGAAACAGCGTCAAAATAAACATCAACACTGTGCCCAAAGCCAGATCCGAAGGCTCCCGTCTGAGCACCATCATTCCAAGTCACGCGATCTCCCTGATAAGGAAGGTAACTCTCACTAGTGCTATCATAAAAATCCATGATTACCTCGAGAAAATAGTCTCCACCATTACTTGAGGGATCGGCATCTAGATAAATCTGCGACTCCGTCGTCTCATCCGCATGCACGAGAACCTCACTATCAATAGCCTCTGCAGAATAGCCAGCGCCGGCAGGAGCACGCGTCACCGTCAGTCCAGACGTGTTGAGCTCAAAATCCTGCAGCAAAACAGGAAGCGCATTTGCCGTAGTCAGGCTCCAGACAATCGATGTAGAAATAACAAAATGTTTAAGCGTGATCATAGTTTTATTCAGTCATGGTGGCAAACGAAGCGCTAACTTTTAAGCACTGTATCTCTCAAAACAAGACCTAGGTCAATTCCATAAATAGCATTTTTTTGACAAATTTCTGTTTTAAGAAACATAAGAGGACAGCGAGCATTTTAAAGGAAGAAAGATCTGACATGCCAACGGCTCCCCGTTCACCTCCCCGTTCACATTTACGGCCGCTGTTGGCGAAGAACCTAGCCACAAACGTCCCCCCATGGCGTTCAGATACGCACTCAGACTTACAGTCTGCCCAGACTGGGAACACGGAACCACATGTTTAAAATGCATTGCTGCCACCAGCGCGGCGATTGAAACATTAGCATCGCAAGTCGCGGCATCACTTTTTACTGCGGTATCCAAGCCGATACCCACCACCACGGAGGACTGTTGCCGTGTCTCACGCAGTTCCAGTGTAATCTGAAAGCGCGAACGAGCAAAATCTGCCCCCAAACGTCCCGTCTCAAGCGCATCCACCAGCACACGCAAAATACACTTGAGTCGCTCGCAATCTGCACTCGAGGCGCATAAAAAGCCAGCCGGACACTTCCCAACCGACGTCCCTAAGCGCAAGTTCTCAGTGCCCATACAGGCTTCAGTGAGAAACTTTTCAATATCTCGAATCAATAATTTCATCTTATTATCCTAAATTCTGGAAAATTTTGCGATGGGATTGCTTTCTCTGAAGGAAATCCCCTATTATAGCTCTACCAGTATTCATGCCAACCCGCCAAACGTTAAAAATATGACCAAAACAAATGAGATAAGCTCCAAGACCCTCCACAACTGACGACCCTCATTATTATGCAAAATAAATCCCACTTTGGTGCGCTGATCTACGAGTTCTCGAAGAGCCAAGGCCTCAACATTCGCGAACTGTCCAAACGCGTAGAAGGCACGACCCCCTCTACCTTTTCCAAGATCAGAGCAGGCAACTATTCTAAGCTGACTGAAGAGCGTCTGAACCGAATTCTCGACGCGCTGGCCCCAGATGACAAGAATGCCAGAGCGCTGATGGTCTGCGCGTATCTGTGGGACATCTGCCCGGCCGCGTATCACACCGCGATCAATATTGAACCGCGATCCGACGCAATGAATGTGAGCACCGACCGTGCAGGGAACTCGAACCTCCAAATTGATAATATTTTGCCGAACCTGCTGACAAGCATCGGCAAAGCCGCCTCGGTTAATCCAACTTTTTTCGAACACGTTCAATCTCTGGGTAAACTGGCCAAGGAACATGTACACGATCCCCAATAATAACTGCCAAGAAACTGCCCGTATAGTGGCAGTTACATGGGATTTTGGATCATTTATCTGCCACCAGAAATTCATAGTCCACGAAAAATGTAAAAAGCGGCAACCTGTCCACCAATAAATGCACTCTGTGTATAATTTTTATGAATACTATATCTGCTTAAACAAGTAGAACACCCAACGCGCGCGAAGGTAGCGCGATAATGAATATCCCCTCCGTCTCCATAGCTAGATTTTTCATCTAGCATAAAAATTTATCGTTAGATAGAATAAATAATTACGAATTGTAAATAATGCTTTTAGGGTACACGTAAAACGTTACCCAACTGAAACAATTCTCCCGTTGCCGCTGTTATAGCCGAGTCGACACTGTCGCCCGGCTCTAAGAACGGTGCTGGGCGGCGAGGCCAATTCAGCCATGCAGGGCCTTTACCCCCTCCGCTAGTCCTGACTCGGCATCGAAGGCAACGTAATGCGAGCTCGCTCTCCAGCAGGTCCGCCCCCTTCCACAATGGCACGGCGCTGACCTTGTAATAATGTCATTCGATGCCCACTGACACGCCCGCGGTCATCTTCCACGACGACATCGCCCTCGAGCACAACCTGCCCTGCCCGCGGTAGAATAGTTGCCTTCTTGGCAGTCGCCACACGTCCGGTCTGCTGAATCACTACATTATCAAGCGCTTCAATCTGCTCAACTGCCAGAGCGGTGCTAGCATCCACATCTGCATTCGGCTGCTCACGCGCAGTCACATCCAAACGATCGCAACTAGTTTCAAGGTTAGTCGCCGAAACGGTAACCGTATCAGTAAAACGAAATACTGTATGATCCGGTCCCTCAATCATACGCAATAATTGACTCGTCACCACCGTCTCCTCTAAGTCCTCATTCGAATCTACAGTTGATTTATCCTCTGAAACAGCGCTATCCGTGGCAGCGGACGCTTCAAAACCCAGATCCGGCATTTCTGGTAAACGCACAACAACGGGCTGCTCCAACTCACCACGAATTATCGCGAGTTGCGGCTTCAGCTCCATAATTTGCCCCGTAACAATCGCCTCCCCATTGGTCACCTTCGGGCTTCCCGTAAGTAGGGCGCGCTCGTCGGCAGGATAAAATATAACCTTCTCACCTGTAGCAACCTGATTGCCCTGCTCTATACGGACGCCCCCCTCAGCAATTATATTTTGAACTTCACCCACCTTCAAGTCGGAGTGCTCCGCTTGCACACTGGCGGCCGCATCCGACTGATTGGCAACAATCGTCATACGAGCAGACCGCATCTGAACTGCTCCGGACATCACCTCTACTGCGCCTTCAAAAAAGAAGTGATTCTCCAATGGCTGCTCTCGCATGGTAATGCTATCAGCCAGCACGATGGTCTCCGAGGTCAAGGCGGAGGCCCCCAAAATCCCCAGACCACCGGTTTCCGTTAAAATCATCTGAGCGCGCCCCACATCGGCCGCTCCTTTGATCAGGATTTCGCCAGTCTGACTATGAATACTCTCACCACTCAAATAAGCACCTTGAGTCGCAACACTCGCGGCACCCCACAAATAAGCGCTTTGGCGGCGCGGAAAAAACTCAGCCTCATTCGCTTTTACAGTCTTCCCCCCCTGAAGGATCACCACATTATCGCGCGCAATGATTTGTCGAATGGAATCAAGTTCACTCGGTGCAACATTCGCAGGCACACGGGTATCCCGCCCCTCAGGAGCATCGGCATAGGCAATCAGAGTTTCACAACGTAAGTCCATTTGGTCTGAAACCGCATGAACATCCTGAGTAAACTCGAAGTAGTATTCCTCCTCAGTTGTGCGCAAAATCAAGCGCTCACTATGAATTTCCGTCTGGCTCGCCAATCCGGAGGCAACGGGCCCCTCCTCCATAAATGCGCTGGCGATATCCTGCGTAAACTGCACCACCGTGTCATGATAAACCACAATTTCCTTAGTAGCGCCCGACCATTCCCAACCAGTGCCTGTTATCTTAAAATTAGCTCCAACAATCTCAATAGCCCCCTCTGAATAGGCACGATTTTCATGCAAGCGTAGCGTCGCTTGCGGACTGTCCATCGTGAGTTCTAGGGCCATACGCTCATCTGCCGAATATACACGCATAGCCATGCCCTCGACTCTTACTTGCTCCTCGCTGTCGTAGATGCCTTGCGCCCCCTGCAGCACCCACTGGGTGTAGCCATTATCACCAAAACGCGGAAGGCGAAAATTCTTAATCGGGGCGTTGGGAGTCATCTGCCCCCACAGAGGGGCAGCCAGACAAACGAGGAGTGAAAGAGAGAGGAATCGCGAAATGCGCATAGACATAAAGAAACCCGGAGCAGTCTCCGGGTTCCAGTCTTAATTCACGAATCCTTCTTAGGCAACACGGCCTTGATATGCAGGTCGCGCAACTGCTTTTCGGTGGCGATGCCAGGGCTGGCGGTCATCATCTCCTGTCCCTTTTGATTCTTCGGGAAGGCGATCACGTCGCGGATACTGGTGCGCTGGGTCAAGATGGTGACCATGCGATCGAGACCAAAGGCAATACCGCCATGCGGCGGTGCACCATATTCGAAAGCCTTGAGCATATAACCAAAGCGGCTCTCCACCACGTCGGCAGGGATCTTGAGCACGTCTTCGAACACCTTCTTCTGCAGTGCAGGCTGATGAATACGAATACTGCCACCGCCGAGCTCCACCCCGTTGAGCACCAGATCATAGTGCTGACCACGCACCGCCTTAGGATCGGAGTCCAATAGAGGAATGTCCTCCGGCACTGGCGAAGTGAAGGGGTGGTGCGAGGAAACGAAGCGCCCCTCGTCCTCATCAAAGAGCATGAGTGGGAACTCAATCACCCACAGGAACTTGTAATCGTTGGGATCGATGGTCAGCTTACCACGCTTGACCAAGAGCTGTGCCGCGTCCAGACGCACACGGCCAAGAATGGTGCAGGCACGTTCCCACTCGCTGGCTGCGAAGAAGACGATGTCGCCATCTTCGATTTGGAGCAATTCGCTAAGTGCGGCTTTTTCTTCTTCGGAGAAGAATTTAACGATAGGAGACTTCCATTCGCCCCCTTCACACTTGATAAATGCGAGGCCCTTGGCACCGAGAGCCTTGGCAGAATCTTCCAAGCTGCGGAGTTCGCCTTGGGTCAGGTCAGCGAGGCCCTTGGCATTGAAAGCTTTGACCGCCCCACCCGATTTAATGGCACCCGAAAAGACCTTGAAGCTGGAAGCTTTGAAAATTTCGCAGCAGTCCACCAACTCCAGACCAAAACGCATGTCCGGCTTATCGACGCCGAAGCGGTTCATCGCGTCGTAATAGCTCATCCGTAGAAAAGGCGTCTCGATGTCCACATCGATCACGTCCTTCCAGACACGTTTCATCAGACCTTCGATCAGCTCATACATGTCCTCGCGATCGATAAACGAAAGCTCGATATCCACCTGCGTGAACTCGGGCTGACGATCCGCACGCAGATCCTCATCACGGAAGCAGCGCGCCAGCTGGTAGTAGCGTTCGACGCCGCCCACCATCAGCATTTGCTTGTATTGCTGCGGCGACTGAGGCAACGCGTAGAAAGCGCCGGGGTTCATGCGGCTTGGCACCAGGAATTCGCGAGCGCCCTCGGGCGTGCTCTTAAACAGCATCGGCGTCTCCACCTCGATAAAGGCCTGATCGTCCATGTAGTTACGGATGGCACGACTGGTGGCGTGGCGCATGCGCAGCATCTTGGTGTTGGTGGCGCGGCGCAGGTCGAGGTAACGATGCGTCATACGCAAATCTTCGCTCACCTTATCGGCCGAATCATCCATCGGGAAAGGCGGTGTCTTGGAAACATTGAGAATTTCCAGCTCCACAGCATGCACTTCGATCTCCCCCGTCGCGAGCTTTGCATTGGCTGTGCCGCCAAAACGCGCTTCCACTTTACCGGAAACAGCGATCACCGATTCAGGCTTGATTGAGCCAAACTGGGATTCGAGTCCCTGATTGGCTGGATCCAGAACGATTTGAGTAAGCCCTTCGCGATCGCGAAGGTCGACAAATAAAATACCGCCGTGATCACGAACCGAATCGACCCAGCCACAAAGAGTGACGGTCGAGCCTTGATCCGATGCACGGAGTTGCGAGCAATGGTGGGTGCGTTTCATAAGAGCGGCGATGAAAACACCTTACCCCCTCGAAACAAGCACGAAATGGAATCAATACAGTACAGCCCACATCGCCGGCGTTGCGGCGCCACCCAGCATCCAGCACACCGACCGGGCGGCAGAGACGCCGTCAGTTGACAAGCCGACAGATACGACTCATTTCATCTAGTGCATGGCAAAAACTCTCGAACTTAAAGGCCCAATCGTCGTCGTCGCTCTCTTAGTGCTCACCGCTATCGTTGGCTCGCTGTTTATTACGCTGGGTCCCAAAGCGACGGAAAAGGCACCTGGCGTGGTGCATGTCGGTGTGCGCTATGCCAACGAAATGAGCCTGGCCTTCAACCAATATGGCTCACGCGGACCAGGCGCCACCATCGAGTTAGTTGCTCCAGACGGCACGCTCGCGTACTCGATGGATAATTTACGGATCGGTCGAAATCTAATGCCCCTTAAAAATATAGCAAACGGTGCTTATACTGCTCGACTCAGCGCGCCCGGCTATCAAACCAGAGACATTCCGATCATTGTCGACGGACGCATGATAAATCCCCCGAAGAATGCCCAATTCACAAAAGGCACGCACGCCGACTATAATATGATCGGTGTGCGATTTGAACTCGCCGAGTAATACCGATTCAAAAAAGTTTGAAGCTAATCGAGATGTTGTGGGGGCGCTTCGGTTCTCGGAACCGAGGCAAGGCCGCTCGCTCCCCGGAACTGAGTTTCGAGGCCACCTTTCAGATCTTTCCGTAGCTTCGGTTCTTAGAACCGGAGAGATGCCCATCGCCCCCGAAACTGAGTTTCGAGGCTACCTTTCGGATCTTTCCGTAGCTTCGGTTCTTAGAACCGGAGCGATGCCCATCGCCCCCGGAACTAAGAAGCCTTCTTACCGCTCCGTTTGCAGATGCCCTTACTTTGTAACTCTTCGCAGCGAGCCGTCACCTGTAAGCGCTGACTCTCCACGTTGAGTGCGAGCTTATCCGCTACAGTCTTTCCATACCATTCCATAAAGGGTGCATCGATCTCAAAAATTTTATCACAATCCAAGCAGATTACTTGTGCTTGAAATGTGGTGGCGTTGCGATTCGCCATATAAAATTTATAATCACGTCCGACATCGACCTCACGTATCAGCCCACTTTCAGTAAGTATCGGTAAGGCACGGTAAACCGTGGCTCGCGAAACAGAATCATCAATCTCACGTGAGCGGTCCAGTAAATCCTCCGCCGTAAAGTGATCCGGATGCTCATAGGCCGCATCAAAGATGGCTAGGCGTTGATTCGTCACCCGCAAGCCCTTGCTGGTGAGAAAGTCCTTAAAGGTCTCCCGGATATCCGTGTTCGTTTTGCTTTCGGCGTCCATATTTCTTATTGAGACAGTATTGAGACTATGCAGCCGAACATGCAAGACTGCATTACGACAATTTACTGAATCCAATTCACTCGTTGTGAATCAGCGGCAAGTGATTGCGCCACCATTTCAGTAAATGTCATGTAACGCAGTCCTTGCTCAAAAGAAGTCAACTGTACAGGCGCCCCTTCACGGATCGAACGCACAAAGTCTGCCTCGACCTGCCAGCCCCTGCTTTCTGCCCGCGATAGTGTAATTTTTTTCTCTTCTACCTCACCGGCCTTGGCAAATAACAAGGCAGTTTGAACCACATCGAAGCGCAATCCGCCCTTAGAACCATTCAAGCGAAACTCCATCCGCGACTCACCAGACTCAACACCGCTGAAATGATAAATCATGCGCGCACCAGTGTTTGCAAACCGCCCGAGCACACTCAAACTATCGGGCACCTTGACCTCTTTAACCTGCTTAGAACCTGGATACTGCCGCTGATCTTGAAAAATCGCGCCATCTGCCAGTAACCAGCTGGGCTCATCCTGAACCCAGCGCTGTACCGTTTCATGCATGATCCCCATGGTCAGTATATTCTGACCGCTCAATTCAACATCCTGCCGCCAGGTCATGGGAGCATCCGGACTCGCAGCCTGCCCGGCCGTATGCACGACTCGCACTTCGAGCAAATCACCTAATTTCCCCGAACGAATCATTTCGCGTATCGTAGCATCAAAATCCAACGAAAATGGAGCGGGCACAATCTGCGCGACTAGCTCTGGATGCGCTTGCGCAGCTGCCTGCATCGCTCGTGCCTCGGCCAGATTACAAGCCATACGGGCTTCACACAGTACGTGCTTGTCGTTTTCCAGCGCAGCTATGGTCACTTCCGCATGCATATTCGGCCAAGTGCCGATGCACACCGCGTCGATCGAGGGGTCCTCCACCACCTCTCGCCAATCCTTGGCGACTCGCTGAATGCCGACCTTCTTCGCCACCTCTTGTGCAGATTCGACACTGCGATTCGCCACCATACTCAGCTCTACATTCTCCAGCTTATGAAAGCCTGGAATATGCATTTTACGGGTGTTCGCACCCGCACCAATGAATCCAATTCTTAATTTTTGAGATTTCATGATATGTAAATTGTATTTGCACCACTGAATTGTCGATGGCTCTCCCCATCTCATACACAATGCTTCAGACGCTCTAAATCTTAAGCCAGTTGCCCCCAATGTAAAGTAAGCTGCCGCTGAGTACGCGCAGCAAAATCGGGATTATGTGTGACTAAAACCAAACTCTTTTGTGCCTCTCCCGCAATTTCCAACAAAAGATCCATCACTGCCAAACCTGTCGATTCATCCAAGTTGCCTGTAGGCTCATCCGCCAACACCAGCGGCGGATCGTTAATCAATGCACGCGCCACGGCCACACGCTGACGCTCCCCGCCCGACATTTTAGTCGAAGCATGCTTCATCCGTTCTTTGAGCCCCACCCGCACCAGCAGAGCCTCTGCTCGTGCGCGCACAGTCGCATCCACGCGACCGGCAATACGCGCGCCCAGCAAGACATTTTCCAGAGCATTTAATTCAGGTGCCAAATAATAAGCTTGGAAGACGAAGCCCATGAAACGAGTCCGTGCAGCTGCCAGTTTGGACAATGAGTAGCGACTGACATCCTGCCCCTGCCAAAAAAGCTGCCCCGCATCCGCGCGCTCTAAGCCTGACAGAACGTTCAACAATGTTGATTTACCACTACCCGATTCCCCACGTATACTCACACTCTCCCCGGGCCGCAATGCGAAGTCCACACCTGTGAGCACCGCAATGCTCTGGTCTGCACCAGGAAATTCTTTGCCGAGTGCTTTAGCTTCAAGTAGGTGTTGGGTCGATGTGTTCACGATTCGCTTCTATTATTTTTTAAGTCAGGACTCTGCCCTCTGTCCTCCGAGCTCTGACGACCTATTCACTACGAAGCGCATCAGCAGGTTTGAGTCGAGCCGCACGCAGCGCAGGTAAAAGCCCAGCCAGTGTCGAAATGACAAGCGCAAAGCATGTCACGATGATAAAGTCTGAAGCCAAGAAATGAACTGGAATTTCATAGACATCGTATTGACCAAGGAAATTGGTCTGCGTGTTGGTGATCTGAGCATAAGTCGAAAGAATGCCCCGACGATAATGCAAACAAACCAAAGCCATCAATATTCCCATTGCGGTGCCCACAAATCCGATAATGAAGCCTTGAAAACAGAAACTATAGGCGACCTGATGGGGACGTCCCCCCATTGCGACCAATAAGCCAATCTCCCGTGTCTTACGTATCACCGCCATCATCAAAGCAATCGCAATTGAAAAGGATGCCACTAGTATGATAAAGATGATGATAAACGAAATCACCCGTTTCTCTTGAGCAATAACAAAGAGAAAATCCTGATTTGATTCGATCCAACTGACCGCATCCAAGCCTGGGCGCAGCACTTCTCGCTCCAGATCGACACTATACTCGTAAGCATCTTGTCCAGGCCGCAGCTTGAGCACAATACCATGCACTCCATCCCCCAGACCGTAGAGTTCCTGCATCACCCGCAGCGTGGTGATCATGGTATTGCCATCCACCTGCGGTGAACCAGTACGAAATAAACCGACCACCTTAAATTCCCGCGGCAATAAGACTTCGTCCTGCTTCAAAGCCTCCAACATCAAAGGAGTAAAGACTTCAACAATTGAACCAGGGCCCGCTTTAAGCGCGTAAGCCAGGCCTTCACCTAAAAAGACACCATCGTCGTCAAAATCCTCCATCTGGCCAATGGTCAAAAACTTCTCCAGCGGCACTACCTGCTGATCGGACCAAGGCTCGACTCCGCGCACAAAAGGAAACTGAGGACGATTCTGATGCTGCAGCATGATCACCCCTTCCGCAAAAGGAGAGGCGCCAACAACTGCGTCCTGTTGCATGACTGACTCTTGAATGTCCTCCCAATCGTATATGACTTCACTGGATCGAATGCGAATATCCCCCTGTGTTTCGGTCAGTCGCTGACGAATGCCTTCGCCAAAACCATTCATCACGCTCTGCACGATGATGAGTACGCACACACCAAGCATCACTCCCATGATGGACATCAACGAGAAAAAGGAAAAAAAGCGCCCCGAAGGAAACAACTGCTTCAGAGCATGATAAATATACCAAGGCATATTATTTAATCTTTATCTTGATCCCCCTACGCATGAAAGTGGGCACGTCGAGATCTTCATCATTATAATCGTTTCGATCTGTCTTGTCGAAATAACCACGCTGATCCTCATTATCAACAAAGGTAAACTCATCCTGATTCGCATCAGGCAGTTTTTTACGCAATTTAGATGTATGGACAGGGCGCGGCGCGCGTGTATCCAGCGAAATCTCAGTTTCAAGCCCCAGCCCGGTCGACACAGCTCTCTTTGACTTAGTCGCGACGGGATCGGCCGCATCGGGCAGCACAAAGGTATCCATTTCTGCTTTGCCGAGGATGCACAGCTCGAGGCTCTGACTGCGACCTTCATCAATAACAGCACCAAAAACGATGTCTTCGCGCGATCCGAAACGCTTTGTCACCTGCGTCATAATCTCATTGACCTTGGCAATGCCCAGATCCGCTCCGCCAATCACATTGACTAAAATACGATCCAACTGCGCCGGGCGATCGCCGAGGTGTAGCAAGGGACATATAAAGAGTTCCTCAAGTGCATCCTTCACATAGTCGCCACCGCTCGCAGTGCCAGTGCCAAAAATAGTCTTTCCGCCCCGATCCTGAAATACAGAGCGCAATGAACTGAAATCCTGATTAATCAGTCCAGTCTTCAGTAGCATGGCACACAGAGAATTCACCCCACGTCCAATCCAGCGGTCGGCCACTGCAAACGCGTTCAATACGCTGGTATCCTCTTCGCCTTCTTGCAACAATACATCGTTGGGCAAGGGAATCAAACCATGCACCAATTGACGCAGTTCACCCACACTCTCCTCTGCGATGCGCTTACGCCGTGCCCCTTCAAAACTAAAGGGCAATGTCGCAAAGGCGAGCACTAGCGCATTGGTCTTCGCAGCAACTTCTGCCACCACAGCCGCCGCCGCGCTACCGGTGCCCCCACCGAGCCCGACCACCATGATAATTAAATCCACATCCCCAATTAAACGTGCAATCCCGTCGCGATCTGATTCCGCAGCCGCTTTGCCGATCTCAACCTCGCCGCCGGCTCCCAGACCACGTGTCACCGAACGACCAATCACCAATTTTTCAGAGATGGGTGATTGATTGAGCGCCTGTGCATCCGTATTTATGGCCGCAAGCCGAACATCACCCAAATTATCCAATTTGAGTCCATCCACCGCATTCGTGCCCGCGCCGCCGATCCCGATAATCTTAATCTTCAGATCGGTCTGCGCAGTGTCCTGGCTAAACAATATGTCAGTCGTCGTATTCACGTTCTCTACTAATTAAATAAGCCCGTCAAACGCCGCAACAAGCCCGAAGGCTTGTGTGTCTGCTGGTTTTCTTCCTGACCGGTCAGAGCATAATGCAGCAATCCGAGCGTAGTGCTATATTCTGGCACTCGCAGCTCTTCGGCCACATCGGTGGGGCCTTCCGAAACACGCGCATCCAAGCCGAAACGACGCTGCGCCGCTTCATCAATCCCATTCAATTGCGAACTGCCTCCGGTCAACACCACCCCCGAAGCGATCTCGCTGGGTTCGAAAACCTCCGCAGATTCAAGTTGTTCTTTGATAATATCAAAGACCTCAGACACCCGCGCTTCAATAATCTTAGTGATCGCAGCCAGCGGATATTCGCGGTCTCCAATAGTCAAATCGCCAAACAACCAAACCTTGGCATCGCGATCTTCACTTTCATAATAGGCACGCCCATTCTTAATCTTAAATTCTTCGGCGCTCTTTCGTGCCACACGTAAGCCAATGCTCAAATCATTGGTAATATGGTCACCCCCGACCGGCACCACTCCGGTCTTAACAATATAACCTTTACGATAGAGTACATAATCAGTGGTGCCTCCCCCCATATCAATGACCAGCGCACCATTCTCTTTCTCCGACTCTTCCAATAGCACCACACCGGACGCAATACTGGAAATAATCATATCACTCACATCCAAATCAATACCACGAATCACGCGTAGGCTGTCACTGACTGCCTCGCTGTCCCCGTGCACCGACCAATAACCAACTTGCAACTGTCTCCCCTCTTTCGACAAAGGGTTATCCACCGGGCGGCCATCTAAGGTATAGGGATTCTGAATATGATGAATATAGGTGCGATCACGCGGCAACGAACGTCGCTTGGCATCCTCCTTAGCCGCATCCAAATCTGCGCGACGGACAATGCCATCCGGCGAACTGATATTCGAGCTACCTACATGAAAATTACCGATTAAATGACGCCCTGTTTGCGAGAGATATACTTCATCGACACGGGTTTTAGCATTAACTTCGGCCTGTAAGATGGCTGCATGCACACAGTCACTGGCTTTGTCTAAATCGGTAATTTCACCTTTTTTCACACCCTTTGAGGGTTTCACACAATGACCAATGATATTGAGACCTGTGTCCCCAATTATCTCGCCCAAAAGTACAGCAATTTTGGACGTCCCTATTTCGACGGCGGCAACTACTCTGGACTGACTCATATGGGAAGCGAAAGAAACATAATTTTTGCCGAGTAAAAGTGCATGCCCTAGGCAAATCAATCTCCTATTGGAGGATTCGACGAATTATGCTAGCAAAAAAAGTCCCGACCATTTCTGGTCGGGACTTTGTCTTTGGAATGTATTGCTTGGTGTGAGCGAATGAATCTCCGAAAAGGGAGATTACATCATACCGCCCATGCCACCCATGCCGCCCATGCCGCCCATGTCTGGCATACCGCCACCAGCGGAACCACCTTCTTCGGGCTCGTCGGTGATCATGCACTCAGTTGTGAGTAGCAGACCGGCAACGGAACCAGCATTTTGAAGGGCTGTGCGTGTCACCATGGCTGGGTCAACGATACCTGCCTTGAGCAAGTCAACGTATTCGCCAGTGGCGACGTTGTAACCGTTGGAACCTTTGCCCTTAAGGACTTCAGCCACAACGAGGGAACCTTCAACACCGGCATTGGTGCAAAGCTGGCGAAGTGGTGACTCGATCGCACGACGTACGATCCATGCACCCAGAGCTTCGTCACCTTCAAGTGCAGACGCAGCCTTCTCGATCGCACCAGCAGCGCGAAGAAGTGCGACACCACCACCTGGAAGGATGCCTTCTTCGACAGCGGCACGGGTTGCGTGCAGAGCGTCGTCGACGCGGTCCTTCTTCTCTTTCATCTCTGGCTCAGTTTGTGCGCCCACATTGATGACGGCGACACCACCAGCGATCTTTGCAAGACGCTCTTGCAGCTTCTCACGATCGTAGTCGGAGGAAGTGGCTTCGATTTGCTTGCGGATCAACTTCACGCGGCCTTGGATATCGGAGCTCTTGCCAGCACCTTCCACGATGATGGTGTTTTCCTTATCGATGGAAACGCGCTTGGCCTTACCAAGGTCGCTGAGCTGAACGTTCTCAAGCTTGATGCCGAGATCTTCTGTGATGCAGCGGCCACCTGTGAGGACAGCGATGTCTTCCAGCATTGCCTTGCGGCGATCGCCGAAGCCAGGAGCTTTAACCGCAGCCACGTTGAGTGTGCCACGAAGCTTGTTCACAACCAGTGCAGCGAGGGCTTCGCCTTCGATGTCCTCAGCGATGATGAGGAATGGCTTGTTGGTCTTAGCAACCACTTGCAGCAGTGGAAGGATTTCGTTGAGGCTGCTGATCTTCTTCTCGTGGATGAGGATGTGCGCATCTTCGAAGTTAACTTCCTGCGCTTCTGCATCGGTGCAGAAGTAAGGAGAGAGGTAGCCCTTGTCGAACTGCATACCTTCGACCACGTCGAGGGATGTTTCGATGCCCTTGGCTTCTTCAACTGTGATGGTGCCGTCCTTACCGACGCGGTCCATTGCGTCTGCAATGATGTCGCCGATTTCACGGTCCCAGTTTGCAGAAACAGTCGCGACTTGGCGGATTTCTTCGCGGTCTTTAACCTTCTTGCTTTGCTTTGCGAACGCTTCAGTTGCCGCAGCAACTGCCTTGTCGATACCACGCTTGAGGTAGATAGGATTCGCACCCGCAGCGACGTTCTTGATGCCTTCGCGGTAAACTGCTTCGGCAAGAACAGTGGCAGTTGTGGTGCCGTCACCCGCAGAGTCTGCAGTCTTGGAAGCGACTTCGCGCACCATTTGTGCACCCATGTTTTCGTAAGGATCGGAAAGATCGATTTCCTTAGCCACAGTCACACCGTCCTTAGTGACAGTCGGTGCGCCGAATTTCTTGTCGATCAAGACATTGCGTCCCTTAGGTCCGAGTGTGACCTTCACTGCGCGTGAAAGTGTTTCAACACCCTTCAGGATCTTCTTGCGAGCTGCTTCATCAAATAGAATTTGCTTAGCCATAATATGTTATCTTTAGTTTTATATTTTAGAGTTTAATGCGGAGTGCACTTATGCAATCACGCCGAGAATGCTATCCTCATCGATCAGGATGTACTCGACACCATCGACTTTGACGGGTGTGCCGCCGTATTGAGGAAGGAGCACCTTATCGCCGACTGCGACGTTGAAAGCGACCACGTCACCGTTGTCATCCTTCTTACCAGTGCCCAGGGCGACAACTTCTGCCTCCTGAGATTTTTCCTTAGCCGAATCAGGGATAATGATCCCGCCGCGGACTTGTTCGTCTTCTTCAATGCGTTTCAAAAGAACGCGTTCACCGAGTGGTTTGATTTTCATATTTGTTTTTATGTATGTTTTTGGAGATTTATGTTTTTTAACAAAAAGCCGCGCTCAAACGGATGGTCTGGGCGCGACTTGTTAAAAGCTTATTTCTTGTCTTCTTCGTCGACGACTTCGAAGTCGGCATCAACGGTATCCGCATCTTCAGCTTGCTTGGGCTCAGCACCCGCAGCAGCGTCGCCTTCTGGAGCGGCGCCGGCTTCAGCAGCCTGTGCTTTGTAGAGGTCTTCCGCGAAAGACTGCATGATTTCCATGATCTTTTCCTTAGGAGCCTTGAGAGCTTCGGCATCGGCTTCTTGATTTTCAAGAACTGCCTTCGCTTCGGCGATTGCGCCTTCGAGCTCAGTCTTCTTGTCGGCCGGGATCTTGTCGCCCATGTCGCTGATTTGCTTTTCGGCTTGGTAGACGATGTTGTCGAGTTCGTTGCGAGCTTCGACGCGTGCCTTGAGCGCTTCGTCTTCAGCAGCGTGTGCTTCGGCTTCGCGCTTCAGCTTTTCGACTTCGTCCTTATCCAGACCGGAAGAACCGGAGATCGTGATCTTTTGCTCCTTACCTGTGCCTTGATCCTTAGCGCTGACGTTGAGGATACCATTGGCATCGATATCGAAAGTCACTTCAATCTGAGGTGTGCCGCGTGATGCCGCAGGGATGCCGTCGAGGCGGAAGTTACCCAGGATCTTGTTATCCTTCGCCATAGGACGCTCACCTTGGAGGACTTTGATGTCCACCGCAGTTTGGTTGTCGGCGTAGGTCGAGAAAGTTTGGCTCTTCTTGGTTGGGATCGTGGTGTTACGCTCGATCATAGGCGTGGCCACTGCACCGGCCGTTTCGATCGCCAATGTAAGCGGAGTCACGTCGAGCAAGAGCACGTCGCGCACATCACCTTGTAGCACGCCGCCTTGAATCGCCGCACCGATGGCGACAACTTCGTCGGGGTTCACACCTTGGTGCGGTGCTTTACCAGTGAGGTTTTTAGCAATCTCCACCACCTTAGGCGCACGTGTCATACCACCGACCAGCACCAGCTCGCCGATTTCGGACTTGCTGTGGCCAGAATCCTTCAAGCAAGCTTCGTAAGGAGCGATGGTGCGCTGATAGAGCGAATCACAGATTTGCTCCAGCTTGGAACGTGAAAGTGTGATGTTCAGGTGCTTTGGACCTGATGCGTCTGCAGTAATGAACGGAAGGTTGATGTCGGTGCTTTGTGTTGAGGACAGAGCGATCTTAGCTTTTTCGCCCTCTTCCTTCAAGCGTTGCAGCGCCATCTTATCAGTGCGCAGGTCGATGCCATCGCTCTTCTTGAACTCAGCGATCAAGTAATCGATCAAAGCGCTATCCCAGTTATCACCACCGAGGTGTGTGTCACCGTTGGTCGCTTTAACTTCGAAGACACCATCACCGATCTCAAGGATCGAGACGTCAAATGTGCCCCCACCCAAGTCATACACAGCGATCACTTCGTCCTGGCCCTTATCCAGACCATACGCAAGTGCGGCTGCAGTTGGCTCATTGATGATACGCTTCACTTCCAGACCTGCAATCTGACCGGCATCCTTAGTTGCCTGACGCTGCGCATCATTAAAGTAAGCAGGCACGGTGATCACAGCTTCAGTGACTTTTTCACCGAGGTATGCCTCCGCGTCGGCCTTGAGCTTTTGCAGGACCATGGCAGAAATTTGCTCTGGTGCGAAAGTCTCTGTTTTGCCATTCACTTCAGCTTCAATGTAAGCGTCGCCGTTTTTACCGGAGACCACTTTATAAGGAAGCGACTCTGCTTCCTCCTGCACTTCGTCGAACTTGCGGCCGATGAAACGTTTCGCCGAAAAGATCGTATTGCTCGGATTGGTCACAGCCTGACGCTTCGCCGCTTGACCGACGAGACGCTCACCGTTCTTGGCAAATGCCACGACTGAAGGAGTGGTGCGTGCGCCCTCCGAATTTGGTATAACAACCGCCTCCCCGCCTTCCATGACAGACATGCAGGAGTTCGTTGTTCCTAAATCAATTCCAATTATTTTACCCATGCCAAGCAGTAAGCACTCCGAATGCCACCACAGAAACTATTACGTAAGCCACTCATAAACAATGAGATAATTAAAATAACAATTTTAAATCGATGCATACAGGATAAAAATCCACGCCAACATGGCACACTTCATGTCACACTGATAATGCAGGTGGCGCAGACATGTGACACACTTTGCCCGCACATTGTCACTCACTATCACTCATACCAATTCTAAGCATGCATGGCCGAATAGACGGTCCCAAAGGTAACCTCGAAACTCAGTTTCGGGGGCGAGCGGCATCTCTCCGGTTCTGAGAACCGAAGCTACCCACAACATCTCGATTAGCTTCAAACTTTTTTCGAAGTGGTATGAGCCGTCACTACAGCAATCACACGCTACATACGATGGCGGACCACCTCCAGCATGTTGCTGGAATGGACGAATAGTTTCTTTGCGTGACAGGGACGGCTGGCCGCTCGGGGCCTATTTGGCGCATACCTAGGCTCGGAGCGGGCGACCAGTCAACCCGCCTACGATCTAACAATCATCGACTGCGGGACGTGGCTTAGCGAGAACGACATAAACCAAGCAAGGCATGAGACTTAGACCTCCTGACCGAACCGGCTTAGGAAGACACAGGTTGCTCTTGCTCAAACTTTAAGCCCTTAGCTTCTTCATCGACGCTGACCCGAATCACTTCCCCGGGTTTAATTGCACCAGAAAGAATCGCTTCGGCCAATGAATCTTCAAGGTACTTCTCCACAGCACGACGCAGCGGACGCGCACCGTATTTCTCGTCATACCCCTTATCAATTAAGAAGCTCTTAGATGCATCACTAAACTCAAACTCGAGCTCACGCTCCTTGAGGCGATCGGACACATTACGCAACTCAAGCTCCACAATGGCCTTCATATCTTCACGGGCAAGCGACTTGAAAATCACCAAATCGTTTAAACGATTTAAAAACTCAGGCTTAAAGACGCGTTTGGTCTCATCGAGAATCTTTTCACGAATCTTCTCGTATTCATTTTCAGCGTTATTTTCGATACCAAATCCCATCGAGGTATTGCGCTGCAAAATGTCGGCACCGACATTCGAAGTCATAATCAAAATGGTATTTCGGAAGTCGATCTTACGCCCCAAACTATCTGTCAGCCGCCCCTCTTCAAGCACCTGCAATAACAGCTGAACGACATCAGGGTGCGCCTTCTCAATTTCGTCAAAGAGCACCACAGAGTAAGGCTTGCGACGCACAGCTTCAGTCAGCTGACCGCCTTCTTCATAGCCGACATACCCTGGGGGCGAGCCAACCAAGCGTGAAACAGCAAACTTCTCCATATATTCAGACATATCGATCTGAATGATCGCATCCTTATCACCGAACATTTCCTCAGCCAGCACCTTAGCTAGCAAGGTCTTACCAACACCAGTTGGCCCCAGGAACATAAATGAGCCAATCGGACGTTTGGGATCTTTGAGATCCGCACGCGAACGCCGAAGCGCCTTGGAAATCACCTCAGTTGCTATGGTTTGTCCAATCACCTCACGCTGCAACTCAGCTTCCAGCTTCAAGAGTTTCTTACTTTCGGCTTCTTCCATCCGGGAAAGCGGAATTCCGGTCCAAGCAGCGACCACTTGCAGCATCTCTTCCTCATCGACCACCAAACGATTTTCTTCACGGGTCTTCTTCCATTCTTCAATGATTTCAGCCTGCTTTTTACGCAATTGCTTTTCTTCATCCCGATGCTTTGCCGCACCCTCGAAATGCTGCTTAGCAATCGCATCTTCCTTCTTAGCGCACACCGCTTCAATTTCAGCTGTCATCGCCTCAATTTCAGGTGGCTGCTTCAGAGATTCGATACGCGCGCGTGCGCCTGCCTCATCGAGAATATCAATGGCTTTATCAGGTAAAAAACGTGAGGTAATATAGCGCTCGGAAAGCTTGGCAGCCGCCTCCAGAGCACCATCTGTAAAGGTGACCTTGTGGTGATCCTCATACTTACCACGAATTCCCTTGAGAATGAGAATAGTGTCCTCAATCGAAGGTGCTTCCACTTTAACCGATTGAAAGCGACGATCCAACGCACTATCCTTTTCAATGTACTTACGGTATTCGGCCAAGGTTGTGGCACCGATGCACTGCAACTCTCCGCGACTCAGCGAAGGCTTGAAAATGTTAGACGCATCCATGGCCCCTTCAGCCGCGCCAGCACCAACAATCGTATGCAGCTCATCGATAAAGATAATCACGTTCTTAGCGCGACGAATTTCATCCATTACCGCCTTAATCCGTTCCTCAAACTGACCACGATATTTCGTGCCCGCAACCATCAGAGCCAGATCCAACGTAATCACGCGCTTGTCCGCCAAAATTTCAGGCACAATTCCAGATGCAATCTCCTGTGCGAGCCCCTCAACAATGGCAGTCTTTCCCACACCTGCTTCGCCAATCAAAACTGGATTATTCTTAGTGCGCCGACAGAGAATTTGCACAACCCGACGGATTTCTTCAGCACGACCAATCACAGGGTCCAATTCACCCTTCTTCGCCAATTCGGTCAGATCGCGGCCAAAGGCTTTAAGCGCAGGCGTCTTGCTATCTTTCTTATCTTCCGGGCTACCGGCTTTATTGCCCGCGGCTGCAGCCTCTTCCGAGTCACCGGAAAAATTAGGATCCAACTCCGCTAGTATCTCATTACGGCAACGTTCGATATCCACATCCAACGACTTCAAAACACGCGCGGCCACTCCCTCACCTTCACGTAAGAGGCCCAATAAAATGTGCTCAGTTCCGACATAAGAATGATTCAGTGCCTTGGCCTCCTTCCCTGCTAGAGCCAACACTTTTTTAACACGCGGCGTATAAGGAATATTGCCCGAAGGTTTACTCTCGGGGCCCGTACCAACCTGCTTCTCGACGGCAGAGCGCACGGTCTGTAAATCGAGCCCCATTTTCTGGAGCACGTTAACAGCGACCCCCTGACCGAGATTGATCAAGCCGAGTAGTAAGTGTTCAGTACCCACGTAGTTATGGTGAAAGCGATCGGCCTCCTTACGGGCGAGAGCTAAAACTTGTTGTGCGCGGGGGGTAAAATTGTTCATAGGTTCCATAAAAGCGTCGTGTGAATATAACTAACCTAGGTTCTTGACCTTGTCAAAATCGAGTGCAGGTAAACGGGCAAATTCTTCCCGGAGTGTGTCAGCGCGGCAAAGGTCACGGGCATCTGGTTCAATGCCCTCCCCTGCAGCATATTGAATGTGGCCTGGCTGACACTCAATAAAGAGACGATCGATGTCGGAACGATTTGCTTCAGGAAGCATCTCAAAATCCACAGCCAAGCGCATCAAAGAAAGCAAATTCATCGCCTCATTTGAATTGAGCACATGGGCATTCTGTAGAATACCAAAACCACGACCGATCTGATCCAACAGGCGAGCACTGTTCTCTTCTAAATACTTAAAGCGGGCATTAATTTCGTGATCGATAATCGTCTTAAAGACACTGCCTAGGCGCGACATAATCTCCCCTTCACTCTCGCCTAATGTTTGCTGATTGGAGATTTGAAAAACGTGGCCCGTCGCATCCGAACCTTCGCCAAATAAGCCGCGAACCGTAATACCGAGCTGGTTCACCGCGCGAATCACCTTATCCATATGCTCAGAGATAACCAGTCCCGGCAAATGCATCATAACTGAGGCTCGTAAAGCAGTTCCCAAGTTGGTCGGACAGGCTGTTAGATAACCAAACTCGGGAGAAAACGCGACATCCAGACCCGTTTCTAAACCTGAGTCAAAACGATCAATCTGCTTCCAAACTGAACGAAGACTGAAGCCGGTCTTCAAAAACTGAATCCGCAGATGATCCTCCTCATTGATCATCACTGAACATGTTTGATCTTTGTTAATAAAAACGCCGGAGCCAGACTTCGATTCACAGAGTTCGCGACTGATTAGATGACGCTCCACCAAGACCTGTTTTTCCAAGTCAGTCAGTTCCGCAATATCAAAGAAAGCGCCATGCTTCATTTGAGTCAGATCCGCAATCTGCTCGGCGCACCTGGTCATTACGTCACTCCTCTGTGCCGAATTGGCACGCTCAGGGAACGGTGTGCCCACTAAATTTCGTGCAAGTCGCACACGCGTGCTCAGCACCACAGGTGAGCCCTTCTTGGTGCCTTGAGTCAGTTCGGCGTTATCAGCTTTGATTAAAGATTCAATCATGACTGCACCGCCTCCGCATCTACTGCCTCTTTGATCGCCTGAATTTGGTCACGATATTTAGCTGCATCCTCATAAGCCTCTTCCGATATCGCTCGCTGCAGTGCCTCTTCCAGATCCTGCAACTGAGCCGCACTGGTTTGCCGGCTGTATGCAACCTCAGGCACCTTGCCCTTATGCACTGTTCCCGCATGCATATCCTCCAACACAGGTCGTACCAACGGGATAAAGCTAGTATAGCAAGCTGCGCAGCCCAAGCGTCCGGTGCGCCGGAAGTCAGCGGTGGTCAAACCACAGGCAGTGCATGTGATTTGGGGTTCGCCACCTTCTGGCGTAAGATGGGTCTTCGAGAGCAAATCAGCCAAAGAGAAACCTTCTGGGTCGGTCACTCCTTTAGCCTGTGCACAGGACTCACAGAGATCGACTTTAATAATCTTATTATTGACGATCTGAGTCAGGTGGACGGTGGCGGGATTGCTACAATGACTACACTTCAAATTTTCGGCCATGATGTTAGAATATCGATGCCTCTCGGGATCGCAAAGCTAAAGCGTATTTTCTAGCGATGCGACTCCGAGGATTCGGCGGGTTCACGTAATTTTGACATCAATTTGCAGAAATTGTGCCAATCCTGGTGCAAACGGCAGCAATCTAAAGCTTCGTGCCCTCAACGCAGACTCGACGACGGAAAGCTTCAAGGAACTTAGCGGTTATTCGGCCGGGCTTGCCGTCGCCGATCTTACGAGCGTCGACCTCAACAATGGGCACGATTTCTGCCGCGGTACCGGTCAAAAAGAGTTCATCGGCGACCCAGACATCATAACGTGTCATATTGGCCTCGCGCCATGGAATCCCGAGTTCTTCTGCAATCTCAAGAGTGGTATCACGGGTGATACCACGCAAGGCACCGGCACTGGCCGACGGAGTGATCAACTCTCCTTTGTGGATAATGAAAACATTATCTCCAGTACACTCGGCAACATAGCCTTGATCATTCAACATAATCGCCTCTTGGAAGCCCAGGTGCTGCGCTTCAATTTTTGCCAAAATGTTGTTTAAATAATTAAGTGATTTAACTGTAGGCGGTAAGGCAGCTGGATTACAACGGCGAGTCGGCACTGTGATGATAGGCAGGCCATTCTCGTAGAACTCCTTGGGATAAAGCTGAATGGTATCTGCAATAATAATTAACTGAGGCTGATCACAGTTCTTAATCGAGAGCCCAAGGCTACCAACCCCACGCGTCACGACCAAACGGATATAGCCATTCTGCAAGCCATTCGCGCGGCAGGTTTCACAGACTGCATCAGATATCTGCTGACGCGACCATGGCATATTCAACATGATAGCCTTCGCCGAATATTCTAAACGCTCGAGGTGTTCCTCGAGTTTAAATACGCAGCCATCATAGAGGCGAATCCCTTCAAAAATCCCATCTCCGTAGAGCAATCCGTGATCGAAAACGGAAACCTTGGCCTGATCGGCATCGACTAATTGATCATTTAAGTAAATCTTCATAAAAAACGCGATATTGAGCGCAGATACAGTTTTGTCTAGTCCACATGTGCAATGTGCAAAACAAAGCGCCGTCCCTCGCAAGAGACGGCGCTTAAACAAACAACAAACTTAAAACTACTAAGATATATGTTTTAATAGACGCACTCCCCCTTGCTGCGTTCAATTTCTACGCATTTTTTTTAGTCGAACAGCCTTCGAAAAACATAAGAAGCTCAAATTAAACAAGTTAAGAAATAAAATAATGCACATAAAAATCGAACAAACTACAAGCGCCGTTCGATTTCTTCCTGCATTTCCTTGGCATCCTCCCAATCACTAAGGTAAATTGTGAGCGAATGCAGATACTTATAGGACGGTGCATCACTTAAAATCCCCTCAAAAAGCACTCCCAGCGATCGAGCCGGATTAAAATAAGCTGGATTAATGCGCGACATACGCAATCGCAGTATTTCATAACGGGCCTGAATAAACTCCTGCACCTGAGGCTCGGCGCGATACTTCCAAAGTGTCCGCAAATTAAGCGTCACCTCTCCGGACTCTAAAACCAGGGGTGCCTCCAAGCGCACTAAAGCACTGAGCCAATCACGTGATACATTCATAGCTTCAATCACATCGTGCTCCTGCCCCAGCAATTGTTCCAACTGAGCTGAAAACCAAGCCTGTCCACTCACGGGTTCCGCGGTCGGTGCAAGGGGCTGCACAGCCGCAGTTAAAGCAGTCTCAATATTAATACCGGCAAGCGCTTGCTGAAAAAGGCTACGAATCACTGGTCGTTCCAGACGACTGGACTTCATCGCCGATATGATCCAATATGCAGACGTCTCTTCGATAGAAGAGTCACGCTCGCGTAAAGCGGATTCCAGCAGTGGAGACAGCAACAGGTCAGGATTTGCACGAGAACGTTGCAACAACTCAACAAACTGGGCTGGACGCAGCGCATAATACACTTCGCCCGCCAAAGCGGCAACTGCCCAAGTACGTAGATTGAAAGCGGCCTCCTTACCATAATTATAGAGCGCATACTGCAGCAACAAAGCCTCCGTGATCGCCCGACAAGCCACTTCCAGTGTCATCGAAGATTCCCAGCGCAAATCTAATAAAACAGAACTGCGCTCTGCCACTTGGATACGGTAATCCCCCTCGAAATCCACACTCCCCTCCGGTCGCAAACTAATTAGTATTGTGCGGGGAAAGGCCAGTCCCTCACGATCCAAGTAGCGCTGAGCAATTTGCACAGCATAGGCACTCAATTCATTGACATAGGATATAGAACGCAAATCCATGCCGATGACTTCAAAGTGATTATTACGCATGGTACGTATATCTGAGCCACTCTGCCCAGTAGCTCCCAATGCCAGAGATGCTCCTAGACTCGTGCACAGCAGCCATGCAACAAGTATCCGAATGACGAAAGCACGCAACATACTCAGCAACTAGCGCAATTGGAAGATGATCGAGCCATCCGCGACTTCCACCGATTCAGCACGCTCAAACGCTTCGGACAGAATCTTATATTCTTCCGTCGCTCGGTAGCCTTGTAGAAGTAAGTCAACCATCCACGCCCCCAATACATCAGGGAGCGGCACCTGCGCACTGCTCACACTCACAGAACGGATCTGTAAGGAATCGGAAGCCAAAGCACAACGAATAGACACGATAAAATCCTCACTGGCGCCAAAAGCGGCAATCGAAGTTGGAAGGTTAATATAGACCTCCCCAGTATCAACGATTCCGAAGTTCGGCACTCCTGGCACCACAAGTATGCCGGATTGATCCTCATCAGTGGGTGCGATTCCCGAACGAAAGATACGATTCATCCATGCATTCAATTCGCCACTACTCAATTCAACTTTCTGCGCCCCAGCAGTCGCTAATTGTTCACGCTTCTGCTCCCACGTCACGGAACTTAATACTGGCCCCTCAATATAATAAGCATGCCCTGGTTTAGCGAATGTCGACAGCTCCTCTTTCGCAGCTAATTCAACCTGATAAGCCTCATACTCCGCCTGACTGGAAAATGCCTGCGCGGGAAAAGTCACCATGTAAACAAAGCCCAGAAAGGCACCCAGTAGAGCCATTAATAGCGCATAAAAGAAAAGCCCAAAGGCACTTGGTGATTTTTCAGACGCAGCAGCAGACATAATTAGGGTAATTTAAAATGTGGAGGATTTATTGTGCTCGAAGCGGCGATAACGCAAGCTGGTATAAGTAATGAACATTAGGAAGCCACCAAAAAGCGCGAAACCATAAAACGGAAGCAACAAGACCAGTAAGCCTAAAAAAACCAAGGCGGGCACTATCAAGCGCGGCAATTCCATCCAACTCATTCTCAAAATAAGCGCGACATCCAGTAAATCTTTAAAGTCTTTACGCATATTATAACGATACAGCGCGGAACTAAATAAAACTGTAGCCAGCAACACCACCGACAGTAGAAGAACATTGCTCAAAGCACCCAGTCCAATCAATGCCATCAACCATGACACACAGGCTGCCACCAGCAGCGGCAAGAGCCAATAGCCAAACCAGACTACCGCAAAACGTAAGCCATCCTTAAACAATCCCTGCCAATCCTGCCAATGCTGCAAACTAGGCCAATTAGGCCAATTAGGCATCTGCGGCGCCCCCGTCTTACGCACCGCGCGCGACACCCGGAACAAATAACCGAAGGCCAATAGATTCACGATCGGCACAAAAGACAACAAACCGCCAATCAAGAAATTGCTCCAAAAACTCGGCAATTTAAGCAGGCGATAACAAACTTCTTCGAATATTGGCGTTTCCTTCATATAAAGTATGCTCTAAGCTATCGTAGTGAATCCCGTATTAAAAGAAAAATTGGATGAGTATCGTACACGTGTAGAAAGCGGCATCGATCAACTATTACCCGCTGCCGACGCCCGTCCGGCCAAGCTGCACGCCGCCATGCGCTATTCCATGAAAGCCGGCGGCAAGCGCATCCGTCCCGCGCTGCTCTTTGCCGCTAGTGAGCTGTTCCACTCAAAAGCCGACCCCGTCGCCGCGGCCGTTGCCATCGAGTGCTTGCACACCTACACCCTGATCCACGACGACCTGCCCTCCATCGATAACAGCGATCTACGCCGCGGACGCCCGAGTTGCCACGCACAGTTCGACGAGGCCACCGCAGTATTAGCCGGTGATGCGCTGCTCACCTACAGCTTTCAACTACTTGCCCGCGCCTACGGCGACCAGCCCACACTCGCGACCCGCCTGATTGGCGAACTGGCCGATGCCAGCGGCAGCGAACGTCTGATAGGTGGTCAACAAGAAGACATCGATAACGAAGGTAAGCCACTCGACGCCGACACCCTGCGCTATATTCACGAAAACAAGACTGCCGCCCTGCTCACCGCCGCGCTCAAGATGGGGCTCTTTTTCTGCGAGCCATCCCCTACGCAAATCCAACTAGTGCAAGAGGCCGGCTACCACCTGGGACTCGCATTTCAAATCGTCGACGATATCCTCGACGCCACCTCCGACCCGGAAACCATGGGCAAACCAGTCGGTAACGATGCTGCCGCCGACAAATCCACTTATGTGGCACTTCACGGCATCGAAGGCGCACACCTGGAAGCCAAGCGCCACACCGAAGCCGCGATCACCGCACTCGAACAACTCGGCGGCGAAAACAAGCTCCTGATTGAACTCGTGCGCGAGCTCGAAACACGCATTCATTAGCATTCACTCCATACAATGGCAAACATCGGCAGATACAACACACTTACCGTGCTCGATAAAAGCGACCACGGCCTCTACCTCGACGGCGGACCGCATGACAAAATCCTCATGCCCACACGCTACGTCACACCGGACATGAGCATCGGCAGCGAAGTCGAAGTATTCGTCTATAACGACTCAGAAGATCGCTTGGTCGCGACCACGGAAAAGCCCTACGCTCAAGCTGGCGAGTTTGCCTATCTTGAAGTGATCAGCGTGCACCCCACCGCAGGTGCCTTTCTCGACTGGGGTTTGAGTAAAGACCTCCTGCTCCCCTATCGCGAACAAGGCAACACCCACTTCACTGAAGGCGACGGTGCCATTGTTGCCGTCTATGTCGACGAATATACTAATCGCGTAGTCGCCTCCACTCGCCTGCACAACCACCTGCCGGCTGAAAAACCACCTTACGAAGTCGGCGATGCCGTGCACGTGCTGATTTACGGCGACTCGCCGCTCGGTTTCAAATCCATCATTGATAAACGCTACCGCGGCCTGCTCTACCACCAAGAGACCTCCGACCAACTCGAACCCGGCGACCAATTCACTGGCTATATTAAAAAGGTTCACAACGACGGTAAAATTGACCTCCGTCGCGATCCCTCCGGCTACGGCCGAGTGGACGGCGTCAGTCAGATCATCCTCGAAAAGCTTGAAGCTGCCGGCGGTGCAATGCCTTTCAACGACAAGAGCACTCCCGAAGCCATCCGCGCCACCTTCGACACGAGCAAAAAGGCTTTCAAGCAAGGGTTGGGCAGACTGTATAAGCAGCGCCGCATCCTCATCACAGAAAACGGTATCGAGTTGGTCAACGAATAATCACTCAGTCCCGCTTTCACTCAGCACTGCATCTGCCTGATACAGCTCACGGTTACTGGACTGAAACTCTGCTTTGAGCCGCACACGAAAGTTGATCAAGTCGACTACCTTCCACGCGTTCAGTTGCCAGCGCCCATCCACCTTGCCCCCGTGTGCGATACCAACAATCAGATGCGACGCATCGTCTAAAATCTTATTGGTCTCACGCTTTGGCTCGAAGTAGAAAGTGCGAAAGCGACTAGTTTCGCTCCCCTGCTTATAGACCTTTGGGTCGATGTAAAAAACGCGTCCGCTCGCCGAGTGCTCCAAACGCAGATCCGGATAGCCCGAACGTTGTTCTTTGCCCGACGCATTAGGCGGGATCGAGCACTCGTAGCCATCGGCCTCGTTTAGATGCGCCAGCAAAAAATCCTCCACATGACGACTGATCTCATTCACCCGCCCCACTGTGTGGATCGAGTTATCAGACTGTGCCAACTCTAGCAACATCGCATCCAGCGTCGTCTGCACATGCGCAAGCATAGCGGCATCAACTGGATCCGATGCGTCGACTGGCAACACCTGACAAGCAGACACCGCTTCCGCGACCGCCGCAAAACGGACATCCTCCAAACGACCACCATCATCGAGTAGCCAATGAACAAAAGGCTCAATATCAGCACTTTGCGGCTGCGGTTCCTCAGCAGTGCAACCGAGCGTAGAGAGGAGCGCAGCGAAAAAGAGATTAAAGAGAGCCTTCATAATTAGAGGAAAGCAGCAGTATCCGAAATAAGGCCCGAAACGACAAGCGGTTAATCTCACATCCGACGTAGCTGGGTTGGCTCCGCCGCCCAGCCCGAAAACACAACCGGGCGGCAAAGCCAATCCAGCTACGACAGCCCGAACTGATAAGAAAACTCATCTCTTTCACGACATAACCCTGCTTTCACTGGATTCGAAGCCAAATACTCCACCCACTTTCGATACTCAACTTCATCGCGAATCAGACGATCATACCACTCAGTTTGCCAAAAAGATCCCGACCGCCGGAGTAAGCGATTCAACTCTTTTCCGCTCATCCCCTTAAAAGCCTGCCAGGCATTCATAAACGATTCAACTGATGCAAAAGCGACCGGCTCGGTTAGTAGATGCAAATGATTTGGCATAATTACCCAAGCGGAGAAACGAAGCCCATCTCGCTCATAAGAGGCTAGAAACGATTGCAGCCACTCCGCAGCCAAGGAGTCTGCAAACGGAGCGAAGCCCAGCCCCTGGTCGGCATACTTCTCCAATGTCAGAAAGAGCTTTCTTTGTAACAGCTTCGAATCCTCCGAATGCGCACCCACCGCTTGTTGAGCCTGATAAATCACATTCAGTTGCTGCACAATCACCTGAGGCAAAGAGTTGGCGCATCGGATCGTCACCGCATAACGCCCAAACTCAGCAACCATATGAGGCAACTGCTTATAGCCGACACCGACAATCCGGTTCCCGTAAGGCGTCTCCATGCCAAATACATAGGCGATCTGCACACAAACAACAAGATCATACCCAAAATCTACAGCATTCTGCCGTAGCTGGGTTGGCTTCGCCGCCCAGCACCGTAAGCACGACCGGCCGGCAGAGCCAACCCGACGACGAAGAATTCCTACTTCTGCCGCCAGTGCTCGATGCGCGCAGCAACTTGATCGGGCCCCGGCATGCCGGGCTTATCACGCGCAGCGAGTGCTTTACCTAAATCAAAGGCATCTATCCAGTCCGCACCGAGTGCAGCGTGAATCTTCGCTACCTTTTCGTAAGGCAGTTCATTCAGTGGCGTTTCCAACTGCTCAGAAAGCCCGACTAAGGCACCCACCACATGATGTGCTTCGCGAAATGGCACCGCCTTTTTGACTAAATAATCCACCACATCCGTCGCCAGTAACGCGGGGTCCGCCACTGCAGCTGCACAACGCTTGGCATCTGCTTGAACCCCCGGCAAGCAGGCGGCCACACAGTCGAGGATCAATACGGTTTGATCAAAACTATCAAAAACTGGCGGTTTGTCCTCTTGCAGGTCGCGGTTATAGGTCAAGGGCAGACCTTTAACCATGGTCAGCAGCATTTGCAAATTCCCGGTCAAACGTGCTGATTTACCACGAATCAACTCAAAGGCATCGGGATTCTTTTTCTGCGGCATCAAGCTGGAACCGGTCGTGAATGCATCTGGCAATTTAACAAATCCGAACTCCGCGCTACTCCACAAGATAAAATCTTCAGCAAGACGTGAAAGATGCACACCGATCGAGGCACAGGCAGAAGCAAATTGAATAAAGCTATCGCGATCACTCACGGCATCCATACTGTTCTGGGTGACCTGTGGCCGGCCCTGCGCGTCAACGAAACCAAGTTCATTAGCCACAAACTCACGATCGATCGGCAATGTGGTGCCCGCAATCGCGCCCGAACCTAGTGGGCAGACATTCGCCTGCTCTTTAACCGCCGCGATGCGAGTGCGGTCACGCGCAAACATTTCCACATAGGCCAATAGATGATGCGCCATCGACACAGGTTGCGCACGTTGTAAATGAGTATACCCCGGAATAATGACCGTCTGTGTTCTCTCAGCAAGATCGACCAAAGAAGCGATCACTGCAGCCAAAGAGGCGTCCACCTCATCACAGGCATACTTAAACCACAGCCGCATATCAGTCGCCACTTGGTCGTTACGACTACGTGCCGTATGTAGTTTGGCGGCCGCTGGCACCTCCTGTGTTAGCGCTTGCTCGATGTTCATGTGGACATCCTCCAGCTCAGGGTCCCAGAAAAACTCGCCGGCCTCGACTTTAGCCAAAATGGCGTCAAGCCCAGCCTGAATCGCGTCGCGCTCTTCATCTGTAATAATACCGACATGCGCCAACATGGCTGCTTGCGCTTTACTGCCTTGCACATCAAACGGAGCCAGCCGTTGATCAAATGATACGGATTCACCGATGCGGAGCATCAATTCTGCGGGGCCTTCGGAGAACCGTCCGCCCCAGGTCGCTTGCTTTTTTCCTTCTGCCATAAGCGCAAAGAATTTTGTGCCCCGTCGACTTTGGCAAATCTAATCCAGCCCTTTCTATAAAAGACGATTGCGCCACGCAATTTCCTGAAAATACTCCCTTCCTTTCATTCAACCCGACTCCGGACACTTTCCCATGAGCACAGTACCTAGTTTAGACAACCCTTTCGATAGCATTGAATCTGCGATCGCCGATATCGCCGCCGGTAAAATGGTCATCGTAACCGATGACGAATCCCGCGAAAACGAGGGTGACCTCGTAATGGCTGCCGAGAAAGTCACACCACAAGCGGTCAATCAAATGATCATGCACGCTCGCGGATTGATCTGCGTGCCGATGCTCTCGCATCAGTTGCGCCGCCTCGGAATCAACCGTATGGCCTCGGAAAACCGCGAGTCGCACCAGACCGACTTCACCATCTCCGTCGATGCCGCCGAAGGCATCACCACAGGCATCAGCGCCTATGATCGCGCCGAGACCATCCGTATTCTCGGCGATCCCAAATCCCACCAGGACATGCTGGTGCAACCTGGCCACGTGTTTCCACTGCGTGCCAAGCCAGGCGGCGTCCTGCAACGCGCTGGCCACACCGAGGCCGCGGTCGACCTCGTACAACTTGCTGGTCTGAATCCTGCAGGCGTCATTTGCGAAATTCTAAATGAAGAAGGCGCCTCCGCTCGCTTGCCCTACCTGATCGAGTATAAAAAGAAGCATAACTTAAAACTCATCTGCATCGCAGATCTCATTGAGTATCGTCACACTCGCGACAAACTCATCGAACACGTGCTCACCAAGCCATTCGAATCCGAATTCGGCACTTTTGATCTACACATTTTCCGCAGCATCCTGGACAACCGCCAACACCTCGCACTCAGTATGGGCGAGCTCAGCGAAGCGCCCACCCTGGTACGTGTTCAGAGCGAGAACCTACTCGGTGATATCTTTCGCTCCAAAACGCTGGGCGGCTACAACTCACTTAATGCCGCCATGGAACGCATCGCACAAGAAGGACACGGCGTGCTTCTCTACATCGAGCAACCACAAGGCGGCATTCGAGTCATCGAAGATAAAGATCAAACCTCACTCAAAGACGTGGGCCCGACAAAGATGGACTTCCGCGACTACGGAATCGGCGCCCAAATCTTAGTCGACTTAGGCCTCAAGCAAATCCGCCTAATGGCCAGCACCCAACGCAAAGTCGTCGGTATTGACGGCTATGACCTTGAAATCGTCGAACATATCGACATTTAGATAAGACATTAATACGCCTTATAGATCTCGTAGCCAACCCCGGATGTAGTTCCTCAAAAACAAAAAAGCGCTTCGACTAATCGAAGCGCTTTTAAAAGTACTCGGGGAGGGACTTGAACCCTCACGCCTTACGGCACCAGAACCTAAATCTGGCGTGTCTGCCAATTTCACCACCCGAGCAGAAAATATAGTTGCCTCTCGATAACATGGAACGAGTTAGCTTATTTTCACAAGTGGTGGCCGGACCCAGAATCGAACTGGGGACACAAGGATTTTCAGTCCTCTGCTCTACCGACTGAGCTATCCGGCCACTCTTGAGAAAGGCGGGATTAAGGGAGCCTTTTTTAAACTCGTCAACTGAGTTTTTTACTTTTTTTCATTTATTTTCGAACAAGTGTTTGTCTTCTGATTTTTTGCCGACTGTATAGGCGACTCACATAAATTTGAGCTGCGACTTTCAATAACTACTAGCATGGGTAAGAAAATTATTTTCATCATCGCCGTGATCGTCGGCGTCGGCGCGATCCTCGCGGGATTGGTCATCACTAAACTCGGGCAGTTTAGTGCGATGGCCGAAGCGGGCAAAAACGGGGGGCCTCCTCCCAGCACGGTATCAGTCACGACACCACGCACGGACACATGGGAGACTCGATATAAATCCGTCGGCTCGATTGAACCAGTGCGTGGCATCTTAATCGAAACCGAAAGCGCGGGCGTCGTTGACTCAATCAATTTCGAGAATGGTCAAGAAGTGAAAGCGGGCGATCTGCTGGTGCAACTCGATATCGATGTGGAGAAAGCACAGCTACGCGCGGCTGAAGCCACCGTGCAACTCACTCAAACAGAGTTTGAGCGCGCGACTCGTTTACGCCAGAGCGGCAATGTGCCGCAGTCCGACCTGGATCGCGCGGCGGCGGACATGGAACGTGCACAAGCGGAAATCCAAAACCTGAAAGCACTCATCGACCGTAAGACAATTGTCGCCCCTTTTGATGGCCGTGTCGGCATTCGCCAAATCAACTTAGGGCAATACGTACCAACGGGCTCGCCAATCGTCAGCCTACAAGCGGACGAGCAAGTATACGTGAATTTCTCCTTGCCACAAAAGACCTTATCTAAAATCAATACCGGCATGAAGCTGGATGTCACCAGCGATGCCTATCCGGAGCAAACATTTGTCGGCCAGCTTACAGCGATCAGTCCGGTGATCGATCCCAGCACCCGCTCAGTGGCGCTCCAAGGTACCATCGACAATCCTGAATCGCTCTTGCGCAGTGGCCTTTTCGTCAACATCGAACTGGTCTCCGAACAGACTGAGGAGGTGCTGCTGATTCCTTCAACTGCGATACTTTACGCGCCTTATGGCAACTCTGTCTATGTAGTCGAACCTCAACAAAATGAAGACGGCAGCGGTGAGCGCTTAATCGTCAAACAGAAGTTTATCCGCATCGGCCGCTCACGCGGTGACTTTGTGAGTGTGCTAGACGGAGTGACAGCCGATGAACGTATCGTATCTTCGGGTGCCTTCAAGCTACGTAACGGCGCGGCGATCACGATCAACAACGATCTCGAGCCTCAAGCGCAACTGGCTCCAGGCGTCAACAACTCGTAACGCTTCTTTGCCATGCAGACTGCATTTACAGACATTTTCATTAAGCGCCCCGTGCTCTCGCTGGTGGTCTCGCTGATTATAATCATCGCAGGCTTGCAGGCGATTAGCACGCTCACGGTGCGCCAATACCCGGAGAGCGAGAACGCGTCGATCACGGTATCGACTGTCTACGTAGGTGCCGATGCGGACCTCGTGCGCGGCTTCATCACTACACCCTTGGAACGCGCCATCGCTACGGCAGACGGCATCGACTACATCAGCTCTTCCAGTGCACAGGGCCTCTCCACGATTACAGTACGCTTGGAACTTAACTACGACTCCACCAAAGCCCTGGCAGAAGTTAGTTCCAAGGTAGACCAAGTGCGCGGCGATCTTCCTCCAGAAGCGGAAGTACCAATCATTAACATCGAATCGGCCAACAGTGCGCGCGCGGCAGCCTACCTCTCCTTCACATCAAACATCCTGGAAGCCAACGAAATCACCGACTACCTGGTGCGAGTGGTGCAACCGCGACTCTCCGCTGTCACAGGTGTGCAAGAAGCCGAAATCCTCGGTGGCCGCACCTTTGCCATGCGCATCTGGTTGGATCCGCAGCGCATGGCTGCGCTCGGCGTGACCGCCACTCAAGTGCGCACCGCACTGGCCGCCAATAATTATCTCGCGGCAGTCGGGCAAACCAAGGGCAATCTGGTGCGCGTCAATTTGACCACCGACACCGACCTCAATACAGTCGAAGACTTCGAGCAACTGACCATTCTAAACAAAGGCACCGACATCGTCCGCTTACGCGACATCGCCGAAGTCGAACTGGGCGGTGAAAATTACGAAACCGAGGTTCGCTTCTCCGGCCAACAAGCAGTCTTCATGGGCATCCAAGTGCTGCCCAATGCCAATACGGTCGACGTGATCCGCGAAGTCAGAAATGAGCTGGACTCAATCCGCGCGGAATTGCCAACCGGCCTGGAAGCGGAGATCGGCTACGACTCCACTGTTTATATCGAAGAGTCGATTAGCGAGGTCATCTCGACCCTGACAGAGACTTTGATCATCGTGATGGTGGTCATCTTCCTTTTCATGGGGCGCATACGCACGGTGCTGGTGCCGGTGCTGGCCATCCCAATTTCTTTGATCGGAGGCGTCTTTCTCATGCAGGTATTCGGCTTCACCATCAACCTGCTGACCCTGCTGGCCATCGTGCTGTCGGTCGGGCTCGTGGTGGACGACGCCATCATCGTGGTGGAAAACATCGAACGTCACCTGGAAGAAGGCATGAACCCGATCAACGCTGCGCTGCAAGGCGTGCGCGAACTCATCGGCCCCGTCATCGCCACCACGCTAGTTCTGGTCGCCGTGTATCTACCAGTGGCCTTCCAGGGCGGACTCACCGGCTCGCTCTTTCAGGAATTCGCACTCACACTCTCGGGCGCGGTGATCGTCTCCTCCGTGGTGGCGCTGACACTCAGCCCCATGCTGTGCTCGAAGGTCATTACTTCCGGCGAACACAAAGGACTGGCCAAGCTGATCAACAGCGGCTTTGAGCGCATCCGCTCCGTTTATGGTGCTGTATTGACCGTTTCCCTACAAAGTCGCTGGGTCATCTACGGAGCCTGGCTCGCACTCACGCTATTCTGCGTGCCGATGTTTATGTTCTCCTCCAAGGAACTCGCACCCAAGGAGGACCAAGGTGTCATCTTCGGTATCGTGGATGCGCCCGCCAATCAGGTAATCGATGAAAACCTGCGCTACACCGAGCGCGTCAACGAGATCTTCTTTTCGATGCCCGAAACCCGGCACTCCTTCCAGCTCACCACCCCAGCAGGTGGTTTCAGCGGCATGGTGCTCGCTCCCTGGACGGAGCGTGAGCGCAACGCCTTCGAAGTCTTGCCTGAAGTGCAACAAAGCCTCGGCAGCATCGCCGGCGTGAACCTCTTTGCCACCACACCCGATCCACTGCCCGGTGGCGCAGAAAACTTTCCGATGAACTTCCTGCTGCTCTCCACCGCAGAGCCCGAACAGATCCTTGAAGTGGCCCAGCAACTCCAACAAAAGGCCACCATGAGCGGCATGTTCGCTTTTCCGCCCATCATCGACACCAAGATCGACCAGCCACAAGCACGCTTCTCCGTGAATCGCGACATGGTCAGCGCGCTGGGGCTCGACCTACGGCAAGTCGGTGCCGACCTCGGCGCCATGGTCGGCGGCGGCTATGTGAATCGATTCAATATCGGTGGCCGCAGCTATAAGGTGATCCCGCAAATCGAGCGCGAGGCACGCCTCAACCCCGACCAGTTGCAAGACATCTACATCACCGGCGGCCAAGGAGAACTCATTCCACTGAGCACCGTAGCCGACCTCGACTACAGCGCCCAGCCCCGCTCACTCAATCGCTTCCAGCAATTCAACGCCGTCAAGCTGAGCGGCATCGCCATACGCCCACTGGACGAAGCACTCAGCTTCTTGGAAAAAGAAGCCGACGCACTCATGCCCGAAGGTTACCGCTACGATTACTCCGGCGAAGCCCGCCAGCTGCGCAAAGAAGGCAACACCTTCCTGCCCGCGTTCGGACTCGCACTACTATTGATCTTTCTAGTCTTGGCCGCGCAATTCAACAGCTTCCGCGACCCCTTCATTATCTTACTAGGCTCAGTACCCTTAGCTATGTTTGGTGCGCTGATTTTCACATCCATGCAGATTAATGCGCCCGGCGTGCCCTTCTGGACCAATGGCATGACCACCACACTCAACATTTACTCACAAGTCGGACTAGTCACTTTGATTGGTCTGGTCGCCAAGAACGGCATTTTGATTGTCGAATTTGCCAACGAATTGCAACGCGAAGGTAAATCCAAACTCGAAGCCATCACCGAGGCCGCCAAGGTGCGCCTACGCCCCGTGCTGATGACCTCCGTGGCGACCGTGGCCGGCCACTTCCCACTCGTGCTCGTGACAGGTGCCGGTGCCGAAGCCCGCAACTCCATTGGACTCGTCGTCGTAGGCGGCATGGCCATCGGTAGTGTGCTCACCCTACTCTTCCTGCCCAGCATCTATATGTTGATCGCCAAAGACCGTCAGGGACAGCCCAAATCCGCGGCCGCATAAAAAATTGGATATTATCGAAATTTAGGGTTGAACTCTGCCAGCGGAGAGATTGTCTCCTCGGTCTGGTAAGGAGAAGTGGCTGAGTGGCCGAAAGCGCTTCTTTGCTAAAGAAGTGAACCTCAAAAGGGTTCCGCGGGTTCGAATCCCGCCTTCTCCGCCATTTTGCTCCGCAGAACAAATTATTAATCCCCCAATTTGCCGTAAAACAGCATTGGGGATTTTTTGTGTCTACTTATACCAATATGAAAAAAGTTTGGTCCTAATACCGATTCTCATAATTAATGCGCATGTAGTGGTCTCAAGTAGCGTTTACTGAAGCGCGAATCCACCCATTACCAAATAGGCGTATGACACG
>NZ_JARXIC010000030.1 GCF_031127905.1 Thalassobacterium sedimentorum | reverse complement strand
GCGCTGGCGATCGGCTTGAGTTCCTAGTTTGCGGTTTGCCATGCAATGAACATGACCACTCCATCGGAATGCGCAATATTTATGTTAAAAGGTATTAGAGAGCATCGCGAGCCAATCATCACTATTGGGACCGACTACACATTCATTATTCTTACGCATCGCTAAACGCTGTCGACAACGCGATGTCACCTCTGCAAAATCTGCAGCTGGTAATGCTCGTACAGAGTCGACCAAAAAGACCCATTGCGGATGTTCTTGACTAGCCAATCGATAATACACCCACTTACCTCGCTTTTCCTGTGTCAATAAACCTGCTTTATAAAGTATCTTTAAATTACGCGAGGCATTGTATTGCGTATCGCCCGTCACATCCATGGCCTCAGCTAAGGTAATACATTGATCCACATGTATCAGCAGCCAGAACAAACGTAGGCGATGCGGCTCCGCGAGGGCTTTGAGGGCGTCTATGTATTGTTCATTCATTCGCGATTACTTTGGTTTAATGAGACCGACTAGCATGATCCCCACTCCAATCAAAAAGACGATCCCAGAATGAGCAGCATGCAGTGCTAGCGTTGACTTATCAGCCCCTAAAAATAAGGCAAACCAGAAAATGGGGCAGAACAAACCAAGGAGCGCAATATTGCGTCCTGCCCTCATTTGCTCTGACAGCTTGCCGCCATGAATCAGCGCAAGAATCACTTCTGACAGGTAGCGATACGCACACCACTTGCTCAAGCCAGAAGCGATTCGTTGCAAGCGATTCATTCTCCCCTTTTCTGGTGATTTCATATAAAATCCTCCGCCCTTATATGCGGAGAACGATGGCGCGTTAGACAATCGATTGAATCAGAATGCCGCCCAAGATGGCAGTGCTCAGGACGATGGTGATAAATGCGATCACTGCTTTAGGCTTAAGCACTGAAGAGACCAGCGCGATCTCAGGTAAACTCGCTCCAGTGCCGCCGATAATCAGCGCAATGGCTGGGCCGATCCCCATACCCTTAACAATTAGAACCTTCAACAATGGGACTGCCATTTCGATGCGCAGATAGACGGGCACACCAATCACCGCAGAGATGATAATCGAAAGCAGACTATCGCCGCCGACATATTTTTCAACAATGTCTGCCGAAAGATAAGCGGCTGACACGCCACTAATCAATGCTCCCAACAAGACGTAAGGGATAATTTTTTTGAACAATGCCAGCGCGAAACGCAGCGCTAGCTGCGGCTTGGTCGGCTCGGTCGCTGCCGCGGGAGTCTCGCAACAACTCGTCACGGGTGCCCCACAGCAGGCGGGCTCAGGTTCGGGAATCGCACAAAAATTGGTCACCGGTGCTCCACAGCACTCAGGCTCAGGTTCAGGTTTTGAAGAACGGCTCGGCGGCGCGGCACAACATGCTGCCGCCTTCTTACCTTCTAGCTCTTCGCCGCGCTTGATCTCATTTCTCCAAGGTGTTTTAGAAATCAACCATCCACCAAAAATGGCGGCAGAAAATGTGATCAGGAAATAACTCGCGGTGATCTTAAATCCGAAAACCGCATAAACCATCGCCATGACAATGAAATTACAGAGTGGCGCCGAGATCAAGAAGCTCAGCACAGTGCCCAGAGAGACCCCCATGCTTGCCATCCCCATAGTCACTGGCACCACTGAAGCACTACAGAACGGAGTCAGCATGCCCAAGAAAGCCCCCAAAATGGGCCCCCACTTTTCGTGCTTCGTCAGCTTTTTTTGCAGCTTATCTTGCGGAATATACTCACGCATGAAGCCAGTTAATATTGAGACCACCGCGATCACGACCACTAGCGCGCCGCCGACATGGACAAATTCATTCAATGCAATTGTCAGTTTATCTGTATTCACGAGAGTGCCTTGGTTGAAGTTATACTAAACATACTCGAGCAGACAAATGCTCACTTGCACTATTATGCAAGTATTATTTTTTAGATTATTTAAATTAACAACCTGCAAGCCCGTATTATATCGAATCTGAGTTGGACCGGCTCAAATTGAGACGGTCGCACAGCCTAAGTAGTCTACAGCAATCGTCAGAATCGGAAAACCTTCAACTTAACCAGCTGTTGCAGCCCTCGAGCATAGGCTAATCACGAGTGAGGTCTGGCGTCAAGGGATGCATCAGAATCGCATAAAAGAATGCCAGATGAATCAACTGAGATGGCAGCAACTCCCACTTCTCGAGTACTCCCGTGCCAAACATAATCCCGCCCATCAGCATGCACCCCGCAAACGCCCCCCAGCGAATCACCCGTCCACCGAGCAGAACGCACAAAGCAATGAGCGTTTCAGCAAAGGGAATCACATACGCAAATGCCAGCGCTAGCCCTCCGGCCAAAAAGGTGCCGTCAAACTGCCCTGCCATGCCCTGAGCAAAACTGGCTAACTTAGGAAGCCGGATAGCTCCATGGATGAGCAAAGAAAGCCCGAAAGCAATGCGAAGCCCCCAATAAGCCAACATCGAATTAGTGATTTTTAAATTCATGGCTAAGCTATGCACCAGCTTTCTAAATTTTCAAATACAGAGCACATTTAGCAATCCAACACCGAAACCAGCGATCTACTTACGTTTAATGATACCACCAGCCACCGTAGAATCAGCGCCCCCCATTTGATGACCAAATCGCCGTACTCGGGTCGGTGTCTCACACAGATAGAACACTTCGGGATCGACGGTCTGCACGAGTTGCAACGCTTGCGTCAACAGCCTGCGCTCACAGACGATCTGCAACTCTGAAACCGGGCCAAATGCACCCACACCTTCGAATTGCGTCACACGAAAGCCCCCCGCAGTCAGTGCCTGTTTAATTCCCTCGGCATTCTTGCCCGTAATCACACGTAAAACAGCATGCCCCAAGGCAAGTCGTCGTTCCAAAATAATCCCCACCACGTTTCCAGTTGAAAAGCCTAGTGCATAAAAAATCAACAACCAGGGACGAGCGAGCACTGTGTTGACTACAGTGGCAATGACAATGAGCCAAATCGTCACCTCAAACAGGCCAAGCACAAAGGCTAAATAGATCCGTCCTTGCACCGTAGCAATCATACGAATCGTACCAATCGAAACATCCAACACTCGTGAGAAAAAGACCACAAGTGCAAGCAGACCAAAAGGTAGATCATTAAAATCAAGTTCCATATCGCAAGAGCTTAGCCCGATGAGTTCACGGCTGCCAAGAGCCATCGTAAACTGTGTAGACGATTCGCTGTCGCAACCGCCCGTACACGCAGACGACACCTAAGATTGGTGATCGCTACAGCACTCGAATCACAGCCTACAGATGCAGGCGCGGTATCCCCTGGGACTGCTTCGTGTCGAAGATAACTAATACCAAACCACTGCAGTCGTGCTCAAATTTATAAAAATCTGCCCACAAACCAGCGACTAAGAAAGCAAATACCTCATTGCGATCCTCCTCAACTCGCCCCGAGCCGATCCATTTGGCGGCCTTCAAATCAAAAACACGAAAACGTGCCCCAACCGAAGGCAAGGCTTCGCCAGTAAAAGTCCATTCTGCCAGCGCCTGCCCAGCATGCTGCGGACGCTCGTAATCAAATACACTGGTGCAAGCAGCCAAGGCAGGACTCGCCGACAAACGATGCGGCACGCGCTCAAAAAACGAAACTTCACTGCCGCAATGCCAGTACACACGTGGCGCAATCTTCGCGACAGCATTTTCACTCAACTGCCGGCGCGCTGACTTTTTACGCAAAAACTGAGATAACTCTTGAGCCGTAATTTCTTCAGTCGTCGGCACCCTAGGTCCCTCGTCGAACAAAGAAGGCTGAGTATAATCTGTTCCATTCGCTGCCATTACAAACGAAGTGAAACTCTATCTAGCCAAGGCTCAAGTCATGAATGAATGAAAATCAAGCGCTCGGCTTTAAATTTTATGAATTGCAGTGAAGCGCTCCGCAACTGGACCGACACGGGCTGCGCCCCCTAACAGGAAAGCCCGATCGTCCCTCCCCCCCTCTCGAGATGAAAAACATCATCCGGAACCTATAGTTTTGGCACCGCCTCTAGCAACTTTACAGTGTAGGGATGCTGAGGGTTACTGTAGATTTCCTCGGCACTAGCTTGTTCCACAATCTTCCCCTCTGTCATTACCAGCACCTCGTCACTAATATGCTCCACTACAGCTAAGTCATGGGCAATAAAAAGGTAAGTTAAACCCAGCTCCTCCTGCAAATCCTGCAACAAATTCACGATTTGTGCCTGAACAGAAACATCGAGGGCGCTGACTGGCTCGTCGCAAACGATAAAATCCGGCTCAACCGCGAGCGCCCGTGCGATACCGATACGCTGGCGCTGTCCACCACTAAACTGATGCGGGTAGCGCTGCATCAGATCTGCAGAGAGCCCAACCTTTTCTAGCAAATCAGCCACTCGGGCTTGTTTTTGCGCCCGGGACCAAGCTTTGAAATGAATATCCAGTGGCTCCGCGATAATACTATAAATCGTCATCCGCGGATTTAAGGAGCCAAAGGGGTCCTGAAAAATAACCTGTATCTTTTTACGATAGATGAAAAACTCACGACGCGAGAGCGTGGCTAGATTCCGGCCTCCATAATGGACCGCCCCTGCAGTCATTGGCACTAGGCGCGCAATGGCACGCCCCGTGGTCGTTTTGCCACTACCACTCTCCCCGACAAGGCCAACAGTTTTCCCACGCGGAATATCAAAACTGATACCGTCCACCGCTTTCACCACATCCACAGTGCGTTGCAATACGCCTCCCTTAACAGGAAAGTGCACCTTTAAATCGCGAACAGAGAGCAAGGTTTCGTTGGTCGAACAGTCAGACATAGGGATGCGTTATATACCAATGTGTGTCAGGCGCAATACCGAGCATAGAAAACTCCAAAAAAGCAAACTTGGCATCAGAACAAGAGCACTCTCACCCAAGAAAAGGAAACTCGCGTTGCCAGATGACAACAGCAAAGCTGGACTTCCTTGCGTCCACACGCGTATTTTGTCGCTTTCGTTATCAACGCATTTGTCTTGAACCTATGTTCTTCCACCGATTCGGCCCATATTTTAAATATCTCAAACCAGTACGTGTCCAATTTGGACTAGGATTACTGTTTGGCATCATTGCCGCCGCCGCATCGGGTGCCGGCTTGCCCTTTGTAATCAAATATTTAGTGCCACTGGTGACCTCGGACAAGGCCCCCGAAGGCATGCAGCTGATTTTGATCCTGTCCTCGGTACCCATTGCATTTACTTTTCGTGCGCTCGGAAGCTTTCTAAATGCATACTATATGGCCTATGCAGGCATGCACGTCTTGGAAAGACTCCGTTTGATGGTCTTTACCAAAATTCAAGAGCTACCACTCTCTTTCTTCCACCGTAACAACGTAGGTGATCTAATGAGTCGAGTAACCGGCGACACCTCACAACTACAGAGCGCACTAGTCAAAGTAGTCAATAGCCTAGTCAAAGAACCAGCCACTCTCTTCAGCGCAATCGCATTCCTCATTTATCTGACGATCACAGAGCGCGAAGTCGCCTTCATGCTGATCGCACTCGCATCGGTTCCAGCCTGCGTATTCCCCATCAAAGCCATTGGAACACGCATCTTAAAAAAAGCGAAACTAGCGCAACGTCAGGCCGGCGAAGTGAATAATGTGCTCAACGAAAACCTGGGATCTGTACGCGAAGTACGTGCTTATAATCTGGAAGCTCGTGAAATTCACCGTTTTAGCGAGGCATGCCATAAATTTTTCAAGCTAGCCCTAAAGACCGTCAAATACGACAAGGCGCTCTCGCCAATGATCGAGGTGGTATCCGCCTTTGCCATCGTATTTGCGCTCTATGTCGCAGTTAAGAAAAACATCTCACCTGAAATTATGGCTTCGATTCTGACAGCACTCTACATGTGCTACGAACCGATCAAAAAACTGGGTGGGGTCTCCAACACCATACGCAAGGCAGAGGCTTCCCTCGATCGCCTGGAACATGTTCTGCAGACAGAGGACACAGTCCCCGAAACAGCCACCCCAGTCCCAACACGCCCCCTCAAAGGTCACATAAAGTTCGACCATGTGACCTTCAGCTATAAAGAGGAAGTGGCGCTCAAGGATATAGAAATCGACATCGCCCCCGGCGAAGTCATTGCGCTCGTCGGCCCAAGTGGTGCCGGGAAATCCACTTTTGCGAATATGGTGCCCCGTTTCTACGATACACTCCAAGGCTGCGTCAGTATCGACGGCACCAATGTCAAAGACTTCAGGAAAGGCGACCTCCGCAGTCAAATTGCCCTCGTTTCTCAGGAAGCTATTTTATTCAATGAATCCATCGCTCACAATATCGGCATTGGTAAAGAAGGTGCCAGTGATCAGGAGATACGCAAAGCCGCAGAAATGGCCAACGCAGCTGATTTCATCCAGCAGCTCGAAGGGCAATATGAATATCAGGTAGGTGAGCGTGGCAATCGCCTCTCAGGAGGTCAAAGGCAACGCATATCCATTGCACGGGCCTTCCTAAAGGACGCTCCCATAATTATTCTCGATGAACCCACCTCTGCACTCGATGCAGAAAGCGAACACGCGATTCAGGCAGCGCTTGAAAAGCTATCGGCAGGGCGCACGGTGCTAATCATCGCCCACCGCTTCAGCACAATCCAACATGCTGATCGCATTCTGGTCTTTGACGCAGGCTCGATCGTAGCCAATGGCACCCACCAAGCACTCTACCGTAACAGCCCACTGTATAAAAGTCTCTACGATAAACAATCCAACACTGCGCAAGCGCACATGCATCTACCAAACCAAGAGAAACAATGAAACAAATGATCACTAAAGTCACTCTGAGCCTCTGTTTCGCCACCGCGCTGCTGTGGCTATCTGGCTGCGGCTCCACTCGCACAGAAAATGGCGTCAGCATTCAAAGTAATCGCAGCCTCAATCCACTCGACTACATTCCAGGTTTCTAAGCTGAGCAGTCGATACGATCGTATAAACGCCGAGCGCCGCCCAGCCCTCTTCAGGCTAGACGCTGACCACGATTCCAAGCCACCAATCAATAGATAGCAGAATCTACAATCTACATTTGCCCCTGCTCTAAAACTTTACACTATTGACAGCTCCACCTCTACTCGTGGTATCCCTTACCGCTTACCTATGCAGCATTCACGCATCGTCATCACAGGCGTCGGCCTGACCTCGCCCAACGGCAACACTCTCGAAGAGTATCGTAAGAATCTCCTCGAAGGCGTCGCACGTATTCAAATGGTTGATATGCGCTATATGGGTGAAGTGCCCGCTGGCGTCTGCGACTACGACCCCAAGAAGTATCAAACCCGCAAAGAACTACGCGTCGGCACACGCGCAGGCAGTGTCGCCATCTACTGCGCACGCGAAGCGATCGACGACAGCGGACTCGACTTCGAGAACTACGACAAGAGCCGGATCGGCGTCTACGTAGGCACCACCGAGCATGGCAATGTAGAAACCGAGCACGAGGTCTACAACATCTCGAAGTTCGACTACGACACCAAATTTTGGACCCACCACCACAATCCGCGCACAGTGGCCAACAACCCGGCCGGCGAGATTACCATCAACATGGGCATCACGGGGCCGCACTACACCATTGGTGCCGCCTGTGCCGCGGGTAATGCAGGCCTCATTCAAGCGCTGCAAATGCTGCGTCTGGGAGAAGTGGACTTCGCACTGGCCGGTGGTGTCAGCGAAAGCACCCAATCTTTTGGCATTTTTGCCGGCTTCAAGAGCCAAGGCGCCCTGGGCACTCACCCCACAGATGTTAATAAGACCAGCCGCCCCTTCGATAAAAGTCGCAACGGAATCGTCGTTTCCGAAGGTGGCTGCATCTACACCTTGGAGCGCTTGGAAGACGCACAGGCACGCGGCGCCAAGATTCTCGGCGAGATCGTGGGCTACCGCATCAATTCTGACGCCTCCGATTACGTGCTCCCCAACCCCGAGCGCCAGGCCGAATGCATGCGTCAAGCACTCGCAGTCGCGGGCATGGAGCCTGGCGAGGTCGACATCGTCAACACCCACGCCACCTCCACTCCAATGGGCGACATTCAGGAGATGAAGGCCATCGCCGAGGTATTTAACGACTGCCCCAGCACCTATATCAATAACACCAAGGGCTATATCGGCCACTGCATGGGCGCCGCCGGGGCACTGGAACTCGCAGGCAACCTCCCCTCCTTTCAAGATAACATCATCCACCCCACCATTAATGTGGAAGAGCTCGACCCCGAGTGCGATTTACCAAATCTCGTCATTAACGAGCCACGCAAGGTTGACGCCGTCAAAGTTATCCTCAACAACTCCTTTGGAATGCTCGGAATCAACTCCGCACTCATTATCAAAAAATTTGAAGACTAAGCGATTCGCTCTGTCATAAATCATTATTCATCTGCTATTTAATACCATGACCGAAGATCAAGTAAAACAAATCGTAATCGACATTATCGACGAAATCGCACCTGACGAAGACACCACCGGCCTCAAGCCAGAAGTGAATCTTCGCGACCAAATGGACCTCGATTCCATGGACTTCCTCGACATCGTCATGGAGCTCCGCAAGCAACACGGCATCGAAGTGCCCGAAGAGGATTACCCCAAGCTGGCGTCGCTCGACAGCTGCGCGGAATACCTGACGCCTAAGTTCAACGCGAAATAATTTCCAGCGACCACGCTCGCTCCATTCACAAAGCACAGGCCTCCCAGCCTGTGCTTTGTTGTTTTTCACGCAAAACGTACAAAATTGACAAAACAGCTGTTTCGTACATTTTAAGTGCTATGATCACAATGTCCTCCACTGAAGCTCGGGCAAATTTCGGCGATTTCCTCGACAAAGGCAGTCGCGAACCTGTCATCGTCAAACGCCAGAACCGCGAAGTTGGCGCCTTTGTGCCAATGGCAGACTGGGAAAAGTTGCGAAAGATGCGTATGAAAGAGTTGGACGATCTGGTGAAGGCTGCCAGCAAAGAAGCGGCTACCAATGGCTTGACGGAAGAAATTCTTAACGAAATCTTGGCAGAAATAAATCCGTCCTAGTGATCATAATCGACACAAACCTGTATGTCAGCTACGCACTTTTTCGAACAGGCACACTAGGACAGCGCATTCATCACATCTTGGAAAGCCACCTCTACGCGTTCTCGAAGCAAACGATGAGCGAGCTTACAGAGGTTCTCATGCGGAGTAAGTTTGACCGCTATATGTCCTCCGAAGTGAGACTCAAAATACTTCGAGCAATAGCAAGCGACGCCGAATGGTTCACCCCGACCGAGACCATCCACGACTGCCGCGATCCGAAGGACAATAAATTCCTCGAACTCGCCGCGGCATCCAGGGCAGACTTCCTTATCACGGGCGACGACGATCTGCTCGTGCTCCATCCCTTTCGACAGACCCACATTTTGACTCTTTCCGCATTCGCCGAACAACACCTCTCTAAATAATGCCTCCCTCCCTCGACCAACAACACTACGAAGTCGTCATCATCGGTGCCGGCATGGCTGGACTGGCCGCCGGTATTCGTCTCGCGCTGGCGGGTAAGAACGTCATCATACTAGAGCGTCACAATGCCTCTGGTGGGCTCAACTCCTTTTACAGTCAGGGGGGGCGTAAATTCGACGTGGGCCTGCACGCCATGACCAATTACGTGCCCAAAGGCACCAAGGGCACACCGCTGACCAAGCTACTACGCCAGTTGCGCATCCCCTACGACGCGCTGGACCTCTGTCCGCAAAATGGCTCCAAAGTCGCCTTCCCCGGCTGCGAGCTAGGCTTCAACAACGACTTCGCCTTTTTCGAATCGGAAGTCGCACGCGCCTTCCCGCAACAGATCGACGGTTTCCGCGCGCTAGCGGAAGAGGTCCGCACCCTCGACGCTTTTAATCTCGGCTCCATGCCCAGCTCCGCCCGCGAGGCGGTGCAGCGTCACATTTCGGACCCTCTACTGGAAGATATGCTCTTCTGCCCAGTCATGTATTACGGCAGCGCGCAGGAGCACGACATGGACTACGGCCAGTTCGCCATCATGTTTCGTTCGCTCTTTTTCGAGGGCTTCGCCCGCCCGCTGGACGGCGTGCGTGTGATCATCAAGCTCTTGCAGGATAAATACCGCTCGCTGGGCGGCGTGCGCAAGATGAAGTGCGGCATTCAAAAGATCCATACCAGCGGCAACAACGCCTCCGCCATCGAACTGGACAGCGGTGCCGTCCTCACAGCCGATAAGATCATCTCGACCGCCGGTGCGGTCGAAACCGCCCGCCTGTGCGAGGATCAGCCAGCTGACGCCGCCAGTGACAACATTGGCCAGCTCAGCTTTACCGAAACCATCACCGTGCTGGATCAACAGCCCACCGATTTCGGCTGGGACGAGACCATCATCTTTTTCAACACCGCCGAGCGCTTCCGCTACGCGCGCGTCGAAGACGAACTCGTCGACCCGACGAGCGGCGTCATTTGCTTTCCCAACAATTATCAATACGGCGAGGGCCGTCAATTGGACGAAGGCTACCTGCGCGTGACCGCCATGGCCAATCACGACAAGTGGTGCGCCCTCTCAGAGGACGACTACCTTGCACAAAAAGCCTACTGGTATGAGGAGCTGCAAAAAGTCACGCTGGGCTTACTGCCCGACAGCAAACTCGATTTAAACGCCCACCGCATCGCCAGCGACATGTTTACCCCACGCACAGTGCGTAAATACACCGGCCACCTAAACGGCGCAATCTATGGCGCCCCCAACAAGATCAAAGACGGCCGCACCCATTTAAATAACCTCTATTTAGCCGGCACCGACCAAGGCTTCCTCGGCATCGTCGGCGCCATGCTGAGCGGCATTTCGATGGCGAATCTACACGTGCTCAGTGAATAATTAAGCCGCGTTCAACTCCTCGCAACTCCTCGCAACTCCTCGCATTTCGAGTACACACGCGACGACATTACATTTTCGGCGAGTGAATCAACTTTTTATTCACAAATTCATAGATGCCGAATTTTGACAACTCTCGGCCATAGCCGGAATTTTTGGTGCCTCCGAAAGGGAGCTCTGCCTGCGAATTGGTCGGCTGATTAATAAAGACCATGCCCGTATCAATCGAGCGAGCCAGTCGACGCCCACGCGCGATGTCTTGCGTAAAGATCGAGCCACCCAGCCCATAGGATGAATCATTCGCCAGCTCCAGCGCAGCCTGCTCGTCTTTAACCACGTAAATCGTAGCGACCGGACCAAATAGCTCCTGATCATAACTCGGTTGCTCTGGAGTCACATCGGTCAAAATCGTAGGATTATAATAGGCGCCCTGACAATCGGGGCGATCCCCGCCGAGAATCGCAGTCGCGCCGGCATCGAGCGTATCCTGCACCTGCTTGGCTAATTTCACCGCAGCAGATTCAGTCGAAAGCGGCCCCACCTCGGTGGCCGGATCCATCGGATCGCCCATTTTCAATTCACTCATGGCTTGCTTAAAGCCTGCAGTGAATGCCTCAGCCACCGATTCCACGAGGATAAACCGTTTCGAGCCGACGCAGGACTGCCCAGTATTCACCATTCGTCCTTTGACGGCCATTTTCACGGTCTCCGCCACGTCCGCATCCTCCAGCACGATAAAGGGATCATTCCCGCCAAGTTCGAGCACGGTTGGCTTAATTTTTGCCGCTGCAAGACTGGCCACAGTACTGCCCGCTCGTTCACTTCCCGTCAGCGAAACGCCGCGCACCTGTGGTGATTCGATAATCGGTTTCACAAATTCATGTGGGATCCGCAAATTAGTAAAGACAGCTGCGGGTAGGCCCGCCTCCTGTAGTAGTTCTTCAATTTTCTCAGCACACTGAGGCACATTACTCGCGTGCCTGACCAGCGTGGTATTACCTGCCATGAGATTGGGAGCGATAAAACGAATGACTTGATAAAATGGAAAATTCCAAGGCATCACGCCCAGTAGCACACCAATCGGGGCATATTGCACCTGCGCATCGGCATCCTCCACTGCCATGTCTTCATCGGCTAAAAAATCGGCTGCGCCTTCGGCATAAAACTCAGTAATTTCAGCACAGAACTGGATTTCCGCACGACTCTCTTCAATGCGCTTGCCCATTTCCAAGGTGATCAATTGCGCGAACTCGTCCGTCCGCTCTCTAAAAATCTGCGCTAGGCGCAGCATAATCTGACGACGCTCGGAAAAAGATCTATTTTTCCAATCTTGATAAGCCGTATCAGCTACCTGCACCGCAGCCAGTGCCTGGTCCTTGGTCATGGGCTGATAAGTCTTGAGAGTTTCTTCAGTGGCAGGGTTAATACTTACAATCGACATAGTACTTACTTCTTTTTGAGGTGATCATTGAGTCGGGACGAAAGGTTCGAACCCCCAGAGTGCAGAGAGCACGCCAACTTCAGCCCCAACTCCACATCCAGTTGGTCAGCAATCGCTTAAAACTAGCGCCTACAGCACGCACAGTCACCCAACATGCAATTTGCAATCTTACTCACGCGCAAAGAGCACGAAGTCGCAGGCCTCGACTCACCGACAAGGGGAATCGGATCAAACAGATTCTGCCTGCGCAGGCAAAATGGCCGGCGGGCAGCGATCGAGCCGGTCATCGGCCACCTTAAGAGTGACTACCGAATGGCTCGATGCTTCCTGAAAGGAGCACTTAGGGCCGAACTAAACCTGGGGCTCGCCGCAGCTGCCTGGAACCTCAAGAACTGGATCAACGAGCTTCTTTTTGCCCTCATTTTATGGGTCCAACATAACTTCAGCTCACGCAACCTACACCTCCAATACAAATTTTACTCGGCTCTTAGAGCCGCATAGTGCTTTTTAAGGCACGACTAATCTATAGAGGGGCTGATGTTGATCGAGCAAGTACTCCTTTAGCGAGAGGTAATCACGTCATGGGAAATAATTCGACTTCCTTGATCTATAGCAACATGTTGCAGTTCACTTGAGCAAATTTCAGTTTCACCGACCGTAATTTTCCAATCTCCGATCAGCGGCTCAAACATAATATATTCTGGCTTTCCAGGACAAAAAGGAAACAAACCTAGGGCAGACCAAATATACCAGGCCGACATCTCGCCGTTATCTTCATCTCCAGGAAAGTCGTCCTTCGAATAGTAATCTTCACACACACGACGAATCCAATACTGCATTTTTTGTGGCTGACCGAGCAGTCCATATAAAAATAGAAAAGCATGCACGGGCTGATTGCCATGCGCATACTGACCAAACCCAGCTAGCGCCATTTCAGTAGCTTCGTGAATTTCGTAATTGTATGTTCCAGCTTCGAAGCGCGATTCACTCGAAAGCATTTCATCAAGTTTTTCACAAACCTGATGAGCCCCACCAAAACATGCCGCAAGCCCTTCGTGATCATGCGGCACATTGAACACATGCTGCCAGGGGCCACCTTCGATAAAAGCCCCGCCCCATGCAAATTCACGAAACGGCGTTTCCCATTGTCCATCCATAAGACGCCCACGCATAAAGCCGACTTCGGCATCAAACACGTTACGATAACTCTGAGTACGCTTGCCTAAAGACTTCGCCTGCTCGTGCTTACCAAGATAGCGTGCCACCTGTGCAACAGCAAAGTCGTTGTAGGCATAATCTAAAGTACAGCAGACTGAATGCGGATGTTGATCTGCTGGTAAGTATCCCAGATCAATATAATCCTGCAATCCTTCGCGACCAAAAAGAGAATCATCTGACGGCTCGGTCGCATTTTTCCATAAATAGGAAAAGGCTTCTTCAACATCCCAATCCGTCACGCCCTTGCACACTGCATCCGCAACAACAACATCATAGTGAGTGCCAATCATACACGCACGTGGTCCAGGGCTAGGCCACTTCGGAGCCCAGCTACACTGACGGCAGGCGTTTAACCAGCCCTCCATCATGCGATTTAAAACATCTGGATAGACTAAAGCCAATAAGGGGTAAAGAGTGCGATAAGCATCCCAAAAGCCACTATCTGCACACAACGGACCCGCATAAACGACACCATCCGATGGGCTACGATGAACAACCTTGCCCTCTGCATCCAATTCATCAAGAAAGCGCGGAAAAAGCAGGCAGCGATATAGACATGAGTAAAAACGAGCTGCCTGATCCGCTGACTTAGGTGAAATTCTAATTCGCCCTAGCAGGGACAGCCACCTCGATTCGCCTTCATCCGCAATCTGCTCAAAACTGCGCCCAATTAACTCACGTTTAAGACTCAACGCCGCAATCTCACCAGAAATGAACGACCCCGCCATACGCATTTCCACAGACTCTGTGTCCTGCGAAAACTCAACATAGCCACCGAACTCTGTTTGAACAACGTCAACTGGTTCCACGCTGAAATCAGCAAGATAATTGAGGCGAAAACTTTCGTGTAACGTGTCACGATGGTCCCAACTATTACCAGCGATGCGATTGCTCGCAATGGATTCGAAAGTATGCTCTCCATCAAAATAAAATGCAACCCGAGGAACAACACCAGGACGAAAACGTAGCACTACCAACGCTCCACGCTCCGTGGATGTCAGCTTCACATCTATTCCATAACGCAATAAGGAAAACTGAAGTTGCTCTGGTCGCAATACACAGTCTTCGACACGATAAGCCGATGCTTGATGTTCAGGACTGTCTTGCACTGGCCCAGTAAATGGCAGAAAAGCTAGGCTACAATAGTCGCGCATCCAAGGACTCGGTTGATGTGTCAACCGCACACCTTGTAATCTACGCGAGAGCTGGTTAAACGTCCAAGGCGACTGTCCCGTCTGTAAAGTCCAATGATGCAAGCCCCATGGGCGCGCCACAATGGGCAAGGTATTTCCACGTGAGAACTCACGATCTGAATTTGTCCCTTGAAGTAAATTAATACATGATAAATCTAACATAAAAATATTAATTGATTTCGACAACCTCATCAAAGCCACCAGCATTAGGAAGTTGATACGGATCGTTGGCCAACTTCTCACCGAATGCAACGATCCCATGCGGAACACGCTTAACGCCATGAAACACCTCACGACCGTCCCTTAATAAAAGCCACTGATCACGATCGGCAATAAACTCCATATTGCCACAGCGACGACGAATAATAGGCAATGATGGAAGCGAGTCCCAATCAAGCTCTCCAGAATTTCGTTTTAATAAGAAATTCCAAAAGTTAATGAAATTGTATGAACCCGACACAATTGAAAACAAAGGACGAGATGCATCCACTGTCGTAGGAATCATCCCATCTGCATATACATATTGTGCCAGCGTCTTCTCTAATCCGAGAATCACATCCTCCATACCATCTTTTCCTTTACCAAATCTCTCGAACAATTGAATAAATTCTGCGTAATCCCCTAACTGAAGCTTCTGTCGATCCCATACGAGCACTCCGCTCTGCTGAGTGGCCGCATCATCCAGTCCGAGTGACATCTGAGTGTCCTGATTCTCATCTATATATACGGCTTTCTGCAGCACACTCACGACACGGTCGATTACCACAGGTATTCTAACATCAGGCCGAATGGAATGCAATTGATCGAGCATATTCACAATGAGGCACATATAACTACAACGCTCAGTGAAGTTTGCATTATCTCCACGCTCGAAGAAGCCAGTATGATCATGAAAATACTGTGGACTCAAATACATTTCCAAAGTCGGCAATCCGTATTGATGGAAAGGCTCCCAGTCTCCCATCACGTCTCCATATTTTGCTAAAGCGACAACAGCAACGAGATCTTGGTTAGTGACTCCACACCAACCTGCATTAGGAAGAGGTCTGACATAGCCATTTCCCAATTGCCACCAATGCGATTGAAACCATTTCAGGTGACGTTCCAATGCAACCTCAATTTCTTTCCGGACTAGATCACTCACATCAGCGTCTTGATAATGGCTCAACAACGCTAGCACTGGTCTCATTTGATGAATCGGACAGCTTTCCTGCGACGTATAAGTCGGTTCTGCTTCCCCACTTGCATGAAAGAAGCCGCCTTCGGGCGATTGATACCATAAAATAGATGCAATAATTTGATCTGCTAAATAGCGCCATTTGCGCGAATCACTACGAATCGCAAGTTCCCTCACACCTTCATAAATGCAGGATGTGCGTGACACACTCGCTCCATGATACTTTCGAGATAGACTAGAATCATTATCCCAACAAGCATGTAAATGTAATCCACCAAAGTCCCCTGGACCTTGTTGCCATGATAACAGTTGGGCCGTTGCGGTTTTTAAGGTTTCGAAACCAAAAGCATCGGAGGGGACACGACTTCGCCGTGGATATTGAATGGAATCGTTCATGGTATAACTATCTGGATGTAATCATTCTCAACTAATATTAGCATCGAACCGCTTCTCGTTTATTAATGTTAAGCGTTTCCAATTGAACTCGGAATGAATATTTCGAGCCTTGACAGCAATGAAAACGAAGCTTCCCTGCATTGCTGTCTAACTGTTCGGCCTCTCCACAGGTAATCACGACAGGCCCACTAACTGGCAGTTCAAGCAATACCGACATGTCTGTGGGGCATAACAACTCGAGCACAAAACAACTTAAGGGTTCATCAATACGCCAGTCGATATGTATCGCCCCTCTTGGAGTTGGCATGCTCCCACGAGCCCATTTTAAATCAGCCGTCTTAGGCGACACGAGCACTTCCTCGAACCCCGGCTTACTCGGCTGTATTCCCAAGATGCGTTGACTGAGAAAATAGGTGGGAGCTGTCGACCAACCATGGCAATAACTACGAGTCATTCTCGATTGATCTGGAAAAAATTGTTCCCAAAAAGTAGTCGCTCCTGCATGAATTTGTTTGCCCCAATAACTACGGATAAGCTGAACCAGAGAGTCCGAATCTTGCTCTCGAGCCATTCCCTCGAGAACAAAAAACATGAAAAATGGACTTCCGCCTTTCACGAAGTGAGGAGGTGCGTCCTGCATCAACTTGCGGCACTGCGCTAGTCGATCTGTTGTCGCTGAATTTGCAATATAGACAGCCGTTTGTGTTTGCTGACTAAACACCGACGACAGTTCACCATTTGCGCGAATACAATCGACAAACGCCCCTTCTTCTGGAGACCAAAGATGGCGATTAATCGCAACTACCAAGCCATCTGCCAAGTCGTGCCAGTCTTGACACTGCTGATATTCGCCAAGCTCTTCTGCCAGTGTCGCCGCTTGTCGTAACCCTAGCACAGCAAGTGCGTTTAAATGCGTAATTTCGCCATCGGCAGGGGTATCCATAGGCGCCCAGTCAAACATGCTTGAGGCACGTATTTTGAATAAGCCACGACTAGATAAATTATTACGAATTCCAGCGACATTCCTCGCCAACTGAGTCAGCATAAATCGCCCTAGTTTCTCGTCTCCAGTGTAGCGAAAATGTTCTTCAGCCCAGCGCATCCACAAAAAGCTCCAGGCTGGCAGAAGACTTTGCCAAGCGCTTGGAACTTGAGACTCAACTAATTCAGAACGGTCCAAACTCTTAGCAGCAAGATTCCAGCAATGAGCACTCAAGCGTGGATCACCATTCACGACAAAATCAACTAAAGCCTCATTGCGACCATCGCCCACCCAGAAAGTCTGCTCATAACCAGGACAATCTGTATATGTATCCTCCGAACAACAAGCGAGCGTATGCGCCCCCACCTTCCAAATATTGTTCAATAGCTCGTCGGAGCAACTAAAGCTCCCTTTATTTGCCTGCGGATAGGTGCTGGAAATCAACCTAACACCGCGAAGTCGTAGAGGACAAATTTGTTGACGAATGCTTAACCAGCAATAACGAAATCCACGCCGTAAAAGACTGCGGTATGTTTGCACTCCTGCTCGGCAAATATAGCGAAAAGTGTTGTTCATTTCTGACATTAAATGAACCTCACCATCCGCATTCATATTCTCAAAAAAATGAAAATCAAGAATGGTATCAGCCGCCGAATCGACCTCAAATTCCACGTAGCCAACGTGCTCTCTTCCGAGATCTATAAGGATGCGCACATCTACATCAGGAAACGGATCAATGCTCGCCCATTCATCATTGTTGTTGAGGATAGTTGCAAGATTGAATGTTTTGGGACACAGATCTTGAATGATCCTTTCTGAAGCACAGTGTGCATAGACGTCATTAGTTGACACCATGTCTTGGGACAAAGGCTGCACATATTCCGCGGAGAGTTCACGTTCCGATAAACTGCCACGTCCCCATATAGAATCATGCTTAGCCATCGTAGCTTCCGAGCAAATATTGAATGGATTCGTCACTATTTGATCTGAGCCTATCGGCGGTGCATGTGGCTCATGAAGATCACCAAATGGACCGATCGAAAGCCACTGAGACGACGAACGGTCATGTGAATGTGCAGACCAATGAAGTTCATTCGGAGACCATACGTTTAAAACAGCCCACCAATACTGCTCAGCTGCCGGCATCTTCACCATTAAACTATTCCACCCTTCATTCAGATATACACTAGTCCGAATCAGTGAATCAGGCGTTTCATCAAAGGGGATACTTTCCCCGTTTAATTTCCAGATCAAACGAGGACGAGAGTGAGGCTGCTGAATTTCAATCTGTTGTGCACAGGGGCTATAAATTTGCGAGGAAAGAAGAAGGTCTCCTCGCAGGACATTCGCCTCCTTATCATCTGGGTGAAGCATTCCTCTCGGGTTTAGATTCCAAATATATTGAGCTGAGCTCACCGCCTTCGGAGGCAAGACACGTTGAGGAAAAACTACGTCACGAGTCAACTGTGGGATTGTGCTCAAATACAAATCGGAGTGAGGTAACTCATCTCCCTGTAGAACTCGGGCGAACGGCCAATCAGAATCATCGAAGTCGATTTGCTGCCAGTTATTTAAACCGACACGGGCATCGTATTGTTCTTCCCAACCTAATTGGCAATTAATTCGTGGAACAGGCCAGAGATAACCCGGATCCAAGATCCCGAGCCATTGATCATTAGTTCCCAGCAATTCTGTGCCATGATCAGATACCCATGAAAGCTCGGCCAAAACGCCAGCTGGACGATGTATGTATTGAAAATTCCCGAGACCGTGGTGCTGCACTCGCACCGAAATCACATTCTGCCCAGGATGAAGGATGCCCTCGAGCACAAAAGTGTCAACGGGCCACTCCGATGGCCAAGCTCGTGAAGGCCCGCCACCGATCCATTGACCATTAATAAACACTTCATAACGAGTGTCTGCTGTAATGTGTAGGCACCCAGAATTGAACCCGGGAGCAAGCTCAAAGATCCGGCGAAAGCATGCCACATGATGAAAAGGTCGATGATTATCCGAATCAATCCAGATCCATTTCGCTTGCTGAGGTTGATAACTATTTGTCATGCACAATCCCCTCTACCACTGGTGAAATCTGGAGGGAGCCTTGACTCAAAACATAATACAAATTGTCGTTTGATAAAAAGTGAACCTTGTTCTCAGTTCGAACAACTTCACCAAAAGCATTACGAAGCTCAACAGGTGTATCGGCAGATACATCGAAGGCTACAGGATGATTAATTCCGTCGCTGCGCCATAGTACAGTTACTTGAGTGAAAGCTTTCATATCAGACAGAGCAAAACGATGAGTGACAATCCCGCCCAAATCACTACTGGCGAGCCAGGTGGCATTATCAAAAATCTCTAGAGCATGCGCAAAAGCATGAAATTCAGGAAGCACCGTGGGCTTAGTCATCGGGTCCGCATAGTCGATTAGCATCGCATAACGCTGAATTGATCCATAACCATGACCTTCAACAAATTGAAAGTGAAACAGTTTATCTATCAATGGAGTCCCATCAGAATCAAGCTGACTACTAGCTGCCATGTGAGCGACGAGACGACGAGCAATCTCTTGAGGAGGCGGATCACCTTTTTTGCTTCGTGAAACCCCGATCTCAGTCAACCATATGGGTTTATCGCCGTTCAATTTGGCACGATAATCTCCAGTCAATTTTAGATATTTCTTAAAATATTCGGAATCAGGCATGCCAGGATAACAATGCCAATTTATAATATCAAAATACTGCTCTCCGACCTCCTGAACTACTGAATCGAGATAGCGTGACGAAAAGCCAGCATGACCACCATAAGTAACCAGAGCATCAGGACTAATATTTTTGATAGTGATATAAGCCGCCTTAAGCAAATGTGCAAACTCCTGTGGAGTCCCCGAAAAAAACGCTCGATGATTTTGTTCATTCCAAATCTCCCAAACCGCTACATCAGTACCATAGCGAGTCACGACCTGCGTAATGTATGCAACCCAATCCTCAAGATGAACGGGAGGATAAGAACGTGCATTGCGCTGATCAGGCTGCTGACTCAAAAAATTCGGAGTATAACCCAAAATCCCCAGAATACTGATCTCCAAATCTCGGGCAACCTGCACCTCCTTGTCTGAGCGGGACCAATTCCAATGGTCTGCACTCTGTTGCAGCTTATACCAAGGGAAATCCAGACGAGACCAGGAAAAGCCAGCTTCATCAGCCATTTCTTTCCCCCATGGCCTGACATCGAGCCCCATATTCATACCGAAACGCGATTCATTGAAAATAGGACGTGGAACTTCGCTGATGCGAAAAGACGAAACCTCGGACCACACAGCCTCCCCTTGTTCAAGTTCAGATGCACTACGAACCCTCCAGAAAACAGTATCGCCCACCGCCACATTGAGATTCACCAACTTTAATTCAGTCCCTTTAACTCCATAAAAATCAGTCCGTAAACTCTCTTCAAAATCAGGTGAAAGAGAGATCTGAACCTCATAGACCGCGTTCGTAATATACTCGGCATTCACACCACTGCGCCAGAGTAAAACTGGATTCTCACTAGAAACATGACTTCCATCCAAAGGAATCGTGGGATGGGGTGCCCCCATCACCATTCCATCAATATCAACCTCAATCATATCCAATGAACCTAATCCAGATCGATTATTCTCAATCCTAGCAGAAACCTGAATCGCAGAAACACGACTCGTATTTAGAAAGCTTAAATCTTCACTCGTAAGTAATTGCCATTCTGACCACGGCGTTTCGGGTGATGTGCGCGTTCGCAGGCTCAAGCCAGTTATATTCTCTCCAACGACACGAATTTCATGCCACTTTTCCACTGTAGCAGGTGCAAAAGTGGCCATAACATAACCTAATGCTTCACCTGGAACACCAAGCACTTCCAATCGTGTCATTCGTGGAGGATGCCCATCAGAACTTTTATTTATTACAAATTTAACAAATCGCGCATTGATTGACTTGGAGAACTCTAAGCGAACCTCATGAGAATCGATATTTTGAACAATATTAGCTTCCGAAAATACCTGAGAACCAGACGGTCCAGATAATATCCCTGCAGGAGCCAACTTATAGTTGTCGTTCGAGTTCCTGCGAAAATAAATGGAGAACTCAGAAGGAAAGCTCTCTCCATATGTATAACCATCCCATTCAATTGCTGAAATTTCCTCATTCTGACCTAGATCTAGTTCGATGCTTCCCCGCTCTGACTTTGGACTCCAATACGAAGTATAATCGCCATCAAAGAGTTTTCGGAAGGATGCGTCTCTCACAACTTCCAATCTAGCATTAAAAGCTTTCGATGCCAGCGGACGCTCAGACACGACCACTCGACCATCAATCACCACAGCATTCTTAAGCACCAAATGCTCGCTATTAAAAGGTTGACGCATTACGGCTGCAGAAACCACAGAGACCAAGTAAAGATAGGCCCAAAAGCCCCCAAAGCAAATAGTGCTAAATTTCATAATAATTATACCAGGTAAAAATTACGCTCTTTTGCGTAATTTTAATGATCATCCAACTGAGAATAATCCCAAGCTGTCATACCGGAGGTTTCAGAACGCCCAATCCAGCTGACGCTACCATCAATACGCACGACATACATACCTTCACCACTCCAGTTATCGACTCCGTTATAAATGGCATCCCACCAATACGCACTATCATGGAATACGACACGGCTCGCGGGGAAGATCCCACTGGAGACTCGAGCTTCCGCAATATCTTGATTCATGTAATAAGTGCATGCTCCACTGGAATTCGCAGGCCCCATCGCTTTATACTTCTCATATTGCTTCTCGTTTGACCCAGGTGAAAGCAACAATTCAGGCGTACTAATCTTTGGATCATTTAAGAAATCAAGGTAAGGCAAGATTGAACCCATATTGACAAACTGGGAATTAGCTCTCCAGAAGTGAGGGTTCACACTACCAGGAGGACCGACCCCATTGTTGTCAGATAAATAGAGTTGCAAGGCGACTCCCAACTGACGCAAGTTGGAAGCCCCTTTTACGCGTAAGCCTCGTTCCTGAATACGAGCAGTCATCGGGATTAATATGGCGGAAAGAATAGTAACAATTGCAATAACTGCAAGTAGTTCAATCAAAGTAAAGCCAAGCCTTCCAACCTTCGTAGTTTCCGCCTTCATGGAATTATATTTCCTCATATAGCTGCATAGCTATCGGCATCATGCGTAATCGCACAAACCAAAGCTGATTAAGGATTAGAATGAGCTTCTAAATTATCGACGATTGCGGCGCAGGATCGAGGTTCCAACAACAAAACAAAAAGCAACTACAGACATCATCATCGATGAACTCATTGGCTCTGGAATAGAAGACACAGACCATTCGTCAAAATAACCAGTCTGGCCTACTCCCGAGGCGGAAACTCCAAAACCTGCATATGCCGTATTTGCATCGGTAAATAGATTAGTGGTGCCCCAGTCATATTCCACACCATCTAGAGTAAAGTCATAAATATCTCCAACATTTCCAGTTTCGCTTCCACTAATATCGACATTAAAGGATATAGTATGCCATGCACTGGCATCCCAAACCCCAGAATAATCCAGAGTCGCAGCTGGATTACCAGTTGAAGACGTGGCACCTTGCCAAAGAAGCAACCGCCCCGAGTCTGGATTCACAAAAACACCATACATATTTGACATTGAATCGGCTGACCCCGAAGGCAATGAGCTCCAAAAACCCAAATAGACACCACGGCCTGTACGAGCTGGTGAGTTATTCGTCAACGTATTCATATGGAAGACTGTCGAAATATTCAGTTGTTCGGGCTTAACAAAGCCACCACCATCCGCAAGAGAGACAGCCCCCCCCACATTTGTTTGCATCATTGCATAGTTAGGATCACCAACACTAACCGCCGTAGAATAGCTACTCCCCGTGGATACTTTAGTATAATTACGGCTATCTATAGTTGCGATATTAGGGGTACGGTTGAAATTCACATTCCCCTCTGTTGAAAAATCATCACTTATAAGAACTTCAGCCTGTGAATGGGCAGAAAATACTAAATTAGAAACAATGACTACCGCAGTTAAGGTAAGTTTTTTTATGGAGTATACGCACATATTATGTATTGATTTATTTATTTTTTTGGGGAGGGGTTAAAAAGCTAGATTCGAATTCACCACAGCACTAACCAGCACTATCTCGAACAATCAGATTGACAGGCAGCACGATCTCTTCGGGGTCACGAGTAGAATCATGGATGCACTCAACCAAAAGCTCAGCAGCAGCTTCACCTAATTCACGCATAGGGTTACGGACCGTCGTTAGAGATGGCTTTCCATTAGCAGCCGCCTTAATGTCGTCGTAGCCAACAATCGAAATATCCTCAGGCACACGAATATTTCGCTTAGCTAGCTCTTTAATACAAGCTAGAGCGAAGTAATCATTAACGCAGACAAAAGCATCAGGCCGTGGATCTTGAGCTAAAAGATGGTCTAAAATATCAGATAAGGAATCTTCAATTGGCATAGTAGGAGAAACCTGAACAAGTTCCCCCAAGAGCTTACGATCATATAAAACACCATGATCACTCAAGGCATCACGAAAGCCCTCAAATCGAGAGGCAACACTATACACACTCTTCCGATTTCCGATCCAAGCAAGCCGTTGGCGCCCCTGCCTAAGCAAATAGCTAGTCGCCTCAAATGCTCCTGCATAGTCATCAGATGTCACGGAATTAAACTTAATTCCTGGCACCCAACCAACGAGTACCAGAGGAAAATTATCCACCTTCAGTTGAACGAGTTTCTCCAACATATCGCCATGGTCGACAGGAAAGACAATCGCTCCATCCAACGGAAGATCCATCAAATGCGAAATACTGTCGATTTCTTGCTGTGCATCACGCCTCGAATCAAAAAGAACAGGTCGAATCAATGATTCACCCTCCTCACTCAACTTTGCAAAAACATCCTGAATACTCGCTACAAGTGCATGGGTAAACTCATCGTCAATACTAGGCAACACAACCCCGACAGACAACGGCTTACCTTTTCGTTCTGCCACGAAAATCCCGCGACCAGGGATAGAAAAAAGCAAGCCATCGCGGATCAAAGCATTAACGCCTTGACGTATAGTCAAGTGATTAATCCCTCCGAGCATTTTACAGAACTCCTTGCGAGGTGGCAGCGCATCTCCAGGCATAAAACCACCTGCCTCAATCTGAAGACGCAACCACTGCTCAACCTGCCGATGAAGGGGCAAGGATGATGCAGAGTCTCTGACAAATGGAGGCAACGATTTCTTCATGTATATACCAGTATATACTAGTATGTTTCCGAAAGAGTCAAGCACTTATACTTTAATTAAATTTCATAAAAGTCGTAAGATACACAAGTAATGAGAAACTGCCTGGAAGCACGTGCGCTCAATTATATTATTGCGGTGCGCTGTTACCCGAACATCAAGCGCAGTATTTACGGACTCAAAAATTGGGTGGAGATTTGCGATGGCATTGATGTTTGCGAGTTTATCCACTACTCTGCGCAAAAAGGAGCCAAGCCGCGTCGGCACTTTGTGGTGCGTAAACGTATTGAACGACGCCCCGAAGCCGGAGGAAAGCTGCTGTTCGAGGATTTGCCGGAGTATCGTTACAGCAGTTGTGTTACGAACTTAGAGCTGCCCGTCGTTCAAATCTGGAACCTCTACAATGGCCGTGCTGATTACGAAAACCGCATTAAAGAACTCAAGCAGGACTTCGGCTTGGAGAGCTTCTGTTTAAAAGACTTCTGGGCAACTGAAGCCTCTTTCAGATGGATCATGGTCGCCTATAATTTAATGATGTTTTTTCAACATGCGCGACTCAATCAAGGCAGGATCAGAACCTTGAAAACGCTCAAATCCCAATGCTTTGCAATAGGAGCGTGGACTTCTGATCATGCGCGTAAAACGGTCCTAAAGCTATCTTTGCCGCACAAAAAACGACCGTGGATGGACGCCATTGCTCGGAATATCGAACAGTTAAACTTCCCGATTCAGTTTTCTAATGCATAATCCGGGTTCAAGGAAACTAGGGATTTCAAGCGGGCAGTATTGAATCCCCCTAAGGACAAGCAAATTCAACGGGTGGTCGAGGCGGAGACCGCAAGTAGGCGATGATGTAAAATGGCGAGAAGCGATATCAGATTAACTCAGACTGGTAATCTGCGTTATTCCTGCGCTCTCAATCCTGCCATCAGCGCCTCAGTTTCTCGCTGGATGCCTTGTCGACAGAGGCGACTCACGGGATAGATGTCTTGTGCGGCCAAATAAGCGGCCAGTGCCCCCGCGTGGTGTCCATCCTCAGCTTGCTGTTCCGCACGATCGAGCAACAAAACAAAATCCGCCACCCGCGGTGCGAGTTCGGCCCGGGCTTGATTCATGGGGCCGTCGCTTCGATCTATTTTGGCGGCTTCCACCAATAACTCCCACGCGGCATAGGCTTCGCCTTGCTTGACCAGTTCCTCGCTTTGACTGACCAGTAAATCGATACGAGCCACTTGCTCCACCACTTCCATCAGCAGCGGACGTCGTTGTGTGTCCTCTGCCAGCGCAAAGCCTAAGTCCATACGACGCTCATAAATACCACGGCGATCCATGCGTTTGTAGAGGTCATCAAAGATCTGCACACCTTGTGAGCCGGCAGTGGCCAACTTAGTGGTCTCCTGTTGAAATTCGCGAATAGAGGGGTTCGACGGCCAAATATCAATTGCGGTCTGCAGCTCAGAACGTGCCTTATCGATATCGCCTAAGTTACGATACTGCGAAGCCGCAAAGACTGCCATATCACTCATGCTTTTGGCCGTTTCAACCGAAGAAAGCACACGGTTCTTGGGGAAATCTTCGGCCAGTTTGGCAATATTGACCGCGAGTTCGGAGACACCGTCGTAGTCTTTCGCCTCCGCCAACTCGCCGGCCTCGATCAGCCCACGATAGAGGTCCAACATGTGACGACGCTGCGGCGTGGGAATCCTATTCAGCTCCGTCAAATACTCCCCCAGGAAAAAGACTTCCTGCAAACGTTCGAGGGCGATGAGATTACGGTTCTCATTGTAAGCGGCATTCACCGCTTCGACACCTTTGTTCACATCGTTGATCGCCTCGCGGGCAATAAATGTCATACTGTCGACTGTGAAAGCGAGATCGCTCCCGGGAATAAACTCTTGAAGTTGCTCCTTACCGACTTCCAGCGCTTGATGGGAGCCCTTGAAAATAGATTGGTAAAAGCCAGCCAGCACCAGCGCGTGCTCAAAGCGGCGCTGGATCATGAAACTCACGATTTGACTTTGAAATTGAAGCTTCGCCTGCAAGCCGGTCATCGCCGACTGTGTTTCCAAGGCTAGAATCTTAGCTTCCGTCTCGGCCAGATCGAGCATGCGGAAGGCCGCTTCCGAAGTGACCGCTTCGGTATCGCCAGAGGCCTGAGCATCAGCATTTCCCTGCCCATCGACTCTGGTCTCCCGCAGACGCTTCTCGCGCAGGCTCTTCAGCGCCATCGCTCGATTGGCCACGATCTCTTGCTGGTATTTACGAACCTGCTGCAGTTCACGCTGATTCATACTCACACCGCGACTCTCTTTGCGGATGCGCCATGCATTGAACACTTGATTCGCGACGATGGTGCTATTGCCCCCATCCAGATCGAAGCGTGACGCGCGGAACAGAAGCTCCCAAGTATCGAGAATGGCATCGTCACTATTGTTATTAGAAACCGATAGACGCTCGATGATGTCTCCCATCAACTGCGCATACTGCTCCTCTTCCTCAGTCGGTGAGGCCAGCAGAAAGCGCTCAAAGCGAGAACGAAAGGCGCGCTGTTCCGACAAGTTAAAGTTCTTTCCCTTCCACTCGAAGCTACCGTTTTCGAAATCCATCGAGTCGCTACTGGGATCGAAGACACGGTTCGCCATTTCCAGAAAGGCATTGCTCTCAAATATTCCGCCGGCCGGCGCCGACGCGTTCGCCTGCGCGGGCTGCGACTGCGGCGTAGTAGTGGCTCCCCCGTTAACAGGAAAACCGCCTTGCGCCGACAGCCATAGCGGCAGCAGCGAAAGAGTCATATAAGATACCAAACGACTAGTATTTGCGCAATGCTTCCACATAGATGAGCCCTTCTTGTTCGATGATGACCTCTAACTCGTAGCGTTGGCCGACATGTAAGTTGTCACCCACAGTTTCTGGCACAAATACCGGCAGGCGCGCATCACTGCCCTCCACCACCACGGCAAGCACACGACCGAGCCCCTTTTCCCACTTCAGCTGCTCATTGATCTGAGCGCGTAACACGTAGCGATTCCCCAAGAAATCCCCCGGTTTCTGTAAATAGTGATTGATCGGAAGCGTTTCCAAATCGGAGCGTTGGCCACCACTGCAAGCAGCGAGCAGACTAGCCGTCCATAAAGCAAAAAATAAGCTAGCAAGTCGATAGAATCGGCGGTGTGGGGGTAAGCAAAGGAGCATGTAAAATGGCATCGTAGCGAAATCGCAAAAGTTTCAACTAGAGTTAATTCCAGCGTTTTCGCTGGCAACCCCAAAAGACCATGGCGGCGCCAACCAGAAAGTGCAGCAGGAGAACAGTGGCCGCCAGCCCAGGCGAAGGGATCCACTCGTTGGAGTCGACCCGGTAGGCGTCGTAGAGACGAGTGGCGCGCATGGACCCGAAATAGCCGGCCCAGCCCCAATAGGCGTTAATAAAAGGACGACACAGCCAAACCAGCATGTCGGGCAGCGCCAGCACGATGCCCGACAGCGGCAGCTGAAAGCCGACCAAATAGACTGACAAGAGCGAAGCCTTGTCTGCCGAGTTAAAGATCGCAGAAAAACCGAGGCAAATGGCCGTCATCGACACACAGCTCAACACCAGCACGCACGCCTGCGGCAAAGACGCACCCGGGAACTCACAAATATATTTAACAAAGCCCATCATCCACAGCCCCTGCAGCACCGCGATCAGCGAGGCAAAGATCAACTTGCTCGACGCGTAGGCCGTGGCACTCAGCCCGGCAAAGCGCTCTTTTTCAAAAATCTGCCGCTCCGCAGCAATCTCGCGGGCTCCATTATTACTGCCCATCAAAGTCAGTAAAATCACTTGAAATAGAATTAAGCCGGTCACCAAGGAGGCCATCTCCAAGGCATCGACTCGGTAGCGCAGGCTCGCCTCCATCTGCGCGACTGCCCCGCCTACAGAGCCCATGGCGATTCCACGTAATTGTGGAATACCATCCCAAGCGAAAATCGTCACCAGCAATGGAAAGCCCAAGGTGATCGCGAGTGTCAGCAGCCAGTAGCCCCGATCTCGCTTAAAGAGTTGCGCCCGCCGTTTCAGCAAAGTCCAGGTTTGCTCAAGCGCGCTGGGTGGTAAAGGCGCCACTACTGCCGCGATGGGCTCGGCAGGCTCAATGGCAGCCGACTCCGACGCCCATCGTTCACGCCAATGTTCAATCGGGTGCTCGTTGAGTTGATCGTAAAGGTGGAGGGCATCAGGAATTCCAAAATAAGCGTTCATCGCGCCGAGCGCTCCCTGAAAAACAACTGCGCCCTCATAAACGACAGTGATCCAATCAAACACATCCAACTTGGCCAAATTATGAATAATACAAATAAAGGTCTTCTCTCGCTCATCGCGCAGACGCTGCAACACCGCAAGAATTTGATCCTCCGAACGAGGATCCAGCCCACTGGTGACCTCATCACAGACCATACACTGCGGATCGCCCACCAATTCCAGCCCCAAGCCCAAACGCCGGAGTTGCCCCCCGCTCAAGTCAGAGACGCGCTTCTCACGATGCTCTGCCAGCCCGATGCGATGCAAAATCTCCTCCAAGCGCGCAGCCTTCACCGCCCCCTCACGCACACAAAGATCCAGCGCATAGCAGAGCGCTTCCTCCACCGATAGTCGTTCGTGCGCAATACTAAACTGAGGCGCAAATGAAAGCTTGCCCAATAGATCCGAACTCTGGAGCACTGGCTCGCCCCCATAGCTGATCGCCCCCTCACTCGGTAAAATGCCCAACATCGCTTTGACCAAAGTCGTTTTACCACAGCCCGACGGCCCGATCACCGCATTCAAGCCCTTCGGCTTAAAGACCGCCGTAGCACGATCGAGAATACGCACATTTGCGGGCTGCATTTCGACGGTAAGATCCTGACAAGCTAACATTATTGAAACAAATTACCTTTGCCCACGATCAAAAGGCCAGCATTTTGATCCCTATGTTGCCATTACCAAAAATCCTGCCCGCCCTACTGCTCACGATCTTCACCTGTCAACTGTCTGCCATATCCGTCACGACCCGCGGCATCAAAAATCCCGCAATCTACGGCATCGAATTCCCCGGCGACGCACGCGCCTACTATGGCAGCCAAGCAAATATTCAATCCATCTCCACCCAAGAGTATATCACCGCCAATTTTCGCGTCACTGAGCTCAATATTGTTACCCAAGGCACCGCCCTGCTACGCATTTACCACAGTCGCCCCTTACACATCGGCGAACTGCAACAAGCAATGAGCAACGGAATCGACGCGGCCGGCACCCCCAGCGGCTCCTCGATCATTCAGCGCCCACTCCCAGCCCAAGTGCAAGCCATGGCCGACCGCGCCGCCGGCATCACCGACGCCGTCACAGGCACCGAAGTGATAAAAGAATACCCGATCGCCACTCACGCACACACCATCGAGTATCGTATCGGTAGCCGCAAAGAACTGCTCGAACTTCACGATCAACTCAAAAAGCACTGGCTCAAAGAGCCCGCCTACTACGAAGGCGGCCAGATAGTCGACGAAGCCGACGCCACCAGTAAAGAAATGAAGCCCCGCCACCTCGGCGGCACACTGTTTAAGGTTGAACAATAAGCTCATGAGACGCTGTAAATCAGCAGCATGAAAGTTTTCATCTCTGATTGGCTCATTTCTTTCTTTTTCGACATTCTGAGCTTAAAACAGCTCAGCTTGCCAAAGTACAGATTCATCTGCAATTAACTAAATTAAAATCACAACTAATTCACCGCACTTTTAATCACACCCCACCCTCGCCCTAAGCATTCTCTTCAACACGGAAGCCCAATTCTGCATCAATCTTCAAACTCAATACGACCTACGCCAGACGAGACTCGAAAAAGAGTCCGAGATGCTCGAACGCATCCAATCATTTCACATGATTTCCATCGCCGAAAATCAATCGACCTACAATTCGAACGAATGAATCTTAAAATTTACAGCCACACTACGTTGCCGTTCCACGGCCAATTATAAGCATAACAACGTAACTTCATGTTCAGCCCGGACTCCTCCTTCTAAGTGAAACTATTCGCTCGGAGGGAGGCTCAGATTTAAACGATAAAACGAGGTCGCAGCAGGGTTCGAAACTTCGACGAAGCATCTCATGCGATCATTGAGGTCTTCCATGCCAGTATAATTGACCACAGACCAATCACTCAGGTTTGTCGAAGACTCGATAAGATACTGAACATCTGCTCCCACCGATCCAGGTGAATTGAACGAGACCTCGACCCCCGTCCCTTTTGGTTCGACCTGAAAACTGCTGCCAGAGTCGCCCAAGGCATACTGTTGCAACAAGCTGGTTCCAGTATTCAGACGCTGTTCTGGATCGACGTCAGCGGGATAGCCGTGCTCAACTGCCCATTCAGAAAAAGAAAATTGAGGCTCCAGAAAGTGTAAAGACCAACTGTTCAAAATGCCTTGATCTCCCTCCTTGTTATCACCGATAAGCAGTTTCCACTTCCCCACGATATTCTCGCCAGCAAATCCCACAACTGGTGCATTAATCATGATGATATCATCATCCTCGCCATCACGATAACTTCGTATATTAATTATCTTATAAGAAGGTGACATTAAATATATAGTTAAATCTCCAATGTAATCATGTGAAATATTAAGATTGATCGACAACTCACTCACCGTTCCCAAAGTAGAACCGGATACTACCAGCGGAAATTCTTCCAATTGATTGGATACAGCTCCCCCCCAATTATCCGGAATCGGCAATGGTAGTCCAACCGCACTAAAAGACCCCCTGACACGCGAAGGAGCTGGCAAAGTAACAAAAAGTTCGAAGGTATTGGAAACTGTCTCACCATTCTCATTCGCTAATACGGCGACGTATTCGCCGGCATCGGATGGCGACAAATTTTGCAAGTTCAACGTAAGACCCGAACCAACGACAAGCCCATCACGAACCCGCTTCCATGTCGTCGTATATGCTCCAGTCGCCAAGCCGACAGTCTGAACAGTGATGCTCCCTCCGATTTCGCGTATTTTAAAGGCTGGAGGCTGTTGCAAGAATATTGGAGGGGAATCTGAACTCACGAGCGGAGCTTCGACCCCATTGATTACATTACGAAAATAAGTTGAACCGTAATACCCCGAATCATGATGTAAAATCTCCCATTGTTGGTGCGACGGCGAATCCGCCACCCCATTGATAATGACGAAGAGTGGAATTCCTCCGCGACTATAGTAACTTTGGATCGCGTTTGAAGTATCATCTAACACCAACTCCGTCCCAGAACTCTCAATTAGTGCATTGGTCCCGTCAGGTTGGTCTAAGATATTCAAGGAAATCACTTGAACTGGAATACCGTCTGCATTTCCTCCCCTCTCTCTAAAATATTTTTGAACATTCTCCTCAATGTCCGGCATCGAAGTTTGGCACGGTGCACACGACCAGTAAAAGAAATCGAGCACGATAATGTGCCCCTCATAGTCCGAAAGGCTCACATTCTCGCTACCTTCCCAAATTGGTAGGGTAAAATCTGGTGCGAGTTCTCCAGTTCGATCCACGTAGTCGACTGCATCTGCAGTCAACTGGCCCAATTGAGCTATCGCGATAGCGAAGATCACAAGCTTCATGTTAAATACCAGCTTTTGGCTGAGTTTTAGAATCCTACTCATTTAAGACCGTTATCTCGACCTTAACCATGATGCAATAAAAATAGGCTGTTCCCCCCAGTCGAGCGACTGAATTCCGACTCAACACGAGACACACCGCTTCATACAATTGAATCTGCGAAAAACACTCAGCAATGACTGAGCCCTCACGACATGCTTACAAAATCCTCAGAATTCGAAGCTAAGTGCAAACTCAAGCTGAACCCAATCACGGTCTTGATAGAGATTCTCAAACTGCCAAGAATTTGGACTCACTGGCTCATACCGACTTTGATAATGATAGGCGGCAAGACTTATCGCCACGCGTTCCCAGACTTTAGCTACGCGTCCACCAAATCGAAATGAACTCAACTCAGGGGATTCTGTCGAGACGGCCCCAGGATCTACAACCAAACCATTATCCTCATAATAGCGCATAGAAAGTCCAAGAAACCACGATTCCTCCCAGTCGTAATCAATCGCACCAGTGACTGACAGTGCGTGGAATGCGTTCCCTTCCGTCACACCGATGGCGCGTAGCGATGCAACCCAACTGTCACCCAAAACCTGAGACACAGTTAGATCACCGGTCCATCGTGAATCACGGTCAGTCGTGTCGTCCAGCCCGATGCGAGCTATAATACGTGTGCGCTCTGTTGCGATCCAATCTGATTCAAACCCGAAACTAGCGGTCTTTAACGACTCATTTCCGACCTCAGTATCAATACCAAACACAGGTTCAAATGTAACTACTCGCGAATACGACGGTGCGATCTCGTCCCATCGATATCCGACACTCAAGGTTAATTTCAATTGGTTCTCCCAAAAAAGCCAATCCCCCAGAAGCGAAACAAATACCGAATGCGGATCTGGGTTGGAGTAAGCGGGGTCACCGTCAAAATCTTGACGATAAAACTCAGCCAGCCAAAGAGAGCGGTAATCCTGGTAACCTTCGCCGCCCCCCACAGACAAAGACGCCGTGTTGTGTTCACCGATCCAAGCTGCCGTTGATGTATAACTCCAGTTATCCCGATCCAGCTCCTCAGAATGACCGAATATAGACTTAGAAGATGGCTCGTAATCGACCTGTATCTGACCAAGTGAAAGCAATTGAGTCAGACGGATCGACTCCATCTGCAACTCCCATTGAAAATCGCTTTGCAAGATGCGAATGTCATCAGTTTCCATATACTCCGTAGCCTGATCAAAGCGCTGAAAAATGAGCTTGGCACCTGTCGCATCGACAACAGTTTCGGGCTCGACGGAACCACTGGCGACCTCGGACAGCACATCCAACTGAGGAAAAAGACCGTCCGACGCGGCCACAATTGATTCTGGCGGGGCATACTCAGGTAAAGTCGTGTCTAATACCTCTCGACTCGCAAGTAAGCCGGTAGTGAGAACCTCATTTTCGTCTTCAAGCAATGCCTTCGGTTTAGAAAAATCAGGTGTCGCTACGTCCTCACTGATCAACTGTGGCAGATTCAACTGCTGCCTTAGCGCATCAATCGCCTCACGCAACCCAGAGCCATCTTTCATTCCCAACTGGCGAAAAGAGACCTCCCGATGCTGCCCCTCACTTTCAGGGGTCAAAACAACGATAAAAGGGAGTCCGCCAGAATCAAAACTCTCAAACATAGCTCCCTCTAGATCCTCATAGGCAACTTCCAACTCAGCTCTTTCCAGAAATCGAGCCAGTTGACTTGGTCGACGCTGATCGACATTGACCGCAAGCACGACGACTGTGGGATCACTCGACGAACGAGCATAGTGTTGCCTTATCTCTGAATCAACAAGTCGAGAGGTGCCAACGCAAGGCGCGCACCAAGGGGCAAAAAAATCTAGAACCAAAATCGCATCTGGGTGATCTGATGAACGAAATTCAGCACCCTCCCCAATCGATGCAAAAGTGAATGATTCAATATAATCTTCATCTGCCAAGCACAAGGTATGGCCGAACAATGCCAGCAATACTATTCTAAGTGCGGACAAAGGAAAGCTAACAGTTAAAAGCTGCTTCATTTACAAGAAGAGCATCCCCCTGCCCCACCTTGAATCCCTCCAGAACCGGGCTCCGTCTGAACTAGCAATCTTGAATCTGGATTAAAAATAAAGCCTCGCGCTAGTGACACGTTCGGCTTGGAAACTAATCCTTGCTGGGAAATCGGAACGCTTTTACAGCCGCCAAGCAACAATGACAAGCCAGCTAGCAGGAGCAACTTGAGAAGCTGACAATGGTATCCAGCCTCTCCCTTACAGGCGAGAATAATCTGACTGGGTGACTTACGCATAACGTAAACTTCGCGGATCAAAGATGTTATAGTCGAGCCCAAAATATTCGGAAGTCAGAATAGAAAAAGAACTACAGATACGCACGGCAGCAACTGAATTGGAGGAATACATCTGCGAGAAAATTCCCAGTGCTGGAATGGGAGCGCCTGCCAAACAGTCGTCTCGATGAGACGCCCCTACCGAATCGGCCAATGTGTGAAGAATCTAAAGTAGGCGCCCTAGAAACGTCGGACGCGATGGCTTACGAACGGCTGCGAACATTCAACATCGAATGGAGGTGTGCCTTTGAATGATATGATACGGGCACGCGACAGCGCAAGACAGGGCGGCGGAGCCAACCCTGCTACGTAAATGAACCGCCGACTCTCCACTGCCTACGGGCTGAACCTCGGACGTTTGCTACTTTCTACTGGCCCCGCGGTCGGCTACTTGTCCGCCACGTAGATGACGTAAGCCGCACGCTTGGAGCGTTCGTGGACTTTAGCTCGGATATGACCGACACGGAAGCCGACTTTTTCCATGCGTGCTTTAAAGTGTGGATCATCGCCCGCCGACCAAAAAGCAGCCCGCCCACCGGGTTTTAAGTGCTTACGCACTGCGCGCAGTCCCTTGTGTGAATAGAGCGAGTTATTACTCTCCTTCACCATGCCCGTTGGCCCATTATCCACATCCAGAATCATGGCGTCATAACTTTGCGCCTCACCTTCCCGAATGCGAGCGACCACATCGGCCTCGATCACATTCACCCGTGGATCGTCTAACAGCGCTCCATTCAAGTCTTTAAGGTATTCCCGATTCCACTCCACCACCTTTGGCACCAGCTCCACTACGTCGACTTGCGCATCGGGTCCCAAGCCGGCCAGAACAGTGCGCAAAGTAAAGCCCAGCCCCAAGCCACCGATCATCACCTTCGGCTGAGGTGCTTTAACAATCGTCTCAATCCCCATCTTCCCCAGTAACAGTTCAGATGCCGATGCCTTCGAGTGCATGAGCTCCTGACCTCGGAAACTAATGGAATAGGCACCATCGTGCTCATACAACGACATAGGTGCCCCATCAGGCGTGGTCGACTCAGCGATTAAAATTCGTGGCTTCATAGCCGCAGAGAGCGTGCTTTAAAAGGCGAACTGGCAACTGTAAAGCGAAGGGAACGTCGAACATCCAACGTCCAACATCTAATGTTGAATGTCACCACCTTATAGCACTTCCCGTCTCGCAAAAAAATGGCACATACCGTGATTTCCAGAACTAACTAATTCGCAGTGAATGGCTTCTGTTTCCTGACTTCCGACCTCCAACTTCCGTCCTCCGTCCTCCGAATTAAGAATAAAATGGGCGCACTCGTCTCCTTATCCAAAATTGGACGTTCACCCCGCCCCGACAAAAATATTCAAATATGTTCATCTGGGATTCGACCTCTGCAAAATAATGCTCAAAGTTCCACTATTCATGCCCACAAAAAAAGAATACATCCAGCTGCGCGGCGTCCGCCAAAATAATCTGAAAGGCTTCGACCTCGATCTACCGATCGGTGAACTGACGGTGGTCACTGGCCTGAGTGGTGCCGGCAAGTCCTCCTTGGTCTTTGAGACGCTGCATGCGGAGGGGCAACGCCGCTACGTGGAGACTTTTTCCCCTTATACGCGGCAATTCATGGATCTGCTGGACCGGCCGAAGGTGGACAGCGTGCACAATATCCGCCCCTCTATCGCGATCCAGCAATCCAACACGGTCAAGACCTCGCGTTCCACGGTGGGCACCATCACGGAATTGGCCGACTATTTTAAGGTCTGGTTTGCCAACGTCGCCACGCTCTACGACCCCGCCACGGGCGAACCAATCACCGACGAAAATCCACAGTCGGCCTGGAAAAAGCTTCTGGCGAAGTTCCCAGACCACACACTACTCCTCACCTTTCCAGTCGAGAAACCGGAAAATTTAGACTGGCAGGAAATCCTTAAAAATCTCAGCGGCCAAGGTTACACCCGCGTGCTACTTCGCAGTGGCCGCAGCGATGAGAACTGCCAACTCGAGCGCATTGATACACTCTTAAAGGACAAGGACACAGTTCCCGAGCTCCCCTCCCCCCTCTACGTCATTCAGGATCGTATCACAAAGCTGAATGCAGGCGCTCGCTCGCGCGCAATGGAGGCCTTGCAGACCGCCTTTGCTTTCGGACAGGGACAAATCGATATTTTTGATGCGGATGGCAAAGCCCTGGCCCATTTCAAGCATGGTCTCCGCTCGCCCGTCTCGGGGCAAAGCTTCCGCCCCGCCAGTCCTGCCTTGTTCTCTTTCAACTCCCCGCTCGGCGCCTGTGCGGAATGCCGCGGCTTTGGCCGTGTGATCGAAATCGACTATAAATTGGTGATCCCTGACCAAAGTCTCTCCATCGATGAGGGCGCCATTCGTGCATTTCAGGGGGAAGTGTATAGCGAAAGCTTACGTGATCTGCAGCGCGCCGCCAAGAAGCACAAGATCCGCACCCACATCCCTTGGTCAAAGCTCAACAAGAAAGAGCTCAAATTCGTGATGGAGGGTGAGCCCAACTATCGCGAAGACCGCAATCAATGGTATGGCGTGCATCGCTTTTTCGACTGGCTCAATAAAAACCTGTATAAGATGCACGTGCGGGTCTTTCTCTCCAAGTTCCGCAGCTATACCGAATGCCCCGAATGTCACGGCGCACGGTTAAAACCGGAGTCGTTGAACTGGAAATGGCAAGGCCACACCCTGCCGGATTTGTATCAGAAGAGTGTGAGCGAACTGCTCAGCTTATTGCTGGGAGTCCCGCCTTTAGGCGGCCATTCAGATTCTACACAGCCGCCTAAAGGCGGAACTCCGAACCTTAAACGTGATGGAACTGCCAGTCATCCCGACTCCGCGCTCTCTGGGATTCTGTCGCGACTCAGTTTTCTCGACCAAGTCGGCCTCGGTTATCTTACGCTCGATCGCAGTTCGCGCAGTCTCTCGGGGGGCGAAACCATGCGCGTCAATTTAACGTCCTGCCTCGGCTCTTCGCTGGTGGATACACTTTTCGTTTTGGATGAACCCTCGGTGGGACTGCACCCGCGCGACATGGATCGACTCATTTCGATCCTACGACGACTGACCGGCCTCGGCAACACCGTCGTCGTGGTCGAACACGACGAGGCAGTCATGCGCGCCGCCGACAACTTGATCGAAATCGGCCCCCGCCCCGGCGTCCACGGTGGACAGCTAAGCTTCAGCGGCAGCTTCGAACGTATCCTAGAATCGGATACCAACACCGGCCGCTATCTCTCTGGCCGCGAAACTATCGAGCTACCCCAAGAACGCCGCCTAGGCAACGCCCCACTCTCAAAGAGCCACTCTCCACTGCTATCCATCTACGGCGCGAGCAAGCACAACATCCACGAGCTCACGCTGCACATTCCGCAGCAAAGTTTCGTCTGTCTGAGCGGAGTCTCCGGCTCCGGCAAGAGCACTCTGCTCAACAATGTCATTTACCAGAATCTACTCGCACAAAAGGGGCTCACCGTCGAAGAGCCAGCCAGCATTCAAGACATCGAGTCCACACTCCCACTCTCGGAAGTGGTGCTCATCGACCAGAGCCCGGTAAGTAAAACTCCTCGCTCCAATCCTGCCAGTTATAGCAAGGCATGGGACGAAATTCGCAAGTGCTTCGCAAAGCTCGAAGCGGCTCAGGCCGCAGGCATGGGGCCCGGACATTTCTCTTTCAACAGTGGCGACGGACGTTGCGACACCTGCTCGGGGCTCGGCTTTGAACGGATCGAGATGCAGTTCGTCTCCGACATCTTCGTGCCCTGTGAAACCTGCGAGGGGAAGCGTTTTAAAGACGAAGTGCTGGAAATCGAATACAACGGCAAGAGCATCGCCGACATTCTTGATTTGGATATCGACGACGCGGTCGTATTCTTTGGCGACAACAAGAAGATCACTCGCTGCCTGCAGCCGATGATCGATGTCGGGCTCGGCTACCTCAAACTCGGACAGCCGCTCAACACCTTGTCGGGCGGTGAATCACAACGCCTGAAGCTGGTCAAATATCTCAGCAAACTATCCGCGACACCCTCCCCGCGCTCCGCTCGCCACACTCAGAATCATGCGATGATTCTAATCGACGAGCCCACCACCGGACTGCACCGAGCCGACGTCAAACGTCTGATCGGAGTACTGCAAAGTTTGGTCGATGCAGGCCACTCTTTGATCGTGATCGAGCACAACATCGACATTCTAAAAGTAGCCGACTGGATCGTCGAGCTCGGGCCCGAAGCGGGCTCTGCCGGCGGACAAATCATCGCGCAAGGCACACCCGAGCAAATCGCTGACACCGTCTGCGAAACCGCCAGCTACCTACGCGAAGCGCTGGGTGAACATCGTTCCGAGCGAAGCGACATGACCGGGCGCTTGGCGAACCGGATCACATCCAACGAGTTGATAGCTGCCGAAGCCGCCTCCTCATATAACATTCAAGATTCAATGTTGGACGTTGAATGTTCGAAGTTCCCAAATGCTTTGAGCATTCGCGGCGCACGCGAGCATAACTTAAAGAACGTCAGCTGCGAAATTGCGCACGGCCAGACCACCGTCATCACAGGAGTCTCCGGCTCGGGAAAATCCACGCTGGCCTTCGACATCGTGTTCGCCGAAGGGCAACGCCGCTTCATGGAATCGATGTCGGCCTACGCGCGTCAATTTGTGGAGCAGATGCCGCGCGCTGAAGTCGACGAGTTGAGCGGCATCGCCCCCACGGTGGCGATTGAGCAACGCGTCACCAAGGGGACCCGAAAATCCACCGTCGCCACCATCACCGAAGTGGCGCAATACCTACGGCTACTTTACGCACGCATCGGTATCCAACATTCCCCTACATCGGGCGAAGCGGTGGTCAGCCAAAGCGAATCCCAGCTGCAAAAGCGCTTGGATGCACTGCTAGACGAATACAAAGGACCGGGCTCAAGTTTCAAGATCGGACGCAAGCGCTTCGATGCACTCTACTTGTGCGCCCCGCTAATCCGCGGGCGCAAGGGGCACCACGAACCACTGGCCAACTGGGCACGCGAGCACGGCTACGAAATGCTACGCATCGACGGAAAAATCACCGAGCTGAGCCAATTCAAAAAGCTCGACCGCTACAAGGAACACGACATCGATCTCATCGTGACGGCGCTCTCCGCATCCGATGCCAAATCCAGCGCCCATCAGAGCTTAAAGGAAGCCCTCCGCCTCGGCAAAGGCAGCGCCTTCTTGCTTTCCAGCGAGGGCGAATTGCTCTCACGACTGTCCACCAAGCGCACCGACCTGGCGACCGGCGAGGCCTTTCCCGAACTCGACCCGAAGCACTTCTCCTGGAACAGCCCGCGCGGCTGGTGCCCCACCTGTCGCGGCTACGGGCAACTCTTTGAGTGGATGAGCCAGGAAGAAGAATCCAGCGTCGACCACCTGGACGACTTCGACGATGGCGAAACCTGCCCCGACTGCCATGGCGCCCGCCTGAACGAACTGAGTCGCGCCGTGCGCTTACCACTGAATGAACGTCGAACATCGAACATCGAACGCTCAACATCGAATAAGAAATCAAAGCATACAAAACTGGACCTTGGACGTTCGACGTTCGACGTTCCCCACTCTGTTTCACTCCCAGAATTGCTGAGCCTGACTCCTTCCAAGCTGCTAGGGGTACTCAAGCAAATTAAAACCAACAAGCGTAGTGAAACAGTGTTGAACGAGCTACTGCCCGAGATTGAGGAGCGCATGCGTTTCATGGATCGCGTCGGGCTCGACTACCTCGGCCTCGACCGTGCCACCGCCACCCTCTCCGGAGGCGAAGCGCAGCGCATTCGACTGGCCGCGCAGCTCGGCTCCAACTTATCGGGCGTGCTCTACGTGCTGGATGAGCCCTCCATCGGCCTACACGCCCGTGACAACGAAAAGTTACTCAGCTCGCTCAAGCAATTGCGTGCGCGCGGCAATACCTTGGTGATCGTCGAACACAACGAAGCCACCATGCGCCACGCCGATCAAATCATCGACCTCGGCCCCGCGGCAGGCATCCACGGCGGCGAAATTGTCGCCAGTGGCAAGCTAAGCAAAATTAAGAAAAGTAAACGCTCGCTGACCGCACAGTATTTGCGCCAACAAATGGCGCACCCACTCCGTGGCTCACACCGCGAACTGCCCGCCGCTTGGAGTCCGCGCAAGAAGAAAGGCAACGAGGCTTGGATTGCACTGCAAGGTGCCGCACTTCGAAACCTAAAAGGCTTCGATCTCGCCCTGCCCAAGCAACGACTCAATGTCGTCTGCGGCGTCTCTGGCGCAGGTAAAAGCACGCTGATCCGCGCGCTGCTCAAACCGCTGGTGGAAGCTGCGATTGAAACCAAGGCAGAGAAATTGACGCCGAAAGCATTGCATACGGAGGAACGTCGAACATCGAACATCGAACGTCGAACATCGAATAGTTTCAAGTCCCTTCAGGGCGCAGAAACGATTCGCAAGGTCATCGAGGTCGACCATTCTCCGATCGGCAAGACACCGCGCTCCACGCCAGCGACCTACATCGGCGCCTTCGACATTATTCGTGACATTTTCGCAAAGCTCCCCGAGGCCAATATGCGCGGCTACACCGCCGGCACCTTTTCCTTCAACACCAAGGGTGGACGCTGCGAAACTTGTAAAGGCGCGGGTCGAGTGAAACTGGAAATGAACTTCATGCCCGACACCCACGTCACCTGCGAAGACTGCAATGGACGCCGTTACGGAGCCGAGCTCGATGAGCTGCGCTGGAATGGCAAGAGCATCGCCGATGTTTTAAAAATGAGCTTCGAAGAGGCGGCCGAATTTTTCAGTTTCCACACCCAGCTTAGCAGTCTGATGCAGCTCATGGTCGAGACCGGACTCGGTTATATTGAACTCGGGCAATACTCGCCCACACTTTCCGGCGGTGAAGCGCAGCGCATGAAACTCGTCAGCGAACTCGCCAAGGGACAGCCAACGTTCAAAGAACGTCAATATAACAAAGGCCAGGGCAACCTCTACATTTTAGAAGAGCCCACCATCGGACTGCACCTCAGCGACGTCGAGCGCTTGATCGAGCTCCTACATCGCCTAGTGGACAAGGGCCACACAGTGGTGGTGATCGAGCACCACCTAGAAGTGATTAAAGACGCGGACTACATCATTGAAATCGGCCCCGACGGCGGCGAAGCCGGCGGAGAACTGATGTATCAAGGCGATGTCGCCGGGCTCAAAAATGTAAAAAACAGCGCCACCGCGAAGTTCCTATAATTCCAGATCTTCTAACAATTCCTAGGACATTCGAACTTAGCAGGAATGTTTCTGATCGACGCTCCCCAAGCTCGCCTCAAAATTAAATTTCGAGGGCGATCGGCATTTCCCCGGTTCTGAGAACCGAAGCTACGGTAAACATCTCCGTTAGGTTCAAGCTTTTTGCGAATTGGTACTAGTGTACCCTGCGTTTAGGTATCGTAAACAGTAATGTGTGTATAGCAAAAAGGTCCGCTTCATCTTTCGACAAAGCGGACCATAATACTGGCGATAACCTACTCTCGCA